>CACWSO010000039.1 GCA_902763505.1 uncultured Eubacteriales bacterium | reverse complement strand
AGCTCAGAGCGGGAAGCAATATGAACTGAAGGAAGTGGTCCTTCGACTGGCAGAAGGGCGGAGCCTGTATTCTGACCAGGCAATCTCCAATGCTGATGCTGCTGTCGATGTGATGAGAAAGGAACTGATGCAGCAGGATCGGGAAGTACTTTGCGTGGTCAACCTCAATGCAAAGATGAAGCCGATAAACTTCAACATCGTGAGTGTCGGAAATCTGACACAAACGGTCGCGGATATCCCGTTTATCACAAAAAGTGCAATCTGTTCCGGAGCGGCGTCCACGATCCTTCTTCATACGCATCCAAGCGGTGATCCGACCCCGAGCAGGGAGGATGTGGAACTCACAAAACGTGTTGTGGAAGCCGGGAAACTGATCGGGATCAGCTGCGTAGACCATGTGATTGTCGGATGCGGCACCGGACACACCTTCAGCATGAGGGAACAGGGCACGGTGGATTTTGATCCGACATACCGAGGTGTTGCAGCGGAAAGCATTATGAACGTTGCCGAAGAAAGAGGCAGTTATCATGGAAAGGAGCAGAACATGGAAAACAGGACGGAAAAGAAGATGGAGGAAATCAGCATCAAGTTCGGCAAGGGACTGGCGGAACCGTTTACAGGTAAAGACGGCAAGGAATATATGCGCATCCTGATCCCGAACCAGGACAAAGGCGACCATACGCCCTGGGCTTCCTTCGTACTACCGGCCAAGGCCGTGCATGAGAACAAGTACGGGAAAGGCCTCTGGGCAAAAATCCCTGCCGATGGAACCACGACCATCACGAAAGCGGTGCAGGTGGGTGAGCAGGATGGCAAACGGATCTGGGAGAACCAGAAAACCGCAGTTCCGAACAGGGAGCTGAAGGCCAGAGTGGAAGCCTATAAGAGCAGGGATCGTGAATCCGCACGCGGGAAGTTGGAACAGCTGACAGCGCAGGTGGCGGGAAAACTCTCTCCAAACGCTGACAGACCCAGAGCGAGGGTGGCAGGTATGGAGAAGTGACCAGAAAGGGCGGCCGGTGCCGCCCGGTACATATTTTTCGTTTTGTCATATCATATTCAAAAAGATATGCTATGATGCAAGTGCTGATAAGAAAGACGTTGGGAGTGAGTATTATGAATCAGTACGAATTTACTTATGAAATTCCAGATGACATCACAAATCAGGTGATTCGCTTTCTGCAAATGAATGGAGAAGATGCACTTGCAAAGGCTTTAATTTCATGCAGGATTGAATATGAAGATCTGGGGCTTGCTTACTATGCAGGGATGAAAGGTGATAATTGGAATAAGAAGGCGCTGGATATTACAATTGAAGGACCTGAAAAGCAGATAGATATACTGAAGGCAAGAGAACGACTATTGAAAGAGAAGATTCAGAAATCATTACGGCCTACAACTACAGGCTATCTTGTTCATTCTATAGACTATCTGGTAAATGATGCTGTAGAAATATCTTTACCTGATGAACAGGCTGAGTCTTTTGATATTTTATCACGGGATATTCGTGATGCATTGAACAAAGGGGAACCTACACTCGTATTGGATCGGCTGCACACATATTCAGTTCGTTATCTGCGAGAAATATGTAAAACCCATGGAATTCCCATTACGGATAATAAAGGGGATGGCATTCCGCTTCATAGCCTGGCAGGATCTCTTTCTAAGTATTACCGTGATAATAAAGTATTCCAATCTGATTTCGCAGAGCAGGCAATGAAAATGAGCATTTCAACATTCGAAAAATATAACCATGTAAGAAATCAGCAAAGCTACGCACATGATAATGAAGTGCTGAATAATGCTGAGGCCATGTATGTAGTAAGCGTTGTTACTGCCACTCTGACATTATTACATGAGGTGGAAAACAGCCACCTGTAATTCAATATAGAACCGAGAAATAATCCAATAGAGTGATGCCAATACATATCAGCCTTGTGAATATCGCAAGGCTGGTTTTTTATTGCTATCAAACAGAAAGGAGCGTGTGTTTATGGGATATCGTTTGGCCCTGGCGGAGAAGCCATCTGTTGCCCAGGCGATCGCAAAGGTGCTTGGTGCTACAAAACGATGTGATGGATATCT
>CACWSO010000038.1 GCA_902763505.1 uncultured Eubacteriales bacterium | reverse complement strand
TATTCTGATTGATTGCAGGAATATCGAATCTGTCGATAGCAACTATTTGTTCGTGGAGAAGATCGCTTTCGGCGATCCATTCAAAATCACACTCTTCAATGATGAGAACGATCTGATAGAGATGCTTTCCGAGAGACCGGACTACACATCAGAAGAGGGCGACCCTGCGCCGGTTGTATATAAGAATGGGGAGAGAATAGGAGAACTGAAACGATGAGAAAAATGATTGCATTATTGCTTACCGTTATATGTGTTGTTATGTTAGCTGGATGTTGCGCGAAGTCTTCGTCTGAAGTAACAATAGATTACGGCAATTCATCAATATACTCAAAAGAAGATATGGATTCTGCAATTCAGATGATAAAAAAAGAATTTGATACTTGGGATGGCTGCGAACTGCATAGCATCACCTATGGTACGGATGAGGAATGCAATGATGAAAACATAAAGTGGATGAATGAGCTGGAAGAAGCAAATGATGCAAAGGAATCATTCACACAGTGTATCATGTTTAAGAGCAATTTTCATTCACCAAAAGAAGGCGGTGGCGCCTGGAATGCAGATGAAGAGTACACAGATTGGCAATGGTGGCTGGCACGTTCTGACGGTGGTCAGTGGAAGCTGATGACGTGGGGATATTAACGAATGAATAGAAGAATCCTTATATTAACAATGATTTGCATTCTGACAGTTTTGGCTGGATGCGGAAAGAAAGCTGAGCCGATAGATTTGCCATCCAATGAGGCTGTCATAAGTATAGAGGTCATTACGTTCGACGGAGCTAAAGCCGATATTACAGAAGCCAATCAGATTGAGACAGTCATGACTGCTTTAAGCGCAGCTGAACCGACTCGGTTGGAATCCGTAAATGACCAGCCTACGAATGTTGACGCCTACGGAACCATCAGCATCAATACCGTTGGTGAATCAACAGTGGTTTACTACTACGATAAAGATAGTAAACACTATATCGAACAACCGTACAGGGGAATCTATGAGATGGAAGATTATTTAGAAGAGACTCTGCTTCAAGAGTAAGTGAGGTGTCGAAATGTCTATGAAGGCAGTTAAGATCATTGATGCGATCTGTATTGTAATATTCGTGCTCATGGGCGTGTATATATTTGTTTTGCCTAATGCAACACAGGATTTGCTGTTGCCTGTCTTTACAATCATTAATCCCTATAAGACCGGAGCGTGGATCATGTGAATCGGATTTCTTGTCACCTGTCTATGGGGAAAAGAAAAGGCAGGCTTGGTTTTAGGTATAGTGTTGCTGGTGTGTTATCTGATTACGGCGTTTGTATCACTGGTAGGATTGATGGTGGTGACAACCGGGCTTGACCTTCTGTGGTATTTGCATCTTATTCCTATTGTAATTGGATGCATTGTGGCAATTTGCAGGAAGACAAGAGGACAATCATCATAATCAATGTAGGAGAGAGAGTTTATGGCATCATCTAAAGATTATCTGGAATACATTTTAGATCAGCTGTCAGGACTGGACGATATATCTTATCGAGCGATGATGGGGGAATACATCATCTACTATCGCAGCAAGGTAGTCGGCGGGATTTACGATGACCGTTTTCTGGTGAAGCCGGTGAAGGCAGCCTTGGCAATGATGCCGGATGCGGATCTGGAACTGCCGTATGAAGGTGCGAAAGAAATGCTGCTTGTAGACGATGTTGAGAACAGGGAGTTCCTGCGAGAGTTACTGGAAGCGATGTATGATGAGCTGCCTGCTCAAAAGAAGAAAAAGAAGTAAGATAGACCAAAGCTCCTCACTACCAATCACGGCGGTGGGGAGCTCTTATTATGCTTCGATATCAATTGTGATCCCGGACTTGAAGTCTACTGTGAAGTGATCCTCGAAGACGATGATTTTGGCGATGTGCCTTGAGACAAGCGCCTCATCAAACTCTGTGATGTCGGTGGATTGCTTCTTGATGAAGTCCTGCAGATTTTTGATCCGTTTCATCTGGTCATCTCGGAGGACACTGTCGACTTCGGACTGCTTGCGCATGTCCCGGAGCCGGAGAATTTCATCAGCGATGGCGTCGTAGTCTGCGCTCTGGTTGGCTTTCTTCAGGAGCTCTCTCTGTAGTTCCTTCATCCTCGCGTCGATGACCTCCGGGGAAAGGGAGTCGCGATCGGTGATGGCCGTTTTCATGTTAGACTGTAGGGTTTTCAGGAAGTCGTTCTTCTGGCAGAGCACCTGATTGATGGCGTCGATCACCACCTGCTCCAGAATCGTCTCATTCACTGTTCGGCTGCGGCAGGCGTGGCCGGTGTTCTCAAGCCGTGAGCAGCACCGCCAGACGATCGACCTGCAGCCTCGATTGTTCCAATGGACGCGTCGGTAATACTCACCGCACTCACCGCAGAATACGATCTGTGCGAAACAATGCTTGCAGGAGTAGCAGCGGCGTTTGCCATTTTCGGTGGTGTGCACTCTGCGTCTTCTGGCCAGTTCCTCCTGCACCAGTAGGAAGATGTCCTTCGGTATGATTGCTTCGTGATCACCTTCCACATAGTATTGTGGCATGGTGCCGTTGTTCTTGATCCGCTTCTTTGTCAGAAAGTCGGTGGTATAGGTCTTCTGAAGCAGTGCATCACCGATGTACTTCTCGTTTGTCAGGATCTTCTTTATGGTGCTTGGATGCCATCGTTCTTTGCCCGCGCCGGTGAGAATCCCGTCAGCCTCCAAACCGGCAGCGATCTTATCCATGCTTTTGCCTTCGAGGTATTCCCGGTAGATGCGTTTTACGATCTCAGCCTGCTCCGGCTCGATGACCAGATTCCCATCGGAGTCTTTGGTATAGCCGAGGAAGCGGTTGTGGTTGACCTGCACTTTACCTTGCTGGTAGCGATACTATGTCTACAGTTGCTGTATCCATCAGAGGCAAGGTTCGTGAACTTGGCTATGAAAGGATCCCGGAATTGTTTGAGAAGAATCCTTATATGCAT
>CACWSO010000037.1 GCA_902763505.1 uncultured Eubacteriales bacterium | reverse complement strand
TTCTATGCGATTGGCGCCGACTTTATCAAAAAAATAATCCATCACTGCTTTTAAAGCTTCTGACATAATCCCCTGATGCCACCAGGCTTTTCCGATGCAGTAGCCTATATGTATTATAGAGAGATCGTCATTCTGATTCACTGCACCAATACTCCCGATCGGGTCGCTTCCATGTTCTTTCAGGACTATTGCCCACTGGTAATAGTTTTCCTGTGAGTAGGAGGAAGCCCAATCCTCCAATACTGCTCTGCTGACATTAACAGAAATATGAGCAGGCCACGTCAAATACTTCGTTACCTCGGGATCCGAAGCCCAATTTCGATACATGGCTTCCGCATCATCCTTTGAAAACCTCCTCAACAGGAGTCGTTCAGTTTCAATTATCTGTGTACCGCAGTGCTTCATAGTCTTCACCCCGTCAAATTTCTGTTAACTGTTAATCAGCGATTTCTCCTGTCCTGATCAGATGGCCTTCCTGAATAGCGGCGAACGTTGCTGCCACACAGACGACAATCGCAGAGTATTTCAGCGGGAAAACGCGAATCGTCAGCGGGAATTGAAACAGCAGCGCTCCTGTCACTTTGTTCATAACCGAATGAACGGCCACGAACTTCTTCTGCACTGCAAATCCGGAAATGATATTTACAACCTTTATGAGGGCAATGATTCCAATCCAACCATACAGCCATGCAGGAATACTCAGGACCGGAAGCAGTTTGATCAGACATATAGCCACAAACATATAATCTGCTGTCGTATCTAACTTTGCTCCAAATCTGCTGGCCGTATTTGTTTTTCTCGCCACGAATCCGTCAAGCATATCAGACACCGCGGCCATGATGTAAAACACATAAAATGCAGGCGAAAACACCGGACATAACAGCAATACTATACTGGCTGCCATTCTGAAGATCGTTATTGCGTTTGCCATCAATGTCCCCGTTTCTTTTCCTTTTTCTTCGCCTGTTTCATTTCAAATCGGCGCTGGGCTTCCATCTCACGTTCTTCCCGGCTGATCTGCCTGCGTTCCGCTTTCATTTCTTCCCGCTGTCTTTGAAGAGCCTGCTGTGATTTCGTCCCTATACCGACATTCTCCAGTTGCCTTCTCGCATTCCGGCTTCTTCTTTTGGGATTGTCAGCCGCCTGTCTTATTTCTGTTTCGACGGCCGGACTGAAAACCAATTCATAGTAGTGGTGAAGGACGTAATCCCAGACCTCATAATCTTTTGGCTCCGCCCCGAAGGTCACTTTACAGACGGACAACTTTCCATCCTCGATCCGTTCAAAGACCCCCACCCAAAATGGATCCTCGAAGAACACGGTCAGACTTGCTTTCATATTGATCTGCCTGCACGCCGCCGTTTACGATGGCAGCGTACTGCTCCTTCCTTTTTTGATCCAGTTGTCCAGAAATCGCATCTGCTCATCCGTATGGAACCAGTGCTCTCCGTCTTCCATCACTGTCAATTCAGCGCCATGAGTCTTTGCAAACGCACTTATCGTTTCATAGGATGTCAGGTTATCCCGGCTGCCATACAGGATCCTTGTCGGAACAGTCCAGCAGGCAGGGTGCTCACGGGCATAGCATAGGTACTCCCAGGACAGATCTTCGCCGAATGAAGTGGATATCACACCTTTCTCTTCCAGTTCCTTCTCCGTTACATTGGCCCAGATCATCATGTTGAGGATCAACTGCTCCATATCTACGATAGGGGAAATGAAGTATGCACTGCGGATCATCGCATCAATCCCGGCATTCATACTGAAAAACGCGCCAACGCTGTTGGCGATCAGTGTAATACTGTCATATTCAGCATTCATCTTTGTGACCGCCTCTCGGATTTCCTTCCCGGTTTCCCAAGGTGTAAAGGTCTGATAATCTAATCCTACGACTTCGCATTCAGGAAATAACGGCTTATAGTGTTCGCTCTCTCCGGAGAAGCCTCCCTTGCCGTGGATATACAGCACCAGTTCTTTCATAACAGATTCCTCAAATCAATCATTTCTTTCTGTAGGTTTTCCAGGAACCTGCCTGCCCTCATACTTCATCGGTGTAAACCGAATCCCGTTCACTGTCCTTTCTTCATCGGTCGGCACAAAACCAATCGCTTTATAGAATGGAAGGCCATACGGTGAAGAATTGAGGGTGATCGTCTCGTTCGGATAATCTTCAAGTAAACGCCGAAACATCCTTGTTCCGATCCCGCGCCGATGATATCTGCCGTCCACAAAGAAAAAGCAAATATGTTTCCTGTCCGGTCTAATGGCGATCTCACCGATCAGCTTTTCTCCATCAAAAGTCCCGTAATAATGCAGCCCTGAAAGATAACCTTCATCGTGAAGGCACTTTCGGAACTCCTCAGTTCCCTCCGCAGAGTAATCCGGTGATTCAAATTCCGAGAACACTGCCCACGCCAGATCCAAAGCTGTCTGCCTTTCGTCTTCGGACAGTTTGCGGATCGTAAATGGGTTCATTCTGTCTCTCTTGTCATTTTTCATGACTCTCTCTTTCATCGTCGATCCCTCCTTAGCGTCCTATCGTTCGTTAGCCTGGTGTGTGAAAGAAAACCGGTCAGCCGTCTCCGATCTGACCGGCTATTTTAAATCCTCGTTCATAATGTTCTATTTCCGATAGATTTCAAAAAACTGCATCACATGTTTCCTGACCAGATCCATTACTTCGTCTTCCCGCTTCGGTTCACGGTCGCACAGATTGATCCAGACGGTGATCGGGGACGAAAACTGTGCAGCCATGATCTCGGTGTCTGCATCTTTCAATGTCCCTTCACGGATCAGAAAGCGCATCATTCCCATAAAAAAGTTCAGGACATCTTCATAATTCTGCTTCGTCTGGAGTTCCGCCAGTTCTTCATTGCGGAACTGCTCGATCATAAGCAGTTTTCTACCTTTACTGATGTGAGGATCATGCAGGATATAGCGCATCTGTCCCTGTATGAGCTGTGCCACATCTTCTGCAGTCATGCCGGTCTTATCTTTTGTGAATTCCGGATCGTCCCAGTCAGCGCGTACAAAAATCGAATGATCAGCATATCCTTTCAGAACGGTTTCGACGACAGTATCCAGAAT
>CACWSO010000036.1 GCA_902763505.1 uncultured Eubacteriales bacterium | reverse complement strand
TTTCATACTTTCTTTTGTCGTTGCCATAATGTTTCCTTTCTCCATAATAGGTGTTCTGAAATAACAAAAGCTCTGCGAAAATGCAGAGCAATGTATTCAAACGCCCGGATAAAAGGATCATTAGTCGACAAATCTCATCAGAAGCTCGTCGACCGGGTCTGTGTATCTTCCTTCTGCGATCAGCTGG
Source organism: uncultured Eubacteriales bacterium (assembly GCA_902763505.1). GTDB lineage: Bacteria > Bacillota > Clostridia > Peptostreptococcales > Anaerovoracaceae > Lentihominibacter. The sequence continues at coordinate 7,363 of CACWSO010000036.1, read as the reverse complement.
TTCTTCAGTTCCACCAGAGCGATCACGATGACTCTGACCTCATCGTAAGATAACTTGTATTTTGTATTTGACATGGTCTGCACCTCCATTTCCGTTCCCTTTTTCTATAGTATAAAAGCCGTAGGCACGGCCCACAATTGTGCGAACCGCGCCTGTTCGGGTATGCAAGGGGTCAACATAATCGGGACCTTTGTCTACAGTCTGAGGAACCTCTATTTAGAGGTTCCTTTGGTTTCTATATGCCATGCATTCATTTACTTTGATCATTTAGTTTTAACAGATTTCTTTGCTGACCACTTGCTGTAATATGTTTTCCTTTTTGATTTTGTATAAGTTCTTACCTGGACATAATACGTGGTTTTCGCTTTCAGTTTCTTGATGGTCTTTCCTTTTGCCTTGGCCCCGGCATTCGCATACTTCGTCTTCTTTGCACTGAATTATTTAGATGTGCTGTAAGCCACCTCATAGAAGATGTGGATATTTGCCATATTTCTCAGATGTATGTGGACACACCGCTAGGCCGGATCCGATGCGGGTCCATCAGTAGAATCGTACGATGATTTCCGTTCCTTCATTCAGAACACTTTCTATTGCGATTTCTGCGTCGTGCAGTTCCGCGATATGTTTGACGATCGCAAGACCCAGACCTGTTCCGCCCGTCTGTCTAGACCGGCTTTTGTCCACCCGATAAAAACGTTCAAAAACTCTATCCAATTGATCGGCAGGAATCCCTATTCCTGTATCCCTGACAGAAACCTGGGGATGACCGTCTGCAAGGGTAACACTGACCTGTACCTTTCCGTTTTCTTTATTGTACCGGATCGAATTCTGCACCAGGTTCCCGATCATCTCCCGGATCAGCATGCGGTCCGCATCGATGATCACTGAACTTCCTGCGCAGCTCACTGTAATCGATTTTTTCTCTGCCTGAGACTGAAGATCCTTCACACATTCACTGGCAACAGAAAACAGATCCACCGGTTCAAATGCTCTTGTCATATCCATATGGTCAAATTCTGAGAGCTGAATCGTATCCATGACCAATGACAGGAGCCTATCCGAATTCTGACGGATCTTTCCGGCAATAGGAATGACTTCATTCTCCCCTATCAGTCGGTTTTCGATCAGTTCCGCATAACCGGAGATAGCTGTAATGGGTGTCTTTAATTCGTGGGACACGTTCGCGGTGAACTCCTGCCCGCTCTTTGCTACGGCTAAGACTTTCTCGTGCTGGCTGCGAATTTTTTCCGCAAAAGGTTCCAGTTCGCTGTAAGCCGGGACCGTACTGATCTCATCAAGATTGTCCGCCATTTTTTCAATTGGCCTCATCAATTGCCTGGTCAGAAAATGTCCGATCAAAATACAGGCCAGAAGGATTACGATCGCAATGAGCGCTATGACGGGAAGGGCGGAAATAATCACACTCGTAATCGTTCTTGCCTGTGTAGCCACACGAAGAACCGTATGGTCCTCCATAAGGAGGGCGTAATAATATGTATTCATATTCATCGTATCCGATTTTCGGGTACTCTCACCTTCGCCTTTTGCAAAGGCCTGTTTGATTTCCGGCCGATCCAAGTGATTGGATAATCCTGAAATATCCGCATCGTTGTCATAGAGAACTGTCCCGTCTTCGTCGATCCAGGTAATTCTCAGGTTTCTGAATTCAAGATGCTCCAGGTCCTCTGTTTTCCCGTTCTCCTGTTCGTAGGCACGCTGAAAAACTTCCGTTTCCATCAGAAGTTTCGCGTTTTGTTTCAGATCATTCCGAACCTGTCCCTGGAATAAATTGTAGTAAACCAGCGTAATGCCGACCGCAGTCATCACAATAGCAATCAGAGCGATCAGAACAAGACGCAGGTTGATGCTCTGTTTCATGATTCACCGCCCTGGTCTTTGTCTTTACCCATCGTCTCTCTTCCGATGGAATAACCTACTCCTCTGACCGTCCGGATCTGTTTCCCGGCATCGCCCAGCTTTTGTCGAAGCGTTTTGATATGCATGTCCAGGGTCCTGGATTCTCCTTCAAAATTCTGCCCCCACACATCCTGCATAATGGATTCACGGGTCAGAACGATATCCTCGTTTAGCATCATATATCGGAGCAATTCATATTCCTTCAATGTAAGGTTGATGCTCTCGCCACCAGCTATGACCGAATGCCGTTCATTATCCAACCGGATATCTCCCACTTGATACTGTTCGGGAACTTCCTCCTGGGATCTCCGGAGCAGTGCCCGGACCCTAGAGAGTAATTCCATGACGGAAAACGGTTTTCGTATATAATCGTCCGCACCGTCATTCAGACCCTTCACCATATCCATCTCCGTGGTTTTGGCAGTGATCATGATGACCGGGATTCGTCTCGTTTTATGGTCGCTTCGGAGCCTGCGAACGATTCTGTATCCATCCTCATCCGGAAGCATGATATCCAGCAGAACCAGGTCGGGTATAATCGTCTCCAGCTTTGTATAAAAATCAGAAGCGCAGTCAAAAGCCTGTACCATATAGTTGCTGTTTTCCAGGGCAAGCCTCTCAATTTCCTGTATACTTGTGTCGTCTTCTACAATAAAAATCAGCGCCATATGTTCACTCTTCTTTATTCTTCTCGGTTATATCTCTTTCTATACTTCCATTATGAAAACTGTGGTTGCATAAATACAAAAATGCAATCAGACATGAAATGAAGGCGGGGTAAACGATGAAACAGAACATCCAGTCAAGACTCGTGAACGCCCAGTTCCGGACAAGGGCCCATATGCAAAGTCCGGCAAGTGCCCCCGCTATACCCGCGATTTTCAACACTGCTTTGTATTTTTTTTCCGCCTTCCAGTTTTTCTTATCTATGTAGCTCCATAATGCATTCATCTTTGAGCCTCATTTCTTTCTGCAGATCGGTTGTCTAAAGAAAAGATGACCCATTCTGCAATGTTTGTTGCATGGTCTCCGATTCTTTCCAGATATTTATTTACCATCAGCAGATCTGCTGCATGTTCCGCGTAGTCCGGGCTCTGCTGCATGACCTCGATCAGGTCCGCCTTCACTTTTACGAAGAGCTCATCTACAACATCGTCATGAGCGATCACCTGCCTTGCTTTCTCCATATCCCTTTCAACATACGCTTCCACCGCCTGCAGCAGCATGATGATCGTCTCCGCCGACATTTTCCTGATATTATCTTCTTTCAGATGGTATGGACTGTCTGCCATCATGATCGTCAGTTCAGAGATATCCGCAGCCTGATCTCCGATACGCTCCATATCTGTCACCATCTTCATCGCTGCTGTGATCGTGCGCAGATCCCTTGCTACAGGCTGCTGCTGAATCAAAAGCTGAAAGCAGATGTTTTCGATTTTTTTCTGCTCCTGGTCTACCAACTCATCTTCCTGCATGATCTGCCGTGCTTTCTCTGTATTCTGATTGAAGAAAGCATCGATGGCATCCTGTATCGCATGTTCGATCATGCTCCCCATGGAAATCATCTCATCGTTCAGCTTGCGCAGCTGTCCATCAAATTTTGATCTCATTTTTAGTTCTCCCTCCATCAACCAAATCTGCCAGTGATGTAATTTTCTGTTCTCTTATCCTGTGGGTAAGAAAACAGCTTTTGTGTTTCCGCAAATTCCACCATCTCTCCCAGCAGGAAGAACGCAGTGTCATCAGATACACGAAGCGCCTGCTGCATATTGTGTGTGACGATTACGACTGTGTACTTCTTCTTTAACTCTTCCATCAATTCCTCTATCTTAGCTGTTGAAATTGGGTCCAAGGCGGAAGTTGGTTCGTCCATAAGGAGTACATCGGGATGTACTGCCAAAGCTCTGGCGATACAGATCCTCTGCTGCTGCCCTCCGGAAAGACCCAGGGCGGACCTTTTAAGCCGGTCCTTAACTTCATCAAATATCGCAGCGCCCTTCAGGCTCTCTTCGACGATCTGATCGAGCTTTTTCTTATCTTTGATTCCATGAACTCGCGGCCCGTAGGCGATATTATCGTAAATGCTCATCGGAAATGGGTTTGGCTGCTGAAAAACCATTCCTATCCTCTTGCGGAGCACCGTAGTGTCGACCTCCGGAGCATAGATGTCTTCCCCATCCAATAGAACCTTTCCTTCAATTTTCACATTATCCACTAGATCATTCATGCGGTTCAACGTCTTCAAAAGTGTCGACTTGCCGCAACCGGACGGGCCGATAAAAGCTGTAACCGCATTGGGACGAATGTCCAGACTGACGTCTTTTAGCGCATGATTCACACCATAGTGGAGGTGCAGATTCCGCACACTGATTTTTATGTTTTGTTCCATATTATTTCTTCCTCGTTACATCAAATTTCGCTGCCAGTTTCTTTGTACCCAGATTGATAAAAAATACCAGAACTAAGAGTACTACAGCGATTCCAAAAGCAGTTTCGAAATCACCCTCGCTGGTCGCAGACAGATAAAGCTGTACCGTCATCGTACCGCCGGATTCAAATATCTTCGGGAACAACTCCGTAATTCCGGCCGGCAGCATCTTTGCGCTTCCCGCCGTGAACAGGAGTGCTGCAGATTCTCCCACGATACGTCCAATCGCCAGAATAACACCTGTAATGATTCCCGGCAGCGAAGATGGAAGCAGAATGGTTCTGATCGTATGCCACTTCCCGGCGCCAAGGCCTATGGCTCCTTGCAGATAGCTCCCGGGTACTGTTTTTAATGCCTCCTGCGTATTTCTCGTGATCAGTGGCAGGACCATTAGAATCAGGGTCAGTGAACCTGTGAGAATAGAATAACCGAGTCCCAGCGTCTGTCCGAAGAACATCATCCCGAATAGTCCGAAAATAATCGATGGGATTCCGGATAACGTTTCTGTTGCAAACTCTATGAGACTTACAAGTTTTCCGGGTTTTGCATATTCACTTAGAAAAATCGCCGCACCAACGCCGATTGGTGTGGCAATCAGCATGGTGATCAGTATGATCATCAACGTATTGACGATATTTCCGGCGATGCCAACGGTCCCTTGCAGTACCGATGTCACCGAGGTCAGGAAGCCCAAGTCTACAACGTGGATGCCTTTTACGAAGACATAGATGATAATTCCCGCAAGCAGAATTACCGTAAGCGCCGCACAGAAATAAATCAGAAAATACAGCAGCATATCGGTCGGTCTCTTCCGTCCCAACGAAAGGGATGTCCCTGTGTGATTATTCATCTTCCGTCGCCTCCCTTCTCAGTTTCAACAGCACGAAGTTGACAATCATTATAAATACATACAGTACTAGCCCAACCGTAAACAATACTTCTCTATGTGTGCCTTCCGCATATCCCATCTCGCTGACAAGCTGCGTTGTAAGGAAGCGAACTGAGTTGAACGGCAGTGGCAGGTTGACTGAACCGCCTGCAACCATGTTGATCGCCATTGCTTCACCCAGGGCCCGACCGATACCCAGCACCACTCCTGTCATGATTCCGGATTTTGCTGCTGGTATCGTGACCTTGAAGATCGTCTGGATTTTGCTCGCCCCCACAGCTAAAGAGGCCGCTCGAAGTTCGTTTGGAACAGCGCTAATCGATGACGCACTGACGTTTACGACTGTCGGCAGGATCATAATAGCTAACACGATAATTGCCGAGAGCATATTGGATCCGCCTGTGAACTGGTGTGATGGGGAGTTTGCGAAAATCAGCTTTTCTAGCTGATACATCACCGGGTTTAAGAGCATCAAGCCCAAAAGCCCATAGATTACCGATGGGATTGCGGCCAGTAATTCCACTGCCGGATGTACGACCGCAGCCAATCTCTTGTCCGATACTTCCGTTAAGAATACTGCTGTGAGAAGTCCAATCGGAACACCGATCAACACACTCGCTCCTGTTCCTACGATGGATGAGAGAATGATAAACAGAATACCGTATTTCGGCTCTTCTGCAGTCGGCTGCCATTCTGTTCCAAATAACAGGTCGAGCACTCCGACAGTCTTAAATGCCGGAGTGCCTTTCAGTATCATATAGAACGTGATGGAACAAACTGCGAAGATAGCGATGACAGCGCAGATCGTGAATATATACTTTGCTGTTGTTTCAACGATGTTTAACTTCGCTTTTTTCTTCATAACTTCCCTTTCTTACTGTGGGAGAATCAGTCCAACCTTGGAGATGACATTCTGTCCTTCTTCTGATTCGATGTAGGAAAACCAGGCCTGAACCAACTCGTTCTGCTCTGCTATCTCACCCTTTGTAGCCATAACGAACGGACGAGACAGTTTATATTCACCTGCAGTAATGTTTTCTTCTGTTGCTGCTACGCCGTCCAGTGAAGCGCTTGTTACAGTATCGTCAACTGCATCTAGTGATACATAGCCGATTGAACCGGGTGTGGACGCTACCTTCGCGAGTACCGCACCTGTAGAGTCGAGTTCCTGTGCGTAGTTGCATGCGTCCTCAACTTCCAACAGTTCTTCAAATGCACCTCTGGTGCCTGAGCCCGCCTCGCGCCCGATGACGACGATGGCTTCATCCTTGCCGCCGAGTTCCTTCCAGTTTGTAACCTTTCCTGTGTATATATCGGTCAACTGCTCAGTAGTCAGATCTGCTACTTCATTACTCTTTTCCAGAATGACCGCGATTCCGTCGATTGCTACTATGTTTTCAACAGCGCCGCTTTCCTTTTCACCGTCTTCCAAACCGCGTGATGCATTACCGATGTCGACGCTGCCCTGCACAAGTGATTCGATTCCGGCACTTGATCCTGTATATTCAACAGTAACGGTGACGCCCGGATTCGCCTGCATAAAGCTTTCACTCATGGCCTCGCAGAGTTTCTCCATGGATGTGCTTCCTGCCAGAGAGATATTACCTGTGAGTTCAGTGCCGTTTCCTCCGGCAGTTTCCTCTGGCGCCTCTGATTCAGAGCCACCGCATGCAGCAAGGCTTCCGAGCATCATCATCGCAGCCATGCAGACCGCTGCTGTTTTCATAAATTTTCTCTTCATTTGAACCTCCTTTGATTCATCATATTCTTAACCTTCTTGATTACAGGCCCTATTGTAAAATCCTCTTGTAAAACCCAAAATCATCTTTCCGTAAAAAGTCCGAAAAAAATAAAGGAAAGAAAAAAAGGGGCTGTTGCACTAAGTGATTAGTGTGACAGTCTCTTTTTAATCGTAATCCTTCTTTACGTCCTTCAGCAGGTTTGTCAGCACCTCTACAGCGATCACTTTCCCTTCCATAACGACTTCCGGCTCTTCCTTCTTGTCCAGTCCTCCTGCAATAACTTTCATGCTTTCTTTTGTCGTTGCCATAATGTTTCCTTTCTCCATAATAGGTGTTCTGAAATAACAAAAGCTCTGCGAAAATGCAGAGCAATGTATTCAGACGCCC
>CACWSO010000035.1 GCA_902763505.1 uncultured Eubacteriales bacterium | reverse complement strand
GGCGCAAAAGCATTTTGAGATTTATTCACCGCTTCTGTCAGCACTCCTTCTCGTAAGCGAATAGCATACCGGCGTTTTTACATCCGGAGACAGAGAAGCGCTCCTTTCCCGACCCCTTTAATATGACGGTATCCTCAATGGATACCGTCATATTAAATTTGGGAACGATGACTATAACCTGAATCGCAAAAGGCCCGGGAACATAATAATGACAATAGGGCCAGCGAGATGCTCTTTAAGAGTTTAATGGCAGAATCCTTTTTCACAAAGCTGAATATCAGAAAATATGTATATATAAGATTCATGCAGGTTTCATCTGTAAGGTATTCTCTGTTAAATGGGTGTGTGCTTTTTCCCTACGCGCGACAACCCCAAAGCCTTGAAAAATCAAGTGATGGTATTTATCCTCTTAAATGATTATACGCGTTCACGGACTACGGCTTCGAGATGATGGAACCGGGCACCTATTCATGAGCAAAGGCAGGACAAAAGCAATGAGACTATGCCCGGAAAAATGTATCTACAGGAATCATGAGGCCAGGTTCTGCGGATACTGTCTGATAGAAATAATCGATGACATAAAGAAAAAGGAGGATGCAAATGGCAATCAACAAAGCAAAACTGAAGACACTGACAAGACTCTGCGACAAGGGTTTCGATACCATAAGAAGATCCTGTCGATCGATATGAGATCTGCCCGTGACAACGGGCTGGATGACGATATCAGCGGGATTCTTGATTTGCACGACGTTTTCGCTCCAGCCGGTCATTTTCTGCAGATCTTTTATCGTGAAAAAACGAGGCTCGCTGGAAACATAGGCCCGGTATAGCAATACATCTTTTTTTGGATAATCCATAAGGCACCTCCATTTCAATGATGAAGCCATCTTATTTCAACAGAAAGGGGGTAAGCAATAATGCGATTGTAACCAGACCTTTTGCTAATGTGAATTCTGTGTTAGATTATTTACATATTATTAAGCGCCGAGTTATGTATGGAGAAGAAAAGACATGATAACTGTAATGGTAATCACAGACAGCATAAAGAATAACGAAATGATTTCTTCAAGTATCATCGGTGGGTTCGAAAACACTGCATGCATCATTGCCGCAACGGATATCTCCGAATGTGAACAAATCATCCGTTCACAGAAACATGACATTGATATCTTCATCATTCAAATCAGAATGAAAGAAAAAGGCGGGCGAAAGCTGGCAGAATTCATTCGCGGGTTCAAAAGGTATAAGGAAACACCGATTCTGTTCATTACTTCAATCAGCCAGAATGTAGTCGGCTACTCTGAGCTGGCAACTTACCAGGGCTATAAAAAGGAAAACTATATTTCAACACCGATTCGGCGTATTGATGTACAGGGGAAAATTGGTCTATATCTTGACAAAATCATAGAAGATGCCGCGGAAAAAAGAAATTGCGAGCGTGTTGTCTTTCTGGAACATGATGCGGGGGAGACATTTATTGAGGTGAAGAGCATTCTGTTTGCTGAGGTGCAGAACAGAACTGTGACACTGCATACGGAATCAGGCGATTATTCAATAAAACGTACATCGTTAGATACTCTTTGCGATTTGATTGGCAGCGACAATCTTGTTCGTTGTCATAAGAGCTTTGCCTTAAATCCACATGAAGTGAAAGAAATCGCTACTGCGGAGCGTCGGAACTGGCTGGCGGTATTTCCAAATGGTGCTGCGTGCCCAATTTCACAAACGTATTATTCCAAAACCAGATCTGCTTTTCTTGATAAAGTGACAAGATAGGTACAAGGAAAGCCATTTCATGTCAGAACTATTGCCTTAAGCAAAAGGAAACATATACTTGGGATAAGTTCAGCTTTTGCGAGGTGATGACATGAATACTTTAATACCATTTATCTGCCTTGGAATAGGCGCAGCGATAAGCTGGCGTGGTCTGCCGGGGGCAGTTCTGAAGGGCTTTGATACGCTGATCAATATCGCATTAGTCATTCTGATGCTCGTCATTGGCCTGAATATCGGAACAAGCCCGCAGGTCATGGGACATCTTGGACGAATCGGTTTCAACTGCGCGATGCTGTCATTGTTCGCAATTCTGGCCAGTGCGTTCCTTGTCGCACTGTGTGAGAAAACAGTGCTGCCACTGGAAGAAACCCGAAAACAGTTTGCCTCCAATGGATCTACGGAAGACACACAACAGGAAAGCCATTTCTCTCCGCTTATTATCATTATGCCAACAAGTATTATAATCGGCATTCTGGCGGGCTGTTTCATATTGCCGGGCATTTCACATTCTGTACTTGAATGGACACTGACGGTTTCGTTGGTATTGCTTTACATAGGTGTTGGAGTCAGTCTGGGAGAAAACAAGCATGTTTTTCAGTATATCAGGAAGCTGGGTTTGCGCCTTTTAATACTGCCTGCGGCGATATTTCTTGGCAGTATCCTGGGCGGTCTGATCATTGGAATTGTTTTGAGAATCCCTTTGAACTATGCGGTCATTTCAACGAGCGGAATGGGTTATTACAGTCTGACAGGTGCAACGATGACAGATTACTTTGGTATTGAAGCAGGAATATATGGTTTCGTCGTTAATGTGATCAGGGATGTGTTTTCGATCATACTCATGCCGCTGCTGGTCAGAATAAGCAAGGGCAGTCCTATCGCTGCGGGAGCGGCCGGCTGTATGGATACTATGTTGGTGCCGGTTACAAAAGCTGTAGGCACGGAATTGGGAATCGTTGCCCTCATCAGTGGAACGATACTGACATTCGTTGTTCCGGTGTGGCTACCGATTTCTCAGATAATCTTCTCATGATAAACGCTTCAGATTGATTGTTATAAAGATACATCTGCCGTGGGCAATGACGCTCACGGCTTTTTTATGGAAAAAAGGAGGACCAAAAGTGAGAAACAGGTTAAGAAAATACGCGAAGCAGGTGAGGAGAAATCCTCACATTTTTTGTTATAACACTTGCCGCATGAACAATTGCGCCAAGCATAAAAGCAAGTGCCCGTATGACGGACAGTATCTGTTCGCGATGCTGAAGGATACGCCGTTCTGTCCCTATGAGGACATAGCAACATATGAATGAGAACGGAAGGGAGGAACCCAAATTGACAGATCAGAAGCATAACAGAAGTCCGGATAAGAAGTCGCAGAAGGAGCGGATCAAAGAAATCACGGAGAAGCTGGAGGAAGGTGTGAAGGCGGTCTTTGAAAGTGACCGGTACAAGGAATACCTTGCCTGCATGAGCAAGTTTCACAGGAGAGACTTCTCTATGAATCACTTCCATACCACAACTGCATTTTCGTTGGCTATGACCATAAACAGGTGCCAAGATACGCCTGCTTCAGAGCGACTGGACCGGAAAAGATCATGGGAGATGCTGCAGGATCGGATAAAAGATATGCATTCCGGATCGAACGTGCTGGCAGCACGATCCATGTATTCGAAAGCGCTATTGATCTGCTTTCCTTTGCCACGATCATGAAACAGAGAACCGGAGAATGGAGAGCAGAACCGATGGTCTCGCTGGGCGGAGTCTATGCGTCCAAGGGTTGTACAAATCAGATAAAACTGCCGGTAGCGCTGACAAAGGCACTCGACTTTCATGAAGATGTCGATACCATTGCGCTGCATCTGGACGCGGACTTTGCAGGGAGAAACGCTGCTGCATCCATTGCCGATCAGCTGAAACCTTACTACAAAATCCGTAATGAACCACCTCCGATCGGCAAGGACTGCAACGACACAGCGAGTTTGAAGTAAAAGAACAGGAGCAGATCAGGGTCATCGTATGCCGCCCGATGGAGAAAGCAGAGGTCATCGAGATCAATGATGATCTCAGGTCCATGCAGGAAACCGTTGGCGGAATGATCGAAGAATACACACCTTTTTATGATGAGAATGATCCGCGGGTGGAAGATGTGGCCATCATCTGTGACGACGAAGGGAAGATGAAACGACGGCAGATGAACCGTGCAATACAGGATGAAAACGGGAAGGTTCTGGATATCATCGCAGGACCTTTTTTTATTTGTTACGCGCCGATCGAAAGCGAAAAATTTCTGTCACTTCCAAAGGATCTGGAAGAAAAATTCCGAAAAAAGTTCGAACTTCCGGAGATGTTTTTCCAGGGAAAAGACGGCATTTTCGCGGAGAAATATGAGCCGGGACCGGCCTCAAAAGCAAGAGACCAGGAGCGATGAGGGCAAAGGTGCTGGAGGAGCAGCAGAACAGGGAGGAGTGGCTGTAGCTTCGTAACAAGCACTGCCTCCCTGCGTTCACACGCAGTCCGGCGATCTTGGGGAAGACCCCAAACCCCTTGCGCGCGGCGGGCGCACAGATGAGAGCACGCATGAGCGCACACGTGGGAGCACAGACGGGAGCACACAGAAAGGAGTGATACAGTGACATGAGAAAACGACAACGCAGAGTACAGGTCTGGCTGACCAATGAGGAAAAGACAGACCTTGAAGAGAAAGTATCAGCGGCCTGTATGGATGAGTCATCATTCATTCGCATGCTGATCAAGGGCTACACGCCAAGGCCAGCGCCGGACGAACAGTTCTATAAGACAATGGAACTGATCAGGACCATGGGCGACAGGCTGCAGCTTATGGAGAGCCGGATCACTGACCCGCAGGTGCAAAGGCTCCTGCAGGAGGAAGCAAATAAGTGGTACGCATTCCAGCATGCCATTGAGAAACGGTACCTGCTTCCGGAAAGGACGGATACGCCATGGCAGTAACGAAGATCTGGCCGATCCGAAGAAGCCTGTCCGCTCCGATCGAATACGTCAGCAATGAAGAGAAGACAGCGAACCCTGCACCAAAAGCAGAACATTCGCAGGAGGAACTGCAGGCACTGGATGATGTCATTGAGTACGCTGCCAACGAGGGCAAGACCGAACTGAAGTACTTCGTGTCTACGCTGAACTGCAATAAGGCCTTTGCGAGGGATGAATTCCAAATGGTGAAGCAGCGTTTTGATAAGGAAGGCGGTATCGTTGCTTTCCACGGATACCAGAGCTTCAAACAAGGGGAAGTCACTCCGCAGGAGGCGCATGAGATCGGGATCCGGCTTGCAGAGGAACTATGGGGCGGGCGCTTTCAGGTCGTCATTGCAACGCATGTGAATACAAAGTGCGCTCATAACCACTTCGTCATCAACTCTGTATCCTTTAAGGACGGCAAGCGGTACCACGATTGCAGAGAGACCTATCAGAGGATGCGTGAAGTCAGTGACCGGATCTGCCGGGAGCGTGGCCTATCGACGATCGACAAGCCGAGAGGCAAAGGCGTCAACCAGTATCTGTATAAGATGGAACAGGCCGGTATGCCGACCAGACATAATGTGGCAAGGCAGGCCATTGACGAAGCTGTTGCGCTGTCGGTCAACATGGAGGAGTTTAAATCAGAGCTCAGAAAGCGTGGCTATCAGCTGCACTTTGATCCGTCCAGAAAGTACTGGGGACTCGTTCCGCCGGGCTGGAAAAAGACGATCCGGATCCATAAGCTGGGGAATGAATACACCAGGGAGCGGATCGAGGAACGGATCGCGGACAATGACATCAGTATCCGTGCCGTACGACTCCGGCAGCAGTATCACATCCCGAACAACTACAGTCTGAAGAGACGGATCGACCGCATCATGGGACGGTCCGGGCTGGAGAAGCTGTATCTCCGTTATTGCTATGAGCTTGGCTATCTGCCGAAGTACCGACAGAGCCCGACGAAACTTCATATCGCTCTGAAGGAAGATCTTCTGAAGTGCGATCAGTACAGCGAGCAGGCGAAGCTGCTCAGCAGGTATCACATCAGCACCGACGAGGATCTTTCTTTAGCCCCTTTGCAGCAAGACATATCTTATTACACTGGCTTGTAGTCTACATCATATCCCATAGCACGTGGTCCGAAGATGGAAATACCTTTCTGAGTTCTCCAAAGTTCATGGGCAGGCAGAGCGAACACATTGAATTCCATACCCTCCCTGAAATTCGGAATCGTGAATGGTTCACCGTTTCCGTCAATCATGCAGATCAGATCCGGCACCATCACTTCCGCCTCGCCGTTTCTGTAGGCTACCATGGTTTCGTTTTTGAAGGCGATGTCATACTTCTGTCCTGCGAAATCACCGATTCCTTCCAAAATGATGTCCCCGATGTTGAATCCTCCTGTCAATTCCCATGGTGCTTCCAGCAAGGTGCCCTGGAAGAGAAACTGCCCGCCGTGGGCTGTTGCAATAGCTTCCGCAACTGCTCGTCCGCCTTCTGCGCGTTTTTTACGAACGATCTTGCCGATATCTTCGGCCATCGTTACGGCTCCCGGAATAACGCTGTCACGGAAAACTTCACCTCTGATCGGGTGGTCGACTACACCGACTTCATTGTCGCTGACGACGGCAATCGATCTTATGATCTCTTCCGCGCGGAAGTCATCACAGGCGCTCTCCAGTATCATGGATTCACCAAAATTCGTTGCAACCGCTGCCGGACAAATCGGCAGATCTTTGATGAAATATGTGGAGTGCTGCAGTTCCGGTACGGATCTTCCGGCAGGATCTGCATCCATGACAGGCAGTCCAAGCATGCACGCAATATGCAAAGCCTCTGCTGTATTTTCTCCGCCAAGTTCTGTCGTTGCTACGGCAGTGAACTTGGTCCCCATGTACTCTTCCATTCTGCGGAAGGCATATGTCGCGGCGGAGTCTTCCAGATGCGGCAGCGATTGAAATCTGTCGTTCTCCTCGCTTTCATCTGTCTTCGGTGCACCGCACCCATAAGGCGTACCGATGAGCGCGTCGTCCGGTACCTCGTCAACTGACATCAGCATCAGCGGTCTGTTGTTCGCAAAATCCTCTTCCATGAGGGCGATTCCTTTGACCAGATCACCGCCGCCGCCTGTCCCCAGTACGGTACACCCTGTCAGCAGATCTATGATTTCTTCTTTTGACAATTGTCTCATTGATTATCATCTCCTTCAGATGCCTCGGCAGCAACTGCGCTTCCCGGTCTTGACTGTGATGGAATGAATCTCTCCAGAATCAAGTATACTATAGCGGAGAACAAAATGCCCATATAATCGATCGCCATCAAATAGCATCCGATAACGGAAACGACCCAGGCGATGACGCCGGCCCAGTTCCAGCCCTTCACGGAGTGCCAGTTCTCCGGCTTGCCTTTGCCGACGATAAAGTAGTCTGCGAACATGACGCCGCCGACCGGACATACGAGGTATGCCAGCAGGCTCAGTACGTCTTCGATCCGTCCCAGTACGCCGACAACGCCCAGAATGATTCCGATGATGCCGCAGATGAAGGTGACCTCACGTCTACGGTTATCCGGCGTATTGAAGGTCATGACCAGATTCAGGCCTGCACAGTATGCATTGGATACGTTGGTTGTCCAGGTCGAGAGGACCAATGAAAGAACGCCCATGAGCGGCAGTCCTACTGTGATCAGTACGGAGCTGATATCATAGTCGCCTGACATCTTTGTCAGCATGGCACCGAGGGTCAGGGTGATGATTGCCATCGGCAGAATGCCGATTACGGTTGATTTGACAGTATCTTTTCTGGATCTCTGGAAACGTGAAACGTCTGCTGCGGTGATGACGCCAACAGCGTAGAAGTCGAATGCCAGCCCGACGCCTCCTGCAAAACTCATGGTCTGCTCCACTTCGTTGTTCAGAGAGTCCAGTCCATAGGTCTTAGCCGCCATAATTGTACCAATCAGCATAACAATCAGCAGAAGCGGAATCGATACATAGTTCAGTTTCTCGATGGCGCGCATGCCGAAGACCGCGGTGATCAGCATGATGATGCCCCAGCCGATACTGGACAGCTGATGCGGAATGCCTATCCCAAAGGCTGACTCCATAAAGTTGGAGAATGCCATACCGCACTCCTCATTATTGATGCCGAACCAGCCGATCAGGTTGATCGCATATACAATGCTGATGATATATCTGGCACCCTTTGTCCCAAAGGTCGACTCTGCCAGTGTACAAGACGCACGTCCCAGGTCCGCGCCGATAAAGCCGAGTATAGACATCAGCACTACGACAATAATGTTGCCCACGATACCGGCCGCGATGGCCTGGGCGAAAGGCATTTCTTCAGCGAGCAAAGCTCCCTCCAGGAATGACGGAACGCAGACACAGATACCGGCCTGTACGAAGGCCAGCGAAATCCAACTCTGTCGCTCTTCTGTTGTTTTCGGAGTCAGAGCATTTGCCTCTACTCTTTTCTCACTCATAGTATCCTCCTTTATTACGATAATAGGATAGAATAATAATTTCTACATATATTTTACCTTCGCAACCGATAGGCTTCTATGGACGGCTGCCTGAATTATTCCCCCATCTTTGTGCATCATCACAAAAATTGGCAAACAATAATTGATGCTTTTGCAGTTTTTTCGTAAAATGGTTATACGGAGGTACAAGGACATGAGTATCACAGTAAGAGACTGTCTCAATCTCCCGTCCCTCTCGGCAGCAAGACTTGTTGCCGGACATCAGGGCCTGGACAATGTTGTGACAACCATATCCGTCATTGAATTCGATGATTATAAAGATGACTTTTTTGTCCCGAACGAAATCGTCATCACGTCGTTTTATTCTGTCAAAGACGATGTCAGTGAACAGTGTCGCATCCTGGAGCATTCCAAAAACAGCGGCGACGTCGCTGTTGTCCTGTTTTATTCGGATATCGTCATGCGGGGAATCGATTCCAGACTGTTAGATACCGCCAATCGCATTGGACTCCCACTGATCGTTCTGCCTGAAGACAACATCAAATTGAAATACAGCGATGTCATTTCCGAAGTTATGGAAGCCGTTGTTCTGGACAAGCAGGCGACTAGTCATGTGGATGATAGCGTCGCACTGGCAAAGAAAATCTACCCCTGCGAAAATTCCTTTAACTTCTGGCAGCTGTCCCTGGCAGAAAAGTGCAGGAACATTTTGCTCTCCCGAGACCCAAGCGAGATTCAAACGTACCAGTCCATCATTGAGCCAATCAAAAACAGCGAGGATCTCATCGAGACACTCGCCGTCTATCTTATCGACGCAGATTCACAGCTCAACAAAACGGCCGAACTGACTTTCCTCCACAGGAATACAGTAATATATAGATTGAATAAAGCCAGAGAACTTCTGGGCAACGATTTCAATCACATGCCGTACAAGTATGAACTCTATTTTGCGCTAGCATTGAGTCGTGTGATGGAAAAATAATTAATCTGCCTTCCACTCTACCCGGTTCTTGTTGCTTACTGGCTTTATGACGTTCTTGACCATGGAACCTCCTGCAAGATCCTCTATGGCCTTAATATCTTCTTCCGTGCTGCCGTAGTCTATATCCACAAGGCTGCTTTTCAGCAGTCCGTTGTAGATGACGCCGGTTTTGTCTATCACCGCGCACTCAAGGTCTGGATTTCGAAGGCCAAGCTTCGGATCTCCTGCTGGAGAATTCTGGACCAATGCTACTTTGTCATCCTGTGCGGCAACTGCGAGGCCCACGGCATTCCCGTGTTCATATCTGTCATGAGAGTTCTTTCTTGCAACCATTTCCGTCGTAAACAACTCATCATCGAGACCTTCGGCGACCTCGTCGGCATAAAGCAGCCTGTATCCGCCATTATCAGTTTCAGTCAGGATTGCAATATGGCCGTTATGATCTTTTGCTCCCGAGCAAAAACGGAAACCCTTGGCACTACTGGGTTTCCGCGAAAATACGTTGAAATTCCAACGTTGATTGTAAGATGTAACTCTCGCTGACCTGTGTTCACCTGAGACCGTCAGTGGCAAAAAGTGTGGGAAAAAAGTGGGAGTTAGCCCCTTTGCAGCAAGACATATTATATCAATATGATACTTCAACCATCATGCTTTTAGCCATAACTTCGTCATAATAAGTTTTGCTTATTAGGCAGTTGAACTCTTTTCCAGTTGCCTTATTTATTGGTTGCCAAAGATCTCTTTTTTTCTTAACTACACCTGATAGCTTTTCGGTATTAACTGCAAAAGACTTGTGGCACTTAATAATGCTTGGTTCATTTAACTCTTTCAATAAGCTGTCCAGAGTTTTTCTTGGGATAATATGTGTGGCCTTTTCTGTGTAGACAATCAGATCTTTTCCATCCACTTCTAACGATAGAATGTCACGCACACGAACTAAAGAGACACCTTTCCTCGTATTAAGAGAAATCCTCCTTTCCATCTGACTAATCCTTGCTTTTTTATTGTTATCTGTTGCGCTAAGAAGCGGTAAGAGTTGCTTCTGGAGTTCTGCCTCACAAAAGGGTTTCTGAATATAGCTGTAGCAATGGTATTCCTGAAAAGCATTGAGCGGGTTTCCATCATATCCTGTCACAAAAATGATAGGAGTTGTGATATATTCTTCTTTGTTTCGAATAAACGATGCAATTTGATACCCATCAATTGTTGGCAATACAATATCAATGAAAAACATATCGATCGTTTTTCCTGTTGTTTTCAAATAATCCAATGCATCTTCACCATTACTGTAAACAACAAAGGTCGCATCTATGTTATTCTTCGTTATCATCTTTTGTAAACGAAGTGAATCTTTTTCTGTATCCTCTATTATCATTATCAAAAACATCGCATCTTTACCATTCAATTATCACTTGAAATATGACTGTTTCATCATCTGTTAGAATTTCCAAGCTTCCATCATGACGGTTCACTATTTTTTGAACATTTGTTAATCCATGCCCTCTATGGCAATTATTTTTTGTCGAAAATCCATCCCTAAGAATGTTGTCTGCTATTGCGTCAAATTCCGTTGGTTTCGTATTAATTGTTACAATTCTACATCTTTTTCTTGTAGACTCTATCTCCACATATACATCTCTTTTTCCCCTTCTATTCATTTCGGCCGCATCAATTGCATTTTCAGTCAAATTTCCCACCAACTCGACCAGTTCCTGGCGTTCTAATTGGAGTTCACATTTTTCAGAGTGTGCAAGCACCGTTAGTTTAACATCTCTTCTTTCCGCGTCTCGTTTTTTCTTTTCTAGATATGCTGATATGACCCCGTCATTCAAGTAAAAAACCGGGCTTCTCTCTTTTTCAACGCACATTAAAGCATCTATGTAATCAACAATTTCATATACTGACGACGTTTTTTCACAGCATCTTTCTGCAAGGATTCTGATGGCTTGAAGATGTCTATTGAACTCATGTTGCTTTTGTGACAATGTCTGAATAAACTGCTCTTTTTCAATCTCCATCCGTTTCTTTGTTATGTATAGTTCCAGTCTGCCCATCCCCATGAACTCAACTAATAAAAACGTCATCAACCCAACAATTATTTCGATGTGAATCCTTAACACCATCGTTCCATTTACATAACGCCATGCTTTAAGCTGTTCGTAAATACTTAAACTCTTTGTTTGGAAATCACTGGTGTCATTTTCAAACAGCAATCGACTGCCTGAGTAATCAAACATATAGTTCAGAAGAAAAAAAACTATAATGCTAGTTGCTGTTGACACCAATAGAAGAATCACTGAAGCTTTTATTAAGGTTGTTTCTACTTTTTTCTCCTGCATAGGGCGCCCCTTAAACAATATAAGAAGTGTTTATTTGTAATACATAATATCACAAACGAGGCGTGTATTATTGGTGTATACGCCTCGTTTGTGATTATTATTCAATTGCTCCTCACAAATGTGTAAGGAGGAATTAAATTATGGGTCTCTTTACGCCTCGGCAGCTTCCTCAGCAGCCTTTTTGTCAGCTTCTCTCTGTTCGAGAACGTGCTGATATTCTTCTTCCGTCATCTCTGGCATGAACAGACCTGTTACGCCGTAGAACATTGAGATGAGTGGGTTGATCCAGTTAAGTACTGCAAATGGAATGTACGCACTGTTTACACCCAGGAATGATCTCATGGTAGCGCCGCAAGTGTTCCAAGGGAAGAAGTTTGAAGTGATCGTTCCGGAGTCTTCCAGACATCTTGACAGGTTCTTTGGAGCCAGTCTTCTGTCTTCGAAAGCTTCCTTGTACATTCTGCCCGGCAGAATGATCGACAGGTACTGGTCGCAACAGATCGCGTTTACGAATACGCATGACAACTCTGTTACGATGACCAGACCGCCTCTGGTCCCTCTTGCCAGTTTTAAAAGTGCAGTTGCAAGATTACCCATGATGCCGGTTACGTCTACGATACCACCGAAGCACATTGCCATCATGATCAGGGAGATCGTCCACATCATATCCTGGAGTCCACCGCCCGTCAGCAATGAAGTTAACTTCTCAGCAATCAGAGGATCATCTACCATATCTGTCCCAACTGGAAGGTCACCTACACCATTATTTAAAATGTTACCAATGTCTGACAATTCACCACCGCTAGGGATGAGCTTTACGCCTTGGACTGCTGCAAATGGAACACCGAGCAGTACGCCTGCAATCAAAGCAGGTAGTGCAGGCATCTTAACGATTACAGCTACGATTACGAATACCGGTGGGATCAGGAACAGGATTCCTACAGTGTAGTTAGCCTGAATAGCTTCCAGCATAGCGTTTACGATCGATTCGTCTGCGCTGCCGCCGCTATGAGTGAATCCAAGGATCAGATATACAATCTCAGCGATGATCCATGATGGAGCAACGGTGTAAACCATGTGTCTGATGTGATCGAACAAAGTGGAACCTGCTACTGCAGGAGCCAGGTTAGTTGTATCGGACAGCGGTGACATCTTGTCTCCGAAGTATGCGCCGGATACGACTGCACCAGCTGACATTGCAGCTGGGAATCCCAGAGCGGTACCGATACCGATGATAGCAACACCCATGGAACCAGCAGTTGACCATGATGAACCTGTTGCCAGTGATACGATGGAGCACAGCAGACATGCTGTGAAC
>CACWSO010000034.1 GCA_902763505.1 uncultured Eubacteriales bacterium | reverse complement strand
CTATTTTGTTGTGCAGAGAAACGGCTGTGTATGCCGGCTTTTTTTCGTGGTCTGAAAGCCGGCAGTGACGGTCATGACGCAGATGACGATGCATTTGCCACGGGCGAAATCACCGTCACGACCGTCATCATCGTCATTCGAAGAGACCACTCAAAGCCGAACCGAAAGGAGGTTTTATTATGGCTTTCAAATTGATAAGTGCGGAGGAGCTGTTCTATCAGCCGCTGGATCCTGCAAAGGCAGAGATGATCATAGAGGACATGATCCCGCAGGGCCTGACGATGATTGCCGGCGCTCCCAAGTCAGGCAAAAGCTGGATGATGCTGGACATGTGTCTTGCCGTATCATCCGGGAGAGCATTTCTGGGAAGGAAGACGCTTCGCTGCGAGGTCGCGTACTTTCCCCTGGAGGATCGGGAAGAACGAGCGAAAAAAAGGATACTGGATCTAGGTGAGGCACCGACGCCAGCCCTGCACATCTGCACGGAACGCAAAAGCATTGAACAAGGTTTTCTGAAAGAGCTTCAGGAAACGCTGCAGGAGCATCCGGGGATAAGGATGGTAGTCATCGACACGCTGCAGAAGATCCGCGACGACGGCAGCGGCACATCCACCGCGAATCAGTACAGCAAAGACGATGCAGAGATCTCAAAGCTCAAAACATTTGCCGACAACCACGGCATCGCCATCGTCTGCGTCCACCACCTGCGGAAGATGCCAGATAAGAGAGACCCCGTCAATGAGATCCTCGGATCTGCCGCCATGAGCAGCGTGCCGGATCAGATCCTGCTTTTGAAGAAGGAACGGAAACAGACACACGGCGAACTGTCTGCCATCGGTCGCGACAACCCACAGTGGAGAATGATTCTGGAGTTTGAGAAAGTTCGGTGGAAGCTGATCAAAGAGGAGACCGAGCAGGAGATTACGCAGGAAGAGATCCCGGAGGTGCTCTACTGGATTTCTGATTATATCAGAGACTGCGGGGAGTGGACCGGGACTGCAACGCAGCTGCTTGAGGCGGTGAATGAGAAAGAGATGAAGCCGAACATGCTCAGCGCGAAGATATCAAAATTCTATTACACGGTCTTCTACCCGGCTGGTATCACCATGACGCAGAGGCGTACGGCCAACGAACGTCTGATGACTCTGACGTACCAGCCGCATCCGGAAGATGATGAGCCAGAAGAAGAGACGCAGGAGAACTGGAACGAGTCTGTCGCGAAGGCGAAACAGATCCTCACGCAGGGCGGTGAGCGCACATGAGGTATGGCCACGAAATGTATTGCCGTGAAAGGTATGTCTACGAATGTAGCGAGCATAGGCGATGTATCGCCGCCGGTGTTGCCGGCCCGGTAAACCGGCCCCCGGCTATACACCGGATTGGGGCCTCCCGCCCCTATGACCCCGGGAACTTTCCGGTAGAAAATGATTCGATCACACAACAAAATTTCAGGAAAGGCAGGTTAAAAAATGAGGGAACGAAATACAGGGATCAACATCAGAGTAACGGAATCAGAGAAGAAAACGATCACCGAAAACGCCGGTCGATGCAACCTGACAGTATCAGAATATCTCCGGAAGCTGGCGATGGAGCATGAACCGAAGGAGCTTCCGAAGAGAGAAATCTATGAAGAAATGGTCAGTCTTGACCGGAAATTCCGGCGGCTGTTGAGCGAACTGGTGCCAAGTAAAGACGCTGCACTGCAGGAAAAATATGTCCATGATCTGCAGGAACTCAGAGACATCATGAACCGGATCTGGCTGCTTCTGATGGCAAACTACGATGTCAAAAAGGCAGGAAGGAAAGGAGTGTCATCAGATGGCAACGACTAAGATATGGCCGATCAAGGACAGTCTGAGACGGGTCACGGAATATGCTGCGAACCCGGAGAAAACAGAATATGATGACCTGAAAGCATCCATCGGCTACGCAGTCAACGGAGAAAAAACGAGATTCGGTGATGAAAAAGTCTATCTGACCACCGGTATCCGGTGCGATGCAGACACCGCCTTTGAAGAGATGATGGCAGTCAAGGAGGCTTTCGGAAAGACCGGTGGCAATGTAGCCTACCATGCGTACCAGAGCTTCAAACCGGATGAGGTCACGCCGCAGGTCTGTCATCAGATCGGCATCGAGCTTGCCGAAAAACTCTGGGGCGACCGGTTCCAGGTGCTGGTCGCGACACATCTAGACAAGGAGCATCTGCACAATCATTTCATCGTAAATTCTGTCTCCTTCGTTGACGGAAAGAAGTTCAATGACAACAAGGCGGCTTACCGAAAACTGCGGCAGACTTCCGATGAGCTTTGCCGGGAGCATGCTCTTTCTGTCATCGAACGACCCAGATGCAGAACGCCGCGGCAGATCTATTTCGCTGAGAAAAACGGCGAGGCGACCAGATACAATCTGATGCGCTGGGCAATCGATGATGCGATCTCCATGAGCACAAACATGGAGATGTTTGAAGAGGTTCTCCGGAAGAAAGGCTACCGGATCCGGGCGGATGTGAACCGGAAATATCCGGTGATCTGTTCTGTCTACGGCGGCAGGCCTACAAGACTATATCAGCTCGGCGCAGAGTATGAACCGCAGAAGATCTATGCGAGGGTCTGCGAAAATGACATCAGCACCAGAGAATACTATTACCGGTTCATGTACAGGAGCAACACAAGATTTCAGCCAAAGAGGATCCGTACGCACAGTCCGAAACCAGGACAGAAGATCACAGGACTCTTCGCTCTGTATCTGCACTATCTGTATCTTCTCGGCTACCGGCCGAAGCGAAATCATTATCAGCCGATGACGCCTGAGATGAAAGCGGCGATGCGCAAATGCGACGAATATTCCCGGCATGCACGGCTCTTGGCAAGGGAACATCTGCGAACAGAAGATGATGTGAAAACACTGATCAGCAGGTGCGACGGACGCATCATCAGCCTTTGTGATGAACGTCAGAAGATCCGAAACAGGATGCGAAGATGCCATGATCCGGATCGGCTCACAGAATTAAAACAAAGGCGTGACAGCCTGACAACGGAGATCAGATCGCTTCGGACGGATAAGAAAACCGCCGGTCAGATCCTGGACCGGGCGGAGCAGATCCGGGAGGATGTGGCCAGAGAATACGCCGCCCAGGGCAAGGATCAGAGGCAGAAAACAAAGCAGCGGAAGCCGCGGGAACAAGAGACAAGGTAAAATAGAATATGGTATCGACACACCCTTGTGGGATTCATTTCTCACAGGGGTTTTTGCATTTAAGGGTAGGGATTATAACCATGAAAAAAACGAAAAAAATAGATTGGAGTATCAGGCCGGAGTTACAGGAAATGGTCGAAGATGGTATAATTACGGAGACACAGGCAAGGGAGGTGATAATGAAAGCGAAAAAAACTGAAGAAGAAAAGAAACGGGATGAACTGCAGGCATTGTTCAGCAAAGTCCATACAGCGCCGATCACGCAGAGCTCCGACGGCAGATGGCGTACGAAAATCACAACACCGGATGGGAAGAAGAAAGCGATTGCAAAGACCTATCTTGAGGATATGGAACGCGTGCTGAATCTGAACTATTTCGGAGTCGAAGGCACAGAAAAAGTGGAAGATACTGTGACGATCAGGTCACTGTATCCGATCTGGCTGGAAGAGAAGAAAAAGCTTCAGGAGCCGAGTACGATCACATCGATCGAATCAAAATGGCGCAATGATATCGAGCCTTACGAGCGACTTGTAGATACGCCGATCAAGTTACTGAACGTCGATATCGTCAAAACCTGGGCGCTACAGCTGCTCAATGGTTCCGATAAGAAGCCTGCCTGCAAGGTCCATTATTTTTACAACATCAAGGCCATTGTGAACGAAATACTGGATAAAGCGATGGATCGCGATCTTGTACAGCACAACGTTTCCAGAAATACAAAAATTCAGGGAATGCAGTCACGGAAGGCAAAAGAAAAAGCAGCCCGGTTGGAAGACGATGATGACGAAGAGCTGGATGAGATCATCACGTTAACCGATGAGGAACTGAGGAGGGTCGAGGTTGCGGCAAGGGAACTGATCAGCGATGAACAGACAGATCGGCCGCTGCTCTATCTGATGTTCCTCTTTGCCAGCGAGGTCGGTGTCAGAGTCGGCGAACTGCTCGAACTGCAGCACAAAGACATCAAAGAGGACGGTCTGCATGTGAGAAGGTTCTACGCCTACACAGAGGACACGAAAGATAAGGAAACCGGAGAAAAGATTCGTAAGATCAAGAAGTGGCTGAAGAATTACAAGATTGCGCGAACGATTCCGCTTACAGATGAAGCTCTGGCCATACTGGATGAAGTAAAACGTATCAAGAAAAAACTTGGTATTGAAACGGATCATTTGTTTTCAGAAGATGAACATCCTGTTGATTACAACGTAGCAAACAGAGCAATGAAAAAGTTATGCAGAAAGGCTGGACTGCCCGATCATCGTATGTATGTATTCCGTAAAACATGGATCACCGCGATGGTAGATCACTCCGGTCTGACACTGGCACAGATCGCGAATCTGGCCGGAAATACACCGGCAGTCATCATGAAATCCTACTATGGAAGACGGGATGCACCGCCGGATGCAGCTACGATTTCCGCCGCCCTCAGGGGCGGCGAGGCTGCGAAAGTAGCATGCAAAGAACCTAAACAAACAGGTTCTTTGCAGATCCAACAATCAAAAGTGTTACCAGAACTGTTACCAAATTCTACGTTTATATCATAAAAATCACGTCAAAAAAGTCTCAGGAACGTTGAAATTTCAACGTTCCCGTGTTGGTACTCGATAGGGGAGTCGAACCCCTGATTCAGCCGTGAGAGGGCTGCGTCTTGACCACTTGACCAATCGAGCATATTCATTTGTCGCGGACGTTAGTATAACACAACGTCCGCGACTTTGTAAAGACCAAATATATCAAAGATTTGGAGCCGGATTTCACAGGAAGATATCCATGTCATACCAGACTGCACCGCCGTAGACAGATTGAGAGACGCCTAACAAGCGGTAACCGAATTTCTCGTACATCTTGATGTTTTTCTCGACGCAGGTGAGGACCATGCGCTTGCGGCCTTTTGCTTTTTCGCGCTCGGCATAGACGCGCATGATTTCACGTCCCAGACCCAGTCCTCTGTACTGGGGCATGACGACGAGGCTGACGAGCATGATCGTGCTTCCGTCGGGATCGTGCAGTTTCCCGCCTTTCGAGAAGAACTCGTCTCGGATGACGCTTTCGTTGGTCGCGACGCCATTCACGTAGCCCGCGATTTTCCCAGTTTCCTTTTCGACGGCAAGGAGAAAGAACTCCGGTGCGGCGTAGACCCGGTCGAGGATCTCTTCACGGGTGCAGCCTTCGCCCGGCGGCATGCATACATCTTCCATGTAGATGGTGTGGTCGACCTCCTCCACATTGTTGGGGTCGATGGTTCGGAATTCAAATCGTTCCTGCAGCATGGTTACTCTCCGATGATTTTAATGAGCGCGCGCTTGTTGCGCTTGCCATCCAATTCATAGTAGAAGATCTGCTCCCACGGGCCGAAATCCAGTTGGCCGTCTGTGACGGCACAGACGACTTCGCGACCCATGAGCTGGCGCTTGCAGTGGGCGTCGCCATTGTCTTCGAAGCCATTGTGATCGTACTGATCGTAAGGCTTTTCCGGGGCGAGACGCTCGAGGAGTCGCTCAAAATCACGATGGAGACCCGGTTCATCGTCATTGATGATCACGCTTGCGGTGATGTGCATCGGATTGACCAGACAGAGTCCTTCTTTGATACCGCTTTCATCAATCGCCTGCTGTACGTCGCGGGTGATGTTCACAAGACCGCGGCGCTTCGGCAGATTGAACCACATTTCTTTTCTATATGATTTCATAATGAATATCCTCCAGTCTATTTATGATAATTCCAGCGTGTTATCAATGACAATTCCAGCGTGTTATCAATGACAATTCCAACGTGTTATTTATGACAACTCCTGCTTGATTTCAGGTTCCGGCGTATCCGTGATATTCCACTTGCGATCCCACAGCTGGCGGATCTCAGCACGTTTGGAAGGACGAACCATCCAGACGCCTAAAACACCGAGGCCTACTGCACACGACAGGTCCAGGAAGGAAAACCAGGTGACGCCTTGCACAACAACGCCGCTCTGAATCCCGGCGACGTCCAGGAAGCATAAGAGATCATGGATTGCATGGACAGCAATGCTGATCCAAAGGTTGCCGGTACGGAGATAGATGCCGCAGAAGAAGCACCCCATTGCAGTTGATCCAATCACTTGGAAGATCGTGCTGCCGAAGTCAGCGCCGGCTACAAGGTTACTAAGATGGAACAACCCGAAAACCGCAGATGTCAGGATCAGGGTTGTCAGGATCTTCTTCTCGCTGTGCCATTGGCGCATGAGCAGAGAAACAGGAACGCCTCGGAAAGCGACCTCCTCTGTGAAGCCGGCAATCAGTGACAGGCTGAGCGTATTGATCGTAGGCCAACCGAAGACAGCTGGTGTAAACAGGAACTGAATCGGGAAGCAGATTACCCAGTAAATAATAATGAAACAGGATAAACGGACTCCGGTATTGACATCACCATGGAGCATTCCTTCGAATTCCGGATAGAACCAGCGCTTGAAGAGCCACATCACCAGCAGTGAGCAGATAATGTAACCGATCGCACTGTTTTTACCAAGCGCCGGGATGACGCCAAATGGAAGGCTGATGAGAGAACCGAGCGCCTGCAGCAAGACTAGGGCCACGAAGGGCAGCACAACTGCTGCCAGGACTGGAAAACGGTCTACGAAACGATGTTGACGAATCTTTTTTTGTTTACTCATGTTCAAGCAATTCCTTTCTAGTTTTCTAATGAAATTATTGTATAAAAACAACGGCGTCTTTTCAAGTTCGACAACGATTCTTTCAGGTTTGCAGAAGACGGCATAACCTTGACACCGCAAGGGTCAGACCATATAATTTTATGATGGGGAAGGCTATGGAAGGAGCAATGCAAAAGCTATGAAAATCGTAATCACAGCAGGCGGTACAAGCGAGCGTATCGACGATGTCAGAACCATTACGAATTCTTCGACAGGCAGCCTTGGTTTTGCAATAGGAAATGCATTCAAAGAGGTAGACGAGATCGAAAAAATCTACTATCTGCACGGCAAGAGAGCAGTCTGGCCGGAGGATGCCAAAGTAGAGCCAATCGAGATCGGAGGCGTACTGGATCTGAAGGAAAACCTGACGAGGATCCTGCAGGAAGATACTATTGATGCAGTCATTCATGCCATGGCAGTTAGCGATTACATGGTGCATCAGGTGACCACACTGGATAAGCTCATGGGAACAGAAGATCCGGAGCATGCTCAGGATCTGTCGGGCAACAAGATCAGCTCAGATATTGACGACCTGATCATCCACATGAAACGTTCCCCGAAGGTAATCAGCATTATCAAGGAGACGAGCCCTGATACAACACTGGTGGGGTTCAAGCTTCTCAGCGGCGTACCCCATGAAGAACTGATCGATGTAGGATACAGGCTTTTGCAGAAAAACAACTGCGATTTCGTCATGGCGAACGACCTGAGAGAGATCGGCAGGGACTTCCACAAAGGTTACCTGATCCATAAAGACAAGTCATATGATTCCATGAACACGAACGAGGAAATCGCGCAGATGATCGTCCGCCGTGTCCTCGAAGAAAGGAAAGGGAAATAGATGTATATCGTACTCGGAGTTACAGGAAGCATCTCCGCATACAAGGCGGCGGATATCGCGAACCGTCTGCATAAGGACGGACATGAGGTGCACGTTGTCATGACAGACGGCGCAAAGGAATTCATCACACCGCTGACATTGCAGACGCTTTCCAAGAACAAAGTCCACGCAAACGAGTTTGAGGAATATGACCCGACCATCGTCAAGCATATCGATCTGGCAGGCAACGCTGATGTTGTGCTGATTGCACCGGCAACAGCCAATATTATCGGGAAGATCGCAAACGGGATTGCCGATGATCTGTTGACTGCCGTAACGATGGCAGCGGCAAATCAGGCGAAAATCATCATTGCGCCGGCGATGAACACCAACATGTACGAGAACCCGATCGTGCAGGCGAACATTGAGAAACTCGAAGGCCTCGGCTACCAGTTCATTGAGCCGAAGGATTCACACCTTGCCTGCGGGACAACAGGCAAAGGCGCCCTCGCCGACGTAGACGACATAGTAAGAATCACAGAAGGAGCAGAAGCTAAATGATAATGTACGAAAGCACAAGAGGCAGCAAGCAGTTCAAGACAGGAGCGCAGGCGGTTATCCAGGGAATCGCAGAGGACAGAGGACTCTACGTACCGCAGGAAGTACCGGCACTTCCTAAGCCGATCGGCGAAATGGTCGGCATGACATATAAGCAGGTTGCTTTTGAAATCATAAAGACGTTCTTCGACGATTATACGGACGAAGAAATGAAGTACTGCACAGACGGTGCCTATGATACTAAGTTCGAAGAGAAAGAAATCGTTCCTGTTACAAAAGCAGGAGGAGCTTATTTCCTTGAGCTTTATCACGGTAAGACAGCCGCATTCAAGGACATGGCGCTAAGCATTCTGCCGTATCTTCTTACGACAGCTACGAAAAAAGAAAACGAAGACAAGAAGATCTGCATCCTGACGGCAACTTCCGGCGATACAGGCAAGGCTGCGCTGGAAGGATTTGCAGACGTGCCGGGAACGGAAATCATCGTATTCTTTCCGAACAAAGGCGTCAGCCAGGTGCAGGAACGCCAGATGATCACTCAGGAAGGCATGAACACCCATGTATTCGCAATCGAAGGAAACTTTGACGACGCCCAGACAGGCGTGAAGAAAATCTTCAACGACGATGCTTTTGCAGAGAAACTGGCAGGTATGGGATGCAAGCTCAGCAGCGCGAATTCCATCAACATCGGCCGTCTCGTGCCGCAGGTGGCTTATTATGTATGGGGTTATTTGAAGTTGGTCGAGAGAGGCGTCGTCAAAGAAGGCGAACCTGTCAACATCTGCGTTCCAACAGGAAACTTCGGAAACATTCTCGCTGCTTACTATGCAGGAGAAATGGGCATTCCAGTAGGCCGTTTCATCTGTGCTTCCAATAAGAACCGCGTCCTGACTGACTTCTTTAACACAGGTGTTTACAATACAAACAGAGAGTTCTATCTGACAAATTCACCATCCATGGACATTCTGATCTCCAGCAATCTGGAGAGACTGCTGTACCATCTGGCAGGCCATGACGGTGAGGAAATCCGCGGTCTGATGGAATCCCTCGAAAAAGATCAGCGCTATGAAGTCGGTCCGCAGATCCGTGAAGGATTAAAGAAGTTCTGGGGCGGTACGGCGACTGTGGAAGAGACGAACGCGACGATTGGTGCCATGTACAGAGAAGAGAAATATCTGATCGACACACATACAGCCGTCGGCTACAAAGTCTATCGCGATTACGTTCAGGCAACCGGCGATCACACGCCGACACTGATTGCATCCACCGCAAGCGCCTACAAGTTTGCAGAGAGTGTTGCAAAATCAATCGGCCTGGTTGAGGAAGAAGATGGATTTGGATACATCCGCGCGGTTGCTGACAAGACCGGCGTACGCGTCCCGAAGGCACTGAAGGATCTGGATAAGAAACCGATCCGCCACAAGGGCGTCATCGAGATCCCGGATATGATCGATGCGGTAGAGAAGAGCGTGAAGTAGTAATACAAGGGGTAGCAAGAGATGAGAAGAGTTTGTATTACAACAATTGTGATATCGATTGCAGCTGTGATGCTTTTGCTCGGAGGCTGCGGCCAGCAGGTAACAGCGACATTAGAGGACCTGGCCGCCGATAATCCGGAGATGGTGAAAGCGCTACAGGAGGCTGTAGTAACACCTGAGGGCATGAGCTCTGAAGTGACCTTTTCGGGCGACAGCTTTGATATTACCTACAAGTTCAACGATCCAATTGATGACACAGATGAGAAAGTTTTGGTAGAAGCCTTCGGTAAGAATGCTGAAACCTTACAGGCCGGATTCGAGAAGGCCATTGCCGATCTGGAGACCCAGACCGGCATCACCGGCATCACCGGAACGATTCACATTATTAACGCCAGCGGTGAGGAAACCTGGACCCATGAGTATCCTGAGAAAGAGTAGACACCATTTAAAAGCGTAAGTGGGAATATTCCCACTTGAAACAGACGCGATTATTTGTTATATTAGGTAAGCGGCTTGGAGGATTGACCGAGTGGCTAAGGAGCTCGCCTGGAAAGCGAGTAAGGTGTAACAGCCCCGCGGGTTCGAGTCCCGTGTCCTCCGCCAAAAACCAGAGGCTCGCAGTGAAATGCTGCGAGTCTTTTGTTTGCAACGATTTCTGACGATAAACGTTGGAATTTCAATGCTTCTGGCAACTTCTTGAAACTGACACAGACTTACTCAGAGGTCGTTCAAAGTTACGGCCTGTGGGACAAAAAGTGGGACTTAAGGGGACGATAATGGGATGTTTGGTGGGTGACACCATACGCGTTTATTTGTAGATGACAGAACAACTATCCAAGTCTGGCGGGCTACGCGGGACACGAACCCACGATTTTTTATACGTCGACTGACCTGTTTTACGGACCGCATACATGATAATCTGAAGCAGACAAGGAGGGTAATGTATGAGCACATATTATGAATTTTATGCGGCTGCAGAAAAAGACGGGAAGATCGAGGCAATCGGTCCGTATATCCGCAAAGATGGAGAATATCGTCTGACGCCGATATTGAGCCGCAGCCGTTCGTTCATCCAATGGGATGAATTCGGA
>CACWSO010000033.1 GCA_902763505.1 uncultured Eubacteriales bacterium | reverse complement strand
TACCTCCTGTACATGTTTTGTGGTAATTACATTATACAGGATGAGCATGGCTCATTTCTTTTACAAATATGAATTTACACCATTATATGGGCACAACTTACGCGCTTTGCAAAGTATCCATTATTATCTTGTATTCTCACTTTATTGGATATTTCAATCAGAAAAAAACAACTATTCCTCTCAAAAATATCCATTTCCACCTAACGATGGTCAGATTATGCATACATTTACCCCTTTTGTATTACGTTAGACAACAGGACAAAAATGCCGTATAGTATAAACATGAATAACAAAGGCATAAAGACATACAAAATCATCACATTCGGGTGCCAGATGAACGAGCACGATTCCGAGGTCATCTCCGGTATGCTCGCCCAGCGCGGCTACATGGAACTGCCGGAAACATCGGACGATGCGCAGGGTAATCCGGACATCATGATCATCAACACCTGCAGCATCAGAGAGAATGCGGACAAGCGTTTCTTCGGAACACTGGGACAGCTGAAGAAGATCAAGGCGAAGAATCCGGATTTCACAGTTTGTGTGTGCGGCTGCATGATGCAGCAGGACCACGTGACCACAAAACTCCGCAGAAGTTACCCGTGGGTGGATGTGATCTTCGGAACGCACAACATCCATGAGTTTCCGGACATGCTGCAGGAGCTCTACGACAACCGCGCAAAGGCAGCGGAAGCCGAGGCAAAGGCAACAGAGACCGATGCAAAGGCGGCAGAGGTCGCGTCAGGAAGCGCGCCGCAGAGCTACGCGGTCGCAAAGCATGAGATCAGAAGCTCAAAGGACACCCGCGTCGAGCGCATCTATGATGACATGGAAGAAATCGTGGAAGGGCTTCCGGCGAGGAGACTGTTCCGGCACAAGAGCTTCGTGAACATTATGTTCGGCTGCAACAATTTCTGCGCGTACTGCATCGTACCGTACACGAGAGGCAGGGAGAAGAGCAGATGCCCGGAAGACATCCTCAGCGAAGTCAAAGGGCTGACCGAAGATGGCGTGAAGGAAGTGACTCTGCTGGGACAGAACGTGAACTCCTATCGCGGGGTGGACCGCGAAGGAAAACAGTGGGACTTTACGAATCTCATCTATGGGCTGAATGAAATCGAGGGACTGGAACGCATACGTTTTATGACATCCCACCCAAAGGATCTTTCCGACAGGCTCATTGATGCCTTTGCAAGATGCGATAAATTATGTAATTACATACACCTGCCGGTGCAGGCGGGGAGCAGCAACGTGCTGAAGCGCATGAACCGGAAGTATAATAGAGAGCAATATCTGGGGCTGGTCAGAAAACTCAGAGAAGCGGTGCCGGGCATCGCAATCAGCACAGATATCATCGTGGGATTCCCGGGAGAAACAGAAGAGGACTTCCAACAGACCCTGGAGCTTGCGAAGGAAGTAAGGTATGATTCTGCATTTACCTTCTTGTACTCACCGCGTCCGGGGACACCTGCGGCGGAATATGAAGACCAGATTCCGGAAACCGTGAAACATGAGCGGTTCAACCGTCTCGTGGAGATTATGAACGGAATCAGCGCAGAGAAGAATGCTGCATATGTGGGCAGAGTCTGCAAGGTTCTGGTGGACGGACCGGACAAAAAATCCAAGGGCATGCTCAGCGGCAGAACGGAAGAATTCAAGCTCGTGAACTTCGAGGGACCTGAAGAAATGACAGGACAAACCGTTGACGTTGAGATAACAGGATCAAACACGTTCAGTCTGATAGGAAAAATGCTATGAATATCAAACAAATCGCAACGGCAGCGGGAGTGTCCGTTGCCACGGTCTCCAGGGTGCTGAACCACCCGGAAAATGTAGCGCCGAAAACAAGAGAAAAAATACAGAAAATCATCGATGAGGAAGAGTATACGCCGAACCTGTTCGCCCAGGGACTCAACTTCAAGAGGACGAAGACGATCGGCCTTGTTCTTCCTCAGAACATCAATTCCGCGAATATGGAAGTGGCAAATGGCGTTGAGGATGTAGCCCGCCAAAAGGGATACATTACCTTTATCTGCAACATGGAGAAGGATCCAAAGAGAGAAAAGGAATATCTCGACCAGCTCATCACCAGAAAAGTGGATGGGTTGATTTTGCTGTATTCCACCCTGAATGAGGAGTACGCCAGCTGGATCGAAGAAGAGAATGTACCAATCGTTCTGATCGGCGAGACGAAGGCGCGAGACAGCTGGGATTCCGTATTCGTGGACTGCAGAGCGGGTGCGGCGGAGATGACGGCCCACCTGATCGAGTGCGGACACAAGAGAATCGCCATGCTGTGCGGCAAGGATCCGGAGCCGGAAGCAAAGGCAATGCTGCAGGGCTACAAGAACGTTCTGAAGGCCAGCGGAATCAAAGTCGAAGAGCATCTGATCTATCAGGTGAACAACAATATTGAAGGCGGTTATATCGGGATGAAAAAGATGATAGGCAATCTTCCGAGAAAGCCCGATGCTGTCTTTGCATCCAGCGATGAGATTGCTTACGGAGCAATCGACGCCCTGAAGGAGATGAAGCTGCGTGTTCCGGAGGATATCGCAGTAACCGGTTTCGGAAACGATAGAATGTCATCCCTGATGGAGCCGAAGGTGACGACGGTCGAACTGCCTTACAGGAAGATGGGCATCTATGGAGCGCGAATGCTCTTTGATCAGATTGAAGAGAAACAGGCCAAGGCGGAAAAACGCCGCCGGCCGAAGAAGATACAGCTGCAGACGAAGATGAGAGTGCGCAAATCCTGCGGACACAGAGAGAGAATAGGAGAGATGTTCTAATGCTCAAAACAAAATTTCTGGGAATGGATCTTCCCAACCCCGTTATGGTTGCTGCGGGCCCATGGAACAGAGACGGCAAAGGCCTGAAAGAATCCCTGGAAGCAGGTGCCGGCGCAGTTGTGACGGAAAGTATTGTCAGTGATATCGTCATGGATGTGCGGCCTAGGATCTCCAGTGACAAGCTCGGCGCGGAGAATATCAGGATGTACAGCGATATCCAGATTGAAGGCTGGGAGCGTGAGATGAACATCGCCAAGTCTTCAGGCGGTATCGTGATCGCGAGTGTCTCCGGGCATACGCCTTCAGAGCTCGCTTATCTTGCCAGCAAGATGGAGCGGTTTGGCGCGGACGCCATTGAACTGAGCGTTTCCAACCCGGCAGCGGAGTCTTTAGAAGTTGTCGCATCCCACGCGGACACTCTCTTCGATATGACAAAGGAAGTGGTTTCGGCAGTCAACATCCCCGTCATGGTCAAGCTGTCCCAGAATACGACCAACATTTCTAAGGTTGCAAAGGCGGTAAAGGCCGCCGGTGGATCCGGTGTTACAGCCATCAACTCTGTCAGAGGCATCTTGGGAGTGGATCTGGAAAACGCCGTACCGTCACTTTCCACTTACGGCGGTATTTCAGGCGAGTACATCAGACCGCTTGGTCTTGCCTCCGTTGCCACGATTGCCCAGACTGTGGATATTCCGATCTGCGGCGTCGGAGGGATCAGCTGTGCAGAAAATGTACTTGAGTACATCATGCTGGGTGCGTCGACTGTCCAGGTGGGCACCAGCGTCATGTTGGATGGCAAGGAGTCAATCCGCAAGATAGTACAAGAATTAGAAGTATGGGCACAAAATCATAATATTAAGAACTTATCTTCAATTCAGGGAAAAGCCCTTGAAAACCTGAAAGCATTCGAGGAAATCAGGTTCGAGCCGGCTGTCAGCCATGCCAATGGCGTTCCTTGCGGCGAAAACTGCGACAAATGCGTCAATGCCTGCATGTATCAGGCCATCTCCAGAAGAGGGAAATCGATCAGAATTGACAGGGCGAAATGCACAGGATGCGGTCTTTGCACATCGGTTTGTCCCGCAAAAAAGTTAAAATTAGACCTTTAAAGCTTCAAACCCCCTTGTATTTTTCTTTAAACCTATTTATAATATAGTCACAAAGTATGTAACCGGTTTCACAACAGAGAAATGAGTGAAGAAAGCGGTAGCGTATATAATTTTTCATCAAGAAAAGGAGGATGAATCATGTATAAGTGTAGTTTAGAGAGAATGTCAGACAAAATTAAGACATTCGCACAGTTTGGTGATGCTGGCCACGGTGGAATTACCAGATATTCACTGTCACCAGAAGCTCACATGGCAAGAGACGAATTCGTAAGAAGAATGGAAGCTATCGGCGCTAAGATCGAATGCGACGACTGCGCTTGCCTGTATGCAACACTGGAAGGATCAGATCCAAACGCTAAGAGAATCGTTATGGGTTCACACTGCGACTCAGTAAAGAACGGTGGTAACTATGACGGTATCGAAGGTGTTATGACTGGTATGGAAGTTCTCGAAACAGTTGCAGCTGAGAACATTCCTCATAAGCACCCGCTCACAGCAATGATCTGGACTAACGAAGAAGGTTCACTGTATCCACCAGCAATGATGGTATCAGGAATCATCTGCTATGATTATCTGCCGGATTATCTGAAGCCAAACTTTGAGTATGACAACATGATGGCTTCAAAGCCAATGGATAAGTCAGAATTCGCAAACTTCGGTGAAGCACTGGCAGCATCCAAGTACAAAGGCGACAAGGCTAACAGAATCAGCCCTGACAAGTATTGCGCAATGTTCGAGACTCACCTGGAACAGGGACCTATCCTCGAGGACAACGGCAATGAAATCGGTGCTGTACAGCTCGTAATGGGTATGTTCAACTACAGAGTAAGATTCCATGGATTCACAGCTCACGCTGGTACATTCCCAATGGCTAAGAGACATGATGCTCTCCACGCTGCTGCAGACTTCCTCTGCAAGCTGCATGAGAGATATGATGCTTACAACAAGGAACTCTTAGAGAGCGGCGAAAGCGAATATGAATTCGTATTCACTACTGGTGAAATCTATGTACACCCTTGCATCCACACTTGCATTCCTGACGAAGCAGAGTTCTCACTGGATGTAAGACACCCTGACCAGAAAGTTCTTGACAAGTGCATGGACATCCTGAAGGAGATGGCTGGCGAAATGTATCAGCAGTGCACTTGCGATATAGAAGAACAGTGGAAGAGAGATCCAGTACCATTCGATTCAAGACTGATCGGATTCGTAGAAGAGTCCATGGACGAAATGGGAGCTAAGTGGCAGAAGATTCTGTCAGGCGCTGGCCATGACGCACAGTTCTGCGCTTACATGATCCCTACTACTATGATCTTCTCAAGAACTAAGGATGGTCTGTCACACTGCGAACCTGAACACGTTTCAGACGAAGACTGCACAGCAGCAGCAACTGCTACTCTGAATGCAGTACTTAAGTGCGACGCTTCCCCAGAATTTTAATTGAGGCAATTTTGTGAGGCAATTCAAACTGACGAGAGCGTAAACTCTCGCCAGTTTGTTATCTGAGGGTCTTGGCCCTCAGTGAGGCACCTGAAAAGGAGGAATCAAATTGAGTAAAGTAGTAAAAGCAAAGTACACTGCTGAAGCTGTTGCTGGTTTCACTCACAGAACAGCTTTAGAAGAAGCAGCAAGATGTCTGCTGTGCCACGATGCACCTTGCAGCAAGGGCTGTCCTGCCGGAACTGACCCTGCGAAGTTCATCAGATCAATCAGATTCAGAAATGTTAAGGGCGCTGCTGAGACAATCAGAGAAAACAACGTTCTGGGCGGAACTTGCGCAAGAGTATGTCCGTATGACAATCTTTGCGAAGAAGCATGCTCAAGATGCGGCATTGACAGACCTATCGAAATCGGTAAGTTACAGAGATACGCTATCGAACAGGAAAAACTGTTCAAGATGAAGACTCTGCAGGCTCCTGCAGAGAAGAAGCCGGGCAAGATTGCTTGCGTAGGCGCTGGTCCTGCTTCACTGGCATGTGCAGCTGAACTGGCTAAGGCTGGTTACAAAGTAACTATTTTCGAAAGAGAAGCTAAGGCAGGCGGAGTTCTGACTTATGGAATCACTCCGTCAAGACTTCCGCAGGCAGTTGTTGACCATGATATCGCTCAGGTCAAGGGCCTCGGCGTTAAGTTCGTATTCAACAAGGAAGCAAAGGCAGAAGATCTGGAAGACTTCGACGCTGTATTCGTAGGCGCAGGTCTCTGGAGCGCAAATCTGGATGCGCATAACTTCAAGGGTTCAAACCTGAAGGGCGTTTATTCAGCAATCGACTTCCTGAAGGAAGCAAGAACAAAGAAAAAAGACTTCTATCCTGGTAAGAGAGTTATCGTAGTCGGCGGCGGCGACGTTGCAATCGACTGTGCAGTAACTGCTAAGCTGCTGGGTGCAGAGGACGTTAGAATCCTCTACAGAAGATCCATCGAAGAAGCTCCTGCAAACATCAATGAATTCCACTATGCACTGTCACTGGGAATCGGCGTTACTACAGGTCTGTATCCTGTAGCAGCAAAGGGCACAAAGACTCTGCTGAAGACAGTTGAGGCTGCTGGATTCTATGACAAGAAGGCAAAGGCAGAATTCAGTGCAGACACACTGGTATTCGCAACTGGCCAGAGCCCTGAAGACATGAGCAAGATCGGAGATCTGGATCTGGATCACAAGGGCCGCATTAAGGTCAAGAAGGGCGGAAAAGCCGGCGGCAAGTTCTTCTCAGGCGGCGATGTCGTCAACGGCGGCAAGACTGTTGTTGAAGCAGTAGCAGAAGGTAAGGAAGCTGCAACATCAATCATTGCTTATCTGGAAAAGAAAGGAGTGAAGTAGAATGGCAGTTAAGAAAGATTTATCATTGAAATATCTGGGTGTTGATTGTCTGAATCCGTTCTTCCTTTCATCATCACCAGTAGGCGGAAACTATGACATGGTAGCTAAGTGCTACGAAGAAGGTTGGGGCGGCTGCTTCTTCAAGACCGTTGGTATCTTCGTTGCAGACGAATGCTCACCTAGATTTGACCAGACAAACAAGGAAGGTCTCCCATGGCTCGGATTTAAGAACATGGAGCAGATCTCCGACAAACCGACAGAAGTCAACTTCGAGTACATCTACAGACTCGTAAGAGATTATCCTGAACACATTACAGTAGCATCCATCATGGGCTCCTCTGTTGATGAGTGGAAGAAGCTCGCTAAGATGGCTGACGAAGCCGGCGCGAAGATCATCGAAGGAAACTTCTCATGTCCTCAGATGACTTCACACGACATGGGTTCTGATGTTGGAACAAACAACGAACTGGTAGAATCATATTCAAGAGCTGTTGCAGAAACAGTTCCTCACATTCCGTTCGTTGCTAAGATGACTCCAAACTGCAAGAACATGGAAGAGCATGCAAGAGCTGCACTGAAGGGCGGCGCTGCTGCTGTATCAGCTATCAACACAATCAAGTCAATCACAAACATCGACTTCGAGAACACAACTGGTATGCCGGTAGTTGATGGTAAGTCATCCATTTCCGGTTACTCCGGAGCAGCTGTTAAGCCGATCGCTCTCAGATTCTGTACTCAGGTACAGCAGGATGAGGAGATCCAGAGAATGGCAAGAGAAGGCAAGTGGAACTTCGGATACGGTCACGAAATGTCCGGTATCGGTGGTATCGAAACTTGGAGAGACGTTGCTGAATTCCTGGCAGTCGGCTGCAGAAACATTCAGGTTACGACTGCAATCATGCAGTACGGCTACAGAATCGTAGAAGATATGGCTTCAGGTCTCATGCACTTCATGGATGAGAAGGGTTACAACCATCTTGATGAGTTCATCGGAAGCGCTCTTCCTAACATCATCCCTGCAGAAGAACTGAACAGAGAATACAAAGTTCTGCCTCAGTTCGATGAGAAGAAGTGCATCGGATGCGGAAGATGCTACATCTCCTGCTACGACGCAGCTCACCAGGCAATTGACTGGAACGAGAGAAAGAGAAAGCCTGAACTGAATGACAACTGCGTAGGATGCCACCTCTGCCTGAATGTATGTCCTGTACAGGATTGCATCACTCCGGGAGAGATCAAGTGGAAGGTTCGTGACAAGGACGGCAATGCTGTTCGCGAAGCGAAGGATCCTACTCACATCAAGTTCAAGAAGGATGCCAAGAAGGCAAAGAAGCTTGCACTGAAGGCTCACTACGAATAAGAAGTTCACGAAACTACACTTTCGTATTAAAAGGCAGAAGAGGATGCTGCGTAAGCGGCATCTTCTTTTTTATGTTATAATAACGATGGGAGAATAGGAATCAATGAACGCAGTAGATATTATCAATAAAAAGAGATGCGGTGAAGCGCTGAACACGGAAGAAATTGAATATATGGTGATGGGGTTCACGGAAGGAGTGATCCCGGATTATCAGATGTCTGCACTGCTCATGGCAATTTGCCTGCAAGGCATGACAAAAGAAGAAACCGTTGACCTGACGAGAGTCATGAGAGACTCCGGGGAGACGGTTGATTTGTCAGCAATCAAAGGAGTTAAGGTCGACAAGCATTCCACGGGAGGAGTAGGAGACAAGACGACGCTGATCGTTGCTCCGATTGCTGCGGCGTGCGGCGTTCCAATCGCCAAGATGAGTGGCCGCGGTTTGGGATTTACGGGAGGCACCGTCGATAAGATGGAGTCCATCCCGGGATTTGTCACATCAATGGAACGAGACAGATTTATAGAATCTGTAAACGAAAAAGGCATTGCGGTCATCGGTCAGACTGGACACATCGCGCCTGCTGACAAAAAGATGTACGCACTGCGTGATGTGACGGGAACCACCGAGAGCATCAGTCTGATTACTTCCAGCATCATGAGCAAAAAACTCGCTGCCGGAGCTGACGCAATCGTACTTGACGTCAAGTGCGGGGCAGGTGCATTCATGAAGACTTATGAAGATGCCAGAGAGCTTGCCGTGTGGATGGTAGACATCGGCAGAGGGAACAATAAGAAAATGACAGCTGTCATTTCAGATATGGAACAGCCTCTCGGAAAAGCTGTCGGGAACGCTTTGGAAGTGCAGGAAGCCATCGATGTTCTGCGAGGCGGAGGTCCTGAAGATATTAGAGAACTCTCGCTGAGATTGGCTGCAGAAATGATACTGCTGGGTGAACTGGCAGACGGCAGCAGAGCAAAGGCAGAAGAGAAGGCGCGGGAAGTGCTCGAAAGCGGCAGAGCCCTTGAGAAATTCAGGCAGTTCGTGGCAAATCAGGGCGGTGACCCGGCGATCATAGAGAACGCATCCTTGTTTGCACAGGCTGTTTTTGCAGTGGAAGTCAGAGCCGAAGCAGCAGGTTATGTAACAGCTCTTGATGCGATGCAGATTGGTCTGGCGTCACAGCACACCGGAGCGGGAAGAGAGAAAAAAGAAGATGAGATAGATATGGCAGCGGGGATTATGCTTGACAAAAAAGTCGGTGATGAAGTCCGGGTAGGAGACCTGCTGTGCACAGTCTTTGGAAATGATAAAGAGAAAACAGAAGCAGGAGCCAGGGAGGCTTTTGCAGCATATACGATCGGTTCAGACAAACCGGAGAAGACGGTACTGATAAAAGAAATCATAGATTGAGACATTTTTAAGATTCCAGGGGGAAAGAAAGACAATGAAGATTCAATTTTGCGGAGCGACGACAGGCGTAACAGGATCATGTCATCTGATTACGACAGCACATCACAAGGTGTTGCTGGATTGCGGGCAGTTTCAGGGTGGTAAGGCGCAGGAGGAACTGAACTATGAACCGTTTCCTTTTGATCCGGCAGAAGTGGAATATGTGATACTCAGCCATGCCCATATAGACCATTGCGGCAGAATCCCGCTCCTCGTAAAGAGGGGGTTTAAGGGACAGATCTATTGTACGGATGCCACGGCAGATCTTCTGGACATCATGCTCAAAGACAGCGGCCACATCCACGAACAGGAGGCCGAGTGGCAGAACAGAAAAAACGTCAGAGCAGGAAGACCGGCTGTTGAGCCGCTGTACACAGAACTGGAGGCGGAAGAATCTCTGAAGTTTGTAAAGCCGGTTCTCTATGATCAGCTCATCGAACTCAATGATGAGATGCGCGTCTGCTTCAATGATGCAGGACACATTCTGGGATCCGGCGAAATCGAATTGTTCGTCTCCGAGCAGGAGGAAGGCACGGACAGAGTGCATACATCCAAGATCGTCTTCTCAGGTGACCTGGGTGTGATGGACAGACCGATTCTCCGCAATCCGACGATCATCAAGAAAGCGGACTACATTATCATGGAGTCGACCTACGGAAACAGAAACCATCCGGACAACTCTATGGATGTCAACAATCTGGTGGATATCATCTGCGAGACAGCAGCTCGCGGAGGAAACACCGTCATTCCGTCCTTTGCGGTAGGAAGAACCCAGGAACTGATTTTCGAGCTGAACAAAATCTACGAAAACCTGCAGGATCCGCGTCAGAAAAAACTGGCGGATCTGAAGATCTACGTAGACAGCCCGATGGCTTCTGCCGCGACGGAAATCTTCAAGAAGAACGCGCAGGTCTTCGACGAAGAAACAAAGGATTACATCAGCAAAGGCGACAATCCTCTGGAATTCGCGAACCTGAAATTCACACAGTCGACGGAGGAATCCCAGTGGCTCAATATCGACAAAGAGCCGAAGGTAATCATCTCCGCAAGCGGCATGTGTGAAGCGGGAAGAATCAGACATCACCTCAAGCACAACCTCTGGGATGCCAGAAACAGCATCATCTTCGTCGGATATCAGGCGGAGGGAACTCTGGGAAGATGCCTCATTGAAGGACAGAAAGAAGTCACACTCTTCGGTGAGAAGATTCAGGTCAACGCCAAGATCTACAACCTGGAAGGATTCTCGGGACATGCGGATATGGACGGACTGATCGGCTGGCTCAAGGGATTCCAGAAACCGCCGAAACAGCTCTTCCTCGTCCACGGTGAGCCGGAGGTAAAAATCGAGTTTGCGAAGACCATCAAGGAGAGGGTTGGATTCGATGCGATTCCGGTCAATGTCAACAGTGAGTACGAACTCCAGCACAGCGGAGAAGTGGTCACCATGAAGGAAGCCATTGCGGAAGCAGTGGATGAACGAAAGATCAACGAAGCGCGGGACAACCTGTACAATGTCAGGAGAAGGCTGGAGGATATCATCTACAATACAGACCTGAGCGTTGACAACACCACAGATCCGGAGAAACTTGCTAAGATCAACAACATCATTCTCGAGCTGGAGAAGTCCGCCATCAATCTGGGCGCGGTCATAACAGAATCTGAAGAGGACGAAAGAATCGAACTGACGGATGAACAGAGACAGCAGCTCAGAGAGGCGAGAGAAGAGAAGATTCGCGAAAAGAAAAAAGAAAAGAAGTCAGCAAAGAAATAAACTAAATGAAACATGAATGTATTTGTTTCAGGGAATTTGTTCGTTTGAATGATTATGAATGTGATAAAATGTATTCAGGCAGAAACCAAATTGTTTCTAACAACTTGTTTCTTATATAAATGACAATATATTTCAAGGAGGAAAAATCATGTCAGAATTAAGAACAGCATTACCTAAAATTACAACTCCACTGCCAGGTCCTAAGGCACAGGCTCTGATCGAGAGAAGAGCAAAGTCAACCCCTAAGGCCATCGGAACTGCATACAAAGCAGTCATCGAAA
Organism: uncultured Eubacteriales bacterium; assembly: GCA_902763505.1. Classification (GTDB taxonomy): domain Bacteria; phylum Bacillota; class Clostridia; order Peptostreptococcales; family Anaerovoracaceae; genus Lentihominibacter. The sequence goes on along the minus strand of CACWSO010000033.1, from coordinate 59 downwards.
GAGGCGAAGGAGCAATGTTCGAAGACGTTGACGGCAACATCTTCCTGGACTGGATCGCA
>CACWSO010000032.1 GCA_902763505.1 uncultured Eubacteriales bacterium | reverse complement strand
CCTTTTGGTCTGCCCATGTCCTCACCTCCTGTACGAAGCATACCATGAAAAAAGTAGACATGCTCTTTTTGCATGTCTACTTTCATCTTACAGGTTCAAGGGCGTGTCTTCCCTGCGTTTTCTATTTGGTCGGAGTATGGGGATTCGAACCCCAGGCCTCTTCGTCCCGAACGAAGCGCGCTACCAAGCTGCGCCATACTCCGATGCCCGGCCTATGAAAGCCCGTGCGAGATGTATTGTAACACTTTGTGCATGTATAATCAAATACTTTTTCCCAAGCCGGCCGTTTATCTGTTCTGTCTGTGCCAGACTCTGGCTTCGATGCTGTCGCTCTCGATCTGCTTCTTCAGCTCGTCGATGCCGTTGAACTTCTTCTCACCGCGGGTGTGCTTGATGAAATCAACGCGGATCTGTTTGCCGTAGACATCTTCATTGAAGTCGAAGATGTGGGTCTCGATGTTCTTCTCGTATGTGCCGATGGTCGGCTTCACGCCCACGTTGGTCACACTCGGGCGGGTAATGCCGTCGATGGTACACGTGGTGATGTAAACGCCGTTCGGCGGTGTGATCATCGTATCGTCCACGAGAGTATTGCAGGTCGGGAATCCGATGGTTCTTCCGATTTTATTGCCGACGATGATTTCTCCGCTGACAGAGTACATCCTGCCCATGAACTTGGTGCACTCCTCCATACGTCCTTCTTCAATAAGCTGGCGAATATAGGTGCTGCTGACAACGATGCCGTCTATCACATACGGTTCCTGCACGTGGATTCCAAACCCGTGCTTCAGACCTTCGTGCATGAGCACCTCCGGCGTGCCGGAAGCTTTGTACCCGAAGCTGTAGTTGAACCCGCAGTAGGCCTCGCGAATGTTGAACCGCTTGACCAGGATCTCCTCAATAAACTCCTCCGGGCTCATGCGCAGAATCTCCTCAGTAAAAGGAATATTGAACACATAATCCACACCCAGCTCTTCCAGAATTCTCATCTTATCTTCCGGATAGAGGATGTTCTTCACCTTCGGCACATTCTCAAGAATCGAGCTGGTGTGATTGGAGAAGGTAAAAACAGCGCTTTTCAGGCCCGCTGCCTCGGCTTCCTTCACCGTACGCCCGATGATTTCCTGATGGCCTTTGTGGATGCCATCGAAGTTGCCCAGCGCTACTACTGTCGGTTCTATATTTACAATGTCTTCAAGTCTTTCAAATACTATCATTTTCGCTCTGCAAGTACCTTGTCGGCCTTAAGTCTTCCTTCTTCTGTGTCTATGTATCCTGTTCCCAGGAAAATCCCGGTTTCTTCCTCGTAAACCTTGTATATGAGGCTGTAATCACGTCCCCGGGCGTTTTTCTGACCTGCGATTGCAGGATCTGTCTCCTTCTCGATTTTGACCTGTGTAAGCCATACGCTGTTGCCCATGCGGAAGTACTCTGCCCGATCAAGGGGCATGGAAATCCTCCCAAAGTGCACCAGCGCCTCATCAGCGGGCAAAAGCATCCCTTCCAGCTGTTCGGCTGCGCTGCCGGGCTCATTCTTCTCGCCCAGCATGGCTTTCACGTCCTCGGCGGACAGAACCGCCTGATCCACGCTGATTGGTCCCACTGCCGTCCGTTCCAGAGCAGTCATGACGCATCCGCATCCCAGCTTCGCGCCGATGTCATCGCATATAGTTCTGACGTAGGTTCCCTTGGAACACTCTATTTCAAAGGCAAACTGGCCTGTTTCCATATCCACGTCGATGACGGAGATGCGGTCCACATAAACCTTCCGTGGCTTGATTTCCACATCGATTTCCTTGCCTTTGTACGCGTAATCATACAATCTGCGGCCGTTGATACGCACCGCTGAGTACTTCGGTGGTATCTGCTCAATTTCACCCTCAAAAGACGAAACAACCGATACCAGCGCCTCTTTTGTGATGCCGCTGCCCTCATGTCCGCCAGATGCGCGAATCTCCTCCCATGGGTGTTCTTCTGTTACTTCACCCCAGATATCCAGCGTATCCGTTGAAATTCCAAGCTTTGCGGCGCATATATATGTTTTCGTGTCAAGCTCCATGTACTCCATGATACGGGTTGCCTGACCCACAAAAACAGGAAGCACGCCTGTCGCCATCGGATCAAGAGTCCCGCCGTGACCGACCTTCTTGATGCCTTTGACCCCAAGAGCCCTGCGGCAAACGGCCACACAGTCGCTGGACGTCCATTCCTGCGGTTTGTAAAGTACCAGAATTCCGTCTCTCATCGCTTCAGGTCTCTATCTCTTCTACTTCAGCGCCTCTTCCATCGCATCCTTGATGATTGCAAAAGCATTCTCCATAGTCGTGTGGATGGTGCATCCTGCCGCCTTGACATGCCCGCCGCCGCCATTTCTCTGACAGATCTCGAGGACGCTGGAATCGGTTTTGGATCTCATGCTGACCTTGATTCCATCCTCGCGTTCTTCCAGATAAGCAGCCATTTCTACATCTTCGATGTCACGGAGTCTGTCAATGATCTCATCGGCATCTTCACTGCGCGCATTCATCGCGCCCATTTCACCGCTGGTCAGGTAACTGATGACGCCTCTGCCCTCTGCAAAGAGAATTGCCTTCGCAACCGCCTTGCTTTCGCAACGGACTTTCTTGATGCTCTTGTTGTTGAATAGGTTGACCATAATTGGAATATGGTCGACTCCAATTTCAAACAGGTCACTGGCCATTCTGAACGTTACAGCGCTTGTATTGGAGTACCTGAAGCTGCCTGTATCCGTTACAATGCCCGTATACAGCGCATTTGCGATGTCCCTTGTGATTTCTGCTCCTGCATATTTGATGACCTCATACACCAGTTCACAGGCTGCCGCTGCCTTCTCATCAATGTAGTACAAATCTCCGAAGCCCTGATCGTGCTCATGGTGATCAATGCAGATTTTCGTCTCGCCGGAATCAAAGATATCGGCACGGTCCTGCAGTCTGCCGTACTCATTGCAGTCGATAGCAGCGCAAACATCAGGATGCTGGATTTTGTCCCATTCCTCTGTGAATGCTTCCCTGTTGATAAAACGCAGGTACTTCGGCGCCTCTTCAGAATAGACATAGCACTCCACCCCTGCTTCGCGCAGCGCCAGACTCAGAGCGCTGCAGGCTCCAATGCTGTCGCCGTCCGGATTTCTGTGGGGAAAAAGCAACACCGTCCTCGCAGAAAAGAGCTTTTCACTTATCGTTTTCAGATCTGTATTCTTCTTCATCTTTCTTTACTGCCTTTGTATGATGGTCTTCCATGCCTTTGCATTAAAGTGTTCTGATGATGTCCTCAATATGTCTTGAGATCTCCATGGAGTGGTCGACCTTGAAGATGAGCTCCGGCGTATGGCGCAGTTTCATTTCATGGCCGATGCGGTTGCGGATGAAGCCCTTGGCGCTGTTGAACGCCTCCAGCACTTCCTCCTGATGTGCCGCGATTTCTTCGTCAGTGCCGTTCACTCCCAGCGGTGAGAAATACACCGTCGCATAGCTGTTGTCCTTTGTGACCTCCACATCCGTGATGCTGATCATAGAGTCCAGTCTCGGATCCTTCAGGTCGGACAGCAGCATTTCGCTGATGATTCTGCGTATCTCCTCGCCGATACGGCCTTGTCTGTAGTTTTTGCTCATTGTTTATCCCAACCTCTTGTCAATTGTTATTATCTTTTTGTCAATTGTTAGTTTCTGGCGACTTCTTCCATAGTGTAGCACTCGATGATATCGCCCTGCTTGATATCGTTGTAGTTCTCGATACCGATACCGCATTCGTATCCCTGTGCCACTTCCTTGGCGTCGTCCTTGTATCTCTTCAGAGATGAGATCTTGCCTTCGTGGATGACGATACCGTCACGAACCAGTCTGATGGACTCGTTACGAACGACCTTGCCGTCTGTAACATATGCGCCGCCGATGATACCAACGTTAGGTACCTTGAATGTCTCTCTGATTTCAACTGTTCCGAGAACAACTTCCTTGAATTCCGGATCAAGCATACCCTTCATAGCGTTCTCTACGTCATCGATGATGTTGTAGATGACATTGTATGTTCTGATCTGGATACCGTCTCTTTCAGCCATTCCTGTTACTGCAACGCTAGGTCTGACGTTGAATCCGATGATGATGGATCCGGAAGTGCCTGCCAGCATAACGTCGGACTCGTTGATGGCACCAACGCCTGTATGTACAACATTGACCTTAACCTCGTCATTGGACAGCTTCTCAAGAGATGTCACGATCGCGCCTACGGAACCCTGTACGTCTGCCTTGATGATCAGGTTCAGTTCCTTAACCTCTCCCTCCTGGATCTGGCTGAAGAGTTCTTCCAGAGTTGTGCTGGAGTTCCTTGCCAGGATCTCCTGTCTTACCTTCTGCTGTCTGTGGTATGCGATTTCCTTCGCCTGGCTTGATTTCTTAACTGCATTGAACTGGTCGCCTGCAGCCGGTACATCGGACAGTCCCAGGATTTCAACTGCAGTAGCCGGACCGGCCTTCTTGAGCTTTTCGCCCTTGCTGTTGGTCATCAGTCTGATCTTGCCGGAGCAGGTACCTGCTACGACACTCATATCGGACTTCAGGGTACCGTTGAGTACCAGCAGTGAAGCGATCGGGCCCTTTGACTTGTCCAGTCTTGCTTCCAGTACAGTACCCATAGCCAGTCTGTCCGGATTTGCCTTAAGTTCGAGGACTTCTGCCTGCAACAGAATCATCTCCAGCAGGTTCGTGATACCCTCGCCTGTCTTCGCGGATACCGGAACGCTGATAACTTCGCCGCCCCAGTCTTCTACGAGAACGCCGTTCTCTGCCAGGTCTTTCTTAACTCTGTCAGGATTTGCGCCAGGCTTATCCATCTTGTTGATGGCTACGATGATCGGTACGCCGGCAGCCTTTGCATGGCTGATGGACTCGATGGTCTGCGGCTTTACAGAGTCATCAGCAGCGACGACCAGTACCGCGATATCTGTCGCGTGAGCACCTCTGGCTCTCATGGCTGTAAATGCTTCGTGACCCGGTGTATCCAGGAATACGATCTTCTGTCCGTTGATTTCAACTTCGGAAGCACCGATGTGCTGCGTGATTCCGCCGGATTCGCCGGCTGTTACATTTGTATTTCTAATCGCGTCAAGGAGTGAAGTCTTACCGTGGTCAACGTGTCCCATAACTGTGATGATCGGTGCACGCGGCTTCAGGTCTTCTTCCTTATCCTCGAATGTTTCGATGCCTTCTTCTTCCAGGTATTCCTCTTCCTCATCAACCTTGCCGATGGCGATGGAGATGCCCATTTCATCTGCAAGCAGCTGAACGGTATCTTCGTCCAGGTTCTGGTTCTGGTTTGCCATAACACCCATCTTCATGAGGGTCATGATTGCCTTTGACAGCGTGGTCTTCGTCTGCTCAACAAATCCCGCAACTGTGATTGGGCAGTTGATCAGAACGGTACCTGCTTCCAGTTCCATTTCAGGCTCTTCATGTTCTACCTTTGGCTTGTTCTGATGTCTCTTAGGTCTTGCCTGTTTCTCCAGTGATGCAAGTGGAGCAGGTTTTCCTGACTTGCGTCCGCCTCTTTCAAGCTTGGAGAACTTATCTCTTTCTTTATCCTTATCTTTGCCCTTCTTGCTGTGGCTGGAGGTCTTCACAGCTGCAGGAGCAGCGGATTTATCCGCAGCAGGCTTTTTGCGGGAGTCCTGCTTATCGGATTTCGCAGATTTCTTGGAGGATTTTGCTTCTTTCTCTGCTTCCTTTTCTTTTTCTTTCTTTGCTGCTGCTCTTCTTGCTGCAGCTTCCTTTTCTTCGCGTCTGATGTCTTCGGCTCTCTTGATGATCTTGATCCTGCTTCTGGTCTTTTCTTCCTTAACAGGCTCTTCTTTCTTCTCAGCCTTCTCAGCCTTTTCAGCCTTTTCAGCTGGTTTTTCCTTTTTAGCAGGCTTTTCTTCTGCTGGTTCTTCTGCCTTTGCTGGCTCTTCCGCCTTGGCTTCTTCTGCCTTTGCAGACTCTGCTGCCTTGGCTTCTTCTGCTTCCGCTTCCGCCTTAGCTTCTGTTTCGGCTTCCTTTGCGGCCTTAGCTTCTGCCTCTGCCTTGGCCTTCGCTTCTTCTTCGGCCTTTGCCTTTGCTGCCGCTTCAGCCTTCGCCTTAGCTGCTTCTGCTGCCTTTGCAACGGCTTCTGCCTCTGCCTTGGCCTTCGCTTCCGCCTGTTCCTTAGCGATTCTCTCTTCCAACTTGGCCTTTGAAACCTTAGGCGCGCCTACCGGAGGCTTCATCTTGCTTACGGTTTCCTTGGTTGCCTTTGCCTTTGCAGCAGCTGTCTTCGCTGCAGTTGCAGCCAGTCCTGCCGCCTTCTTTGTCTTCTTTTCAGGCAGCTTAATATTGGCAGCCTTAACGGTTACCTTTGGCTCGTTTTCCTTCTTTTCTGCCGCGGATTTCTTTGTAGCAGTCTTTCTTGCTACTTTGGTTTCCACTTTCGCGCCGCCTCTTGTCAGAGTGTTTCTAACGGCGACGGTGTCCATGTCCGACATGTCGTCGCTGGTCTTGGCTACCGGCACTCCCATTGCCTTTGCCTTTTCCAGCACTTCTTCGCCGGTCATCTTAAGTTCTTTTGCTAATTCTGCTATCTTCATACGCACATCCTCCTTTATGCTATGATTCTATTTCCCCGAGAATGCTCCGGGCAAAATTCTCATCCAGCACTGCGAATACGCTCCTTCCACTTTCTCCCGCTATGTGTGAGAGCTCATCGATGGTGCTGTACTTTATGTAAGGAATTTCAGCCTTCCTTATCTCCTTCATCATCTTCTTCTCGCTGCCGGCCGATATGTCTTCCGCCAGAATCACGAGTTTCACCTTGCCCTTTTTGATTGCAAAAGTGCAGGTGTTCACTCCGGAAACCAGGTTTCCGGATTTCTTCGCAAAGCCCATAAGGCTCATGGCTTTACTCCGCATAGTTCTCAAGCTCCTCAAAAACTTTTTCAAGCTCCTGCTTGCCCGGGTCGATTCTCAGACTCCTGGCGACGGCGCCCTTCTTCTTTGCCTTTGCGATGCAGTTCTTATCTCTGCAGATGTAGACACCTCTTCCCTTGGCTTTGCCTGTAGTGTCGACGTCCAGACTGCCTTCGTACCATGTGATCCTTATGAGATTCTCTTTTGGTTTTGATTCCATACATCCAATGCATCTGCGCATTGGCGGTTTCTTATTCTTCATCTTCTTCTTCGTAGAATTCTTCGTCGTATTCTTCGTCTCCGAAGTACTGTGTGTGACTCTTGATGTCGATCTTCCATCCGCAGAGCTTTGCTGCCAGTCTTACGTTCTGGCCTTCCTTACCGATGGCCAGTGAAAGCTGATAATCCGGAACAACGGCTACGGCTGATTTCTCTTCTTCATCAATGGCGACTGCTTCAACCTTTGCCGGGCTGAGTACGTTGCTGATCAGAATGGCAGGATCTTCATCCCAAGTTGTGATGTCGATTTTCTCACCCCAGAGCTCGTCCACGATATTTCTGACTCTGTTGCCGTTCTGGCCTACGCAAGCGCCAACCGGATCGATATCCTCGTCCTCTGTGTAAACTGCGATCTTCGTTCTTGAGCCGGCTTCTCTGGCGATGCTCTTGATGACAACATCACCGTCTTCGATCTCAGGCACTTCCAGTTCGAAAAGCTTCTCAACGAATCCAGGATGGGTTCTGCTCAGGAAGATCTGCGGTCCCTTGTTGCTCTTTCTGACATCCATGATGTAAGCCTTGATTCTGTCATTGACTCTGTATCTTTCACCGGATGCTCTTTCGCCGGCTACGAGGATGCCCTCTGTATTTCCGATGTTGACAAAGATCGTCTCATTGCTGATTCTCTGTACAACGCCGGTAACCAGTTCACCCTGTCTCTTGATATAGTTGTCGTATACCATTCCGCGCTCAGCTTCTCTGAGTCTCTGAACTACTACCTGCTTGGCGGTCTGCGCTGCGATTCTGCCGAAGTCCTTCGGTGTTACCTGATATTCCACGATATCACCAGGCTCATATCTCGGGTCGATTTCGCGAGCTTCCTCCAGGGAGATCTGGGTTGCTTCATCTTCCACTTCTTCTACGACATCCTGCTGCATGAGCACTTCAACATCACCGTTTTCCTCGTTCATTTCAACGCGGACATTGGCTGCTGTGCCGTAGTTCTTCTTGTACGCGGAAACCAAGGCTGACTCGATGGCGTCCATGATCACGTCTTTCGTGATACCCTTTTCCTTCACCAGATCATTGATTGCGTCCATAAAATCACTCATTTTCTTTTCCTCTTGTCTTTTTTATATATCTTTTAATAGTGTTAACTATGTTTGAACAGTGTTATGCTGCGGCTTCTGCCGCGATCTTAGAATACGACGGCCAGATTCGCTTTCGCGATGTCGGTGAGCGTCAGTTCGTAGCGTTTGCTCTCCGGCTCTGCCTTTTTGCCGCCCTTCTTACCCTTCTTGCCGGTACTTACGGGCTCCAGACTGTTTACGACGACTGCCCCTGTCTCTTTATCAAAGCTTTCCAGAACGCCGTTGATGTTCTTGATGCCGTCGATGGCTTTGTACAGCTTGATTTCGACCTCATGCCCTACATAGCGTTCGTAGTGCTCCGGCGTAATCAGCGGTCTGTCCATTCCCGGTGAACTGACTTCCAGATAGTAGTTCTGCTCGATCGGATCAGACTCGTCCAGCTTCTCGCTCAGGAATCTGCTGACCTTCTCGCAGTCCTCCGTGCTGATGTAGGCCTGCTCTTCCGCCTCACCTTCGGTCTCTGCACCCTCGGTCTCTGCGACCGGCGTTTTATCGATGTAGACCCGCAGGAACCAGTCCCTGCCTTCCTTGACGAACTCCGTGTTGTAGAGCTCGTAGCCGTTCTCTGACAGGTATTCTCCCGCAAGCTCAGTCACTACATCTGTGATCTTCTTTTTTCCCATTGCGGTCTCACTTCTTCCACAAAATAGGAGTGGGCTTTGCCCACTCCAGTGATAACTTATCTATTAACTTTGACTACAATAACACATAAACCCTTAAATTGCAAGGGGTTTCGGCATTTTGCCTATTTGGACAGGATGTCTTTGATCTCTTTGATGCTGTCTGCGAAGCAAATCCCCGCCTGCCGCTCCTCGCTGGACAGGCCGATTTCAATCATCTTGGCAAGCTGTCGCTTCAGATCGTCGTAGTACCCATGATGATTGTAGAGGATGCAAGGCGCGTCAATCAGTTTCAGGGAAACATTCGACATAATCTCCGAAATCTCCTCCAGCGTGCCGGTTCCGCCAGGCAGCGCGATGAAGGCGTCACCGAGCTCTATCATCTTGGCTTTGCGCTGGGACATGTTCTCTGTCACAATCAGTTCCGTCAGTTCTTCGTACTGAACCACCTGATCAATGAAAAACTGTGGCTCGACGCCGATGGCCTTGCCGCCGCTGCGGATCACGCTCTCTGCCAGCACGCCCATCAGTCCGATCTTCGAACCGCCGTAAACAAGCGTGTTTCCGCTTTCGCCGATCCACGTGCCAAGCTCACGCACCGCTTCTCTTATGGACTTGTCGTTCCCCTCGTAGGCTCCTAAGTATACTGTAATGTTCATGTCTGTCCTCTGCTGTGCCTTGCCTTTGCTTCTTAGAAGAAGCTGATCTGTGCAGTCTCCGGCAGTCCTTCCAGCACGCCGTGCTCACGGAGCTGCTCCACAACGGTCTTATTGACTCTGCCGCGGTCGATGACGTCTTCCACCGTTTCGTACGGCCTTTCGGCATATCCTTCTGCAAAGGCAGTAGCGGCTCCTTCGCCCATACCTGCAATAGCCACAAACGGCAGAATGACTTTGCCGTCATGCACGCGGAACTTCGTGGCGTCGGAGATTCCCAGACGGGCCGGCGCGAACTCGAATCCGCGGGCGTACATCTCATAGGCGACTTCCAGAACGGTGAAGTCGTTCTCATCCTTCTTGGAGGCATCCTTTCCCATGCGCTCAATCTCTTCCATACGCTCCTCAACCGCCTTCTGTCCCTTCAGGATGACTTTCTCATCGAAAGACGCCACCTTGGTGGTGAAGTAAACAGCGTAGAACTCCAGCGGATGGTAGACTTTATAATATGCTTCACGCAGGGACATCATAACGTATGCGACTGCGTGGGCTCGCGGGAACATGTACTTAATCTTCCTGCAGGAATCGATATACCAGTCAGGGACATCATGCTCGATCATGAGCTGCTCCTGCTCCTCTGTCACGCCTTTGCCCTTTCTGACTTTTTCCATGATGGTGAAGGCGTTGCTGTTGTCGACGCCCTTCTTGCGCAGATAGTTCATGATGTCGTCACGGGTCGCGATGGCTTCACGCATGGTGGTGACGCCGCCCCTGACCAGATCCTGCGCATTGCCCAGCCATACATCCGTTCCGTGGGACAGACCGGATATTCTGACCAGTTCCTCCACGGTAGTCGGCTGGATGTCGTCCAGCATCTGGCGGACGAAGGATGTACCGAACTCGTGGATCGCATAGCTTCCGTGAGTGAATTTGTAATCCGGATCCTTGATATCCAGTCCTTCCGTTCCGATGAAGATGGACATGACCTTATCGTCCTTGAGCGGAACATCAAGCGGATCCACGCCGGTCAGGTCCTTGAGCTGTTTGCACATGGACGGAATATCGTGGCCCAGTATATCCAGCTTCAGCAGATTCTGGTCGATGGAATGGTAATCGTAGTGCGTCGTCACTACGTCGGATTTCGTGTTGTTGGCCGGACGCTGCACCGGGCAGAACTCAAAGATCTCGTGATCCTTCGGCACGACGACAACGCCACCCGGGTGCTGTCCTGTCGTCGCCTTGACGCCCTCGCAGCACTGGGTCAGTCTGTCCAGTTCCGCTTTGCTGACCTGCTGCCCCAGCTGTTCGAAGTACTTGGCCACATAGCCGAAGGCCTTGTTCGCCTTGACGGTGGAAATGGTTCCGGCTTTGTATACGTTCTCCGCGCCAAAAATCTCTTCGACGTATTTCTGGGCGGTCGTCTGATATTCATTTGCAAAATTCAGGTCGATATCCGGCTCTTTGTTGGCATCGAACCCGAGGAATGTTTCGAACGGGATGGTGAATCCCTCTTTTTTGTACGGTGTGCCGCAGACAGGACAGACTTTATCCGGCATGTCGACGCCGCAGTCGTATTCGCCGGTCTCGTCCCACTCAATGTTCTTGCAGTTCGGACACAGGTAGTGGGCTGCCAGCGGATTGACTTCCGTGATTCCGGACATGGTCGCTGCGAAAGATGATCCTACGGATCCTCTCGATCCGACCAGATATCCCGCTTCCATGGACTTGTTCACCAGCATCTCCGCGGAACGGTACATGACGGCGTATCCGTTGTCGATGATGGAATTAAGCTCTTTGTCCAGTCTTTCTCTGATTACATCAGGCAGCGGGTTTCCATACATGGCAGCAGCTCTCGTTTCGCATGCCTCTCTCAAGTACTCCTCCGCTCCATCGATATGCGGCGGGAACTTGCCGTCCGGCACAGGCTTGATGGACTCGATCATATCTGCAATCTTGTTCGTGTTCGTTACGACCACTTCATAGGCCTTCTCTTCGCCCAGATATGCGAATTCCTCGAGCATTTCCTCTGTGGTTCTGAAATAGAGTCCTTCCCCGCTCTCTGCGTCCTTGAAATCCTGTCCCGCCATGATGATGCGGCGGTACAGTGCTTCTTCTTCATCGAAGTAATGGGCGTCGCAAGTCGCTGCGACAGGCTTGCCCAGCTTTTCGCCGAGTGCGACGATCCTGCGGTTCAGATCCTTCAGGTCTTCTTCGCTCTCCACGATGCCATTCGTGATCATGAACCGGTTGTTGATCAGCGGCTGGATCTCCAGATAATCGTAGAAAGAAGCGATCTTCTCAACCTTTTCATCCGGTTCACCGGCTCTGATGGCACTGTAAAGCTCCCCGGCCTCGCATGCGGAACCGAGGATGAGCCCTTCTCTGTGCGCCTCAAGAACAGACCTCGGTATACGCGGTCTGTAGTAGAAATAGTCGATATGGGACTTCGACACAAGCTTGTAGAGATTCTTGAGCCCTACAAGATCCTTGACCAGGATGATGATGTGATTGGTCCTGCGGCTTTTGTAATCGATGGAACCATCCGCCCGGATCAGTCCTTCGTCATCGAGCAGATAGCCCTCACATCCGTAGATGATCTTGATATTCTTCGCCGCGCCGGCCGCCTCCGGGAATGACTGCACGACACCGTGGTCGGTAATGGCGACCGCCTTGTGTCCCCAGCCTTCCACTCTCTTCACCATTTCCTTGGCGACGATGAGTCCGTCCATGGCGCTCATCTTTGTGTGGCAGTGAAGCTCGACCCGCTTTTCCGGCGCTTCATCGTGGCGTTCTTTTTTCTCTGTCTTTTCGATACTGTCGGCGATGACTGTCACAGCATTATCGTATCTGTCCCACTGGGCTTTTCCCTCGATCTTGACCGGGGTGCCGTCAGGCAGATGCTCCTCGAAATCTTCCCATTTCTTATTGTGTACAAAAGCTTTCACGCAGATGCTGGTCTTCTTGTTCGTCACGTAAAGACTTGCCAGCTTGCGTTCTTCGCTGATCGTCCTGGAATCCTTCTTGAATAATTCTCCTTCAAAGGCAACAGTGCCGCTTTCGGAGTCAATCTGGTCGAGTGGTATACAGTCCATCGTCACCGGGCTTCCCATGATGATGTTGCCTTTGACCGGACGGTATCCGCGGCCCTTGCGCTTGCCTTTGCCGCCTGCGCTGTTCCAGCCGCCATTGCCACCGTTCCATGTTCCACCGCCGCCAGCACCGCCGTTGGTGCCATTACCGTTTGATTTCTTCGCCTTCTTCTCCGGCGCTGGGATCTCGCTCCCCTTTACGTCCTTGTAGGTGATGTTAAGTTCCACATCCCTGATGTCCGGCATAGCACGCTTGATATTGGTTCTGATGTTCTCCGCCGAAATCACGCTCACAATAAAATTGAGCTCAAGCTCCAGCTTCAGCACCAGTGTTTCACGGTCGATGGAAGCCTTCTTGACTTCCACCGCCAGATCGTCTGTATTAAAATTTGGTGACTTTGAAAAATCAATCGATTTCTTTATGAGTTCATGCATCTGTTGTCAGTTTCCGTAATCTATTTGTTCTTCCTTTATGTCATATATGTCATCCTATGGGACGACTGTGCTCTTTTCCCTAAAAACAGCGTTTTAGCATAGTTGTTCTTCAAAAAACTGGTCAAGTCCTAATTGTGGTGTAAATTGCTCATCCCGCATATTTGCTTATGCTGCATCGAGCAATGCCTGTTGAGTTGATGCAATGTCTTTCAGTTT
>CACWSO010000031.1 GCA_902763505.1 uncultured Eubacteriales bacterium | reverse complement strand
GCTGGGTTCAGAACGTCGTGAGACAGTTCGGTCCCTATCCGCTGTGGGCGTTGGAGATTTGAGTGGAGCTGTTCTTAGTACGAGAGGACCGGGATGGACAAACCTCTGGTGCATCAGTTGTTCTGCCAAGGGCATAGCTGAGTAGCCACGTTTGGAAGGGATAAGTGCTGAAAGCATCTAAGTACGAAGCCCCCCACAAGAAAAGATCTCCTCCCATTTGGGTAAGACCCGTGAGAGACTATCACGTTGATAGGTCGGAGGTGTAAGTGCAGTAATGTATTTAGCTGACCGATACTAATAGGTCGAATACTTGACCAAAGGTTTTAAGGGTAAGTAGAGCTTTGCTTTACACAGGNNNACACCTGTTCCCATACCGAACACAGAAGTTAAGCTCCTTAGCGCTGATGATACTTGGAGGGCGACCTCCTGGGAAAGCAAGACGTTGCCGCTTATTTCTCTATTTGGTCCTATGGTCAAGCGGTTAAGACACCGCCCTTTCACGGCGGTAACCCGGGTTCGATTCCCGGTAGGATCACCACAGCGAAGAGGGTTGCAAGGCAGCCCTCTTTTTATTATGATATATAAGTATTTTCCGTGGGAACGAAAGAAACATAGATAGCAACAGGGAGGAGAATGAAGCATTGGAAGTAAAATCACAGGAAGAACTGGAACAGAAGTTCAAAATCATTGAGACATTCTTCAGAGATAAGGACACAAGCCTGAGCGCTCAGCTGGAACCCAAGGTAATCAGATGCGATTATGAGAAGCGCACAGCACTGATTCGATACAAGAAACTCGATTGGGAGCTGAACCACCGCGGTGAAATGCACGGTGGAGCTACGGCGACCATGTTTGACTTGTCCATGGGAATGACAGTATCCGCCTTCGCAGGGGGAGAGAATGTCACGACTACGGACATCACCGTCAGTTACATAAGACCCTTCTTCGGTGAAAGCTTTGACTTCGAGGTCGAAGTTCTTCACATAGGCAAGAACCTGATTAGAGTCAGGTCCATCGTCAGAGATACCCAGACAGGCAAGGAGATGGCGTCGGCCATTGCCAATTATGCGCACATGCACGATTACGACTATATTGCAGTCAACTAGTTTCGGTGGCCAACTAGTCGCGAAGCCAATTCATCGATGTGAGTCGAAGACATTAATTATTGACCCTGTGGTGAACCGTAGGTGAACCCGGGGTCATTGCTTTAAATACATAGCCTTCTTCCTGCGCCCATTCTATGATCTTCGGCAATGCTTTTGCTGTCGTCCCCTTGGCATCGGAGTCGTGCATCAGGATGATGTTGTAGCCGTCCTTATCACAGTTTTTTTCTACCGATTCAATCAGTTTTTTCACAGGAACGTTGTTCCCGGAAGCGTCCGTCGAATCCACATTCCAGTCACTGTAATAATAGTTTTCCTTTTGAACCAGTTTGGTCAGCTGGCCCATGATGCCTTTGCAGTAGTCTTTGCTGACGGTGTTGGAACTGCCGCCCGGGAAACGCAGGATAAAAGGATCATAATCCAGATCTGCCTTGAGTTTCTCATGGAGCGTCGTAATGTTGTTCATGAAGTCATCTGTGGAAGTGTAGATTTTACTGTAATCGTGGGAATAACCATGGAGACCAATCGTGCATCCGTCTTTCAGGGCGCGCTTCATAATGCTGATCTTTTCCGGGTCGCTGCCGTAGTCAATGACGAAGAATGTGGCAGGGACGTCATATTTCTCCAGTGTTTTTAGGATCTTTGGGGTGACAGTGGTGCTCGGGCCATCGTCGAAGGTCAGGTAGATCACGCCTTTTACTTCGCGGGCCGGATCACCTTTCACTGTAACAGTACGGACAGCGGACGCTTCATTTCCATAGGAATCCGTGACCTTATAGTCAATTTCGTAGTCGCCTTTGTTAAACAAATCGACGAGACCCTTTGATTCGACTTTTTCTGTCACATCGCCGTCGGAGTCATCCACAGCAGTAACGCCGGGATCCTCGAAGCTGCTTGCTGTCTGCACAGTAATATGATCCCCGTCGATCAGGGTGATTTCCGGAGGTTCCTTGTCGATGACATTGACTGTTCTGGTTGCGGTAGCAGTTTTTTCGAGATACTCAACAGAGTAGGTCACCTTGTATGTGCCTACTTTTTTATCGTTTACTTCCGAACTGATTTTGATGTGGTCGCTGATATCATGAAACGAAAAAGAAGCAGACGCACCGGGTTCCCGGTATCCGTCCTTCATAGTGACGGTGACTTCTTTGGATCCTTCCAGTGTGATCTGCGGTGTCGTGTACATGTAGAATGCAAAGGCACCGCCGCCTAACAACGAGAAAATAAGAAGTGTGATCAGCAGTTTAAATTTGATTGATTTTTTCTTGCCTTTGCTCATCGGTCCATCCCCCTTTTGTGATTATTGTATCACAGAGACTGCGGGGGAGTGTGAGGAAACTGTGAGGTTTCAATTTGTTGTGAAGATACCGTGAAGAAACAATTTTTGCTGTGGACTATTTCAGGCTGCAGGGGTAGAATGTACAGCGGAAGAAAAATACGGAAAGCATAATATAGATGTTATATGTAATAAATGACGGAGGAAGACATTGCTTTACGGAGAAAAAAACAAAGAGAAACTTAGAAGTATGGCCTTTGGTTATGGAACCAAAGAAGAGGGCTCAGTCATACCGAAATACAGTTTGAATGAAGAATCGATCGATCCGGATGCGGCGAGATCTCTGATAGAAAACCAGTTACTGGATGAGGGCAATTCACGTCTGAACATGGCCACGTTCTGCCAGACTTACATGGAAGAGCAGGCGGTGGAACTCATGAGCAACACTCTGGCGAAGAACGCCATCGATAAATCGGAATATCCGCAGACGGCAGAGCTTGAGAACCGCTGCGTCAACATTCTGGCGAACCTCTGGAATGCGCCGAAGGGCGCGGATTATCTGGGAACATCCACAGTTGGAAGCAGTGAAGCCTGCATGCTCGCCGGTATGGCCATGAAATTCCGCTGGAGGAACCAGGCCCTCAGAAAAGGCGTCAATGTCCGGGCGAGAAAGCCGAACCTTATCATGAGCTCAGCTTACCAGATCTGCTGGGAGAAGTTCTGTGTTTACTGGGATGTAGAACTGCGTGTTGTGCCGGTTACGAAGAATGACATGACTTTGGACATCGATACCGTTATGGAATATGTCGACGAATACACCATTGGCATCGCAGCGATTCTGGGTACGACCTACACAGGGGAATACGATGATATCGAAGCGCTGGACAAACTGGTCGCGGAATACAACAGAACTCATCCGAACCTTCCGGAACTCGTCATCCATATAGATGGGGCGAGCGGCGGCATGTTTGCGCCGTTTACCGAGCCGGATCTTCTGTGGGATTTCAGACTGGACAACGTCGTTTCCATCTCCACCTCAGGGCACAAGTACGGACTCACATATCCGGGCGTTGGCTGGGTTGTTTGGAAAGACAAGAAGTATCTGCCGGAAGAACTCATCTTCAAGGTCAGTTATCTTGGCGGCGAAATGCCGACTATGGCGATCAACTTCTCCAGAAGCGCGAGCCAGATTGTCGGACAGTATTACAACTTCCTGCGCTTCGGCAGACAGGGGTACTCCCAGATTCACCTGAAAACCCAGGAAATCGCTACGGTAATCGGCGAGTGGATTCAGGAAACAGGTATGTTTGAACTGTACAATTCAGGCGCCCGTCTTCCGATCGTATGCTACAAGCTGAAAGCCGATGCGACATACGAAGACGGAACACCGATCGTATGGAATCTCTACGATCTGTCGGACAGACTCCGCATGTTCGGATGGCAGGTGCCGTCCTATCCGCTGCCTGACGGAGCAGGAGAAGTCACCGTACAGAGAATCGTCTGCAGAGCAGATTTGACCTTCAATCTGGCAGAGGCCTTCATGAAGGATTTCCAGCAGTGCCTGGAAGAACTGAAAGAAGCGCACGTGCTTACCAATACAGGCAAGACAGGAAAGTACGGATTCACGCACTAACTTCAGGAATGAACGTGTTAATCCTTCTGTTCATAATGAACGACTTCTCTTCTGAGCGCCGTCAGCATTTGCCGGTCGCTGGCGATGGTCGAACCTGACGTGGTCAGCATGTTGCCTGTGATGGCCGCGCTGGCTCCGGAGCAGAAGGCTTTTTCGCCATCGTTTTCACAGAGACTGCGGCCTGCCGCCAAACGTACGTGGGCCGTTGGATTGATGAAGCGGAAGATGGCGACAGTACGCAGGATTTCATCTTCCGTAAGCTGAGGGAGATCCTTAAAAGGTGTGCCGGGAAGAGGAATCAATGAATTGATTGGAATCGATAGAATGCCGAGCTCTGACAGGCTGACGGCCATGTCGATGCGGTCTTCCCACGTTTCACCCATACCGATGATGCCGCCTGAACATACGCTGAGACCAGCGTCCTGGGCGGCTTTTATTGTTCTGATTTTATCTTCATACGTATGTGTCGTGCAGATATTTGGGAAGTTGCGTTTTGAGGTTTCTATGTTTTCGTGGTATCTAACGACGCCGCTGTCAGCCAGACGCTCGAGCTGCTCTTTGCTCAGAAGCCCCATGGAGGCGCACAGTTCCATATCGCACTCTTCGCGGAGAAGGCGGAAGGCATCGATGGCCTTTTCGAACTCCTGCCCATTTAGAGACTTTGCAGCTGTGACGATGGAGAAACGATCGACGCCATCCGCCTGGTTTGCTTTCGCTTCAGCCAATATTGTTTCCGGATCAAGAAAACTGTAGGTTTCACATTCAGCAGCATTGCGCGCTGATTGGGCGCAGAATTTGCAGTCCTCGCTGCAGCGGCCTGCTTTGCCGTTGATGATCGTGCAGAGGTCAACCTTTTCTCCGCATAAGGCGTGGCGGATGCGGTCCGCTTCTGTGCAGAGCTCCTTCAGGTCGCAGGTGATCAGCTGCTGCAGGTCATCCTCCCTCGTGAGACGTCTTCCGTTTATGATTTCATCAGCAAGCTGATGCAGGTTCCATTGGTTTTGCATAGTGTCATTTCCTTTCTACAACTCGCGTTTGATTGTAAACTTGAAATGAGAGAATGTCAACCTACCTGGCAATTGAAATCACCGCAGGTTGGGATATAATGAATATAAGAGACAAATGGATGCGGGAGGCGCATATGGAAATCAGGCGAATCGTGGCAGCATACTTCAGCCCGACAGGGAATACAGAGGCCATTGCAAAGGCAATCGCAAAGGCAGCAGCGCAGGAAACAAATCTTCCTGTCGAATTTATCGACTTCACACGTCCGCAGGCTCGTGAGAAAACATATGAATTTGAGAAAGATGATCTGCTGATCATTGGACTGCCGGTCTATGCAGGCAGACTTCCCAACAAGATTCTGCCATTCGTGCAGGAGAATCTAAGAGGAAACGATACCGTTTCTGTTGCTTTTGTATGTTACGGCAACCGTTCTTTTGATGACGGATTGTCCGAATTGGTGTATGAGCAGGAGCGCACCGGATTCAGACCGGCAGGTGCGGCGGCTTTTGCAACGCAGCATGCCTTTGCCACAGCACTCGCACACGGTCGTCCTAATGAAGCGGATCTGGAGGAAGCGAAACAGTTTGCCCTAGATCTGATGGAACGTGTCAAAAGCATAGGAACCGCAGCGGGAATCGCGCCGCTGCAGGTCGACGGCAACACGCCGCCGGGACCATACTACCGTCCGAAGCGCATGGACGGGGAGCCAGCCGTATTCCTGAAGGCGAAGCCGGTTACGAATCCTGAAAAATGCATCACCTGCGGAACCTGCGCCCGCGTGTGTTCCATGGGCTCCATCGACCCTGCTGATGTGACGCAGACACCGGGTATCTGCATCAAGTGCCAGGCGTGCGTCACCCACTGCCAGGCAGGTGCGAAGTACTTCGACCATCCGGACTTTCTTTCTCATAAAGAGATGCTGGAGACGAACTTCAGAGAAGAAAAGAAGAACCGTTTTTGGATAGCCAACGTATGTGGGTGATGGAACAAAAATAGATATGAGAACGATATTCCACATAGATGTTAATAGCGCATATCTGTCCTGGGAGGCGACCCGCCGGAAGCGGGACGCAGAGCGCCGAGGTGATCTGCAGAGTGCTGCGGGCGGGCAGACCGCGGAGCCGGATCTCAGAGACATTCCGTCGATCATCGGCGGGGATCCAACGCGACGCACGTCTATCGTGCTGGCTAAGTCCGTGCCTGCCAAGAAGTACGGCATCGTGACCGGTGAGCCGGTGTCGGCTGCCCTGCGCAAATGCCCGGGGCTTGTGATTGCGCCTGCGGATTTCTCATTGTATTCAGAGATGTCCCATGCGTTCAAGGCGATTCTTAGAGAGTACACGCCTGTCATGGAAGAGTTCTCAATCGATGAATGCTTTCTGGACATGACAGGCATGGAACTGGTATATCCGGATCCTGTTGCAACAGCACATGAGATCAAGGACAGAATCCGGCGGGAGCTGGGATTTACGGTCAATGTCGGCATATCCTCCAACAAACTTCTGGCGAAGATGGCCAGTGATTTCGAGAAGCCTGACAAAGTGCATACGCTGTTCCCGGAGGAAATCGAAAGCAAAATGTGGCCGCTCCCGGTAGGGGAGCTCTTTCTCTGCGGCAAGTCCTCGGCAGACAAACTGTCGCGGCTTCACATCGATACGATTGGGGCGCTTGCAAAATCAGATATGACCTCAATCAGGGCGATTCTGGGAAACAAAGCAGGCACGCAGCTTTGGAATTTCGCCAACGGAATCGATGATTCTCCGGTGGCAGCGGAACCGGACGCCCCGAAGGGATACAGCAATGAAATCACCTTCGACGATAACATCATAAGCTGGGAACAGGGGAATCGGGTGCTTTTGCATCTGGCGGATAATGTGGCGGCGAGAGTGCGGCGCGATGGCGTGAAGGCGTCCTGCATCTCCGTAACGATTCGCGGAAATGATATGAAGAAGCACTCCCACCAGCGCATGCTCGATGCGCCGACAGACGGCACGACCAAGACCTATGAAACAGCGAAAGAGCTCTTCGGGCAGCTTTGGGACGGCCACACGAATCTTCGCCTGATTGGACTTGCGATGACGCAAATCGACAGAGACAGTCAGCAGCAGATGTCCCTGTTCGGCGAGGCGGTGGATGAAAGAGAGGAGAAAGCCGACAAGGCGGTTGATGCGCTGAGAGAAAAATTCGGCAATGATATCATCAAGCGTGGCGGAATGCTGGGATCAAACATCAAAGTTCGCAAACGCTGATGTGCACGCAGCCAGTGAGTATGGTATAATACACAGGTGCCGCTCCAAAATGGGCGGTCCTGATCGTGCGTCTGTGGTGGAATTGGCAGACACGCTGGATTTAGGTTCCAGTGCGAAAGCATGCAGGTTCGAGTCCTGTCAGACGCACCATGATCCGGTAGGATATCCGCAGATGTCCTATCGGCTTTTTTATTGCATTAAAAGAGTAAATAAGTATGTAAAAATGCATAAAAAGGGGATATAATAAGAATGGAGAAGAATCAGCAGAAATTGCTGTGAAATCAATAGAAGTGAAAAGGAGAAAAGAGGATTATGGGTAAAAAGAAAGATATTACAGACTGGACGCAGAAAGGCGGTTCACAGGTTCTGCATCCGACAGGCCCAAGCAAGACGGACAAGATCAAAGATACTGCCGGCAAGACCGGGCTGCTGCTTTGCGCGGCTTCGATCATCTACGTGCTCGCGAAGGGTTTGAAGAAGAGCGACACCTGGAAGGAAACCAGAGACGAAGCGTGGAAAGAACCAGAGGAAAAGGAACCGGCAGAAGAGAACAAGGAATCGGCCTGATCAACCGCCGAAGGAGGGTTTGACGGTGAGCAAAGATTTTGTAATCAGAGATGTCCGTGAAGCGGATCTGGACTACGTGCTTGCGCTAAACGAAAAGGACGTGGTGGTTCTATCGCCGATGGACAGAGCGAAAGCGGATTACTTTCGGCAGACGGCGGAACTGTTCAAGATCGTTGAAGTGGACGGTCAGCCGGCGGGGTTCCTGATTGTCATGCGCGAGGGCGCAGATTACACGAGTGAAAACTACATCTGGTTCTCGCAGCAGTATGAGAAGTTTCTCTACATTGACAGGATCGTCATCGACGAGAACTTCAGGAAGCTCGGTCTCGGAAGATATCTGTATGAGTATGTGTTCCAGCATGCGGAGGATACCGGTGTTCCTGTCGTGACCGCCGAGGTGGACATCCTGCCTGTGTATAATGAACCAAGCTTCGGATTCCATAAGGAGATGGGGTTTGAAGAAGTCGGGCAGCAGATCATACGCGGCGGAGATGTGAAAGTATCCCTGCAGGCGCGTCCGGTATCGAAGTAATAAACGCGGATGATGAAGAAATCAATGCGGATATCATAAATAATTGAAAAGCGGAGAAAGAGATGAACGGAAACCAGAATTTAAGACAACGGAAGAAAATCCAGAGTATGAGAGCGGGCCGCACGAGGAAGATCTGCGGAATCATATTCCTGGCAATCGGGCTGTATAATCTGATGTACAGCTTTGGCGCCTTCTCATATTCTTTTAGAGACGGACTGCAGAGCTTAGTAGTACCGATTCTTTTCATTGTCGCCGGCGTATGGATGTACTACGGAACCAAGAAGGAAGTCGAGCGGTGGGACAAATATGAGAAGCTCATCAACCCGAACGGAAACACTTCTCTGAAGATGCTCTCCCGCAAGACGGGCATTTCCCTGGACAAAGTCAGGAAGGACATCCAGAAGATGGTCAACAGCGGGTTCTTCATGGATGACAGCGGAAATATTGGCGCCTACATCAACAAGAAGTATGATGTGCTCGTGATGATGCGGAATGGAGAGCCTTTGGAGCCGGTTGAGGAAACCGCCAGACGAGAGGATGAAGAAGCGGGAACGGCGGAGAAACCGGCGGCTGCGAAAGAAGGTTCGGAGGAAGCGTATGCGGATATCATCGCGCTGGCAGCGGAGAGAATTTCAGACGATGATGTTGTGGAATCCCTTGGAAGCATCGAAGCATCTATCAGGAAAATCGACAAGCAGATCAAGCGCAATCCGGAGCTGAAAGATCACTCAAGTGTACAGCAGCTCAGGGAGATCTACCTTCCGAAGACGGCGGAACTGGTCAGCAAACTCATTCATGAAGAAGTGGGTTCAGATACGATGCTCGAGATAAAGGGCATCTTGCATACATGTTCGGTCGCATATGAAAGCATCGTAGAGAAGCTTTATAAGCGCGAAGATGAAGATACGTTAATTGATATCGAAGTGCTGAAACAGACTTTCGAAAGAGAAGGTCTGCTTGGATCAGATTTTGATTTTGAATAAGGAGGAAAGAAATGGCAGAAGTTGAAGCAAAAGCAATGGAACTGGAAGTACCAAAGACAGATGTAAACGATGTAATCACACCTGTATTATCATTGGAATCACTCGAACAGATCCAGGATCCGGCGGTTGAGAAAATCGATCAGAAGGATGCTGAGGAATTCAGAATGAAGCAGTTTACAGAAGAAGAGATGAAGCAGATCAATGATTTCTCAGAGAAAATCGATCTGCATGATTCAAATCTGATCATCACATACGGCGCAGGTGCGCAGAAGAGACTGGCGGATTTTTCGGAAACTGCCCTTGAGCACGTACGCAACAAAGACATCGACGAAATCGGTGAAACGGTCAGCCAGCTGGTGGCGGATCTCAAGGTGGACCCTACGGAAAGCAAGGGCATCAAAGGTCTGTTTAATAAGGGTGCCAGCCAGGCAGAGAAGATCAAGGCGCATTACAGCAAGGTGGAGACCAATGTTGATACCATCGCCAGATCTTTGGAGAAGCATCAGGAAACTCTGCTGAAGGACGTTGCTGTAATGGAGAGACTCTTCGAGAACAACAAGGCGTACTTCAAAGAGCTGACCATGTATATCGCAGCGGGCCGTATCGCACTGGATAAGGCGCTGAATGAAGAACTTCCTGCACTTAGAGCAAAGGCAGCGGAAACAGGTCTGGCGGAAGACGCGCAGGCTGCGAATGATTACGCATCCATGTGCGAAAGATTTGAGAAGAAGCTCTATGATCTTGAACTGACAAGAGCGATCTGCCTGCAGAACGCACCGCAGATCAGACTGGTGCAGACGAACGCAGTCGTTCTTTCCGACAAGATCCATTCAACGCTTGTCAACACACTTCCTCTGTGGAAGAACCAGATGGTCATCTCTCTCGGCATGGCCCACTCAAAGGAAGCCATCAAGACGCAGCAGATGGTCACCGAAGCGACCAACGAGATCCTGAAGAAGAATGCAGAGATGCTTCATTCCTCTACCGTAGAGATTGCGGAAGAGAACGAGAGAGGCATCGTAGATATCGAGACGCTGCAGCATACAAACGAAGAACTCATCGCAACGCTGGATGATCTCATCAGAATCCAGGATGAAGGAAGACAGAAGCGTAGAGATGCCGAACTGGAACTGACAAGCATTGAGCAGACGCTCAAGGAAAGACTGACCCAGGCCGGTTCCATGAGAGTATAGACAGAAGTTTCGGAGGCTGAGAAATGGCAGGCGAATACGACAAGAGAAGAAGAGAAAATCCGGCGAGCAAGAGACTGACGGCAGATGAGCTCCGCGCAATCAGAAACGCGAGAAACTGTCTCGGCCTGAAGCTTGGTGCTTTTGGAGCGGGCGCAGGTGCAGTGCTTTCGATTATGATGGCAATCGGCATGAGTACGCAGTTGCTTGACATGGTTGTCTACGGCATTTGCATACTCCTGTTTGTCGTGCTGGCTATCGTGCTGACCAGCGTCAGCAAAAAGCGCCAGACGAAGTGGGGCAAGTACGAAGCTCTGATCAATTGGGAAGGCAATACTTCTCTTGAGTATATTTCCGAAAGCACCGGCTATCCGATGAACAAGGTCATCAACGATCTGCAGGAGATGATCGACAAGAAATTCCTCATCGGACCAAAGGAAAACCTTGGAGCGTACATTGACAAAGGCAACGGTCTGCTCGTCCTGACAGACTACATGACTGGCCAGCCGATTGAACCGCTGGATGAAGCGATCAAGCGCAAGAAAGCGCGGGATAAGATCAAGACGGAGAGTGAAAGCATCAAGGTAATCCGCAAGGCTGTACTGGATGTCGATGACGAAGAGGTCAGAGATTATCTCTTCGAACTCTCAGGATCCATCGGCAAAATCGAGAAAAAGCTCAAAGAGAATCCGGATCTGGCCAAGATGGAGATCGTCAGAAAGTTTAAGGAAACCTATCTGCCGAGAACGCTGGAGCTGGTTGAGAAGTACAGAAAAGGCGACGGATCAGAGGAGACGCAGGCCAAGATCAAGGAAACCCTTGCGATATGTGCCGAGGCATTTGACAACATCGAGGAAAGCATCTACGAAAGAGAAAGCGAAGACACACTTGCAGATATCGAAGTCATCAAGGCCATGTTGGCAAGGGAGGGATTCCTGGATTCGGATTTTGATATCAAATAATTGTAATCAAGCAGCAGTACTATAGAAAAGACTCTTATATTGTCATGAAAAAGACACCTGAAGAAAACATCTACAAGACAATAGTGGAGAATCTCGGCGTTGAGATCTTTGTCAGCGACGGCAAAGGCAACGTTCTGTTTGTCAACCCGGCATCCATACAAATCAATGAACTGGATGTCGACAATGTCGTCGGACGCAATGTGCGGGAACTGATGAAAGACGGATACTTCGAGGAGAGCAGTACGCTTCGTGTACTCAAAGACAAGAAGACGGAAAGTGTTCTGCAGCATCTTAAGAACGGCAAGCAGGTTATTGCGACAGGCGTTCCTGTTTATGATGACGATGGGAAGATCAGAATGGTCATCACCACATCTCAGGACATCGAAGCAGTCAACGAACTTGTCGAGACACTGAACGCCCAGGAGAAGGAAATTGACCTTCTGAAGAGACAGCTGCAAAAGAGCAGCGATTTCGACGTCAACGATCCTGCGAGCATCAAAGTCAAGTCCGCCATGGAAATGGTGGCTTCTCTTGATATGCCGATACTTATCTCCGGTGAGTCCGGAACCGGCAAGCATATTGCCGCCAGGTATATTCATTACTTTGGCAAGCGCAGGGATGAGCATTTCATCACCGTAAACTGTGTCAGCGCGGACCCTGATTTCCTGGAGCAGGAAATCTTCGGTCGGGAGACTAACTCAGAGGACGGCAAATCGGAAGTCATCATCCAGGGCAAACTGGATCTGGCCAACGAAGGGACCCTGGCGCTGAATAACATCAGCTATATGCCGCAGAGGATCCAGTCGAAGCTCTTTGAATACATCAACACAGGATCATTCACAAGAGCCGGCGGCCACAGACCTGTAAAGTCGAACGCCCGAATCATCGCGATGACGGGCATGGACCTGCGTGCACTGAGTGATACAGGGATGTTCATGAAAGCGCTGTATTACAAGCTCAACACAGTACCAATCGTGATTCCGCCGCTCAGGGACAGGGTGCGGGACATTCCGTATTTCGCCAACCAGTACGTCTTGAGATATAACGAAAAGTACAAGGCGAAGAAGATTCTGAACAAGGACGCTCTTGGCAAACTCACATCTCATTCATGGCCGGGCAATCTGATCGAGCTCGATCAGACCATTGAGAGCGCCTACGTCATGACGGAGGGACCGATCATAAGCGGAACGACCATATATAAAGTTCTGCATGGAGCGGATGATCAGAGCAAGAGCAAAAGCAGCGTCTACTGTGAAGACATCATACCTCTTAAGGAAGCGAAACATCAGCTGGAGGAACAGTTGGTCAAACGTGCTTACGAGGTGTATAAGACAACAGGAAAGACAGCAGATGCACTGGGCGTAAACCAGTCCACTGTGTCGAGGATTCTAAATAAATATTCGGGGTGACAGAGATGAGAAAGATTCTGGTTTTGACATTCGCCCTTACAGCGGCGATCATTATGCTGGTAGCCTTTACGGGCTGCGGAGGTGCCAAGGTACCGGAACGTCTGGTCGGAGAGTGGCAGTGTGCTGATCTGGCTTCAGACGGATACACGGATACTAGTTTTTATGCTCTTACGATTGAGAAGGACGGAACCTTCAGCCTCAACGATGAAGCTGCTGGCAGTCCGGCCATCTCCGGCACTATGAAAGGGGATGACACCGGTAAGCTGGGCATCCTGGAGTTGACATGCAACGAAGACAATTTCAATCCCCCGGTATGTTGGGCGAAGATGCAGAAACAATCCCGTGTCAGATATAAAATCATGGATGAAAAAACGATTCGACTTGGCTACGTAGGTATTTGGCTTACGTTTACGAAGTAGATTTATTACACGAGCACTCCGCCGCCCAGGACAATATCCCCGTCGTACAGTACGGCTGACTGCCCCGGTGTGATGGCGCGCTGCGGCTCGTCAAAAAAGATTTCAACAGCGTCGGTTCCTTTGGAACCGGCGTTTTCATTTGCTTTGATCGGGCGCACGGTGGCCCACTGTTCTTTCTGCTTATACCGTACGCGAACGCGGCAGCGGATTTCTCCTTCCGGAATCTCCCCGGAGATCCAGTTGAAGTCCGTTGCCTTTGCATAAGAGGAGAAGACATCCTCGTTTCTGCCGAGGACAACCTGGTTTTTATCTGCGTCGATGCGGCAGACATAGCGCTTCTCGCCGAAGGCCTGTCCCAGATGTTTGTGCTGACCGATGGTGTAGTGGATGATGCCCCGGTGCGTTCCGATGACGTTGCCGTCCAGATCCACATAGTCCCCTTCCGGGAAGGTGCGGTTCGTATACTGCTTGATGACGGATGCGTAGTCACCGTCCGGAACGAAACAGATGTCCTGACTCTCCGGCCTGTCTGCATTCACAAAGCCATTCTCTTTCGCCAGTTCTCTGACCTGATCCTTTGAATATTCGCCCAAAGGCATCAGCACATGGGCGAGCTGTTCCTGAGTAAGGTTGTAGAGAACATAGCTCTGGTCTTTCGCGTCATTGACAGCCTTGCGGAGCAGGTATTTCCCTGTATGCGGATCGCGCTCGATGCGCGCGTAATGGCCGGTCACAATGTATTCGCAGCCCAGCTCTTCTGCCTTCTGGAGCAAGGCGCCGAACTTCAGATTCTTATTGCAGTCGACACAAGGATTCGGCGTGACGCCGTGGGAATAAGCGTCAGTGAATTTATCGATGACGCAGCTGCGGAATGCCTCTTTTAGATCAAAGGCATAAAAAGACATGCCGAGACGTTCGGCAACGCTGCGGGCGTCGCGGACATTGTCGCTGTCGGCAGACTGAGCTTCGTCGGACGTGGTTTCGCCCCGTGGGCCTCCTCCGCATCCGATGTCGAAGAGCTCCATCGTACAGCCGATGCATTCAAAACCTGCTTCTTTTGTAAGTTTCGCGGCGACGGATGAATCGACTCCGCCGCTCATGGCGATCAGTGCTTTCATAATCTTATTTCCTTGCGTTTCCTATCTATATGGTTAATTATATGCGCATGAAAATGGCTGTCAAATGCGGATTTGATGGTCAAGTCCTAATTGTGGTGTAAATTGCTCATCCCGCATATTTGCTTATGCTGCATCGAGCAATGCCTGTTGAGTTGATGCAATGTCTTTCAGTTTA
>CACWSO010000030.1 GCA_902763505.1 uncultured Eubacteriales bacterium | reverse complement strand
TGAGACGCACCCCAAAAAGTAGAGTTGAAAAAAGCGTGATATAATTCTACTTGAGAATGGAGGTGCAGTATGGCTGGTTACAGTAAAGGTTTTCGGATTCGTGTTGCAAAAGAAGCTGCTGATCCGGAGATGAGAGGCATGGAAAAACACATTGCCGACAAGTATGGGATTAGAGAGCATACAGTCCGAAGATGGCGACAGATCTACGAGGAATATGGTGAAAATGCCTTAGGCCGCAATATTAATTCTCTCGAAAAGAAAACTGATCGGGAAATCGAATTAGAAAAAGAGAATGAAGAACTTCGGGAGGAACTCGAGATATTAAAAAAAGCAGCGGCCTTCCTGGCGAATGTAGGGCGAGAGTAAAATTCGGCTTCATGTACATACACCGTGAAGAGTTCCGAATCGACAGGATGGCCAAAGTACTGAAGGTCTCGCAGAGTGGATATTACAAATGGGCCCGCAGGCTAACCGCTCCCCTTACGGAAAAAGAGGCAGAGGATCTCGCGCTTACAGAAGAGATCTTCAATCTGTTCAAGGTTTCAAGGGGGTCATTCGGAAGCAGGAAGATCACGAAGCTGATCAATGACGAACACGAAGAACCCGTCAACCACAAGCGGGTCGAGCGTCTCATGAGAGAAAACGATCTGTACTCCAGAACACATAAGAAGTATGTGTGCACAACGGATTCAGAGCATGACTATCCTATAGCGGACAATCTTCTGCAGAGAGATTTCCACGCGGACCAGCCGAATGAGAAGATGGTCAGCGACACAACGGAGATAGCAACAGATGAGGGCAAGCTGTATGCTGCAGGGATCCTTGATCTGTATGGACGTCTGCCGGTCGGACTTTCCATCAGGACAAGAAATGATCGTTATCTTGTTATGGACGCCTTGAACGACATGCTGATGAGAGGCTATGGGAACGAAGGCTGTATCCTTCACTCGGACAGAGGATCGACATATTGTTGTGACGATTACCAGAAACTTATACGGAAGAATGGCTTTATCTGCAGCATGAGCAGGAGTGGCGATTGCTGGGACAATGCCCCTATGGAGAGCTTCTGGGGAAAGATGAAAACAGAATGGCTTCAGCCCAGATATGCGACCAGAGCCGAAGCCATCAGGGATATATATGAATATGTATGGACCTTCTATCCCAACCTCAGGCCACATGAATCAAATGGTTATCTAACGCCGGCTCAATACTATGAGGCTGCGTAAGAACAATAGTCGTAACTCCACTTTTTGGGGTACGCGTCAGTTTAATACTTTTTTGTATAGTTTCCTAGCACACCTTGCCGTTCGAACTGACGCAGGACATAAAAAGGACCGGTACAAACCGGTCCTTTGCTTTGGTGATCCGTAATGGACTTGAACCATCGACCTTCTGGTTGTCACCCAGACGCTCTCCCAGCTGAGCTAACGGATCCCGCGGGAGTTATTATAGCGAGTGATAGCGGTTTCGTCAACCCGGCATCTTACTATTTCGTCAACCCGGCGATGAACAGAGGCAGCATCTTCTCTGAATACTGGCAGAGAGAATAGTTGCCGCTGGAGATGCACCAGTCGTACATCATGCCGCGTTCAAAGAGGGCATAGGACTTGGTGATGTCGTTGACGGAGAGGTCATCACGAAAGAGTCCCTGACTCTGGCCTTCGATGGCGATTTGGCGCAGAAGCTTGTAGTAGGTTCTGTCCGGGTCGAGCAGGTGTTTTTCGCTCATGCTGGTCAGCTGAGCAGCAAAGAGCTGCGACAGCATGGATACGGAAACGGTGTTCTCGATCATCAGGAAGAGCTCCCGGTTCATGGTGATGAGCTTATCGACAGGGGTGAGAGAAGGATCCATGGTCTCGACCAGCTCCTCGTACTTCTCATCGAACAGGTAGGAAAGAGAACCCATGAGGTCGTCCTTCGAACTGAAGTAGTGGTAGAAGGAGCCTTTGGATGTATTGGATTCCTCGACGATATCATCGATGGTCGTGTTATTGTAACCGTACTGGTAAAACAGTTTCCAGGCGGCCGAAACGATGCGACCTTTGGTCTCATTGGTGACCTTTTTTGAATTCTTTTTTGTTGATTTTGCCATAATATATGAATATTCCTATCTTTAGTATATTATTTAGTCTAATCTAAAAACGTTGAAATTTCAACAGATTTTTGCAAAAACAACATAATTCAGTCCACAAATTATAGAATTCAGTCGGTATTTTATTCATCATTCTGTTCTGTTAGAATCGTCACGTGCGTAGAATGCGCGTAATTTTTATGTAAGAGGTTATTTATATGGCTGAAATTATTGTATTTATAGGTTATTTTGTCATCCTGTTCTTCGTTGCGCTGATCTTTTTCTTCAACGGAAGCAACCAGAACGACAAGGACTACTTCCTCGGCGGAAGAACTATGGGTCCGTGGGTCGCTGCGATGTCGGCGCAGGCGTCGGACATGTCAGCATGGCTGCTCATGGGACTTCCGGGATCTGTTCTTGCTTTTGGATTCGGACAGATCTGGATCGGCATCGGACTGGCTCTTGGAACGGCGGCCAACTGGATCTTCTGCGCCAAGAGGCTGAGAAAGTTCAGTAAGGTTTCTGATGATTCCATCACACTGCCGCAGTATCTGACCAACAGATTTGCGACGAGCAACAAAGCGCTGCAGGTGATCTGCGCGATCATCTTCCTGATTGCGTTCACCGTATACGTAGCATCCGCTTTCGTAGCTGGCACATCCGTATTCACCATGCTCTTCCCGGCGATGCCGGAAAGCACAGCGATGATTCTCTTCGCACTGATCATCGTCGGATACACATTCCTCGGCGGATTCAGAGCAGTATGCTGGACTGACTTCTTCCAGGGAATCCTGATGCTGCTGGCACTGCTTGCCATTCCAATTATCGTGGTATCCACTCAGAATCTGGACACCTCACTGCTGCAGGTATCCTACAGCTATGTGGATGCTGATGGAAGCAAGGTCGTTTGCGACTTTGGTGCTGGCCTGTTCAGTGCTTCCTGGCAGGATGTAGTTTCCGGCCTTGCATGGGGTCTCGGCTACTTCGGAATGCCGCACATCCTCGTACGGTTCATGTCAATCGAAAAGCCTTCCCAGATGCATAAATCTGCTGCAATTGCGATTATCTGGGTCGTCCTTGCCATCGGCGGCGCATGCCTGGTTGCTTACCTGGCAAGAATGGTCATGGCAGAGGAACTGCTGACCGTTGGTGCGCAGAAGACTGTATTCATCGCCATGGCGAGAAGATTCTTCCCACCGGCTATTGCAGGCTTCCTGCTGGCTGCGATTATGGCGGCGTCCGTTTCCACAGCGGACTCCCAGCTGCTCGTTGCGTCCAGCTCCTTCACAGCAGACATTTACAAGCCGATTCTCAGGAAGAAAGCGAACGATTGGGAAACCCTCATGGTCGGAAGAATTGCTGTTGTTATCGTAGCAATCATTGCATTTATGCTGGCATCATCGAAGGGGTCAGGCGCACAGGCGATCATGAATCTCGTAGAGAATGCCTGGGGCATTTTCGGCGCGGCCTTCGGACCGGTCGTGATCCTGTCGCTCTTCTGGAGACGATTCAACTACGCTGGCGCATGCATCGGCGTAGTCGTCGGCGCGGCTGTTGACATCATCTGGCTCTTCTGCCTGTCCTCAACGGGCGTTTATGAGCTGTTCCCTGGCTTTGTTGCAGGCGGTATCGCAGCAATCATCGGAACTCTCGTAACAAAGGCTCCTTCAAAGGCAGTCACAGACATCTTCGATAAGGCGTCAGATCCGAACTACGACGAATAATCCGAACTACGACGAATAATCGCCGAGACAAAAACAGGAGCATTTGCTCCGCACAATTCAGCACATGATAAAAGGGCTGCCGGATGGCAGCCCTGTTTTATTGCCTTTGCGTATGTTGCCTTTGTATGATCTACATCCACTGCTGCAGATCCACCTCGTCATCGATATGAGAGGTTCCGCCCGTGATCTGGCGCCTGATGTTCTGCATCTTCATGTCCAGCGCAGCGCCGGCAGTGGCGCACTCGAGCAGTTCTTCGACCAGTCTGTCGTTGATGTCAGCAGGGAGCTCCTTCTTGTATTTGAGCTTGTGCTCCAGACTTGCCCAGAAGTCCATGGCGATGGTACGCAGCTGGACCTCGACCTTCATGTCGCGTTTCTCGTGCTCCAGGAAGATCGGCACGGAAATAATCAGGTGGAGACTGCGGTAGCCGTTCGGCTTCGGATTCTTGATGTAGTCTTTGCAGTCGATGAGCTGGATGTCATCCTGCTGCAGAATGCAGTCCGCAACCGTATAAATATCCTCCGGGAAACCGCAGATGACGCGGATTCCGGCGATGTCCTCGATTTTATCCTGGATGTCCTCGAAAGTCGGCTTGACTTCGTACAGATGGGACTTCGCGATGAGGCTGTCAAGGGACTTGAGCCTTGACTTGATCGTCTCGATCGGGCTGTATTCACGGGTCAGCTCAAACTCCGCGTTCAGCACCTTCAGTTTCGTTTCAATTTCCATCAGAGCACACTCGTAATAGGTCATGAGCGTCTCTAAATCTTTCCCGTTTTTTTCAAAAAGCTTGATGTATTTATCCGTATGCAGCTGTTCAAACTGCATTTTTTTCTTCTTTTCTTCGATGAATTCTCGAATATTCATATTCATAGCAATACCTCGTGAGTTCTCCTTTCCCAAATTCGCCTTTTCTGATTACAGTATAGCACAAACTTTGACTGATAATTGTTGCTAGAGTGAAAAATACAGAGAAAAACAATTCAACTGGTGAAATCATGCCGCAGGATATATAATAACAATGATATGCAAAGGCAGCCCAACCGGCTGCACGAAAGGAAGAAGGATAGTATGCTGACCAAGAAGGAAATCAGGAAGGCGGTCCTGGCGGAGCGCAGCGCACTGGATGAAGAAACGGTGGCGCTGGCGTCCCAGGTGATCTGCCAGAAGATCATGGGAATAGATGTCTATGAAGAGGCGACGGATGTATGCCTCTACATGCCGATGCAGAACGAAGTGGATGTTCTGCTTTTGGCAGAAGCGGCCGAGGAAGACGGCAAGCGCGTATGGGTGCCGAAGGTCATCGAGAAGACCACCGGGAAGGGCGATGAGAAGAAGGCCGGTGTCATGGTGTTCAACCGGTTCACAGGACTGGGCGAAGAGGACATCATCACAGGCGCCTACGATATCCGGGAATCCCGCTCCGAGGAAATTCTGGAGCCAAACGACAAGACACTGATCATCATGCCGGGCGCCGTGTTTACGCCGTGGAAGGACAGAATCGGCTACGGCGGCGGATTCTATGACAAGTTCCTGGATGAGCATCCCCAGTGCAAAACCATCGCAGCCTGTTACGACCTGCAGGTGGTGGACGAACTGCCGGTGGAGGCCCATGACAGAAAGCCGGACTATGTGGTCTGCGAAACGAGTATTTACAGATAAACAGATGAATTGAGAGTATTCAGAAGATAGATGAGCATACTGGAAACAACATTAAAAGCAAAAGACCTGTTCAGCGGTTTTGAGCTCTGCCGGCTCCAGGAAGAGGAGACGGCCAAGCTGGCGGACAGGTTGGAAAAAAAGAAGATCACCATTGCGGTCATCGGGCAGTTCAAGCGGGGCAAGACGACCCTGATCAACACGATCCTGGGACGGCCGATTCTGCCGGTTGGCATCGTGCCGATCACAGCGGCGATCACGAGAATTGAGTACGCGGAGCCGGAAGGGGCAGCAGAAGGGACAACAGAAGGCGCGGCTGAAGAGGCAGCGCGCGATGATGCCCGTGACATTGCGACGGTCTACTTCCGCAACGGCCTCTGTGAAGAGGTGCCGGCAGCGGACCTGCACATGTACATCAGCGAGCAGGAAAACCACGACAATGAGCGCGATGTAGCGGAAGTGGAGCTCCTGACGGATGCCGAGTTCCTGAAGGATGGGCTCACCTTGGTGGACACGCCGGGTGTGGGATCCGTTCATGAGAACAACTCCAAGTCCGCTGTTGACTTTGCGAAGGAAAGCGACGGCGTGGTGTTCATGTTATCCGTGGACAGCCCGTTGAACCAGATCGAGGTGGATTTCCTCAGGAAGGTTCGCCGGTTCGCAGGCAAGTTCTACTTCGCGGTCAACAAGATCGACCGGGTGGATGAAGATGAGCTGGCGGAGTATCTGGAGTACTGCACGGCCCTGATCAGCAACATCATGGAGCTGGAGGAAGAGGATGCAAAGGCATTGAAGCTCATTCCGGTCAGCGCCAAGAAGAACATCGGCGTGAATGTGCTGACAGAGATGATACGGCAGGACCTGGTCGAGCGGGGCGCAGAGATCATGGAACGCTCCGTAGGGCTCAAACTGCTGGAGATCCTCAGCAGTACGCGCCGTCAGATTGCATCCTATCGGGAAGTGCTCAAAATGGCACCGAACGTCTTCAACAGGCGGTTCCAGGAGATGAAGCAGCTTATGGAAGGGCAGCGGCAGGATCTGGAGAATTTGGAAGACAGACAGTACCTGCGCGCAGCCGTCAATGAGGAAAAGGCCTTCCTGACGAGACAGGTCAGGGAATTATTTGGAATTGAGTATTATTATGGCGTAGACCGTGATGAGGCGGCAGAGCTCTTGGACCGTGAGGAGTACAGAGCAGAGCTGACAAAGGTCTACGATGAGTTGGAGAGTACCATCAACAGCATATTCATGTACAAGGAAGAGAATGCCTATGCAGTAGCAAGGCGCATCGAGGACCTGAACATCCTGATGCAGCAGATGCGGAAGCTGGAGCGGCAGATTGAGAGGGAAGTATGAGAGAAGACGACATAAAACAGCTTCTGAAAAGCGTAAAAGAAGGCTCTGTTTCAGAGGAAGAAGCCTATGAGCAGCTCAAAGTGCTGCCGTATAAGGAGATGGGTTTCGCTAATCTGGACCATCACAGACAGATCAGGACCGGATTTCCGGAGGTGGTCTACTGCGAGGGCAAGACGCCGAAGCAGATCCGCGACATCTTTGTGGAACTGTCCAAGCATGGCACCGTCATGGGTACGAGAGCCACAGAGAGAGATTTTGCAGCGGTAAAGGAGAGGCTGCCGGAGGCGGTGTATCATGAAGCGGCCAGGATCATCGTCTGCAAAAGCGACAAGGACGCAGAGAATGAGCCGATTGGAACCGTGGCTGTCGTAAGCGCAGGCACGGCGGATATTCCTGTGGCCGAGGAAGCGGCGGTTACGGCGGAAACGCTGGGCAATGAGGTGACACGCATCTATGATGTGGGTGTTTCGGGCATCCACAGACTTTTCAGCAAACTGGACGAGATCAGACGCGCAGATGTGATTATCGTTGTGGCCGGTATGGAAGGAGCCCTGGCAAGCGTGCTGGGCGGCCTCGTTGCGGCTCCGGTCATCGCTGTTCCGACCAGCGTCGGATACGGAGCGAATTTCGGCGGACTGTCAGCGCTGCTTTCCATGTTGAACAGCTGCGCCAATGGGGTGAGCATCGTGAATATCGACAACGGATTCGGTGCAGGCTATACGGCGTCCGTCATCAACAAAAGATAGTAGATATGCATGTAGCATATATGGTATAATATACGAGCGAAATTGCGCAGAAGACACAAAAGGTAATAAAACTGAGGACAAACAATAAAGGAAGGTCTTTATGAAACCAAAATACAAGCGTGTGCTGATCAAGGTCAGCGGCGAAGCCATGGCCGGCGAGCAGAAGCACGGTATCAACGAGGAGATGACAGCGCAGACGGCGAAGATGCTCAAGGAAGTCGCCGATGCAGGCGTGCAGGTAGCGGTCGTCGTCGGAGGCGGCAACTTCTGGAGAGGCAGAAGTTCTGAGAAAATGAACAGAGCATCCGCGGACTACATCGGTATGATGGCCACGATCATGAACGCTCTGGCTTTGCAGGAAGCTTTGGAGGCAGAAGGTGTTTCCACTGTGGTACAAACGTCGATCCATATGCCGCAGGTAGCAGAAGGCTATAACCGCAGGAGAGCACTGTCCCACCTGGAGAAGGGAAGAATCGTCATCTTCGGCGGCGGCACAGGAAGCCCGTTCTTCTCAACGGATACCACAGCATCCCTGAGAGCAGCGGAAGTCGAGGCGGAAGTCATCCTCATGGCCAAGAACATCGATGCGGTCTACTCGGATGACCCGAATAAGAATCCTGACGCGGTCAGGTACACGCATCTGACGCACGATGACGTGCTGGAAAAGGATTTGAAGGTCATGGACGCCACAGCGGCAGCCATGTGCAGAGATAATAACATCGCGATACACGTCTTCGGTCTGGCCGAAGAGAACGGTATCATGAGAGCGATTTGCGGAGAAGAGATCGGTACGATCGTAGAGTAACCCGGGAGGTAAGAAAATGAGCGATTTTTCAATGGAATTATTACAGGAAAAAATCAGCAAGAGTGAAAATCTCTTAAAAGAAGATCTGGCTACCGTAAGAGCCGGAAGAGCCAACGCGGCAATCGTAGATAAGGTAATGGTGGATTACTATGGAAGCCCGACACCTCTGAAGTCACTGGCCAACATCAGTGTTCCGGAACCAAGAACTCTTCTGATCACACCGTTCGATCCGAAGAGCATTGCTGAGATCGAAAAGGGCATCAACATCGCCAACATCGGTATCAATCCGATCAACGACGGCAAAGTTGTCAGACTGCAGATCCCGCAGGTTACGGAAGAACGCAGAAAGGAACTGACCAAGACTGTTAAGAAGATGGGCGAAGAAACCAAGGTTGCTGTCAGAAATCTCAGAAGAGACGCCAACGACAAAGTTAAGAAACTGGAGAAGGCCGGCGACTACACAGAAGACGATGTGAAGGATACCCTCAAGGAGATCCAGGAGCTGACTGACAAGTCCATCAAGGAAATTGACGATATCGTTGCTGCAAAAGAAAAGGAAATCATGGAAGTGTAAGCTGACGTGATACAGCGGATATGACGGAATTAATCAAAGAACTAATGCCTACGCACGTTGCCATCATCATGGATGGCAACGGCCGCTGGGCTAAGCAGAGAGGCGTACCAAGGGTAGCAGGCCACAGAGCCGGAATGGAAGCCATGAAGAAGATCGTGGATCATTCAGACAAGCTCGGCATCAGGTACCTGACAGTGTACGCTTTTTCTACAGAAAACTGGAAACGCTCTGTAGAGGAAGTCTCTGGAATATTCGGACTTCTCGTCACCTTCGTAAAGCGTGACCTGAAGGAACTGATCGAGAACAATGTGCGCGTGGAAGTGCTGGGGGATTACTCCTCCATACCGGCAGACGCGCGCAGATCCCTGCAGAAGACTCTGGACGATACGAAGAACAATACGGGTCTTCAGTTCAACATCGCCCTGAACTACGGCGCTCGCGACGAGATTCGTCGCTCCGTGGAAGCCATTGCCGCAAAGGCAAAGGCAGGGGAAATCGAACCGGAGGATGTGACGGAGGAGATGATCGGACAAGGTCTCTGGACCGGTGAAGATCATGCCTACAGCCCGGATCCTGAACTCATTATCAGGACCAGCGGTGAGGAGAGGCTCTCCAACTTCATGCTCTGGCAGGGGGCTTACAGTGAATTCGTGTTCACCGATGTGCTCTGGCCTGACTTCACGCCGGCTGAGTACGAGAAGTGCATCGCTGAATACCAGTCGAGAGACAGGCGTTTCGGCGGCAGATAAGCTGCCATTCGGCGGCAGGTAGATTGCCGTCAGGAGGAATTGACGAATGAAAACAAGAGTTTTGTCGGGACTGATCATGCTCCCGCTTCTGATCATCATCATACTGCGCGGATGGGTCCTGTTCGCGGGATGCTTCGCATTGAGCCTTTTGGCCGTGTATGAGTTTTTCCGCGGTTTCAAAGAACTGAACATCAAACCGAGTTACCCGATCGCAGTAGGGTCTACGATTCTGCTGTATCTGATGGGAATGCTGTGCTTCGTAGGAAGCTCCTTCAGCACGAGCATGTTCTCCAGCGCGTTTGTGTTCATGCTGTGGGCGTTCATCACAGTATTTGCTTGCCTGCTGTATCTGTTCAAGATTGAAGAGCGCAAGCTGGAAGACGCCATGGTCACCCTGGTGGGCATTTTCTATGTGGTGTTCTTCTGCTACCATCTGGCGCTGCTCGGCATGGAAGAGTTCCTGGGACTGACTGTATGGCTCGTGGTCATCACAGCTTTTGGAACGGACATCTGCGCATACTTCGCCGGCGTCACCATGGGCAAGCACAAACTGTGTCCTGTCATCAGCCCGAAGAAGACCTGGGAAGGTGCCATCGGCGGCATTCTGGGCAGCATGATTCTGTGCCTGATCTTCGGCCTGATCTTCATGAAGTACGCCATCGCGCTGTGCCTGATCGTCGGATTCCTGGGCAGCATCATCTCCATGTTCGGCGACCTGACCGCATCCATCTTCAAGAGAAAGATGGGCATCAAGGACTACGGCAACCTGATTCCAGGACACGGCGGCATCCTGGACAGATTCGACAGCATCCTGTTCACAGCGCCGCTGGTCTACTACGTGGTCAATATTCTTTCCACGATCGGCGTGACCGGCGTATGGAACTAGAAACCGGTTCATGGGATTAGCAACAATAGGAGCAAAAGCAGCATGAAGCGAATTGCGATACTGGGGAGCACCGGGTCCATCGGGACCCAGGCCCTGGAAATCATCAGAAACAATCCGGACAAATACAAGGCGGTAGCTCTCAGCTGCGGCAAAAACACCGAGCTTCTGAAGAAGCAAATCGAAGAGTTTGCGCCGGAGATGGTCTACTGTGATTCGGACAGCAGCCTGAACAAAAATGCAGACAGCATTATAGATATAGCAACTATGGACGATGCAGACATCGTCCTCAATTCTCTTATGGGTATGAGAGGATTGGAGCCGACCCTGGCAGCCATCGAAAAGGGCAAGGATATTGCCTTTGCAAATAAAGAGACGCTGGTCGTCGGCGGAGAGATCGTCATGGATGCAGTCGCCCGCAAAGGCGTGCAGCTTCTGCCGGTCGACAGTGAACACAGCGCCATCTTCCAGTCTTTGCAGGGAAATGAAGGGAACGCCATCCGGCGCATTCTGCTGACAGCGTCCGGCGGCCCGTTCAGAGGCTATACCAGAGAGCAGCTTGAGAACGTGACTCTGGAGCAGGCTCTGGATCACCCGAATTGGTCCATGGGCAGCAAAATCACCATCGACTCAGCGTCCATGATGAACAAAGGCCTTGAGATCATTGAAGCCAAGTGGCTCTTTGACGTGCCTTTGGACAGGATTCAGGTCGTCGTGCACCCGCAGAGCATTCTGCATTCGGCCGTTGAATATGAGGATGGATCGGTGGTAGGACAGATGGGTAATCCGGACATGAAGGTACCGATCGCCTATGCGTTCTCTTATCCGGAGAGAATCGATCTGACCACGGACGGAACGGTCAAGAGTCTGGATCTGTTCTCCCTGAAGGACGGCATGACGTTCTTCCCGGCAGATGACAAGGTGTTCAAGACCATCGCCCTGGCGCGTCAGGCAAGTGAGACTGGCGGCAGCTGTCCGGTCGTTTTGAATGGAGCAAATGAAGTACTGGTCGACCTGTTTTTGCATGGGAAGATCAGATTTATAGAGATACAGGATACACTCGAGCAGATTCTGAACGAACATGTTCCAAAGTTCAATCTGGATCTTGAGGGCGTTCTGGAAGAGGATAGGAAGATTAGAGAGTACGTGAGGAAACTATTGGAGGATAAAAGAGGATGACGATTATTTATGCCATCATAATATTCTGTCTGCTCATCTTCGTGCATGAGTTCGGGCACTTCATTGTGGCCAAGGCATGCGGCGTCAAGGTCAACGAGTTCGCCATCGGTATGGGACCGGCTATCTTTAAGAAGCAGAAAGGGGAAACTCTCTATGCGGTCCGCGTGTTCCCGATCGGCGGATACTGCGCCATGGAAGGGGAAGACGAGGATTCTGAGGAACCGCGCGCGCTGAACAACCAGCCGGTATGGCAGAGAGCATGCATTCTTGCGGCTGGCGCCATCATGAACTTCATCACCTGCGTGGTTTTGCTTATCATCATCGCCTTTTGGGCGGGAACAGCCACCACAACCATTGATCAGGTGACAGCCGGTTCTCCTGCAGAACAGGCCGGCATCAAAAGCGGCGACACGATTCTCTATGTGGACGATCAGCAGATCGATGAGTGGAACGATCTGATCGAATCGATTGGATACAGCAAAGCAGAACAGGCGGAGGTTACATACGAGAGAGACGGCAAACAGGATGCCGTTATGGTGGACCTGGAATACAACGAAGAAGCGGGACGCAATCTGATCGGCATTTCACCCGTCATGAAACACAGCGTGGGAGGCGCCATCAGCGGCGGCATCAAAAACACGGGAACCATGACGGTGATGATGTACACAGTCCTCAAACAGCTCTTTACAGGTGAAGTGGCTGTGAGTGAACTGTCCGGGCCTGTGGGAATTGTCTATGCGACCAATGAAGCGGCCAAGTCGGGCGTCATGTACGTCATCTATCTGGCGGCGCTGTTGTCTTTGAACCTGGCCATCATCAACCTGCTGCCATTCCCGGCACTGGACGGAGGAAGACTGCTCTTCCTGGTGATTCGTCTGTTCACAGGCAAACGCGTATCCGACGAGACAGAGGGCAAGATCCACTTCATCGGCATCTGCCTGCTCTTTGCGCTGATGATATACGTTACCTTCAATGATGTAATCAAGTTTATCCTGCCGATATTCTAACAGCGGCTGGCATTCCGGTGATGGCCGGTAGGACCTTGGATATACGAAGAGGTCATGGAGACAATGAAGAAACAAGTCAAAGTTGGAGACATTTACATAGGGGGCGGCGCGCCCGTCAGCATCCAGTCCATGTGCAATACCAGGACATCTGATGCAAAGGCAAGCATCGCCCAGGTGAAGCGGCTTGAGGAAGCCGGCTGCGAGATTGTGCGCCTGACGGTGCCTGATTATGATGCCGTGGAAGGCTTCCGGGAAGTCAAGCGTCATGCGAACATCCCGGTCGTTGCGGATATTCACTTCGATTACCGCATGGCCATCGCCGCTATGGATGCAGGCGCGGATAAGATTCGGATCAATCCGGGAAACATCGGTTCTGAGGAGAAAGTAAAGGCCGTGGTCGACAAGGCCAAAGCCTGCCGCATTCCGATCAGGGTGGGCGTCAACGGAGGATCTCTGGAGAAGGATATTCTGGCAAAGCACGGCCGCGTAACGGCGGAAGGCCTCGCGGAGAGCGCACTGCGCAATGTTGCTTTGCTTGAGAAATATGAGTTCGAGGACATTGTGATTTCGCTGAAGTCCTCGGATGTGCAGATGAATTACGATGCTTACAGGATCGTGGACGAGCAGTCCGATTATCCGCTGCACATCGGCGTCACGGAAGCGGGGACACCGTCCCGCGGCAAGATCAAGTCTGCAGCAGGAGTGGGAGCATTGCTTCTGGCAGGCATTGGAGATACGCTTCGTATCTCACTGACCGCGGATCCCGTAGAGGAAGTCTACTTCGCCCGCGAACTGCTGGCCGCCATAGGAATGCGCAGCAATGGACCGAATGTGGTTTCCTGCCCGACCTGCGGCAGAACCGAGGTCGACCTTGAGAAGATCGCCACAGAAGTGGAACGCCGTCTTGCGGATTTGTACAGAACGGAGCAGCGTGCCGGCCAGACAGGTGGCCAGTCTGTCGGTTCGTCCGTCGGTGACCTCACCATCGCCGTCATGGGCTGCGCGGTGAACGGTCCGGGAGAAGCCAAGGGTGCCGATTTCGGCGTAGCCTGCGGCAAAGGCGAAGGACTGCTCTTTGCAAAGGGCGAAATCATCAAGAAAGTAAAAGAAGACGAAATAGTGGACGAACTATTGAAGCTAATTCAATAGAAAGCGTCGTGCGACGCATGCTGTGAGACTCTGTGACTATGCTAAAACAGCTATTATCGAGCAAAAGAACACAGTTTTTTGAAGAGAAATTATGCTAAAACG
The DNA here is from genome assembly GCA_902763505.1 of uncultured Eubacteriales bacterium. GTDB lineage: Bacteria > Bacillota > Clostridia > Peptostreptococcales > Anaerovoracaceae > Lentihominibacter. The sequence continues at coordinate 287 of CACWSO010000030.1, read as the reverse complement.
CTGTTTTTAGGGAAAAGAGCACAGTCTTTTGAGAGGTGACTATGCCAAAACAGCTGTTTTCGAGCAAAAGAGCACAGTTTTTTGAAGAGAAATTATGCTAAAACGCTGTTTTTAGGGAAAAGAGCACAGTCTTTTGAGAGGTAACTATGCCAAAACAGCTGTTTTTGAGCAAAAGAGTACAGTTTTTTAGTTGTGCCCATATAATGGTGTAAATTCATATTTGTAAAAGAAATGAGCCATGCTCATCCTGTATAATGTAATTACCACAAAACATGTACAGGAGGTAT
>CACWSO010000029.1 GCA_902763505.1 uncultured Eubacteriales bacterium | reverse complement strand
GAACATCATTGAAGGGATAACGCCGCCGGCCATCCATGATGCGATCATAGCACCTACGACTGCCAGGATCAGCATCGCCTGCATTGATCTGTTGATAGCAGCCAGGATACCCTGTTCCATGTAGCTCCACTTCCAGCCATTGGCTGCGCCGATGATACCAGCTACGCAAGCAGCCAGGATCAGGCCGATGTGTGCTTCGCCGCCTTCGTCGCCCATAACGTTCCAGAACAGGAATACGATCATGGCTACGATTGCGAGGATGCACTGCCACATAGGTACTTTTCTACCCATAACAAAAATCCTCCTTACTAAATAATAGCAAATAAATGATAATTCCGAAAAGGGTGTCCTATACACCACCAAACACCCTAGTCTGTGAAAATTATACATTTATGATAATAAATTGTCAATGTTTCAGCCCCTTAAATTACATTAAAAAAAGCGCGCTTTACCGCTCTACAGAGCCATTTGTGGCGCGCTTTAAAGCGTGAAAACAACCACCTATTTTGCCCTTGGATGTGTCTTGTCGTAAACGTCCTTAATATGGTTCTTTGTGGCCGCCAGATACACCTGCGTTGCCATGATGTCTTCATGCCCCATGAGCTCCTGAAGTGACTTCAGATCGGCTCCATTCTGAAGCATGTGCACCGCGAAGGAATTCCGCAGAGTATTCGGCGTCAGCTTATGCTTGATGCCGGACTTCTCACCGTACTCTCTGAGGATTTTCCATAGACCCTGACGGGTGAGACGCTTGCCGTAGTAATTGACAAAGAGCGCCTTTTCATCCTTGTTGTCTTCAAGCAACTGATCCCGGACTTCATATACGTAATCCTCAAGAGCTGCGCGGGCAGGTCTTCCCATCGGGATAATGCGCGTCTTGCTGCTTTCACCGTAGCAGGTGATGAAGCCCATTCTGAAATTGACGTCCTCTACATTGGCGTCGATCAGTTCACTGACTTTGATGCCCGTAGCGTACAGAACTTCCAGTATTGCCCGGTCGCGCCTGCCTTTGAGGGAATCATCAGGACTATCCAGCAGCTGATCGATTTCCTTGATGGACAGATACTCCAACTCCTTCTTCTCGATTCTCGGCGTTTTGATTCCGCGGGCTGGATTGTCAGAAATCAGGTTTTCGCCCTGCATATAGTTATAGAAAGATCTGACGGAGGCCAGCTTTCGATTCACTGTGGAAGGAGATCTTCCTGCCGTTTTGAGCTTGTTCAAATACGCCACCACATCTGTGCTGGTAGCATCGAGGACACTTCCTGTTCCCCTTGACTGTATGAATTGTTCAAAATCCCTGATGTCCCTTCCATAGGCTTCCAGGGAATTTGCCGCCATCCTTTTTTCGTTTTTAAGATAGCTTAAGTATTTCTCAATATACATTTACAACCTACCCTTCGCCATAAGGAGCGCTGCCAATGTCTTGGAATCGACGATTTCGCCGCGCACTCCCATCTCATATACTTCATCAAAAGGCATCTCTAAAAGCTCGAGCGCCTCATCATCATCAAGATTCTGTTCTCCCTTTTTCAGGCCGCGCATCAGATAGAGGTGAATGACTTCTTCTGAATAAGCACAGCTCGGATTGCAATAGCCCAGAAGAGTAACCTCATCAGCAGTGTAGCCGGTTTCTTCCTTGAACTCTCTGACCGCAGCAGCCACAGGATCCGTTTCGCCTTTGTCAATTTTTCCCGCAGGAATTTCGAGTACAGCCCGTCCGCAGGCATACCGGTACTGGCGCACCATCACGATCTTGTTGTCGTCTGTGATCGCAACCACAGCAACAGCACCGTTGTGTTCTACGATTTCCCGGTAAGCGGTTCCCGACAACGCGGTAACCTTATCGCGGCGCAGATTCAGAATCTTGCCTTCATATAATCTCTGGCTTTCGATTAATTCTTCCTTGAAAATCACTGCGCAGTCATCTCCTTTGATCTGTCTACGGCTGCCTGGAATGCTTCAATGACATCATCCATAAATCCGTTTGCCTGCAGCTTCTTGACCGCCTCGATGGTCGTGCCGCCAGGTGAGCAGACATTGATGCGGAGCTGCTCCAGAGATTCTTTGCTCTCGAGAGCCATCTTCGCGGCGCCAATCACCGCCTGGCATGCGAAGACTCTGGCTTTATCCTTTTCCATTCCATTGGCTTCTGCTGCCTTTGCGAGGGCTTCGATATACATGTAAGTGTACGCCGGACTTGAGCCGCTGACGCCGATGACGCAGTCGATCATATCCTCAGGCACTTCCTCCGCTCTTCCTACCGAGTCGAAGATTGTTTTTGCAAGTGCAAAGGCATCATCGTCTACGTTGGCGTTTCTGCTCATAGAGGTCATGGCTGCGCCGACTCTAGCCGGAAGGTTCGGCATGATGCGGATGATCTTCGCGGCATCACCGCTGCCTTCCACGGCATCGTTCAGCGCTGCTTCGATTTTGGCGATGCTGACGCCGGCAGCCATGGATACGATGGTTTTCCCTGCAGCAGGAGCGATCTCCTTCAGAACGCTTCCGACGGCACCCGGTTTGACGCCGATGATAATGATGTCCGCCTGCTCTGCAAGTTCCTTGTTGTCGTTGCAGATGACGAGATCCTTGTTCGTATATCCGCTTTCGGCGATCGATTCCGCCATCGCCAGATTGTTCTCGGTTGTCGCGTCGTGGATCAGGATCTGGTTGCCTGTGCCAACGGTTGATTTGGCGTATCCTTTGAGGATGGACCCGCCCATGTTTCCTATTCCGATGAATCCTACTTTCATATGATTTCCTCCATGAATTTCTTTGTGAATGCTTTTATGAAGTGATTGGTTTCCTTGTATTTGATGCCGCCTTCGTCTTCAATGACCAGGAAGCCGCTTGCACAGTCCGGATAGTCTTCGAAGCGGATGCCGGAGGAACCTGCCGCAGTTTCATCTGACAAGCCCGCCGCCTCCAGATCGATGACGGTGAGACCGCTCTGTCTGATGAGCGGGACGGACATCTCGAAGCTCTCTCCGGTGAAGCGGCTTGAAACAGGCCAGCCATTGCGTTCATATCCCATATACCTAACCGGCAGCCGGTTCTGTTCGCCGTGGTATTCCAGTCTGTCTCTGCCGATGCGGATTCCGTTGACCGTGACCATCATCGGGCCATATTTAACAGGGAATCCGATGCTGAACATTGCCTTGTGAAAATCGCTCTTCGTGATTGCCTTTGTGAGGCGCGTGAGCTGTCTGACGTCGTCATTGTTGTGCAGCAGGATCTTCGCTTCTGCGTCTGGATCTGCTGTTGCCTCGTAATGATTGAAGAGGTCTACGCTCTCAGCGCCGGAGATCTCGTCGGTTCTGGTCTCCCACAATCCCATGTAGTCTTCTACGGTCTTCTGCTTCAGATTCGGCACGAAGCGTCGAATCGGTGAGTAACCGCGCAGCACCAGATAGAGATCAAGGTCATACAGATAACTGCACGAAAGGGTGGACGTCATGGAATGCTTTTTTAATCTGGTGTCGATGAACGGGATGTCAAAGTGTTTGCCGTTGTAAGTGATGACGACGTCCAGATCTGCCAGTACGTCCATGTATTCCGCAAGCGCATCCGATTCTTCCTTACGGTTTTCAGCAAGGACCTGATGAAGCTTGTTGCTCTGCCCGTCATAGATACCGCCGAGAATAAACTTGTTCCTCGAAGGGTCGAGACCCGTTGTCTCAATATCCAGAGAGCCTGTGCGCATGTCGCTGAAATAAAACGACCAGAGAGCGGAATCGCAAATATTCTGATGCCATTCTTCAACGATATGTTTCATTACTCTTCCGATGCTTCCGACTCTTCCGCAAAGACATCCTCGATTTCGCGGTCGAACTCAACGATGTACGCCCCCAGGATTTCCTCGACCGGAAGTTTTATGAAACGGCGGATGCGTTCATCGTCATCATAGAACGCATTTGCCGGAGGGAGATCCCAGCTGAGCGTGCAATCCGCATACTCCTTGTTCTCGGTGATCTCTTCTGCTTCCAGAAATCCGTAACGGCCGACGTTGTAGTCCCAGTAGAAACAGCCGTCGTTATCCTCTTCGTGAGGGCAGCCGCCGGCTTTTCCTGTCGGTGTAAACTGAAGATGCATATAGTCTGGCTTTTCGAGCCATGACGCGATGTTCAGCCACCCGCGTTTTCCCTCTGCTTCGACCGGGGTGTTGAATTCAATATAGCCCCAGTCATCATCTCCATCGAAGCATTCGACGTTGATACGAAGAACAGGTCGCAGTGATTCAAAGCCTGCAGGAACCAGTTTTTTGATTTCATTTTCATCGGCCCTGTAGGCCATTACATACTGTTTGATTTTCATCTGATTTCCTCCGAGTAGAGTATACCACATTTTACGGTAAACTAATGATGGTGCACAAAAAAACAAAAGAAACCCGAAGGTTTCTTTTGTTAAAAGGGGTATTGGGATTAGAGATTAATGAGGTTATCAGGGGATAACCACACGTAAATAGTAACCTAGAATCCGCAATAAATCAAGTTTTTTATTAAAGAATTTTAAGTATGACGCGATGCGGGACTCATATATACTAATATTACATGACTATTGTTTATGATAGGTGAAGTATGAGTATTCGCAAAACAAAAGCAGCGGCAGTTGCGCTGCTTATAGTTCTTACTCTGATCATCACACTGACACCGCACAGTGCGTTTGCAGAATACAGGACATCTGTGGGCGATGCAGAGACACCGGAACGGTTTCAGGATGACTACATCCAGCACAATTGTCTGGATATTTCATCTTGGAACGGAGATCTGGATAACGATGACTGGGAAGCCATCAAAGATGCTGGTGTGGACAGTGTCATCATCAGAGCAGGATACAGCAAACTGAATACGAACAAACACAAGAAGGACGAACGCTTCAAGCAGAACATCAAGAGGGCTTCGAAGCACGGCCTTGATATTGGCGTGTATTATTTCACCTCAGCTCTTACAAAAAAAGAAATGAAGTATGAAGCGGAATACTTCATGGAGATCATCGAACCGTACAGGGACATGATCACCCTTCCTGTTGCGTTGGATTTCGAGACCAACAGCATGGGCCGTCTGAACTGGGGGAAACTCAGAGAGTTGGGGCAGGACAACTGCACCGAGCTTGTCATGACTTTCTGCGACATCATTGCTGACGAAGGGTATGAACCGATGCTCTATGCCAGCAGAGGACTGTTCAATTCATATCTGGATGCAGAAAAGCTGGAGGACAAGTATACGATCTGGCTTGCCCAGTACACGAGCGACCTTTCGGCAACGGGATACGAAGGTGAGTATTATATGTGGCAGTATAGTTCCAATGTTAGGATACCGGGTATCCGGTGCAGATTTGACGGAAACTATCTCTACGAAAAGGATTACTCCATTCAAAATGCGCCAAAGGAGGTTACAGCTGCTAAGGGCGAAACCGCCACATACAAACTATCCGGCGGCGTCCAGTCTGTGGTGCCTGCCAACAGCAACAAAAAAGCAGTCACCGCGCAGGTGACAGACAGTTATGGCGACGTCCACAATTACAAGGTGTGGAAGGCAGACGGCTCTCATTATACGAGTGATGAGTGTATCATGGCCTGTCTGCTGCAGGGCCTTGGGTTTGAGAATGACAAGGGAACCGGCATTACGCCTGCCAATGTCAGGGACACCATAGGCAAAGGCAAGAATACAAAGCTGGGAAGCCTTGACGCCTATCGCAAGGCTCTCGAAAAGAAGGGTGTCGTATGTGATCAGCGAAATGACGATGAAAGTGTTTATGTAGACATCAAAGGGAATTTAGCGAGCGGCATGCCGGTCATCATTTCCATTGACGCGGACAGTGGCCCTTGGAAGGGCAAAAGCCAGAGGCTCCTTCTGATTGGAATGGATGAGGACGGCAGAGCAGTCGTTGCGGATGTGGTCGACCGCAAATGGTTTGAAACAGACCAGCGGATCAAGCTGACAGATATCGATGAACTGATCAGCTTTATCGATGACGGCTACATCATCATTAGAGCAGTAGAATAAAATAGGGCAATAGAATAAAAATGTAGAATGGAAAACAAAACCCCGCGTTCGACGCGGGGTTTCATCTTTTCTTAATTGTTTGTGATTAGAACATCTTGACGATGTCGTCTTTCTGAGCGAAGCCCACAATCTGATCAGCGACTTCACCGTTCTTGAACAGGAACAGTGTTGGGATAGCTGTCACATTATACTGCATCGCAAGAACAGGTTCCTCATCGACGTTGACTTTGCCGACCTTGACCTTTCCTTCGTACTCTTCCGCGATTTCCGCAACGATCGGGCCGACCATCTTGCATGGGCCGCACCATGTTGCCCAGAAATCCACCAGTACTGGGACGTCCGATTCAAGGACTTCTGCCTGGAAGTTATCTTTTGTAATTGTAATCTCTGCCATTATATAACCCTCCTGTATTTTTCTTTTTTGATTGGTTGCTCCATTATAGTACATATTCGCCGATCAGTCCACCGTCGGTCGATGCTCATTTATGCTATAATACTTTTGTATTGAACGGAGGCAGTAATGGACAGACTCTTCAAACTGAAAGAAAATCACACAACCGTGAAGCGGGAAATCGTTGCCGGCATTACGACCTTCATGACCATGGCGTACATCATCGCAGTCAACCCAAACATTCTGGCAGACGCGGGCATGAACCCGCACGCGGTGCTGATTGCCACGTGTCTGGCGTCAACGATCGGTTGCTTTTGCATGGGGTTCATGGCAAATCTGCCCTTCGCGCTGTCAGCGGGTATGGGACTGAACGCATTTCTCGCCTATACTGTTGTGCAGAGCATGGGGATCTCCTGGCACGTGGCCCTGATGGCGGTATTCTGCGAGGGGCTTATTTTCATTTTGCTGTCCTTGACCAACGTGCGGGAAGCCATCTTCAACGCGATTCCGATGTCGCTGAAGAATGGCGTCTCCGTAGGAATCGGTCTGTTTATCGCATTCATCGGACTGCAGAACGCGGGCCTTTCTGTCGATGCGTCGACCACGCTCGTCACGATTACAAGTTTTCGGGACGATTTCGGGACCCATGGCATCTGCGCTTTGCTGGCCCTCGTTGGTCTATGCGTCACAGCGATTCTTTATATCAAAAAAGTGAAGGCCTCCATCCTGTTCGGCATCATCATCACATGGGGTGTCGGTATGCTCTGTCAGCTGATTGGACTGTATGTGCCGAATCCGGATGCGGGCGTTTACAGTCTGTTCCCGGCGGCCATCGTCAGTTTTGATTTTTCGGCCATCGGCGACACCTTCGGTCAGTGCTTCCATACAGACTTCCGCGGTGTCGGTATCTTCAACTTCATCGTCGTCATGTTCTCGTTCCTTTTCGTGGACATGTTTGATACCATCGGCACTCTGATTGGGGTCAGCGCAAAGGCAAAAATGCTCGATGAAAACGGGCGCCTGCCGGCCATCCGTCCGGCGCTCCTGTCTGATGCCATCGCCACCACATGCGGCGCGGTTCTGGGCACATCGACGACGGGAACGTATGTGGAATCCACAGCGGGCATTGCGGTCGGAGGACGCACAGGATTGACCGCCGTTACGACAGGTTGTCTGTTCCTGCTGTCCTGCCTGTTCTCGCCGCTGTTCACTGCGATTCCGTCTTTCGCTACGGCACCGGCGCTAATCATGGTAGGATTCCTCATGTTTGAAGGAATCCGGGAGATCAAGTTCTCGACCGAGGCGATGACTGACACGATCCCGGCTTATCTGTGCATCATCACCATGCCGCTGTTCTACAGCATCTCCGAGGGCATCTCCTTCGGCGTCATTTCCTATGTGGTGATCAACCTGCTCTGCGGCAAGCGCGACAGAATCACGGTGATCATGTACGTGCTTGCGGTGCTGTTCATCCTTAAGTACGTATTTCTGTAAGGGCGGCCCCCTGAAAAAAAGTACTTGCACCACCGAAAGCCCTCATGTATAATGTACGAGCGCGTGTGGGCGAAGCGGCCTGCAATGCGCAGTCGATAGATATTAACGGGTGGTCCTCTGGTTTGCGACGCAGACACAGTATCTGCACAAGGCACCAAGAACATGCCGAAGGGAAGGAGGAAGAGCGATGGACGTATTGAGCTCAGTAACAAATGAATATATGAAGTCTGACATCCCTGCATTTAACGTTGGAGATACTGTAAAGGTACACGTTAAAATCAAAGAAGGTAACAGAGAAAGAATTCAGATATTCGAAGGCTTTGTTCTTAAGAGACAGGGCGGTGGAATCGGTGAGACATTCACAGTAAGAAGAATTGCTTCCGGCGTTGGCGTTGAGAAGACATTCCCAATCCACTCACCACTGGTCGAAAAGATCGAGCTGGTAAGACGCGGCAGAGTCAGAAGAGCTAGACTGCACTACATGCGTCAGAGAACAGGTAAGTCCGCTAAGATCAAAGCCCGCAAGGACTGATCGGCAGACCGATAACTTGACAAGAAACAGAGTCGTTTATCGACTCTGTTTTTATGTGCTTGTGATATAATGGCGGAGAAGGAGCAGCCAATGATAGAAAACATTAACTGGTATCCCGGTCACATGAAGAAGACGCGGGAGCTGATCCAGAACAATCTGAAGATGGTCGACGCCGTCATCGAGGTCATCGATGCGCGGATTCCTGTATCGAGCAGGAACCCGATCATTCATGAGCTCGTCAGTTCGCGTCCCAGAATCACGGTGATCAACAAAAGCGACTTGGCAGACGACAAAGCAAACAGGCTTTGGGAGAAGAAACTGACTTCGGAAGGTGGTCCGGAAGAGGCCGGCAGCCGTGCGGTCATTATGAATGCGATGACCGGCGAGGGAACAAAGCCGCTTTTTTCCATGTTGGAAAAGATGTCAAAAGAGCGCAGCGGAAACAGCGCCATGAAACCATACCGGCTTATGATTGTAGGAGTTCCGAACTGCGGTAAATCCTCGCTCATCAACAGAATGACAGGACGCAAAAGCACCAAGACCGGCGACAAACCGGGAGTCACAAAGGGCAAGCAATGGCTCACCCTTGAGAATGGCATGCAGCTGCTGGATACACCGGGAATCCTTTGGCCGAAGTTTGAAGACCCTAATGTAGGAATCAACCTGGCGTTCTGCGGATCGATCAAGGATGAAATTCTTGACGTACCGACCCTCGCCATGGAACTCGTAAAAGTTCTTTCCGCGCGGTATCCGGAGCTTTTGCTTGAGCGTTATAAACTGGAAGAGCTCCTTGGTGAAGGAGACGAGTCTCCGGAGACAGGATATCCGATTGAGACCGAGACTGATGCTGCATTAGCGAACCTGCATCAGATTGCTCTGAAGCGGGGCTGCATTTTGCCGGGAAAGCGTATCGATTATGAGCGCGCAGGAAAGCTTTTGCTCGATGAATTCAGAGCGGCGAAGATAGGCCGCATTACCCTCGAATGGCCGGAGGCGTGAGATGACGAAACAGGAACGGATCGAGAAACAGATGCAGCGTCTCGCAGAGATGAAGCAGCCCGAAGCGGAACTTCACGCGAAGGGATACCGTTTTATCGCGGGCGTCGATGAAGTTGGACGGGGTCCTTTGGCCGGACCGGTCGTTACGGCGGCGGTCGTTCTGCCGGAGGATTTTGATGTGCTGGGTGTCGATGATTCCAAGAAGCTCAGCGAGAAGCGCAGGGAAGAACTGTATGATCAGATTATAGAAAAGTGTCTGGCTTACGGAATCGGTATGGCGGATCACAAGGTCATCGATGAGATCAACATCCTGCAGGCAACGAAGAAGGCCATGAGAGACGCCGTTGCGGCTTGCGATCTGCAGCTGCGGGTGAAGGCAGGCGGTGCAGCCGATGCCAGCATTGATTTTGTATTGCTGGATGCAGTGAATCTGGAAGGCTTGGACAAACCGCAGCACGCTGTCGTTAAAGGCGATGCTAAGGTACTTGCAATCGCGGCAGCATCGATCGTCGCCAAAGTGACAAGAGATCGGATGATGGTGGATTTTGCGAAAGAATATCCATGGTATGCCTTTGAAAAGAACAAAGGATACGGAACCGCGGCGCACTATGAGGGAATCCGCGCACATGGAACATGCCCGATCCACAGGATGACATTTCTGAAGAATCTGAAGTAATATAGAAGAAAATATCAGCAGAAAAGAAGATAGATAAGGAGAAGACGATGGCTGAATTATTGAAAGGCGCACCTGTTGCAAAAGCGCTGACAGAGAGAAATAAAGAAACGGCGGAGGCGCTCAGAAGCAAAGGCATCACACCGACCCTGGCAATCATCAGACTGGGTGAAAAACCGGGAGACCTCTCCTATGAGAGAGGTGCTCTGAAGAGAGCGGAGAAGACCGGCGTTCAGGTGAAGCAGTTCATTTATCCGGAAGATATCACAGAGGAAGAGCTGATTGAAGTCATCAGAGACATCAACAGGGACAGCACCATTCACGGAGTGCTCATGTTCCGTCCTCTGCCGAAACACATCAACGAAAAGGAAGTCTGTGAAGCACTGGCTCCGGAAAAGGACATGGATGGAATCACATCAGGATCCATGGCGGGCGTGTTTATGGATACAGAAACCGGTTATCCCCCTTGTACGGCGGAAGCTGTTATGGAGATGCTGGACCACTACGGAGTCGTGCTTAAGGGCAGGAAGGTCACCATATTCGGCAGAAGCCTTGTCATCGGGAAGCCTGTTGCTATGATGATTATGGGAAGACACGCGACCATAACGGTATGCCACAGCAGAACGAAGCCGGACGATTTCAAAGAAGCGGGAACCGATGCGGATATCGTCGTTACGGCCCTCGGTCAGGCGAAGATGATCGGCGCCGACAAACTCGGCGAGAAGCAGATCATCATCGACGTAGGTATTAACGTAGACGAAGAAGGAAATCTCTGCGGTGATGTGGATTTCGATGAGGCAGAAAAGAAGGCGGCGGCGATCACGCCTGTTCCGGGCGGAGTTGGAAGCGTCACTACGGCTGTACTCATGAAACACGTGCTGCAGGCGGCAAACCGCTCGCTGTAAATGAATCTCGGGAAAAGGGTATTAACAAAATATAAGAATAATCATCACATACTATGGCATCTTTTGGTGTACAATCATTATGTAAAAGTATGTAGAGAATGATGGGTAGCGGAAATCATGAACAGAGATTTTACCAAAGAACAGAAAATGCATAGTTGTAAGAGATTAACGGCACTAATCGTGGCGCTCGTTTTTGTGCTCGGAACGATGTTCGTTCCGGCAGAACTGTATGCGGTGGAGAATGAAGCGGTTGATACACAGGCTGCGGTTACTGAAGAAGCGACAACAGAACCGGCAAACGCAGAGCCATCAGTGGAAGAGGAAACAATTGAACCAACAGAAGCGGCAGAACCGGAAACGACAGAGGTAACAGCCGCACCTGAGGAAGCAAACGAAGATGCAACAAATGATCTTTCAGATGCGCTGACGGTTGATTTGGATAGTATTGATGAAGATGCGTATGATGGGGTCATTTATAAATTAAAGGATGATACAACAAAGCGTGAAATCAAAGAGATGGAGAACGCGATTGAAGACCTCGAAAGCGATCAGACAGTAGAAGAAGTTATCAGCCAAGAAATTTATACGGCTGATTCCGTTGAGACCATTAGTGAAGTTGCTCCGGCAGAACAGATTGAATACATTGAGCCGAACTATATCGTGAAGGCGATGGGGACAAATGATCCGGACTATGCGGAGTATGGATGGTATCTTGATATGATAAACGCCCCATATGTTTGGAATAAGGGCATGTATGGCGACAACAAGACAGTAGTTGCTGTTCTCGATTCGGGCGTTATGATGGATCATGAAGATTTTGCACCGGATACGTTCATAGCAGAGTACAATGCTTTGGGAGAGGGAGATAATTCAAGTGATGTTTCGGATAATTCGGGGCATGGAACTGCTGTAGCAGGAATCATTGCGGCCGCACAAAATAATGGGAAGGGTCTTACAGGCATTATGCCAAATGCTAAAATCATGCCTGTAAAAGTGCTGGATTTAAAAAGAGATCCTGATACAGGCCAATTGAAAACTATAGGAACGCTTACGGATGTTGTCGAAGGAATCAATTATGCAGTCAATAACGGAGCTAGTGTAATAAATATGAGTTTTGGTACGGATAGCCGTAGCAATACACTTGAAATTGCATGCAATGCGGCAGCAGCAAAAGGAGTGATTCTGATTGCGGCGGCAGGCAATGAGGCTCAGCAATCATTTAGTAATAATGGCCCTATTAATCCAATAGAATATCCAGCCGCCTTTAGCTCTGTGGTTAGTGTTGGCTCTGTCAATTTAAACAGAACATGGTCTAATTTTTCTAACTATAATCAATATGTTGCATTGGTTGCACCAGGGGAAGTAATAAGACTGGCATGGAAGAACGGAGGCTATAAAACAGAGAGTGGGACTTCCTTCGCTGCCCCGCAGGTTTCGGCCATGGCGGCAATGATCAAGCAGATGGATCCTTCCGTGAACTACGTGGATCTTATGAAAATCGTAGCGGCCACATCTGATGATAAGGGAGCAAGGGGCTATGACCCGTATTACGGATACGGGCTCATGAATCTGAAAAAGGTCTATGACTATATGGCGGGTGATATATCAATGTATGAGGCGTCCTTGTCCACGACCTCCTATGTGTACAATGGTAAAGTCATGACACCAACCGTTACCATCAAAAAAGCCGGTAAGCCTCTGCCAGCAAATAGATTTAAATCCACATACGCTTCGGGCCGCAAGGCTGTCGGAACATACAAAGTAACCGTCACAGGAATCAACGGATATACAGGTACGAAGGTACTTACGTTTAACATCGTTCCGCCACTCATCAAATCCATCAAAGCACCGCAGCGGTACAAAGGCAAGCTGAAGGTCAGATGGTATAAGATGAGTAAATCCCAGAGAAAGAATTACAAGAACGTCATAACGGGGTATCAGGTACGTGTATCGGCCTACAAGAATTTCGCGTACGCTAAATATGCTAACGTGAAAGGAATCACGAAAACTGCTGCGACTGTCAAGGGCCTGAAGAGAAAGACATATTACTATGTACAGTACAGATCCTATAAGACTGTTGGCTCCACAACGTATTACTCCAAGTGGAGTGGAACGAAGAGAGCAAAGACAAAGTAAGAATAAAGGAGATATCATCGGTAGAAAGGAAGCTGAATGAAAAAGTGGCTTAATATCAACGCGAATACTCCGGAAAAAGCAAGGGTGCTCATAATGGGCATCCCTTTTGATGGTGGGACAAGTCAGGAAGCAGGTGCGGCAGAAGGCCCAGCGAAGATTCGTGAATTCGGTGAAGTGTATATGCCGTGCGCAACGGACGACTGGCACGTTCTGGACGCACAGCCAGTGGTTTATGACTTCGGCGATGTGGACATGAGTGGAACCTGGGAAGAGAGTTTCGCACGCGTTGAAGCGGAAGCTCTTGACATGATGCGTTACGGCAAGTTCAACCTATTCATCGGTGGAGATCACTCTGTGACGATTCCCCTTCACAAAGCCTTTGCAAAAGCAAGACAAGGGGAGAAGATCGGCGTCATTCATTTCGACGCGCACTTTGATCTCTGTGATTGCTACGACGGACATATCTGGTCTCATGCAAATACAGAGAAGCGCGCCCTCGATGACATCATCAATCCGGAGGACCTGCTGTTCCTCGGGATTCGCGCCGCTGAGCCGGAAGAAGTGGAAATCATCCAAAGAGAAAAAGACATCACCGTCATCTCAGGAACGGATGTGGATGAATTCGGTTGGAAGAAGTGTGCTGAGATAATAGCAGACAAGTTTAAAGGATACGATCACATTTATTTTACCCTTGATATCGACGTGCTTGACCCTGCCTTTGCCCCGGGAACAGGAACCCCGGTGTCCGGCGGTATCACATCCAGAGAACTCATTAACCTCGTCAGATATATACTGAAGAACCTGCCGGTGCACGACATGGATATCGTGGAAGTGGCGCCGCCTCTTGATGTGAACGATATCACCAGTTGGGCAGCTATGCGGATCATAGAAGAGGTGCTGTCCTATGCAGACCAAAATATGTAAAAAATGGCTGCATAAAAGGAGAAAAAAGGATTGACTAATCTGGACTAAAATAGTATAATTTAGACAACAACAAAAGGGGTTAAAAAAATCCATACGAAGATATTTGTTGTGGTATAATCAGAGGCAGTTAGAAACATTTTTACAGGAGGATAATAAAATGAAGTGGACATGTTCAATTTGCGGATACACCCATGAAGGCGATACACCACCAGAAAAGTGCCCTCAGTGCGGAGTTCCGGCAGAGAAGTTTAACAAAGTAGAAGAAGGCGAAAGAGAATGGGCTGCTGAGCACGTAGTAGGCGTAGCACAGGGCGTTGACGAAGAGATCGTACAGGGTCTCAGAGACAACTTCAACGGCGAATGCTCAGAGGTAGGTATGTACCTGGCAATGTCAAGAGTAGCTCACAGAGAAGGCTATCCTGAAATCGGCCTCTATTGGGAAAAGGCTGCTTTCGAAGAAGCAGAACACGCTGCTAAGTTCGCAGAACTGCTTGGCGAAGTCGTAACTGACTCAACAAAGAAGAACCTCGAGATGAGAGTTGATGCAGAAAACGGCGCAACTGCAGGCAAGACTGCTCTGGCTAAGAGAGCGAAGGAACTGGGCCTGGATGCGATCCACGACACAGTACACGAAATGGCTAGAGACGAAGCAAGACACGGCAAGGCATTTGAAGGTCTTCTGAAGAGATACTTTGGCTAAACTGTAACGTCTTTTGCAAAGGCAATAAACCAGAATGAATAAGAGAGATGTGAATTATCACACATTGAACCTGTAAGATGAAAGTAGACATGCAAAAAGAGCATGTCTACTTTTTTCATGGTATGCTTCGTACAGGAGGTGAGGACATGGGCAGACCAAAAGG
>CACWSO010000028.1 GCA_902763505.1 uncultured Eubacteriales bacterium | reverse complement strand
AATCCGAAAACCTTTACTGTAACCAGCCATACTGCACCTCCATTCTCAAGTAGAATTATATCACGCTTTTTTCAACTCTACTTTTTGGGGTGCGTCTCAAACCTAGCATTTTCTCTCTTCTTTGAGGGCAGGTATCATCTAAAGTGCTAGATAATCACTATAGTTGTGTGATTATCTAGCACCTAATTATTTCTCCACCATGGTTTTAATGGAAAAATGCTAGAACCTTACACTTTTTGAATAAGATTCTAGCACCTTCTGCCTATTTTCGATATTACTTGTTCGTTCCGAACTGTGTTGATGTCCCGTAGTACTCGTCGAATGCTGTTCTGTCGAGCACCTTGGTGTCGAGCGCTGTTGCTGCCTCTGCTGCATCAGAAGTGTCTGATTCAGTTGCTGTGTCTGTGCTATACGCGCCGGTCACGGTCACGGTAATGTCACTGTCACCTTCCACAACGGTCTTGCCGTCGGCTTTGATCGTTACGGTGTTGCCGTCGGCATCAACAATCTGCGCACCGTCTGCTGCGTTCAGGTCAGCGACAGTTGTGTCTTCTGTCACAACCCACTTAGATGTTCCGTCAACGGTTACATTCAGGTTATTCTCCCCTTCTGAAACGCCGGTCCAGGTGGATCCATCCGTTAGGGACATGTCGACGCTGCTGATTTCATCGGTGTAGACGTTACCTGACATTGTCTCATTGATTGCTGTAAATGTAACGTCGCCGCCGTTTTTGCCTTCTGTACCCCAGTTGTTGGAGCTGTTGCCTGCGGCATTGAGGAGCTGTACGTTTTCACTGTCAAAATCAAGCGTTGTATTCTGCAGAACCACGTTGGCCTTTGTATTGGTTACATAGAACATGGCGCCGTCTGAAATGGATGTCTTGAGGATCGAATCGACCGCTTCAAACTCACATGCATCAGAGGAAGCTGTGTCTGCATCTCCAGATGTGGACTGATACAGAATCACGCCGTTCTTAATCGGATCACTTCCTGAAGTGGCATCGTTGGTGCTCTCCAGTGTTGAGTTGTTGATCACAATACGGTTGAGCCCTTCCATGCCGGCAATCTGGCTGCCTGTTGCAGTGCCAGTAACATTGTCCACTTCGATGTCTCCTGTGGAGTAGATCAAAGGCGATCCGTTCCCTGCTGTCGCCAGACTACTGTTCGTTACAGAAATGTATCCGCCGCCTCTGTCTGTCGCAAGGGCTGCGCAGTGGTCTTTGGCCGTGCTGACGGTCAGGTCGTTGCCGTAGATGACGCCGCCGTATGTCGCATCTAGTCCTCTGGAGTTGCTGCCCTTCGTTGTATTGATTTCAACGCTATTCAGGTACGCCGTTCCGCTATCTGTTGCAAAAACACCGTTGTTTCCTTCTCCCGTCGAGCTGATCTTGCTGTCGGAGAGATATACTTCGGATCCTTCCCCTGTGCTCAGTACACTGGAGTTGATTCCGTAGAAGTTGCAGTTGTCTCCGTTGCTGTCGTCACCAGATTTGGTGATTTCTGCGCCGGTCACTTTCAGTACACCGCCATTTTCAGCGAGCAGTGCGTTTTCATCGGCAGTAGTGGATTCGATAGATTCGCCATCTGAAGTGACTTCCTTGCCGTCAGCGGTCAGCTTTCCGCTCAGGTCGCCGCTGTAATCATAATCGGCAGTGTTTGGACCACCGCCCTGTCCAGGCATTCCACCCGGCGCACCGCTTGGAGCCTCACCATTAGGCATCTCCGGTGGCTGGCCGCTCGGTGCTTCACCGTTAGAGGAATCTCCATCCGGTTTCTCTGGTGGCTGTCCACTTGGTGCTTCGCCGCTCGGTGCTTCTCCGTTGCCCTGTGCCTGCATCTCGCCATCTGGCTTCTCAGATGGCTGACCTTCCGGCTTCTCGGATGATGCATTACTGTCTGACTTGCCGGTTGTGTTATCACCGTTTGACTGATCAGTCTGATCACTATCCTGGTTCTCTGTCGCAGTATCGCTGCCCGCCTGTTTCTCCGATGACTCACCATCCGCCTTCGCCGTATCACCCTTTAGGTCGGATGGTGCAACGTATTCCCATGCAACGGAAGCGGAAGCTGTGCTATCGTCTGTTGCCTTTGATGCTGTGTCTGTGCTGCAGCCGGCTGACATCAGCGTGAACACAGTCAGCATCACTGTCATTCCGATGGCTGCAAATCTCTTTTTCCCTATCATATTCGGGTCCTCCAATTTCTCTGTCTTACTAGTTTTGTCGTTTTCATGTTGGTCCCATAGTAAACGCCGCGTATGAACGCGGCGTAGAGTAATTATGTGAGATTTGTGAAGGGCATTTAAAGTCTGGCTTCATAAAACCTGCCTTCACATTGCAGTCTGTTATGCCTTTGCATATGCCAGTTCGGAGACGGTTGCAAGCAAGCGGTCGATGTCGCTTTCTGTGCAGTATGGCGCAAGGCCGACACGGATCAGGCCGCCCTTGTCTTCCAGACCGAGAGCTGAGATGACTTCGATGGCATAGAAGTCGCCGTGCCAGGAATTGATGCCTTTGTCGCCCAGAACTTTGGTGACTTCTTCCGGTGCATAACCTTCCATCGTAAATGCGACAGTCGGCGTACGCGGTTCGCCTTCCGCAGGTCCATAGACCTTCACGCCAGGCAGTCTGCGCAGTCCTCTGCGGATGCGGGCTGCTAGCGGCGCTTCGTAGGCATCAAAGGCAAGCATACCGGCAACAACATTTCTGCGGCGTCCTGTGAGCCCTTCCAATTCATCTTCGAAACACTCGGCGTACTCTACGCCGGTGTCTGCAATCAAGTTGATGGCGGCGGTCATACCCGCCAGGAACTCATACTGCGGTGTTGCCATGTGGAACTTACGGCTGCCCTGGGAGATGTCCTCAGCGCCTGCGTTGTTGAAGTCCAGGCTGCCCAGGAGTTTCTCATCCATGTAGCACAGACCCATGTGCGGTCCGAAGAATTTATATGGTGAGCAGAGAAGCACATCAGTGCCGATTGCTTTTACATCGATTGGAAGATGCGCCGCGTAGTGTACGGCGTCAACAACTGTAACCGCGCCCACTTCATGGGCTGCGTCGATATATTTCTTGACATCGGTAATGGTGCCGAGGGCATTGCTGGCCCAGTTGACGGCAACGACCTTCGTGCGGTCGGACAACTTGGACATGTAATCATCGAAGTCCAGCTGCTGGGTCTCCAGATCCATGCGGACCTGCTTGACCACGAATCCCTGTGCTGCCAGTCTTCTCCACGGCTGGCTGTTGCAGCGATGGTCGATTTCCGTAATAATCAGCTCATCACCCGGCTGCAAAGTCTTTGCAATATTGACGGAGAAGTTGTAGCTGTGCTGGGTGGACCCGACGCTGAAGCCGACTTCCTGCGGCGAGCATCCGAGGAAATCTGCCGCAGCCGCAAAGGCAGCCTGTTCGACTTCGTCAGTCTTGTAGCTTGCCTTGAAGTTTCCGCCCTCATTGGCGTTATCGTTGATCAGATATCCCGTGATCGCATCGACGACACTCTGCGGAACCTGGGTGCCTCCCGGGCCGTCCAGATAAGCAATCGGTGCACCTGCCACCTGAAGTTCACAGGCCGGGAAATGACTCCTGAATTTCTGTACATCGAACTGGAACTGCTTCATAGCATACCTCCTTGATTTTCATATTTATCTTATTCATTGCAGCCATTATCCAATATACTGCAATCAATTTCCAGTATGCCTATAGTCTATCAGAAACTGTCCGATTAGTCATCCTCATCGTGATCGTCATCATCACGATCATGGTCGTCATGATCGTCGTCGTGTCCATCATCATAATCGTCGTCATAATCGTCCGCATCGTGGTCATCATCATACTCGTCATCTGCATCGTCTGCGTCATCTGCGTCATCGTCGCCGTCATCGACATCGACTTCGCTCTTGATGATTTCACCGGTCTGAGCATTGATATCGTACTCATACTCCTGACCATTCGCTGTAAACTCGACCTCATAGGTGATGATGCCGTCGTCACAGTCGAATTCTGCCTTGCCGGAATCTAGCTGCAAATCGTTCAGTCCTGCCGCCTGCAGCGCCGCTTTAATGGCGTCTTCTTTTGAGATGTATTTGCTCTTGTCCACGTCGCCGTAGAAATCGTCTACATCCACGTCACGTTCCTGACTGAGCAGAATCAGCTCCTGAGTCGACAGTTTCAGCAGCGCATCTTCTGTCATGTGCTTGCTGTTTGTTGCCATCAGATTTTTGATCAGCCAGGCCTTCCCGGCTGAGATATTGTGCTCCGCTGCAAAGGCAGCAAGGGCTTCATCTCCATCCACATACTGTCCCAGCACGGCGCCGGATATCTCTGTGTCCTGCAGATAATCGTTCAGATTGCTTGAAACCATCTGTTCGATTGCAAGTCCGTCTTCCTTATGCTCGGACTGAACCGAAACCATGACGGAATTGGACATCTCCGAAAGATAACCGTGTTTGAGCATGGATCCTGCCAATGCATTGCAGGCGGTATTGATATCTACCCCTTTCAGATCCATCTCATCGAGGATAATGTTCCCATCGTCGTTTAATGCTTTTGCTTCTATAATCTTATGGGCTTCATCCACAGAAAGCTCCACGCTCGGATTCACATCGATATCGACAACGGCGAAGACTTCCTCCTGCCCCTTGTGGAACATACTGAATCCGCCGACGAAGATCAGCAGCGCGGCGGCGCACCCTGCAATGGTTCTGTACAGCCTGCGGCGTCTTCTTCCCCTCTGAGGTACGATCTGTCTTTCTGCCTCTTCGGACTGCGGCACAATCTGTCCCGCTTCACCGGCTGCCTGCTCTTCCCTGATCTCCGCCATCAGTTCATCAAAAATATCCGGGGTCGAATCATCGATCGCTTTTTTCAGCTGTTCTTCGATTTGTGCATCTGTAAACTTATCTTTCATGACTCTCCCCCTTTCCTTCTAATTCTTTTCTCATCTTTTCCAATGACCTCTTGTATTTTGACAGGACTGTGCCCACGGGCATGTCCAGCAGTTCTGCGATTTCTCTGTGCTTCATGCCTGTCAAAGCATGCAGGACGACAATCTGTCTGTCTTCGAACTCCAGAATGTCCAGCGCCTTTTGCAGAATCATGTGATCGACAGTCCGCTCACTCTCATCAGGATGAGCGATGTTCTCATACTGTGAGAGATCTTCGCAGACATCGCCTGACTTCAGCTTCGTATAGCAGAGATTCCGCACGATGGTCAGAATCCAGGCCATCGGTTTGCCCTTTGGTTTATAGCTCCCGGAACTGTGGTGGACGCGGATGTAAGTGTCGTGCATGATGTTCTCCGCGTCATGACGATTCCGCAGAATCGACAGGGCAAATCCGTACACCGCCGCAGAGGTCTGCTGATACAGATCATGGAACGCGTCATTGTCGCCCTGCGCCATTCGCAGTATTAATCTCTCATCTAATTCCAATGTATTCATATTCGTACTCTATAATCTTTCCGTTTTTTGCGAGAAGTTCATACTCGTATTTGTAATTGCCGCTGCGGAATTTGATTTCATACTTGCCGCACTTTTTCTTGTACTGATACTTGCATCTGCCCTTCTTCACAACACTGTAACTTTTGCCTGCAGCTTTTGCGACGATTTTTCTCGCTTTTTTCTTGCCGATCTTCTTCCTTGATTTGCTCTTCTTGTACTTGTAGTCTACTGACTTTTCAAGGATTCTGCCGTCTTTGACCGCGATTTCATACCCATACTTCGCCTTGTTGCTGAGTCTGATGAATTCGATTTCTACGGATTTCCCATCGTCCATTTCGACTTCGATGATCCGCACACCGGATTTGCTCAGCCCTGCATTCTTCAGTGCGATATTCAGCGCTGCCGTTTCATTGATCTTCGGTGCTGCCGGCCTTGTGGTCGGCTGTGTCGACGGCTGGGTCGGCTCTGTCGCAGGCTGGGTCGGTTGCGTTGGCTGGGTCGGTTCTGTCGACTCTCCAGTCGGCGGCTGTGTTGGTTCTTCCGTCTGCGCTGCCGGATCTGTCACAGCCCTGGCTGCAGCTTCTCCGGCATCCATTGTGACCGTCTGTTCCGCATCCTGTCCGGCTGCCTCAGCTCCCGGCAAAGTCTCTCCAAAAGCAGATGCGCTCATAGCAAAGGTCATTATGATTGCCAGGAGCGCCGCGCTGATTGTCTTCATCTTTTTCATATTGTAATCCTCCCTTTTTTGACTGTATTAACTGCCCTTTTATATAGTTAACTGCCAAGGGAGGCTTTTTATTGCATCATATTGCAATTTCTTTCAAAAATCTTTTTTCTATATCTCATCCAGTGAAACGTCGCCGATGATATTCCCCAGATCGATATTCTTCTGGAGCATCGGCTTGGACACCTCATCCCACAGAATCTGGGAGCCGCGCGCTGTCCGCCGCTGCCGCTCGATGGCCTGGGACAAACGAATGCCCTTCTCACGCCAGTCTCTCCCATCAGAAGCATCGTTCTGCATGACCGGCTGCACGTTGTCCAGTGCTCTTGCGAACTTGGACTCTGCCGTTTCCCCAGCTTCAAATTCATGGAACAGCTCGAACAGAAAATCCCGCTGGTCATCCGGAAGCATTCCGAAGATCCGATCCGCGGCTTTCTTCTCCCGCTCCTCCTGAGACTTCAGCCTCTCCACGTCATAAGCGTATGTGTCCCCAGCGTCGATCTCTACGATGTCATGGATCACCAGCATCTCAATGACCTTCAGCAAGTCCACGTCCTCATTGGAATACTCCTGCAAAACCATCGCCATCAGCGCCATATGCCAGGCGTGTTCCGCATCGTTCTCCCGGCGGCTGCCGGAACAGAGGAAGGATTGCCGGAATACTTCTTTTTCTTTGTCCACTTCACGGCAGAAGTCCATCTGCCGTGCGAGTCTCACTTTATCTACCATCATCGTCTCCTTCTAACGTGTTGAACTGTGTTAATCATACCACAACACACGCTCTGATGGCGGCTTTTGTGCTACAATGTGCATATGACAGATCAAGTACAATCCGGAAAAACCAAATACCACATCATGATGGTCTTCCTCGTCATCGTCTGGGGCCTGGAGCTCGCCATTGCGAAAGACGCCCTGGAGTATGTCGATCAGCTTCTCGTTCTGAACGTGAAGTACTTTTTCGGATTTTTTGTAATTGCAGTCGTCGCGAAGAAAACAACGGGGTTCCACCTCCCTGCTCTGCGGGATCTGCCCCTCATCATCGCCACGACCATCATCGGTCATATCCTCTACTTCTTCTGCGAATACGGCGCTCTGGATACGGTCCCTGTCGCGAACATCACCATCATCCTGGGATTCCTCCCTATCGCGTCCATCCTCGTTGAAAAAGCGATCTTCCATAGAAAAACCAGCATCAAACTGATCGTTTTCATGCTGGTCTGTGTTGTTGGTATTTTTCTTGTCATCGGCTCGGACTTTTCGTCCATGCGCGGCGGTTCCTTCTATGGATACCTCTATTGCGGAGGCGCCCTTCTCTGCTGGCTCGGTTACCTGTTCCTGACCGAATCTCTTACGAACAAATACGGCGCAGTCCCGATCGCATTTTATCAGACGATCATCGCCTGGGTCATCACAACGCCGGTCGTGTTTCCTCAGTATCCGGATCTTCTGCAGCTTCCGACGGGCATCATGCTGGAACTCCTATACCTCGGCATCGTCAGCGAAGGCATCTGTTTCCTGGTAGAAATCACCGGACTCGAAAAACTCGGTCCGACCATCTCCGCTGTCTACTCCAATTTCCTGCCAGTCACATCGGCCTTCTTCGGCTTCGTGCTTTTGCATCAGAATCTGGTGCTTTTGCAGATCATCGGTGGGCTTGTGGTTATCGCGTCAGGCTATCTGGTCATCCGCGAGAAAGACCGTCTCGACCGACTCGCATAATCTGCCCCAGCTCAGCCCTGAGCCCTTGGTACGATCTCCAGCCAGTATCCGTCCGGATCCTTGATGAAATACAGCCCCATCTCATAATTCTCGAAGCAAATGCATCCCATCTCCTCGTGGAGTTTGTGAGCCGCTTCATAATCATCCGTGTAGAACGCCAGATGGAATTCTTCCTCGCCCAGATTGTACTTCTGCGGATGGTCTCTGAGCCAAGTCAGTTCCAATTCAAAATCTGCCTCTTTGTTTCCCACATACACGATGATGAAAGACCCGTCTTCAGCTACTTTTCTTCTTACCTCCGTCAGCCCCAGCGCCTTCTCATAAAAGTCCAAGGACGCCTGCAGGTCACTGACATTATAATTCTCATGAATCATCTTGAATTTCATTGGATTGCTCCTTTCCAATTTATCGCAGCAGCAGATACACTGTCTCCCCGATCATCACGACTGCGAAGAGAATCAGCGGCACCATGCCGTCATAAAAGGCCGTCATAGGCGGCAAATCATAGTATTTCAAATAACAGATCATTCCTGCAGCTGCAGCCGCGACCACAATCGCCGCCATCACTGCAAAGGCAACCTTCCCAATTGTCGCTTCCCCATAGAGGGCGTTCAGCGCACAAATCTGCATGCAGGCCCAGAACACGATCAGCATCAGTTCTGTGGTGACCTGCCTGTGCATGAGCAGGTTCGTCAAAAGCAGGAGCACGATATAGATCGCCGCACCCGCAGCGATGATGAACATGTATCGCAATCCGCCATCCGCGCTGGAGCATCCCTGAATGATCCTGGCCAGCCCCATGACGCCCAGGATGGCCGTCAGCAAAAACAGTCCGCCCTTGATGCTCATAGGCGCACTGAAACCCGGCCGAAACGCCACGCTCCACCAGATCAGATATACAACACAGCAACCTGCGAAGAGCAGATTGCCGCTGAAGATTTTTCCTGTAACTGTCTCAAACATTGCTGCCCTTTCAAATGCGGCCAAGCTCCGTATAAATCATGCCGTGCTTTCCCCGTTCAGAACGCATCAAGGAGACGTGCTCCACGAGCATCTCCGCCATCGGCAGATCCTCCAGCACCGCCTCCGGGATCGCGAGGTTTCGGCCGCCGTGTCCGTTTCTCATCTGCGGCTTCCGCACCAGTGTGATGTGCGGTGAGAACTTCTTCCTGTCAAATGGAATCCCTGCGTCTGCAAGTCCGCGGCGCAGATGTTTCGCCAAATTTCTCAGCGCGTCGCTGCCGTCAAACTCATCTTCGCCGACACTGTCTATGCCGGCCCACCAGAGGCTTCCAAAGGAGCCTACACCATCCAACCTAATATCGAATGGTTCGAACTCAATCTGCTCCATAACATCCAGCACGTCCTCCGGATCCGGATATTCGCCGATGAACGCCAGCGTCAAATGCAGGTTTTCCTCCCTTGTGAAGTTACCCTGTACGCCCTGACTTTGCATAGCGTGCTGGATTCGCCTGAGAGCGTGTTTCATTTCGTCGTTCAGTTGTATGGAGATGAAGAGTCTCATACCGTTACTTGCCGCACCGTGCTGCCGCCTGAGCGCGCAGCCAATCGACCCACGCATCAAAACCTTCGCCTGTCTTGGAGGAGACGAAGAAAATATCTGCCGCCGGATTCAGCTTGTGAATTCTTTCCACAACTGCGTCATCATCGAAGTTGAACCACTCGCGGGTGTCGATTTTATTGATCAGAACGCACTGGCAAACCTGGAACATAAGCGGGTATTTCAGCGGTTTGTCGTCCCCTTCCGGAATGGAAAGGATCTCAACATTGACGTCCGCACCGGTATCCTGCTCTGCCGTGCAGACCAGGTTTCCCACATTCTCCATAAACAGAATATCCAAATCGCTGGTGTCGAACTCGTCCAGCGTCTGCTTCACCATCGCCGCGTCCATGGCGCATTCCCCGCCTGTGTGAACCTGAATGGACTTCACACCGGCATCAGCCATCTTCTCTGCGTCCACCACCGCTTCAATATCTGCCTCCATGACGCCGATGCGGAATTCATCACGCAGCATATCGATCGTGCGCAGCAGTGTCGTCGTCTTACCGGCGCCCGGCGACGCCATGATATTCACCATGAACGTGCCCTTTTCTTTATTGCCTTCACGCACTTCGTCCGCGATTCTGTTGTTCTCGTCAAATACACCAACTTTTACATCTATTACTCTTACTGCCATATCAATCCTCTATCTCATACAAAGGCAACAACTGCTCATTTCGTGCAGACACTGCCTACTTCAGCCAACCGCGCACTTCCGCATCCAGCCACTTGCACCATTCGTCCATACCTTCTCCCGTCGCTGCCGAGATGAAGAATACCGGCACGTCACAGCCGCATGCGGCGAGATTCGCCTTGAACCGCTCATTGTCGAAATCAAAAGCAGGAGCGGCGTCGATCTTATTAACCAGCACCACATCGACTTCCTGGAACATGAGCGGGTACTTCAGCGGTTTGTCATCCCCTTCCGGAATGGACAGGATAACCGCACTCTTGACTGCACCGGTGTCGAACTCCGCCGGACACACGAGATTACCTACGTTCTCCAGAAAGACCAAATCCAAATCCTTGGACCCGATTTCGCGCAATCCCTGGCGGGACATATCCGCATCCAGATGGCACATGCCGCCCGTATGGAGCTGGATCGAAGGAACGCCCGCTTTCTCTGCAATCGTCTTCGCATCTACATCGCTGTCGATATCCGCTTCCATAACGCCGACCTTCAGCGGGCTGCAACCTTCGCCAGTCGCGCCAAGCTTCTGCAGACCCTTGATGGTCCCCAAAAGTGTGGTGGTCTTGCCTGATCCCGGCGAGGACATGATGTTCATGTAATAGGTCCCGTCGCCCTTGAGTTGCTCCCGCAGCAGATCCGCATCCTGATCGTTGTTTTCCAGTATCGTTTTCTTTAGTTGTATTGTTCTGACATCCACTTTTTTCACCGTCCTATATGTTATCTATCTTCACGCAACTGATTGTACCACAAAGGCAGCACAAATGGTAAAAGCCAGTACGAATTGTGAGATAAAAGAATGGGGAAACCGGTTTGTTTCGGTTTCCCCATTCTATGGAGTGTATATGATTTATGGTATTACCCCTATGTGGTCTTTTGTTCTTTTGTTATAGTTTTGTCTGATCCCTGTCTAGTCCAGTCCCATCTTCATCTTCCCGATGACTTTGGAAGCTCTGATGTGCGGGATCGGTATGTTGACCCCTGTCAGCAGCTTGATCAGCCAGATGAAGAAGAGCAGGACTGCCAGCGGAATGGCACAGGATGTGACGATCAGAACTGCGATGGCTTCCGTGATGCGGTTGAGCGTATTCTCAAACTTGTCCAGCGTTCCTGCAACACCGCCTTTGATCTTGTTAGCGATCTTGTCCGCGATGCTATCATCCTTTTTTCCGCCTGTCGCGTCGTTGAGCTGTTTCGTATCATTCCTCGTGTCTTCGATGGTCTGCTGCACCGATTTCTGGTAACTGGCATCGATTTTCTCGGTCACTACCCCGCTGACCGGAATGATCGCAAAGACCATCAGTGCGAACAGAATCAGTTTGACGCCGACTTCTTTCCATCTATCCGATGCGTACAGGTACGCTGCGATCAGGATCAGACAGGCGATCGGTATCAGTATCTTAAAGGCGAGCATGCCTGTCATGGTGACCATCCACTTCTCCAGATAGATTGCCGCCAGAATGAATAGGAAATATCCGCTCAGATCTGCCAGCTGTTCCGCGATCGGCGTCCCTGCGTCGCCCGGCAGCAGTGATATTGCTGTCGAGGATGCCGCTGTCGCGCCCATCAGTTCGGTGACATTGGTCCGCTTCTCGTCCAAAGAGCTGTAAGTCCCCTGAAAGCTGTCCTCTGACGAGGCGATCCCCGAGATCCAGAAAAATGATACTATCGCGATTACAGCCAAGACTGCGACGATAATGATTGTCCGTCTCTTTTCCGTTCTTTCCATAGGCACCTCCTTCCTGTTATTGCTTTTGCATTAAGTGATGCTGTTGCTTTTGCAGCAGATGCTGCTTACTGCCTTTGCATCTGCGACTACATCAGACGTAGTTCGCCGATGATCGGCAGCGGGTCTGTTCTCCAATGTGCCGCTCTGTAGATGCCCATCACGATGAATACGAATGCTGCGATGCCGACAACCGCGGAGATGTTATCTCCTACGTGCGGTACTGCAGCGCACAGTCCGCCGGCGATTTTCAGCAGGTTGATCATCAGCGCCTGATTCAGGTGATGTGTCTGGAACTCGTCGTACTTGTCCCTGATGATGAATGCGATGATCCAGCCGATCCATGTGATATATGAGAGAACAGCAATCCTTCTTGCTCTTTCGTTATACATATCAATACCTCCCTTTATGCTGTTTCTTTATACGTTATTTCTCTCCTTTGTGGTTATATGATATAATCTGCTTGGAAAATCAGACATCGCAGAATCTGCGGAAGCAATTCTGGTTTTACCGCAAAAATCACGAAAAAAGCGCCACCCGCGGCGCGAGAATACGCGCCCGTGGCGGCGCGCAATGAGGTACGTTATGTCAGAACAGAATATCTATCTTGCCAAGAGAAAGGCTCTCGGCTGGTCCCGGGAATACGCTGCCGAACAGATCGGCATCTCCGACGACAAGCTTGAGCGCATAGAGAATGAAAAACAGCTCCCGAATCCGCAGGATGTGCTGATCATGTCCGATGTCTATCAGGCGCCGGAGCTCTGCAATCACTACTGCCATGGAAGCTGTGAAATCGGCCAGCTGTACGTGCCGAAGGTTCCGAATGCGGAACTGCCGGGCATCATTCTCCACCTGCTCGACTCCGTCTACGCGGTGGAAGACATCGAGAAGATCCTCGTCAAGATCACAGCGGATAACAAAATCGACGAATCCGAGGTGGAAGATTTGGCCAACGCCCAGTACACCCTGGAGCGTCTGTCCATCATGATCGAAGCGTTGCAGCTCTGCGTCGAGCGCAAAATCGACCAGGGCGAAATCGACCGCAAAGCCTACGACGCCGCGTATAAGAAGGCCGAGGGGCGACTGAAATAAGGGCAAAAGCAATATCGAAACGAATAAACCCACAGATTTTGAACACATTCGTTCAATTCTGTGGGTTTTCTGTTAAATCCTGTTCTTCAGGATGTCCGTTCCGAGCTCAATCATGCGGAATGACTCCTCCCGGACGTCTGTGATTAGGTCATAGACCGAGTCCTCGGACAGGACGCCGGCTTTGATGTCCGCCTGCTCCTCCGGCTCGACGGAGTCATATGCCTCCCGGTCCTCGTACCACTCCTTGCTGCCGTAGTACTCGAAGAGTTTTCCCATCTTTTCCTGCAGCCGCTCGATGTATTCCAGCGAGGCCTGCAGTTCCTCCACTGCATCGACACATTCATCCAAAATGGATTCCATTTCATTGATTCTATCAATTTGGCTCTTCTTCATATTCATCAAACCTCTTAATCTCATTCGTCGCTCGGACTCATCCGAGTTTCTTCTCTAGCAACACAAGATCCACGCCTGGTATCCCGTTGAATACAGTCGGCACGATGCCGATTTCCTTGTAACCGTGCCTTTTGTAAAAGGCCCTGGCTGCGGCGTTCCGGGCGTTCGTGTCCAGGCGCAAATACTTGCACCCGTGTTCTAATGCAAAGGCTTCATAGTACGCCAGAAAATCACTGCCGAGTCCCTTCAGGTCGGTCTTGCGCGAGATGATCAGGGTGTGGATGACCATGACTTCGCTGTCCTCAGCCGGATACTGCCACTCTCCGTCGGCGTAGACGTCGACCTGCAGCTGGTTGAGGATGGCCGTACCGACGACTTGACCCGCCGTATCCGGGTCGTCCCCGCTTACCACTTGCACATACATATCGCCGCGTGCGACAGCGTCTTCGGCGGTCTTCTTAACAGGATAAACACCGCGAAGCCAGCCGGTCGTTACTTCGCCGGCTTCTTCGCGGTCGTGGATTTCATCATAAATTGCTGCTATTGCGGGAATGTCTTCCGCCGTCGCTTTCCGAATGATTACGTTACTCATAGAAAATCCTCGCGCATCGGTGCGAACATGTCGATCAGGAGTGAGTCTTCCACGGCGATGGCGCTATGCACCTGATGCGGCGCGATGTAAACGGAATCGCCGTCTCTAAGCACCTTTGTCTCCCCTTCCAGAGTGAACTGCAGTGCGCCTCTGATCACGTAGGTGATCTGGCTGTGATAGTGTTCATGTTCCGGCGCGGTATCTCCGACGGAAAACTCATTTTCCACCATCATCATCTCCGGACCATGGGCAACAATGCGCCGGTTCGTCCAAGTGGGCATCTTTTCTGCAAGTACATCTTTATGCATGACCCAGGTCTGCCCTGTTTTCGTCTTTTCCATCATTACCTCCCGTAACGCTGCAAATATACCTGATATGTACCAAACTGCGCGTTGCCCGGCGAGTCAGGATACATGTAGTCCTCCAGTTTTTCCAGTGGAACCCACTGGGCGCCGTCCACCTCTGATGACAGGGTGAACTCACTCTGGCTGGTGTACCCGATGAAGCCGTGCATAAGCAGCTCCTGCAACTCGAAGAACCAGGTTCCCGAGTATTCCAGAGAATCCAACTTGATGCCGGTTTCCTCGAGCACCTCACGGTAAGCGGATTCCTCCGCATTCTCGCCGACCGTGATATATCCGGACACGAAGTTCATGTACTCGTCGGACATGTACTTCTGGCGCAGCAATAGCACCTCGGTGCCGTCGTTGTTTTTGCGCGTAACCATGATAATCACGCAGCTTCCAAAGCTATCAAACCAGTATTTCTCACAGTCTTCGCAGTATGGCACGAGGCCGTCATCGCCGGCCTGCTTTTGTATTAATTTCTTCCCGCATTTCGGGCAGTATTCGTATCGCATGTTCCCTCGCTGTCGTTCCTACATAAACTGCACGGTCACACCTGCCGGGTCCTTGGCGAAGAAGAACTTCACATCCGGCATCGGTGAAATCATCGGCGTGACCTCATAACCCGCCGCAACCATCTCTTCGCGTTTCTTTTCCACATCATCGGTCTTAAATCCAATGGACAGGTTCTTGTTGCCGGCATCATCGGCCTCCGGATTGTGCAAAACCTCTACGCAGGTCTCTCCCGCAGCATTTGCGAGAAATACAATCTCCTTGTGCGGCCGCAGATCCCCTTGCAAAGTCAATCCGACCTCGTTCTCATAAAACTTGATGACTTCCTCAAACCGATTCGTCTGAATCGTGACATGCAACATCTTCATGGTACGTTCCCCCTCGTTACAGATACACTTCAACGATCATTGCCAGGATGAAGACGACGCAGGCCACGCCCATCACAAGGACCATCCTGCGTGCACGCGCCTTGTTGTGTTCTTTGCGCTCGTCATAGTTCAATCGATTGTCTTTGCCTAAGTTTGTACCCATTTATGATTCCTCCTGGATTTATGCTGTTATTATACAACAACAGCGCAGGGTCATGGGAACAAAAAGAAAAGTCCTGGAGTCGCGTCTCCAGGAACTGATCTGTAAGCAAATGAATTGTGATAACTTTGCCTAAAGTTATTATAACAAAACTTATCCTATTTGCAAATGGCTGAGTAGATACCGCAAATAGCAACCAGTCTATTATCTCCGGGATCGCGTTCTCGGAGATCTAAACATTATCTGCTCTTCCACTCTGCAAGGACTTCCCGCATCTCGTCCGGCAGCCGCTTCAGAGCTTCTCTGGCGATTCTGTTCGGTATTACGTAGAATGCCTCTGCGATAGAGCCTGCCATCGCAGCAATCGTGTCGCTGTCACCACCCAGTGATACAGCGTTTCTGATGACATCTTCAAAATCCGTCCCTTCCAGAAATGCGATGATCGCCTCCGGAACGCTGCCCTGGCAGGAAACGTCAAACTCATAGCCCGGTCTGATTCCGTCACAGGTTCTGTCCAGATTGTAGCCGAACTCTTCGGTGATATAGTCGTGGATTTCTTCCTTGGTAACGCCATTACGGGCCAGGAAAATCGCCACGGCAACGGCTTCCGCTCCCTTCACGCCTTCCGGGTGATTGTGGGTGACTTCCGCCGTCCAGCGAGCCAGTTTTCTGGTGTTGATGATGTCATCTGTCATCCAGCCAGCTGGTGAGACGCGCATCGCGGACCCATTGCCCCAGCTGTTGTACGGCGCACTATCTTCACTGATCAGCCAACCGAAAAAGGCTCTGCCATAACCTGCTTCAGGGTATTTCAGTCCCCACTTTTTCATTGATGCAACGAGCAGCTTCTTCACGACCTCCTCGTCATCCAGCGCCTCCTGCTGCTGCGCCTTCATCAATGCTTCAGCCACAGCAATTGTCATAACGCTATCATCTGTAAACCTGCATTTGTGGCGAAATAACTCGAAGTCTTTCGTCTTGATGTTGTGCCATTCGTATGGACTTCCGATGATATCTCCTATAATTGCTCCTAACATACTATCCCCCCTCTGCTTTGTCTCATTTCATCCCCTCTTGATGATATCCTACATGATAACGTGTCTGTTTTTCTTCTCTCAATCCCAATACCTCTTTTGTTTTTTCTCTAATCTGAGACGCACCCCAAAAAGTAGAGTTGAAAAAAGCGTGATATAATTCTACTTGAGAATGGAGGTGCAGTATGGCTGGTTACAGTAAAGGTTTTCGGATT
>CACWSO010000027.1 GCA_902763505.1 uncultured Eubacteriales bacterium | reverse complement strand
CCTTTTGGTCTGCCCATGTCCTCACCTCCTGTACGAAGCATACCATGAAAAAAGTAGACATGCTCTTTTTGCATGTCTACTTTCATCTTACAGGTTCAGCTGATATACATTAGTCTTCTTTTATGATGATCTGGCACTCATTCACATAATCTTCTTCGGATTCTGTGTCCCATGGTCCGTTGATTGCACTGATCCTGCCTTTGCCTTCTGTTTCATAGCCATTGGCCTTCAGCCAGTCAAACAATTCGGTAAAGCCCTCTTCAAAACTATTGAACGGACCTTTGTGCATGAGACAAGCGGCAGTCACTTCAGGCACCTCAACAAAGCGGTAGGAGCCTTTAGGGCTGTCTTTGCCCATCTTGTCCACCATATCGCAGTAGACGACATGCATGGTACCGTCTTCATTCCTTTTGACCGGATACTCGAAGTAGTTATAGTCCTCTCCGATTTCCGGAACAGTGACAGCAGGATTATCCGCTTCCATCTCAAACTGAAGATCGTAGAGCTGGTTGGCTTCCGTTTCTGGATCGAAGAAGTCCATGAAATCTTCAATGTCATATTCCGCAGAATACACAATATGTGCCGGAATCTTCTTGATTGCTACTTCAGCCATACTTATCTCTCCTTCTTCAGTGCGGAAACGATGTGCCGTTCTTCTCCTTCGAAATATGTGCATACAGGATCGATTGCAGAGAAATCCTCAGGATGCTCGTGAGCTGCCTTAAAGATATCCTCTTCGAAGACGACGAAGTTCGCCAGTTTGCCTTCTTCAAGAGATCCCATGATGTCATCCCAGCGCATTCTCTCCGCATTGACCATGGTATAGCCATGTATCAGCTGTTCAATGGACAGTTTGCCGTCAACAGGCGGGCGTACGCTTCCCGGATACTTCTCCGGGTCCAGTGGAATCCACGGATCGACTCTTGTCATCGCAACCTGCATACCAATCATTGGATTTGCACGTGTCGCCTCCTGATAGCTGAACACATCGCTGGAGAATCCGACTTTACCGCCGTCTTCGATGACCTTGTGGAAATCATGCATGGTGTTCCAACGCTCCTGTCCCAAGAACGGAATAGCGCCTTCACCGAAGTAGCCGCCGGCCCAGTGTGTTGAGTAATCAATGTAGATGCCCAGTTCTCTGACGCGCTTGATATCGTCCGGATGGATGATCTCGCAGTGTGCCAGGCAGACTTTGATGCACCAGTCGTCACCGCAAATCTTCTGCGCTTCTTCCACCGCGTCACACATCAAGCGGAATGCTCCGTCACAGATGGTGTGAACATGGAAGTCCAGTTTTTCCTCATTCAGCCTTACCATGACATCACGCATTTCTTCCATGGTGGCATATGCTTCACCGCAATTGGTTCCCGTTGGGTCATTGTGGAACGGCTCTGTGCTCAGACAGTCACCCATTTCATTGGTGCCGTCGATGAAGAACTTGATGACGTCGCATTTGATGTGATCCGTGCTGAACTTCTCCTGCCACCTTTTGGCTGTTGCGATCGACTCTTCCAGATCCTTCACGTCTGAAAGGATGCTGGCACCTTCATAATACATTCCGAGCTCACCCTTTTGATCCAGGTCGTAGATGTACTGGAAGTTCTCCTCCCCTTCTGTAAATCCGTCCATCATGGCCATAACACCGTACTGCCGGAAGTAATCAAACAGCGGTTTCGACATTTCATCGTTCATTACAGTTTCCGGTTTCCAGCCCAGGTTCTCAAAAATGCCAACATCTCCTTCTACAGTAGACTCAAGGCACCATCCGGTGTATTCTCCATTTTCGTCTTTTTTGAACTCCGGTTCACCGATAGGACTTATGCTGTGCGGTTTACCATCCTCTCCCGTCAGCATATCCAGGGCAACGGAATTGTACCAGCAGGCGTGGTCACCAAAGTCCTGGATACGAGCCGGACGGTCGCTGATAATGGCGTCCAGATCCTTCTTGTTTGGTCCTTCTGTTCCAAATGTCGTGGTGAAATAGCTTTCGTAGTAGAAATACGGTTTTTCTTCCTTCGGATACTTCTCCGCGTATTCCTTAATATTTGCCATGAGTTCGTCTTTATCGTAAGTAAGCGGTGCTCTTACAAACCAATGAGTCTTAGAGACGATGGCAGGATGGGTATGTCCATCCAATAGCCCTGGAATGACCGTTTTTCCAGCCAGATCGATGATTTGCGTATCATCACCGGCCAAAGCTTTTGCTCCATCGTCATCCCCAACATATGCCAGTTTCTTTCCGTCGATTGCCATCGCCTGCGCCCATGGCATTTCAGGATTTTCTGTATAGATTTTGCCGTTAATCAGTATCTTATCGATTGCCATAAAAATCTCCTTTTCCTTCTGAATTGCTTTATTCTTCAAATGTCATTTCAGGCGGCAGTTCCTTGAAGCCCTTCGTCTTAACAGCCAGGTATACCAAACCGATCAACAACCAGATGCATCCTAAAATCTTGGCTCCTTTGCCGACAAAGATGAATGCGATGGCCAAGGCCACTGCTCCGATTCCCGGGACGATCAGGTACATGAGTTTATTCTTTGCACCTGCGCGAAGACCTTTGTGCTTGTAGAAGTGTAGGACAACCGAGAGATTTACCATGATAAATCCAAGGATGCATCCGAAGGATACCAGTTCTGCAGCGCCGATGAGGTTATCTGCATAGAATATACCGGTGCATCCGATGATGGATACCAGAATAATGTTTTTCACTGGCGTGTTCCACTTCTTCGAAACTGATCCGAAAAACTTCTTCGGAAGGATGTTGTCACGTCCCATGCCGAGCAGAATTCTGGATACGGCACCCATGCCGGCCATAGCACACACGAAGGACGCGAATTCATCGACGACGAAGAAGACGTCCGCCGCCCATCCGTATCCGATGGCAGGGTAAAACTCATATATACCAACATCAGGATCCGTAATCGCTGTATGAGCATCCGGCCACGCTACATTCAGTGCATATGCTGTAATGAAGAACATGATACCCGCGCCGACGCAGACGCCCATGATGGCAGGCGTCATGACTTTGTCCGGATCCTTGGTTTCTTCAGCCATCGTAGTGACCGCATCAAAACCGACAAATGATACGCACAGAATCGCAGCAGCATTCAGTACTGCCGTCGTATCAAACGTATCCGGGTTGACAATGGCTCTTGAACTGAGCAACGATAATCCGTCTGTGCCGCATACGTACATGATGCAGAGGATAATCGTGACAATTGTGAAAATAATCTGTGCGGCGATGATGATCGAGTCGATGATCGACGCCGTTTTCACTCCAACGATGTTGAACACGGCTCCCAATGCTGCGCAGCCTACTACAATAACCCATACAGGCAGTGCCGGGAAGTATTCATTGACGTAGATTCCAATCAGCAGGTAGCAGACCATCGGCAGCAGCAGATAGTCCAGCAGCATGACCCAACCCGTCAAGAATCCTATATGCGGCTGCACGGACTTGTTTACATATACGTACGCCGAGCCCGCCGTCGGATACTCCTTTACCATTCTGGTGTAACTGTATGCCGTAAAAGTCATTAGTACAGTAGCGATCAGAAGCGCTAACGGATAATGTCCACCGGTTCCCGAGTCAGCTGTCCAGATACCGTAGTAGTTGAAAACAACTGTCGGTGCCAGATAGGCCAGACCGAAACCGATCAGAAGCGGCAAACTCAGGGTCCGCTTGAGTTCGCCCTGATTTTGTAATTCGTTCATAACTTTCCTCCTGAAAAAAATGATAATGATGATAATAATAGTTATGATTATATATTTATTATACTCTTTTTATACTGCTTTAACACACAAAAGAAGAAAAAAAGTCAGTACTACTACCCTCTCACATATGGTAAACTGAATGCGAACTAACAAATAAGAAAGGTTAAATCGATATGAATATATATAGAATCGTAAATCTGATCTGTGGAACGCTCGGTATATGTGTTCTCATCTTCGGTGCTCTCGTCGGTCTTGGCATGATTGGCAACGTACCGCCGAACAAGGCAGTTGTGCTCTTCCTGCTCGGAGGAATCATTGTCCTGTGGGCCCTGTTATCTAACCGAAGGCATCGGTGAACGTCTGGAAACAGCTTCAGAGCACTGAACCGAAATCGTTTTTTGCAATCAAAAACACCGGACGAATGCTGTTACGAAGGTATTCAGCATGTCCGGTGTTTTTGCGAGTGTTTAATCTCAGTTTTTATCCGAGGTATTCATCTATGGATGCTGCTGCTACTTTACCAGCTCCCATAGCCTTGATAACTGTAGCGGCGCCTGTTACAGCATCTCCGCCTGCGAAGATTCCGTCACGGTTTGTCGCTGCGCCGTCATCTGTGCCGATACCGCCCTTGCGGTTGGCTTCCAGCTGATCTGTCGTATCGAGAATCAGAGTGTTCAGCTTTGTTCCGATGGACATGATAACCATGTCAACCGGTACTTCGAATTCTGAACCTTCGATTGGAATCGGTCTTCTTCTGCCGGAAGCATCCGGTTCGCCCAGTTCCATCTGAACACATTCGATCGCTCTGACATTGCCTTCCTCATCGCCGAGGATCTGCACAGGATTGTGGAGCAATTTGAAGATGCAGCCTTCTTCGATTGCGTGGTGAACTTCTTCTGCTCTTGCAGGCAGTTCTTCCATGCTTCTTCTATAGATGACATATACTTCACTTGCGCCCATTCTCTTAGCGCATCTTGCAGCGTCCATTGCTACGTTTCCGCCGCCTACAACAGCGATTCTGTCGCCGTGCATGATCGGTGTGTCATATTCAGGCAGATAAGCCTTCATGAGGTTGATTCTAGTCAGATACTCGTTTGCTGAGCAAACGCCGATCAGGTTTTCGCCAGGAATGTTCATGAATGACGGCAGTCCTGCGCCTGTTCCGATGAATACTGATTCAAATCCTTCTTCCTTCATGAGCTCGTCAACAGTGATTGCTCTTCCGACTACAGCGTCAGTCACGAACTTAACGCCCTTTGCTTCCAGTTTAGCAACTTCTGCAGCAACGATTTCCTTCGGAAGTCTGAACTGAGGGATACCATAAACCAGTACGCCGCCAGTCTTGTGCAGAGCTTCATAAACTGTAACTTCGTAGCCTTTGTTTACCAAATCGCCTGCACAGGCAAGTCCTGCAGGACCTGCTCCGATGACTGCAACCTTGTGGCCGTTTGATTCAACCGGCTGGATTTCTTCGTCACCGTAGTGTGCTGCGTGCCAGTCAGCAGCAAATCTTTCGAGTCTTCCGATTGCTACCGGTTCACCTTTAGCGCAGCGTGTGCATACGCCCTGGCATTGGTTTTCCTGAGGACATACTCTTCCGCAGATAGCAGGAAGTGAGCTGTCTTCTGAAATGATCTGATATGCTTCCTCGAATTCACCGATTGCAATCTGCGCGATGAAATCAGGAATCTTGATGTTTACAGGACATCCTGAAACGCATGGCTTCTTACGGCACTTGAGGCATCTCATTGCCTCTCTGATCGCCATATCTTCAGTATAGCCTTCTGCAACTTCCAGGAAGTTCTTATTTCTAACGTCTGGTGCCTGTTCAGGCATTGGATTCTGTTCTTTTACGAGATTAATCATTGTAACGAACACCTCCTGTCAATCTGCATACATGAGCTCTGTCTTCCGCTTCCTGCTCTTTGTAGTAGTTGGATCTCTTGATGAGGTCGTCCCAGTCTACGAGCGCGCCGTCGAATTCAGGACCGTCAACACATACGAACTTGTCTTCTCCGCCGATCTTGCATCTGCAGCCGCCGCACATTCCTGTGCCGTCGATCATGTATGCTGTCAGTGATGCGATGGAGTGGATGCCGTAATCTGATGCCATCTTGCAAGTGAACTTCATCATCATCGGAGGTCCTACTGCAACGATTTCATCATATTCTTTTCCTGATTCGATGAGCTCTTTCAGCTTATCTGTGGTGAAGCCTTTCTCACCGTATGTTCCGTCGTCTGTCATCATGTAGAGGTTGTCAACGCCGGCTCTGAATTCATCTTCCAAGATGACCAGATCCTTGCTCTTGTATCCGCAGATCATGTCGACTTCAACGCCGTGATCGTGCATACCGCAAGCCAGAGGATATGCCAGCGCATTACCGGTACCGCCGCCGACGACGCAGACTTTCTTCAGTCCGTCCATGTTGGTCGGCTTGCCGAGCGGTCCTACTACGTCCATGAGAGCGTCGCCCTCCTGCAGCTGTGACATAAGCATTGTTGTTCTGCCGACTGCTGCAAAGATCAGATCGATTGTTCCGGCTTCTGAATCGTGTCCCGCCATAGTGAGAGGAATTCTTTCGCCGAATTCATCTGTGATCAGAATGACGAACTGACCTGGTTTTGCCTTGCGAGCTACGAGAGGAGCTTCAATCACAAGCCAAAACATGTTATCGTTCAACTGTCTTCTTTTAACTACTTTAAACATTGAATCTACTCCTTTCTTAGTTATTCTCAAGGCCCTTCTTCTGCTCAACCAGTTTTCTGTATCTCTCCATAGCGAATCTCTCGGATTCTGTGAAGAGTTTCTCAGCTCTCTCTGGATTCTTGAGCTTCAGTGAGTTGTATCTTACTTCTCCCATGAGGAAGTCTTCATAGTTGTCTGTTGGAGGAGCACTGTCAACAGAGAGAGGATTCTTCTTCTCTACGATTGCTGCAGGGTTGTATCTCAGCAGGTTCCAGTATCCTGCTCTTACAGCGTCCTTCATTTCCAGCATAGCCTTGTTCATGCCCTTCTTGACTCCGTGGTTGATGCATGGAGCATAGCAGATGATCAAGGATGGACCATCGTATGCTTCTGCTTCTCTGATTGCCTTCAGAGTCTGAGCAGGGTTTGCACCCATCGCTACCTGAGCTACATATACGTAACCATATGCGATTGCGATCTGTGCCAGATTCTTCTTCGTAACAGCTTTACCTGCTGCAGCGAACTGAGCAACTGCTCCGATTGGTGTGGACTTGGATGACTGTCCGCCGGTGTTGGAGTAAACCTCTGTATCGAATACCAGAACGTTTACGTTCTCACCGGATGCCAGTACGTGGTCGAGTCCGCCGTAACCGATGTCGTATGCCCATCCGTCACCGCCGAAGATCCACATGGATGGCTTAGGCAGCATATCCTTGTTTTCTACAACGTATACTGCATCTTCATCAGCCTTGCCTTCACATGCAGCTACGAGCGCATCGCCCATCTTGCCTGCGCAGTCTGCGCAGTCCATGTTGTCGAGCCAAGCCTTAGCTGGTTCTGCGAATTCAGCCTTTTCAGCCAGTCTCTCAACGACGTGCTTCATTTCTTCTCTTCTTGCCTTAACAGCAATTGCCATGCCGTATCCGAACTCAGCGTTATCTTCGAAGAGTGAGTTGCCCCATGCAGGACCCTTACCCTCAGCGTTTAC
Organism: uncultured Eubacteriales bacterium; assembly: GCA_902763505.1. Lineage (GTDB taxonomy): Bacteria > Bacillota > Clostridia > Peptostreptococcales > Anaerovoracaceae > Lentihominibacter. The sequence continues at coordinate 11,307 of CACWSO010000027.1, read as the reverse complement.
TGTGTATGGACAGGATGGTGCTGACAGACCCCAAATGGAGGAACATCCCGTTGCGTTGGCAATGAACATTCTCTCACCAAAGAGCTGTGTAACCAGCTTGGCGTATGGAGTTTCTCCGCATCCCGGGCAAGCGCCTGAGAACTCAAGCAGCGGCTGGAGGAACTGTGACTTCTTAACATTTTCATCACTGCCCAGTTCTTTCTTTGTTCCAACTTCATGGAAGAGGAAGTCAAAGTCTTTCTGTGCAGCATCCTGATTTGTTTCTCCGTCAACCATTTCCAGAGCCTTGTTTCTAGCAGGACATACATCTGCGCATGATCCGCATCCTGTGCAGTCAAGTGCGCTGATTCCCATTGCGAAGAACTTGCTCTCATCATCCTTGAATGGAACTGCGATTCCTTCAAATTTTTCTGCTTCATCAGCATCCATAACGAATGGTCTGATAACAGCGTGTGGACATACATAGGAGCACCAGTTGCACTGCATGCACTTGGAAGCGTCCCACTTAGGAATATCGATCGCGATTCCTCTCTTTTCGAATGCAGCTGTTCCTGATGGAACTGCTCCATCTGCCAGATCCTTAAATACTGAAACAGGTACATCGTCTCCGTACATACCGTTTGTTGGCTTCAGTACGTTATTGATGTAATCTGTGTGCTTCTGGTCTCTGCCTTCAGCCAGTACCTTAGGGATATCGCCTTCCGCGTTAGCCCATTCTGCAGGTACTTCAACTTTATGAACGCTGTTAACGCCGGCATCAACTGCAGCGCAGTTCATATCTACGATATTCTGGCCTTTGCGTCCGTAAGTCTTCTTGATCGCGTCCTTCATGTATCCGACTGCATCTTCGATCGGCAGGATGTTAGCCAGTTTGAAGAATGCTGCCTGAAGAACTGTATTGGTTCTGCTTCCCAGTCCCAGATCCTTAGCGATCGTTACTGCGTCGCAGGTGTAGAAGTTGATGTCGTTCTGCGCAATGAATCTCTTAACGTTTCCCGGCAGCTTTTCTGACAGTTCGTCATCTGTCCAAGGGCAGTTGAGCAGGAATGTTCCGCCCTTCTTAACATCTTCTACCATGTAGTATCTTTCAAGGTAAGCAGCCTTGTGGCAGGCAACGAAGTCAGCCTGCTTTACATAATATGTTGAACGTATAGGCTCATCACCAAATCTAAGGTGGGAGATCGTAACGCCGCCGGACTTCTTGGAGTCATACTGGAAGTAAGCCTGCGCGTACTTATCTGTGTTGTCGCCTATGATCTTAACACTGTTCTTGTTAGCGCCTACAGTACCGTCTGCACCGAGTCCCCAGAACTTGCATGCTACTGTGCTGTGTGGAGCTACGTCAGGGTTTTCGCTTCCCTTGATGGACAGGTTCGTCACATCATCCTCGATGGAAAGTGTGAATTCCGGCTTCGGATCCTCTGCCCAGAGGTTCTCATAAACAGCCAGAACATCGCCAGGCTGTACGTCCTTGGAACCAAGGCCGTATCTTCCTCTTGCGACGAACTTGTCTTCAAATGCAGTTCCCTTCAATGCGGAAAGAACGTCCAGATACAGCGGTTCGCCGATAGCGCCTGGTTCCTTAGTTCTGTCCAGAACTGCGATCTTCTTAACTGTCTCAGGAATCTCAGCAACAAAGTGCTTCGCTGAGAACGGTCTGTACAGTCTTACGGAAAGGAGTCCAACCTTCTTGCCCTGTGCAGTCAGATAGTCAACAACTTCCTCTGCGCAGTCACAGATGGAACCCATTGCGATCATGATCTCTTCTGCATCAGGTGCACCATAGTATTCATATGGCTTGTAAGGTCTGTCTCTCTCTACTCTTTCGCTGACTCTGTTCATGCAGTCGATGATGACGTCAACCTGTTCGTCATAATTCTTGTTGCATGCTTCTCTGTGCTGGAAGAACGTCTCAGGCTGTTCTGCTGATCCGATTGCATGCGGATGGTTCGGGTTCAGGGCGTTTGCCTTGAATCTCTTCACTGCATCCATATCCAGCATCTCTTTGAGTACATCGTAATCCCATGTGTAGATTTTCTGCTGTTCGTGGGAAGTTCTGAAGCCATCGAAGAAGTGAAGTACAGGAACCTTTCCTTCAATTGCTGACAGATGAGCAACTGCAGCCAGGTCCATGACTTCCTGTGGGCTTCTTGAGCAAAGCATTGCAAAACCAGTCTGTCTGCACGCCATAACGTCGGAGTGATCACCGAAGATGTTCAGTGCGTGAGTTGAGATGGTTCTTGCTGCAACGTGGATAACAGTAGGTGTTTCCTCTGCAGCCAGCTTGTACATGTTCGGGATCATGAGGAGCAGGCCCTGTGAAGCTGTGAACGTTGTTGTCAGAGCTCCTGCTGAAACTGCACCGTGTACAGCACCGGCAGCGCCGCCTTCAGATTCCATTTCTACTACTTTGACTTCCTCGCCAAAGATGTTTTTCCTATTCACTGATGCCCATGCATCTACGTTTTCAGCCATGACAGATGATGGTGTGATAGGATAGATTGCTGCTACTTCTGAGAACGCATATGCAACATGTGCAGCTGCAGTGTTGCCGTCCATTGTTTTTCTAGCTCTCATTCTGCTATCTCCTTTCATCTTATTTACCAAGTGCCAATGCTTCACGCTGCAGGTAGTTGTATTCAGGAACAACTCTTTCAGCCAGCAGACCTCTGGAGCATACATACGTACATACTCCGCAGTTCACGCACTTCTCATGGTCGATTTCCGGATGGCCGTCAACCATTTCGATTGCTCCGTTCGGACAGTTGTCTGCGCAGTCGCCGCAGCCGATACAGCCCTTGAAGCAGACTTCCATTCTTCTCTCAGGGTCAGCCTCTGACTGGCAAGCAGCCTGCTTAACGCCGATATAAGGGACCATCTGAATCTTGCCCTTCGGACATGCTCTGTAGCAATCTCCGCAGCCTACGCACTTATCAGGGTCAACCTTAGCAATTCCGAATTCAACCTTGATCGCATCATATCTGCAGACCTTTGTGCAGTCGCCGAATCCCAGGCATCCGTATTCGCATACATCCATGCCGTCCAGATCCACTTTAGCGTCTACGATCTGTGAGCAGCTTTCATAGCCAGCCTTTTCAAGCTTGTTGTGGCCAACGCCGCCGCCTGTACATCTAACGAGTGCAACGCTTTCCTTCGCTTCCGTGAGATCGTGCAGTGTATCAACGATGATCTTCTTTCTGCACTTAACTGCACATGTGATACATCCGTCGCACTTGCTGTAATCGATGCGGGCAAATCTTCCGTCAACCTTGTCGCCGTAAACCATTTCTATGGCGTCCTTAGGACAAGCGAGGGCGCAGTCTCCGCAGCCGATACATCCGTATCCGCATGCTGCGAGCGTGTCCTTCTCGTCATCCTTGGATGAGCAAGGGATGAAGTTCGTTGCATCTGCAGGGACCATTTCGATGATCTCCTGGATACATCCTGTCAGACATGCCTCACAACCGGAACACTTCTCTTTGTCGATAACGACTTCTCCGTCTTCCAGAGTCATCGCATCAAACTTACATCTTTCGATGCATGTTCCGAGACCGATACAACCGTACTGGCACTCACCTTTCGCAAAGCCTGCGGCTTTCGCTGCATCACAGCTTTCACAAGCGCATGCTGCGAAACGGTCTTTTCCTGCTGAGCATCCTGCACATTTCACGTGGGCAATCATAGGCTCCACTTCGACAGGTTCTACTCCCAGGATCTGCGCGATTCCTGCTACTGCCTTGCTGTCTGCTGCCGGGCACAGCGTGATCTGGCCACTCTCAGCGATTGCCTCGGCACAAGCCTGGCAAGTCGGATGACCGCATCCGCCGAATCCGCCGCAATCCACGCCTGGCAAAAGCGCGAGAATCTGCTTAGCTGATTCCATTGTCATAATTCTTTTCCTCCACAAACTTAATTAAACACTCTGCAATGTATTCTGTATACATTTAAGAACAAATTATTAAGCGCTGATTATTGTTCGTTAATTTTTTAACGCCTCTGAACAAATCACACGCTAGTTCATTGTAACACGTTGAACGTTGGAGTCAAGCCGTTTCCGCCTATTTTTCATGTTCTTTTTTCTGTCCAAAATCCCCTATCCTTCAACAAAAAAGAGACGATAATTTAGTTAGTTCTAACTAATCGCCTCTTTATACTTTGTTAATTATTTAACGTTACTGTTTATGCGTCCATCAAACCGCTTCTGATCAGCCTTTCGACCATGTATTCCCCGCCGATCAGCCATACAATATCATCTTTGGCAAGGACGGTGTTGATATCCGGGCTGACGATTGGAAGCGCTCCTCTTTCAATACCGATAATCGTGGCTCCAAAGGCTTGCCTGAGTCCGCAGTTCTTGATGGATTTGCGTATGAACTTCGAATCTCCATCCAGTTTAATTGGGACACAGACCAGTTCTCCTTCTTCCGGTACGCCTTCAAATCGCTGTCCATACATGAAATCCTTCAGCGTCTTATCATCTGAGTCTGTATATTTAATGGCTTCATCCTTCTCCAACAGTATGGTGCAGGCATCCACCTCATCCCATGTGCCGAGCATCTGCAGTACATCGCCGTACTGGATGACCTCATCTGCAGAAGGCATGTTGACATAGCCGTCTTTTCGTATGATTCTGATGATCGTCACAACGAAGTCCCTTCTCTTGGTGAACTCAAGGATCGTCTTTTTGAATTCAGGGTCGATGATTTCAAATTCGACGACATAGAGGGATTCATCCAGCCATCTGTAGTTCTTGTGTCTCGTTCTGTCTTTTTTCGCTTTGTCCAGGGTCCTTTGGGAGAAATTCGCGATAAACCGTTTCTCCATGGCAATCGTTACGCCGTTCAGCCATGCTGACCGTATGATGAGAATCATCGGAATGACAGCGATGAGAACCAGTATGATGAACGGAATATGGAAAATCTTCCGCAGTACGAGGGCGATGAAACATGCTGCAATGAGTGTTCGCAACGCCCGCATCGTGATCAGCGGCAAGTGATTAGACCTGTGTTTTACCCATAACTTGTAGAACAGCACTGTGTTGGAGTCGAACATGACGTTGATGACAGGAAGCATCAGCGTAATGATGATTGCTGCTGAAATAGCATTTCCTGCAAAGGTCGAACCGATGGCTCCTCTGATTTCCGGCATCAGATAACGGATTCCCGCCCAGTAAAACAAGAATAGAATTGAGGAACAGGCACCCGTCCTGATGGAAATATTTTTGATGTACTGGTTCCAGTCCTTGTCATGGGCATTCCTGGTCTGACTTTCTGATGTGTTTCTCCGGAGTGCCGCTTTGACCTTACTCGGAAGTTTCCTGTCAAGATACTTGTAGAACCGCTCGGATCCTTTGATGAAGAACGGTGTTGCAAAGGCTGTAATAACGGAAACACAGACGATGATCGGATAAAGGAAATCACTGATTACCCCGAAGCTCATTCCCAGCGTCGCCACAATAAAGGAGAACTCTCCGATCTGCATCATGCTGAATCCGCCTCTGATGGCTGTGCGCAGAGATTGGCCGGAGAGAAGAATGCCGATGACGGAAAAAGTCATTTGTCCTAAAATGACGACAATGGTAATGATGATGATCGGTACGATGTATTCAATCAGCATGGATGGAACAATCATCATCCCGACTGATACGAAAAAAATCGCTCCGAAGAGGTCTTTGACAGGCTTTACGAGGTATTTGATTCTGTCGGACTGGATGGTTCCTGCCAGAATAGAGCCTGCCAGAAATGCGCCCAGCGCCGATGAAAAACCTATCAGATTGGCGATTACAACCATAAGCAGGCAGAGAGCTGCTGAGACGATGAGTATCAGTTCGTCGTTGAGCAACCCAGAGATTCTCTTCAGAATGGAAGGTATCAGATATACGCCGATCAGGATCCATACCACAAGGTATATGACCATGATGAGAATCTGCTGGGCAAGTGCCGGTCCGGAAGCGTTCTGCCCCACTGATATCGTGGAAAGCACTGCCAGCATGAATATTCCCGCCACATCTTCAAATACAAGAGCGCCAAGAACCATCTGCGCAAACTGTTCTCTCATCAGATTGTACTCTTCGTAGGACTTGAGGATGATCATGGTGGAAGACATAGAAATCATTCCGCCGAGGAAGATGCAGTCCATCTTTCCCCAACCGAGGAGTGAGCCGATGCCTGCGCCGACCAATATCATCATCGCCATCACTGTGGCAGCAACGGTAAATGCACTGCCGCCTACCTGGGCGAGTTTCTTAAAACTGAATTCAAGACCTAATCCGAACATGAGAAAGATGACCCCGATATCCGCCAATGTGGAAATATCAGCATGGTCAACGACAGTCGGCAGATATTCGAAGTTTGGACTGATCAGAAATCCCGCGAGAATATATCCGAGAACTGCGGGCTGTTTCAATTTACGGAAGATTACCGTAACAATGCCGCTGGCAACCATTATCAGCGCCAAATCGGCTACCAGTGCGTCAAGATGCAAAGCGCCCTCCTTCCAGACTTCTGTGTTTTTATTTTACCACATCCAGAAGTCTTTCTGTGAGCTTACTTACAAATCTTCCGAATTCTCCTTCAATAGACGCGATAGGATTGAGTTCCTGACTGCTGTCAAATCTTCTGTCTACGCGAATCAGCCCTTTACAGGTTTTCTCCCCACACAAGATTTCCAGCTGCTTCATGTAGTTCTTCTCGCGGCAGCCGGGCTGTGTTGTCTTTGCAATCAGGCAAATATGCACGGCAGGCTCCAGTAACGCAATCGCCGCCTCGTCCAGACAGGTTGAAACATCCGCAATAATCACATCGAACATCCCACTGTCCATGAGGGCAGCCAATACCGTCTGCATGTCTGCAAGGGTCAATTTCCTGAATGGATTCCTACCTGCAGCAGGCGCAAAGGAACTGACACCGAACGAATCTTTCATGAGATATGATTCCAGAAAAGGCGCTTCTTTTTTCCCTAGGAGTCTGTAGAGATACTCTCCTTCTGTTTTGATTCCCTGGGGCAAGGACAGGAAATCGCCTGTTGATTCTACCTCTTCCAGGCTAAGATAAAGTACCTTACAGTCTCTGAAACGGACTAAATCCTGGCAGACAGCTCTCGCAAGCGTCGTACACCCCACGCCTCCGTCACAGGACGCAAAGGCAACGACCCTGACATTGTCTCTCTTCACAAGAGACATGCCGCGGCCGGTCAGATGGGAATAGATATCAAAAATCAGAGCGACCAACTCAGAGGTCGGCTCATACTTATACAGCGCGAATCTCCGTGCATCATAATCGATATTGATAAGAGAGGAACGGTCGGTCAGAAAGATGATGTTGTCACCGTATGAATCACAGATCTCATCTCCTGCCCATAGTATCAAATCGTAACAGTCATAAAAGGCGCTGCTACCTTGATGCTCCGACCAGGCGAGAACAAACTGTCTGCTCGTAAAGGTGGTGACTTTAAGCTGCCGACAGGAATGCAGCAGAGACATGCAAAGAGTCCTGTTGTACGCTTCGTCGGACGATACAACAGCAATATTCAGATACTCCATCTCATACCCCTTTCGCTTCTCAATTATGCTACCCTATAAATGGAAATAACTGTTAATATTGTAACTTATTAACTTTTACGTGTCAAGACAATCAGTCAAATGTCAAGACGATCAGTCTTTCAAAGCTGACAAACTCTCTGTATACGGATATCTGCAGATTCCCTTCTCCGTAATGATTCCCGCAATGAGTTCAGCATCTGTGACATCAAAAGACGGGTTGAAACACTTGACTCCCTCCGGGGCCATCGGTTTCTCATAGTATTTGCTTCTGATTTCCTCCGGATCACGTTCCTCTATCGGAATGTCTCCTCCTGTCGGACAGTTCAGATCGACAGAGGATGACGGTCCGAGCACATAGAATGGAATACCGTAGTGTTTCGCCAGCACAGCAAGTCCTGAAGTTCCGATTTTGTTCGCTGTATCTCCGTTTGCGGCAACTCTGTCACAACCTACGAAGACGGCCTGCACGAGACCTTTCTTCATCACGGATGATGCCATGTTGTCGCAGATGAGCGTCACATCAACCCTTGCCTTCTGCAGTTCATAGGTCGTGAGTCTCGCTCCCTGCAGCAGCGGTCTCGTTTCATCTGCAAAAACCTGAAACTCCACGCCCTGCTCTTTCCCCAGAATGATTGGTCCAAGAGCGGTTCCATATTCAGACGTTGCCAGTGGACCGGCATTGCAATGGGTCAGGATTCCAATCGGACCTTCCTGTCCCTTTTCCCTGCACACCTTCTGCACTTCTTCAAGACCGAACTGCGCAATGGCCAGACACATTTTCTTATCTTCCTCGTGGATTGCCTTTGCTTCCTTTTCGGCAGCTTTCGCCAGCCTGCGTGCTCCCGCATTGGCATTCAGCCTGGTTGGATCTTCACGGCGGGCGCGGAACATCTCAACGCGTACTGCATGTATCACACGATCCACTGCCCAGGCCAGGTTGACAGCCGTCGGTCTTGCCGCTTTCAGAACGTCACCCTGTGCCTGCATGATCTGCAGGAATCCTTCATCGGAGGTCCCGCTTGCGCCGCAGCAGCTTCTGATTGCCTGCGGTCTGCACTGTTGATTCGATAAGGCAGCCAGTGCGTAGCCTGCGAAGATGCCGATGGCCGGTGCCCCTCTGACTTGAAGCTTTTTGATTGCTTCTGTCATTTCCTCCAGTGTTTCCAATTCAATATATTTTTCCTCTGCAGGAAGCAGACTCTGATCTAGAATGATCACGCTGTCGCCCGCATCACTGAGTCTTACATGATCCATGATTTTCCTCCTGATTTGCAGCACCATTATACCACAGAAACACCATCTCATAACAAAAGACCGGACCGCAATAAATGCAATCCGGTCTTGTTTTCTTCTTAACGAAGCAACTTCATGCAATTGATTTCACTGCATGTCACTGTCTCCAACCGTTACTGAAGACAATCTGTTACATCGCTCATGTAGGTAACCTCAGCTGCAAGTGCTGTTCCGAGATACTTGAGGAGTTCCTCTTTTGCTGCGCCGTATGCTTCTTTTGCCGCATCGACATCAACATCATCGAGGGTCTCTGCTCTCTGAATCTGAGCGGAAACATCGCCGACATGTACGACAGGGTTCTGGTGGCCGTAGCCCCACTGTCCCTGATCCTTGTCTGCATAGTACGCATCCGTGTACATATCGATTCCTCTCTCTGCAATATCAGCACTGAAGTTGCAGTAGTTGTAATCATGTATGCAGTTGAGCTGGTATGCGTAATCAGCTATTCCATCGCCGTTCTCACCCCAGATATCGGCGCCGTTCTCGATTCCATCCAGAACTGCGTCGATGTATGAAAGGTTATTGAACGTCTGAACCTGACCATAGTCTGCAGTGAAGTCGCTGTCATAGAAGAACTTATCCTGAGTAACCTGGAATGCTTCCAGAACCTTCTCGTTCAGTTCCGCACCCTGTGTTCTCAGTTCTGCAGCTGCTTCTTCGTCTCCATTCGCAACGGCTTCTTCGTATGCTGCATTGCATGCAACGGCTGCATCATATGCTGCTTTGCCTTTTGCCTTGAGGTCTGCAACTGCTGCCAGATACTTCTCCGTATCTACGCCTGCTTCCTTAGCATATTCCTCATTGAATCCCTTCTTGAGGTAGTTCGCAAGAATTGCAGTATTCAGCTCCAGAGCAGGCTCGGTATCGATATACATTGCAAATGCACCATACCAATCGATGTTCGTCTGGAATACATCTGCATCATACGTTTCGGCATTATCTGCAATGGTGTGATAATTATGAGAGATAAATGTCTGGTCTTCAAATCCATTGATCAGATACGGAACGCCGTGCACTCTGTAAGTGATACCGTCTTCCATTGTCGTTGCATCTGCCGGCTTCGTGTTGAATACAGCTTTACCAGCTGTTGTGATAAGACCTGATTCAAACATCGTCTTAACGAGGCTCTTGAATTCAGGAACACATACGATCGACATCTGCCCTTCTGCCGGAGTAAATGCAGGAAGTTCGCAGTTGATCATAGCGAGACAGTTGTCAGGAATATCTGAATGCTCTTCACAGACGCCCCATGCACCTGTTGTCCAGTCGAACTGTGAATCTGTTACGCCCCATTCTTCAGCGCCGTGTGCGATGAAGTAGATGTCGTTTTCAGGTTCATATCCTGAGTCGACCATTGCTTTACCGATCGCTGCCACCAGTGAAATTGCGCAGCAGTCATCCTGGAATCCATACCAGTACTTATCATAGTGACCGGCAATAACGATCTTCTGATCGTGGTTCTTGCCAGGAATCATGCCATATACGTTGTATGTTGTTCCGCCGTTGTCTACCATTTCAGCATCGATGTTCAGCGTACATTCTGTATGGCCATCCTTGATAGCTTTCTTTACCTTCTTAGCCTGGTCAGCGCTGATTGCTGCTGTTGGCAGAAGGTCGCTGGAACATACATCCTGTACGTTTGTTGTGAATGTACCGGATTCGCCATATCCGCTGTTTGCCCAAGTTACGAGAGCAGCTGCTCCTGCTTTGTGAGCCTGTTCCATATAGACATCGATCCATGCTTCATTAGACTGGTCGACCTGAACAAGTGCAATCTTGCCTTCCAGATCCTTACCTTCGTAATCTGCCTCAAATCCAGTGCCGCAGTTTACGATTTCAGCAGTCAGATCGCCGTCTGTGCCGTTGACCTGATAGGAAGCAGGTCCGTTCGTTCCTGCTTCGACAGCTTCGATATCATTTCCGTGGAAATCAACATCTGAATCTGCGATTTTCAGTGATGAACTGTTGAACTGGAATTTATCACACTTTGTGCTGAGTTTGTCAACATTCTGCAGCCCGATGTCTTCCCATTCTTTCACGAGACGGTCTGCCGTTGCGTGCTCCGCATCTGATCCTGCGGATCTCCATCCGTTGGCCTCGGCCAGATTATCCCAGTCATATGCCAGCTCGTAAGCCAGATCATACGCATAGTCCATATCTACTGCATCGTAGTAGGCTTTGACTGCATCTGCCATTGACAGTTCGGATGTCACCTCTGCTGCTGTGTAACCGTCCGCCGATGCTTCCTGTTCTGCTGCAGGTTCTTCTGCATCTCCGCCTCCGGATTCTCCGCATGCTGACAGTGTCCAGACGCACATTGCCAAGCAGAGCAGAGCTACAAGCAGTTTGCTCCATTTCCTGTTTCTCATTTAATCACGTATAATCCAATTATCCTCTTCTAGAGGGATTGGATCTTCCTTTCTCCCAACTTAGTTGGGTTAATCGAAAATCTAATATATACTTCCTTTATGCAC
>CACWSO010000026.1 GCA_902763505.1 uncultured Eubacteriales bacterium | reverse complement strand
CTGCAGCCGCGCTACAATACAAAAGCCCCATTCAGTTCAAACATGAACGGGGCTTTTGATGTTTCTTTTTGCTGTCTACTTTTAGTTGACAGGTTCAGGCTCGCGTGAGCCGGATCTCTTTTTTATTGTTTTTCTATTCGATGGTTCCAGTATTCCAAATCCGAACGGCGTAGTCGCGGATGCTGCGGTCTGCAGCAAACCGTGCTGCCTTTGCAATGTTCTCAATGGACATGGTGTTCCAGCGCCTGCGGTCTTCGTAGGCTGCCTGGATGTCGTCATGAGCTCGGCAGTAATCCTGGAAGTCGAGGAGACACATGTATGGGTCTGCGATGCTGTAGGATGGCATGAGCAGATAATCGTTCAGCACATCGAAGCCTTTGCCTGCGAATCCCTGCGGCAGAGAATCAACCGCTCTCTTCAGAACAGGATCGTTCGCATAGACGTCGTAGGCGTTGTAGCCATGCTGCAGCGCTTCGCGCACTTCATCTTCCTTCTTGCCGAAGATGAAGATGCTGTCCGGTCCAACGGCTTCGCGGATTTCCACGTTAGCGCCGTCCAGTGTACCGATGGTCACTGCACCGTTGATCATCATCTTCATATTGCCTGTTCCGCTGGCTTCCTTACCGGCCAGTGAAATCTGCTCGGAGATTTCCGTTGCAGGCATCAGTCCTTCTGCCATGGAGACGCTGTAGTTCTCCAGGAAGACGACCTTCAGCTTGGAGGCGATCTTCGGATTGCGTTCAATTTCCTCACTGATCTTGCAGATGAGCTGGATGACTTCCTTCGCCAGATAGTAGCTCGGTGCTGCCTTTGCAGCGAAGAGGTAGGTCTCTGGTCTCATTTCCAGATCCGGATTGTCCTGCAGCATCTGGTAGCGGCTGATGATGCGCAGCGCGTTCATCAGCTGACGCTTGTATTCATGGAGTCTCTTCGCCTGTACGATGAAGATGGAGTTCGGATCGATCTCGATGCCGGATCTCTTCTTCACTTTGTCGGCGAAGCGTGCTTTGTTTTCGTATTTGATCTGTTCCAGTCTGTCGTGAACAGCCGCGTCCTCGCGGAACCGGAAGAAGTCTTCCAGTCTGCGGTCATCGTGGCGGTAGTCTGTTCCGATGCACTCGTCGATGAGCTCGGCCAGCTTCGGGTTGGACTGACAGAGCCAGCGTCTGTAGGCGATGCCGTTGGTGACGTTGGTGAACTTGTCAGGCTGTGCCAGGAAGTAGTCGTGGAACAAGTCGTCGCGCAGAATCCTGGAGTGCAGCGCGGATACGCCGTTGACTTTGTGGGATCCGATGACGGACAGATTTGCCATGCGCACCTGTCCATTGCCCAGTACGGCTGTGTAGTCGACTTTGCCGTGGTCGCCCGGGAACTTGGAATACATGTATTCGCGGAACCTGCGGTCGATCTCGGAGATGATCGAGAATACACGCGGCATGAGGGCCTGCACCTGTGATGTCTTCCACCTTTCCAGAGCCTCGGCCAGAACCGTGTGGTTCGTGTAGGAGACAGAATTGCTGACGCGCTCCCAAGCGTAATCCCAGGAGCAGCCGTAATCGTCCATGAAGATTCTCATGAGCTCCGGAATGCAAAGTGCAGGATGCGTGTCGTTGATATGAATGGCGTTGGCCAGATGGAAGTTGTCCAGTGTCTTGTGCAGCTGCAGATGGTCGCGCACGATGTTCTGGCAGGATGCGGAAACCATGAAGTACTGCTGTTTCAGTCTCAGTTCCTTACCCTCTTCAATATTGTCAGGCGGATAGAGCACCTTGGTGATGGCTTCCGCTCTGTTGTTGCGCTGGGCTGCCTTTGTGAAGTCGCCGCTGTTGAAACTCGTCATGTCGAAGCCTTCGGAGTCGATGGCTCTCCACAGTCTCAGCTTCTCGACAGCGCCCTGGTCTGCGCCCGGCACGTACATATCGTATGGGATGGCCTTGACCGTCTGCGGTTCGTCCAGTGAAAACTGCAGTCCGTTCTCATCCCACCATTCGTTGTATCTTCCGTAGAATTTGACATAGAACGGATCGTCGTCCTTCTTGTTGAGCCAGACGCCGCCGCCCGGGATCCAGTTGTCCGGCAGTTCCACCTGCCAGCCGTCCTCGATTTTCTGCTTGAACAGGCCGTACTCATATCTGAGGGAGAAGCCCGTCGCATCGTAATTTCCTGTCGCCATGGCGGACAAAAAGCATGCAGCCAATCTTCCTAAACCGCCGTTGCCCAAGCCTGCATCAGGCTCGCAGTCGAAGATCTCTTCCAGATCCAGACCTCTGCTCTCCACGAGTTCCTTCACCATGTCTGTTTCGTCGAGACAGTACAGCGCGTTTTTCAGCGACTGTCCCATCAGAAACTCCATGCTGATGTAGTAGATCTTTTTCTTTCCTGCGGATGTTTTTTCCGCCTGGTTTTTCTTTTTCTTGAATTCCACATAGCGGTCGCGGAGCTGGCCGTTCACGATACGCGCGAGGGCTTTGTAGATCTGCTCCGGAGTCGCCTCTTCAAAACTTGTATGGAGGCTGTCTTCAAGATAATCGTTCAGTTCTTCAATAAAAAGTGATTTGTTATCCATGCGTTACTTGTTTCCTATACTTAATTTTTTTCAGCCGGTTAAGCTAATTCGCTGAAAAGTTTGTGATACTCTTTCGCTGCTCTGTCCCAGGTGAAGTCTTCGTCCAGAATGTGCTTCACCAGAACATTCCATTTCTTTTTGTCATCATAGAGGTTGAGGGCTCTGCGGATAGCGTATTCCAGTTCTCCGCCGTTGAATTCAAAGAAGGTAAATCCGTTTCCGCTCTCACCGTCCCATTCCTTGATGGAGTCCGCAAGTCCGCCGGTCAGACGAACGATCGGTGTATTGCCGTAGCGGCATCCAATCATCTGCGCCAGTCCGCACGCTTCGCTTCTCGATGGCATCAGGAGCATGTCTCCGGCAGCGTAAATCTCATGGGCCGTTTTCGTATTGAACTCGATGAGGGAACGCACCTTCTCCGGATAGCGATACTGAAGATCCCGAAAATAGTTTTCGTACTTCTCATCGCCCGTGCCGAGCATGACGAACTGCATGTCGTAATTGTCCAGCAGATAGTCCATGATCATGGCGATGATATCCACACCCTTCGGTGCAACGAGACGCGAGATCATCGTCAGCATCGGTGCATCGGTCTGCGGCAGTTCGAGTTTCTTCTGCAGCGCGCGTTTGCACCATCTCTTTCCTCTGATATTTGCGGAGGAATAGGTGTATCCGATGAATGGATCGTTCATTGGATCGTAGCTTACCGTGTCGATGCCGTTCAGGATGCCGACCATCTTGTATTCATTGTCCCTGATAACATCATCCAGTCCGAACGCACTGACCGGATAGGTCAGTTCGCGCGCATAAGTCGGGCTGACCGTCGTGAGCCGATCCGTCAGCAGGATGGCACCCTTCATCAGATTGACATCGCCATCCTTCATGAGATAGTGGAAATCGGATTCATCGATTCCAATGCACTCACCCAGTACGTCTTTTCCGTATCTGCCCTGGTACTCCACATTGTGAATGGTGAAAACGGTCTTGATTCCCAAGTTCGCATAAACCGTCTTGGCAAACACCACGCTCAGCGCCGTCTGCCAGTCATTGGCATGGATGATATCCGGCATAAATCCTGTAATATCTGCACTCTCGATCACAGCGCGGCTGAAGAACGAGAAGCGTTCACAGTCATCATAGAACCCATAGAGATTGTTGCGTTTGAAATAATACTCGTTATCTACAAAGTAGTAGATCACGCCGTCTCTTTCCAGTTCGAAGATGCCCATGTACTGGCTGCGCCATGCGACAGGAATATCCTTGTGCCCAAGGAATGTCATCTGCTCACGCCACTCCGGTTTCACCGAACCGTACAAAGGCATGATAACCCTGCACTCTACGTCGGCCTCCGGCAGCGCGTTGACTGCCCGCGGCATAGATCCGGCGACTTCCCCAAGACCGCCAGTCCCGCCAAAAGGCATGACCTCCGGCGAGGCGACGAGTACTTTTGTTTTTTCTCGT
The DNA here is from genome assembly GCA_902763505.1 of uncultured Eubacteriales bacterium. Lineage (GTDB taxonomy): Bacteria > Bacillota > Clostridia > Peptostreptococcales > Anaerovoracaceae > Lentihominibacter. The sequence goes on along the minus strand of CACWSO010000026.1, from coordinate 15,431 downwards.
TTGATATCCATCGTAAACCTTACCTGTTTCAATGATTAAATGAGTGTTCCCAAGTGTTTCATGGTTCTGATGAGCTGATGTACATAGCTCATTTCGTTATCATACCATGCAACGATTCTGACTTCATAGATGTGTGTTCCGCACTTCTCTGCCAGTGTCTGTGTAGCATCGAAGAGTGAACCATAGCTGATGCCGATGATGTCGCTGGAAACCAGTTCTTCTTCTGTATATCCGAAGGACTCGGAAGCAGCAGCCTTCATGGCCGCATTGATGCCTTCTACGCTGACGGAATCTGTCATATCCTTCAGTGTCGCGTCGAGGATTGTGATGGATCCGGATGGAACAGGAACTCTCTGCGCGGAACCGATGAGCTTACCGTCCAGTTCTGGGATAACCAGGCCGATTGCCTTTGCAGCACCGGTTGAGTTCGGAACGATGTTGATGGCGCCGGCTCTCGCACGTCTGAAGTCACCCTTTCTGTGCGGTCCGTCCAGCAGCATCTGATCACCTGTGTATGCGTGGATCGTCGTCATAAATCCTGTTCTTACTTCTCTGTACTCTGCAAGGACTTTCGCCATTGGAGCCAGGCAGTTCGTCGTGCAGGATGCGCCGGAAACAACATTGTCTTCCTTCGTCAGTGTCTCATGGTTGACGCCGTATACGATGGTCGGCAGATCATTGCCTGCAGGTGCTGAAATCAGAACTTTCTTCGCGCCTGCATCGATGTGTGCCTGTGACTTTTCCTTTGATGTATAGAAGCCGGTGCACTCGAGTACGATATCTACATCGTATTCTTTCCAAGGCAGGTTGGCTGCATCTGCTTCGCTGAAGATCGGAATCTGGTCGCCGTCAACTGTGATGGAGTTCTCGTCGCTGGTGATCTCATGATCGTTCGCGTATCTTCCCTGTACGCTGTCATACTTGAGCAGGTGCGCCAGCATAGCTGGGCTGGTCAGGTCGTTGATGGCAACGACATCACACTCTGGATCCTCAAATACCTTTCTGAATGCGAGACGTCCGATACGTCCAAATCCGTTGATTGCAATTCTTGTCATTTTTTTATCCTCCTATTATTGAAATTCAATTATATACGATATGTTTACTCTGTCTGCTGCTCCTGCAGCTTGTCGAGTTCAATAATCTTCGTGCTGTTCCGGTATTCCGGCTCGGTCAGCTGATCAGTGATGATCGTTCCTGCGTCCAGCGGTGCAAATGTGATGGATGCAATCAGTCCGAACTTACTGCTGTCGGCCAGAATATATACTTCTTCCGACCGCTTGATGGCTTCTGCTTTTACCATCGACTCCTCGATGTCCGACGTGGTCAGTCCATTGACTGCATCAACTCCATCCGTTCCGATAAAGCATTTGCTGAAGTGGTACTTCCGGAGGCTGTCCACCGCACCGTATCCGATGATTGCCTCAGTCGCCGTCTTCATCTCACCGGCCACCAGGTAAGTCTTAAATCCACGCTCCGCCAGTTCGATGGCGTGCCGTGCGCCATTGGTCACATAGATGGCATCCCAGCAGTCGATATGTTCGATCATGCTGCCGGTGGTTGTCCCTGCGTCGATGTAGATCAAATCGCCGCTTTCGATCTTCTCTGCTGCAAAGGCAGCAACTCTGGTTTTTTCATCGACTCTTGTCCTCGCCTTTGCACTGATATCCTTACGCTGTACGTTGACCCTGCGGTTTCCGCCGTTGGATATATTCTGTGGTTCTATGGACACTGCGCCGCCGAAGACCTTCTTCAGTCTGCCTTCCCGGTCGAGCTCTGCGATATCCCTGCGGATTGTCGATTCGCTCGCATCGAGAATCGGCACCAGATCCGTCACGCGGACTGATGGCTGGTGTCTCAGCATCTCTAGAATTGTTTCAAAACGTTCATACTGAAGCATGTTTTACCTCATTTATCTTTGATTTGACCTCATTATAGTAACAAATTCGGTCAAAGTCAATCATTTCTGCTCAAATTCTCATCATTTTCAATCAGATTTGACGGTTTCTATTTCTATACCGTCTCCACTTTGATGAGATTTGTCGTACCCGGACTGTTCAAAGGCAATCCGGCGCTGATGACGACCCGGTCGCCGTAGTTGACCAGGCCTTTTTCACGAGCTTTGCCGATGGCTGCGCTGGTCAGCTGATTGAAGTCAGTCTCCGTCTGCGTCATGACAGGTATCACGCCACGGATGATTCCCATCTGTCTTGCTGTACGCGGCTGCGGCGTCGCTGCGATGATCGGCTGCTTCGGATAGAAGCGGGACATCATTCTCGCCGTATAGCCGGAGTATGTGACTGCAATCAGAGCCTTTGCACCGATATCGTTGGCTGCCTGACAGGCTGCATGGCCGATGGCTGTGGAGACATCTGCCTCTGCAGCGTCGTAGACTGTGCCTACTTCCATGTCGCTCAATTCTTTCTCCGCCTGTTCCACGATTCTGGTCATAACGGATACCGCCAGAGATGGGTGTTTCCCGGCTGCGCTCTCTCCTGACAGCATCACTGCGGATGTTCCGTCGAAGACCGCATTGGCAACGTCGGTGATCTCCGCTCTGGTCGGCGTTGGTTCGCTGATCATGGATTCCAGCATCTGGGTGGCCGTGATGACAGGCTTGCCCTTCTGCCGGCAGCGGCGGATAAACTTCTTCTGGATACCCGGCAGGGTCGCATAGTCGACCTCGACGCCCATGTCACCTCTGGCGATCATGATGCCGTCGGATGCGTCCAGAATCTTGTCGAACTCCCGAATGCCTTCCGGATTCTCGATCTTGGAGATAATGCGGATTTCACTGCCGCCGTTTTCATCCAGGAACCTTCTGACATCTTCCACATCCTCTGCAGTTCTGACAAAGGATGCCGCCACGAAATCGATATCGTTGCGGATTCCGAAGAGAAGGTCCGCCTGATCCCGCTCTGACAGATAATCCATCGGCAGGTGCACGTCCGGTACGTTGACGCCCTTCTTTGTGCTGACATATCCTTCATCCTTCACTTCGCAGACGATATCCCCATTGCGAACTTCCGTCGCAGTCATGCGGATCTTTCCGTCGTCGACCAGAATTCTGGTCCCCGGCTGCACCTCCGCTGCCAGTGCGGCGCAGGATATGCCGACGCCTTCCGCGCTGCCCGGGATGTCTGCTGATCCATATAGTACGAACTGCTGTCCCTTCTTCAAAAGCACTTTATCTTCCGGGAAGGTTCCCAGCCGGATCTCCGGTCCTTTCGTATCCAGCAGAATTGATGCCGGTACGCCGACCTGCTCACAGACAGCACGGAATGTGTTGATCTTCTCCTGATGTTCTTCATGGGATCCATGGGAGCAGTTCAGTCTCGCTACGTTCATTCCGGCCTGCAGCATTGCTTTCATGACCTGTGGGTCTGAACTGGCCGGTCCGAGAGTACAGACTATTTTCGTTGCTTTCATCATTGATACCTCGTTTTTTCTTGATTCGTCCCCATTGTATTATCAAATTCGGTCATAGTCAATCATTTTTGGTCGTTTTTTTCTTGTCATATTCGGTCATTTCCGTTATAATCTACCTAAACAACGTCATAAAATGGTAATTACCGCGCAAAAAAGACATCGGCGGTCAATTACCCTCCAACAGTTGAATCCCCCCGATAGAAATAGTACAATTTAAATAGGTATAGTATGGGGAAATAGCAAAATGATTCAGAATATTTCAGAACACAAATATCTGTTCCACCATGGTGCGAATTACAGATCATACGAGTTCCTCGGAGCGCATATGACAGGCGGAGCTGCCGGCAAAGAAGCCGGCGTCACCTTCCGTGTCTGGGCGCCGCGTGCTGATTCCATTTCCGTTGTGGGAACCTTCAACGACTGGGATGTATCCGCGCATCCGATGGAACAACTCGAAGATGACCCTGAAATCTGGGAAGCCTTTGTGCCTGGCGCGAAGGTGAACGATCTCTACAAGTTCGCGGTCACAGCAGCGCATCCGGGCGATAATGGCGGCAAAGGCGCAGTGCGTACCGTCTGGAAGGCTGACCCGTTTGCGTTCTTCTCTGAGAACGGCGGCGACCCGGACAGCCAGCGGGCATCTATCATCTACGACATCAGCGGCGCACACGATCCGAGCGCTGCCTTCCAGTGGGCGGACGGCCAGTGGATGAAAGCGCGCCAGAGCAGGAACATCTACAAATCTCCTGTCAACATCTACGAAGTGCATCTGGGGTCCTGGAGGCGTCACGAAGATGGACGCCCTCTGAGCTACCGTGAGACGGCGGATTCCCTGATTGAATATGTGAAAGGCATGGGCTACACCTATATTGAACTGCTTCCGGTCATGGAGCACCCGTTCGATGGTTCCTGGGGCTATCAGGTCACCGGATACTACAGCCCGACGTCACGGTACGGCAGACCGGAAGATCTCAAGTATCTGATCGACAAAGCCCATCAGAACGACATCGGCGTTATTATGGACTGGGTACCGGCACACTTCCCGAAAGATGAATACGGTCTGGCCGAATTCGACGGTCAGCCGCTCTATGAATACACAGATAAACTGAAGGCAGAACACAGAGGCTGGGGCACTCTCGCCTTTGACTTCGGCAGACCGGAAGTCATCAGCTTCCTGGTTTCTAACGCCTTCTATTACTGCGAGCAGTTCCACGTGGACGGGCTCAGGGTCGACGCGGTCGCAGCCATGATCTATCTGAACTACGGACGCGAGTTCGGCGAATGGATGCCGAACGCAGAAGGCGGCATCGAAAATCTGGAGGCCATCAAGTTCCTTCAGCGGATGAATCAGGATGTGCTGAGCAACTTCCCTGGCGTCATCACAGTGGCGGAAGAATCCACTGCCTTCCCGATGATCACCAAACCGCCTCATGACGGCGGTCTCGGATTCAACTTCAAATGGAACATGGGATGGATGAACGACGAGCTTGAATACTTCGAGAGCGACCCTCTCTTCCGCAGAGACATCCACGGCAAGCTGATCTTCTCCATCGACTACGCATGGAGCGAGAACTTCATCCTGCCGATTTCCCACGACGAAGTGGTCCACGGTAAGAAGTCCCTGCTCGACAAGATGCCGGGTGAATATGACCGCAAGTTCGACGGATTCAGAACCTTCATGGCGTATATGATCACCCATCCGGGTAAGAAACTCACCTTCATGGGTACCGAGTTCGCCCAGTTCATCGAGTGGAATGAGAACCAGCAGCTGGATTGGCTTCTGCTCGACTACGACAAGCATCGTCAGGCTTGGGAATTCGTGCGGGATCTGAATTACATGTACCAGCAGGAATCTGCGCTCTGGAGCAATGACGATGTGCCGGAGGGCTTCCAGTGGATCGACGGCGGCAACATCTATGATAATGTAATCACATTCATGCGCCGCGACGTCGATGAAGAGGCATCCCCTCTCGTGATCTGCCTGAACCTCTCGGGTAAAGACCTAAAGGACTACAAGGTCGGTGTGCCTCTTGCAGAAGAATATGTACCGGTCATCGATACTGATGCAGTTATTTACGGCGGTCAAGGTAAGAGAACCGCTTCATCCTATAAAGTACTGCCTGACGGCTGGAACGGATATGAGAACAATATTGAAATCGACCTTCCTGCGCTGTCGGCAATCGTTTTGAAACAAAAGGAGGATTAACTAACATGGCAAGAAAGAAGAAATGTGTTGCAATGCTTCTTGCTGGAGGACAGGGATCCAGACTGGCTCCGCTGACGGAGAATGTCGCGAAACCTGCTGTACCGTTCGGAGGAAGATATCGTATCATCGATTTTTCTCTCTCCAACTGCGTGAATTCCGGAATTGACACCGTAGGCGTACTGACACAGTACCAGCCTTTGGAGCTGAATGACTATCTTGGAACCGGAGATCCGTGGGATCTGGACCTGAACTACGGCGGACTGCACGTCCTGCCTCCATACCAGGCAGCAAAGGGCGGTGACTGGTTCAAGGGAACTGCTAATGCGATTTATCAGAACCTGAAATTCATTTCAAATTACAATCCGGATTACATTCTGGTCCTCTCCGGAGACCACATCTATAAGATGAACTATGACATCATGCTGGAGGAGCACATCAAAAATGATGCAGACTGCACCATCGCAGTCATGGACGTTCCTCTTGAAGAAGCAAGCCGCTTCGGCATCATGAGCTGTGATGAGACCGGAAGAATCACCGAGTTCGCTGAGAAACCGGCGCACCCGAAGAGCACTTTGGCCTCCATGGGCGTCTATGTGTTCAGCACGGACAAGCTGGCAAAGTATCTGGAGCTGGATGAACAGAATCCTGATTCCGACAACGACTTTGGCAAGAACGTCATCCCGCTTATGCTGGAAGCCGGCGAAAAGCTGCACGCTTATCTGTACAAAGGCTACTGGCGTGATGTCGGTACTCTCTCCTCATACTGGAGCGCCAATATGGACACCCTCGGCGAGGATCCGGAGCTCTGGCTCAACGACGATGGATGGCGCATCTACTACCGTCACGACTTCCACTCCCCTACTTACCTGGGTGAGAACGCCAGTATGCACAACTGCAACTGCGCGGCAGGAAACGAGATTGATGGTCAGGTTTCCGACTCTGTTCTCGGAAGCAACATCACCATCGAGGAAGGCGCCGTCGTCAAAGACTGCGTCATTATGAACAACGTAGTCATCGAAAAGGGCGCTGAAGTAGAATACGCGATCATCGACAGAGACGTGCGCATCTGCGCAGGCGCGAAAGTCGGCGGCGACAAGGAAAACACAGAACTGACTGTCCTTGCAGCCGGAACTGTAGTGGAAGCGAAGGAGGTGTAGAACATGAATATGCTGGGACTTATTTTTGCTGACGAACATAGTTCAGATATCAGCGATCTCACAACGAGAAGAACATTTGCAGCCATTCCATTCGGCGCAAGATACCGCATCATCGACTTCTTCATTTCCAACATGACGAATTCAGGCGTCCGCAACATCGGCGTCATCGCGACCACGAAATATGAAAGTCTGATGGGACATGTCCGCTACGGCGGTGAATGGGACCTGCACAGAAGAAAAACAGGTCTGACCGTCCTTCCTCCATTCTCATTCTTCAACGGTGAAGAGAGATATGAGAACATCCTGGAAGCACTGCAGGCAAACATCAATTACATCAAAGAAAACAGCGAACCGTACGTTCTGTTCACCACCTGCAGCGCCATCGGCAACATTGATTATTCCGCTATGCTTGAGCAGCATATCGAATCCGGTGCACGGTTTACCTGCCTTTGTACGAAGGATCCGACGAACAAGACAGAAGGCATGCAGACAACAGAATACGTTCTGGATGAAGACAACAGAATCGAAGACATCATCATCCACCACGATATGACGCCTGACGCTTATGTTGCGACCAGTACATATATTATGGGACGCGAGGATCTGCTGGACATTCTCGCAGATTCTCTGGAGAAGCATAAGATGAGCTTCCGAAAAGACGTCCTGATGCCGGCTCTGAAAGATTCCAAAGTCATGGCATACGTCACCGATGAGAAGCTGTTGTACGTGGACTCCGTTGCCTCCTACTTGAAGAGCAATCTGGATCTGCTGGACAGCAGCATGAGAAAAGAGCTGTTCGGACAGGAACTGAGACCGATTATCACCAGAGCCGGAAACAGTTCCCCTGCTTACTATGGAGAGGAATCCAAGTCGACCAACTCCATCATTGCGGCCGGTTCTGTCATTGAAGGAACGGTTCGGAACTCTGTGATCTTCCGCAACGTGCGCATCAAGAAGGGCGCTGTTGTGGAAAACTGCGTCATCAATCAGGATTGCACCATTGGAGAAGGCGCTGTGCTCAACTACGCTGTTCTGGACAAGAACGTCATGATCAACGATAAGCGGCTGCTTTCCGGTTATGTGACGCATCCGTTCTTCGTGAAGAAAGATTCCGTAATTTAACGATTTGATAATATATGGCTAGAATTATTTTTGACTCGAGAAATCAGTATTTCAAAACACCACAGGGTGCCGTCAAGGCGGGAACGGAGCTGACATTCCGGCTCCTCGCCGCCAGAGAACTGCACCCTATTGCAGTCCGTCTGATCATCCAATACGACCGTCACGATATTCCGGCGGTCTATGAGATGAACGGCGGCACGGAAACACCTGCGCAGACCGATGACTACCTGGAGTACTTCGTAACCTTCCGAATTCATGACACCGGTCTATATTGGTATCACTTCGAAGTGCTGACGGAGGACGGCATGCTGCACATCGGCAAGGATGCAGACAATAGGGCTATCGTTTCAAACGAAGCCGCTTCCTGGCAGCAGACCGTTTACAACCGCGCATACGCTGCGCCGGAGTGGATCTACGGAGGCGTTTACTACCACATTTTCGTAGACCGCTTCCACAAATCCGGCCGTCCGCGCGTCAGAATGGAAGGCAAAACCAACCGCCACGATTGGGGCGGTGTTCCGGAGTGGAAACCGAAAAAGTTAAAGGTGTTGAACAACGACTTCTTCGGCGGCGATCTGGAAGGCATCCGGGAGAAGCTTCCATATCTGGCCAATTTGAATGTAACATGCATTTATCTGAGCCCGATTTTTGAAGCTTATTCCAGTCACAAGTACGACACCGGAGATTACGAAACCATCGACCCGATGTTCGGGGACGAGGAGGATTTTAAGGCGCTTTGCGCTTCCGCTGAGGAATATGGAATCCGTATCATCTGCGACGGCGTGTTCGCTCATACGGGATCAGATTCCAAATACTTCGACAAGTACGGGCACTACGCTGCAAAGGCAGCAGCAGCCGCTGGTGATTCAGCCGCAGTCGATCCAGCCGAGCTGGGCGCCTACGAAAACCCGGATTCGAAATACCGCGACTGGTACTTCTTCCACGAAGACGGCACCTATGACTGCTGGTGGGATTTCCGGACCCTGCCGAAGCTCAACAAGCACAATCCGGACTACATCGAATACATAACGGGAGAAAACGGCATCGTCCGCAAGTGGCTCAAAGCAGGCGCAGCCGGCTGGCGGCTCGACGTTGCGGATGAACTTCCGAACGACTTCCTGGATGCGCTCGTGCATGCTGCTAAGGAAGAAAAAAAAGATGCGCTGATCGTCGGCGAAGTCTGGGAGGACGCCTCCAACAAAATCGCCTACGAGGAACGCAAAAACTATTTCGAAGGAAACCGTCTCGATTCCGTGATGAACTATCCGTTCCGTACGGCTCTGATCGATTTCGTGCGGTACGGAAATGCGCATGGACTCGCACAGACTGTCGAGACTGTAGTGGAGAATTATCCACCGGAAGTCGTCCACTGTCTGATGAATGTCCTGGGCACCCACGACAGTGTCAGGATCATCACCGCGTTGGCGGGCATTGAGCTGGGCGACGACCCTACGCGTGACATGCAGGCGGAGATCAAGATGAACGACGCCGAATGGGCGCATGGAATCCGGCTGCTGAAGATCGCTTCCCTGCTGCAGATGACTCTGCCGGGCGTTCCGTGCATCTACTACGGCGATGAGGCCGGCACCGAAGGATACAAGGATCCGTTCAACCGGACCTGCTATCCATGGGGTCATGAAAATAAAGAACTGCTGAACTGGTACCAGAAGATCACCACACTGCGCACCTCCCACGGCATCTACCGCCGCGGCGCTTACCGCACCATCGCGGCCATGGACGGGCTGTTCGCCTTTGAACGGTACAATGACGCTAATTGTGCGGACGCAGGCGCGGACCATGCTGACAGCGATGCTTTTGCATCGATCATCACTGCCGTCAACTGCGGGGAGCATGAACAGCACCTTCCGTTGGAAGGCCAGTGGACTGAGCTTCTGACTGGATACACCTACGAGGGAACCGTCACTGTGTTCCCGGGGGATGCATTGCTTTTGGAAAAGCATTAGTACATTTTGAAAGGAGTTTCAAAGATGGATTACAAGAACGAATACAACCGCTGGCTGGAGAGCAGCGTCGTCGATGATGAGACGAAGCAGGAGCTGTGCGCCATCGCCGGAGATGAGAAAGAAATCGAAGGCAGATTCAGCAAGCTGCTCGACTTCGGAACGGCGGGACTGCGCGGCATCATGTGCGCCGGTCTCTTCGGGATGAATGTCTATACAGTCCGCTACGCTACACAGGGATTGGCCGACCTCATCAAGAACAGCGAGGTCGAAGGAAAGAGCGGCGTTACGATTTCCTACGATTCCAGAAATAACAGCCCTCTGTTCGCCCGCGAAGCTGCAGGTGTTCTGGCTGCCAACGGCATTCACGTCTACTTCTTCGAAAGCCTGCGTCCTACGCCGGAGCTGTCATTCGCCCTTCGCGAAACAGGTTCCATCGCGGGAATCAACATCACTGCAAGCCACAATCCGAAGGAATACAACGGATACAAAGTCTACTGGGCTGACGGTGCGCAGCTGCCGCCGGAACACGCTGCGGAAGTTGCGGACTCCATGAAGAGAAGCGACATCTTCGAGGACGTCAAGACGATGGATTTCGACGAGGCTAAGGAAGCCGGATTCATCACGATCCTCGGAGAAGAAATGGATGAGAAATATCTCGCCCGCGTTCTGGAACAGTCCGCAAGCGCAAAGGCGGTACAGGATGCGGCGGATTTCAAACTGATCTTCACACCGCTTCACGGAACAGGCTACAAGCTCGTACCTGAAGTACTGAAACGCCTCGGCGCAAAGAACATCATCACCGTTCCGGAGCAGATGGTCATCGACGGTAACTTCCCGACGGTCGCTTCACCGAACCCGGATAACATCGGCACCTTCGGACTGGCCATCGAGTTGGCGAAGCAGCACGACGCCAACCTGATCATCGGTACCGACCCTGATGGCGACAGATGCGGCGCCGTCGTCAGAAACAGCGACGAATTCATCATGCTGTCAGGAAACCAGATCGGCGTTCTGCTCCTGGATTATCTGATTCAGGCGAAGAGAGAAGCCGGCACACTGGCTGCCAACAGCGCTGCGGTCAAGAGCGTCGTTTCCACCATCATGGCAAATGTGATCTGCGAGAAAAACGACATCACTCCAGTCGAAGTGCTCACGGGATTCAAATACATCGGTGAGAAGATCAAGGAATGGGAAGCAAACGGAGAGCACACCTTCCTCTTCGGATTTGAGGAGAGTAACGGCTACCTAAGCGGCACGTACGCCCGCGATAAAGATGCCGTCGTCGCATCGATGCTTCTCTACGAAATGGCCTGCTACTACGCATGCAAAGGCATGACCCTCTATGAGGTTCTGCAGGAACTGTACAGAAAGTACGGCTTCTTCAAGGAAGAAGTCATCTCCATACAGTTCGAAGGATTCGACGCCCAGGATAAGATGGCCGCTGTCATGAAGCAGCTCCGCGCTGAGCCGCCGGCAGAGGTCGGATTCCCGATTGAGAAGATCCGTGATTACAGCACCGGACTGATCACCGACGCGGCGACAGGCGCAACGGCTCCGACCGGCCTTCCGACAGCCAACATGCTGTTCTACGAGCTGGCTGGTGGTTCCAAAGCTATCGTCCGTCCTTCCGGAACAGAGCCGAAGGTCAAGCTCTACCTCATGGCCCAGGGCGACAGTGCAGAGTCCTGCGACAATGCGCTTGCGACAATAAAAGACGCCCTGCTCGGCATCGTTAAAGCCTAGCAAGGCGCTCAATTCTAACATCGTTTGTTTATGACATTCTATAAACGTCCGTATCTGGCGGTTACCTCCCTGATGGTGGCCGCCAGTTTTTCGTCGAAGGCGTCCTCCTCCATCTGCCAGCGCCAGTTGCCCTTGGCTATGCCCGGCACATTGAGACGCGCGTCGCTGCCCAGAAGCAGATAATCCTGCATTGGGATGATGCACGTATCGCAGCGGCTGCTCTGAGCGAGCTCGACCAGACCGGACACTGCTGCCTTTGCATCGAGGATCTCATCGCCTTCTCCATCTACCTGTACATCTGACTTTTCACGGAGATACCAGGAGACGAATCGTTTCTTCCAGTCTTCGATCTTCTCATACCAGCCCAGTGTCGTGTCGTTGTCGTGGGTGCCCGTGTAGATCACCGCGTTATCCGTATCGTAGTTGAACGGCAGGTAGACGTTCTCCTCCCCCGTATCAAAAGCGAACTGCAGAATCTTCATGCCCGGATAGCCCGCCTCGGCCATCATCGCCTTCACGTCCTCCGTCAGATAACCCAGATCTTCGGCGATGAATCTGCACTCTCCCAGCGCCTCGCGCACCGCGTTGAACAGCTCCATACCAGGCCCCTTCTCCCAGTGGCCTTCCCGCGGGTCTTCGCTGTCCGCCGGAATCGCATAGTAGGATTCGAAGCCGCGCATGTGGTCGATTCTGACCACATCAAAATAGCGGAGCTGCTGATGGATCCTGCTGATCCACCACTGGAAGCCCTGTGCTTTATGTGCTTCCCAATCATATACCGGATTGCCCCAGCACTGACCTTCCGATGTGAACGCATCCGGCGGCGCACCCGCTTCGAACTCGCAGATACCTTCTTCGTTCAGCTGGAACAGTTCCGGGGACGCCCAGCAGTCAGCACTTTCAAAGGCGGCGTAATATGGAAGGTCACCGATCAGCTCGATGCCTTTTGCGTTGGCGTACTTCCTCAGCGCATCCCACTGTTTGAAAAACTCAAACTGTGTCCACTTGTAGTACTCAATCTCATCGGATAGTTTGATGGACCATAGGGTCATCGTCTCGCTGTCCCTCGTTCTGAGTCCATCCTCCCAAAGGGACCAGTCGCCTTCGCCGTAGTGATCCGACAGAGCTTTGTATAATGCGAAGTCGTTGAGCCAGAACGCTTCCATCTTGCAGAAAGCTTTGTAGTAGACCTTCAGTTCCTCATCATGATGCAGTTTTTCCCGAAATGCGCGGAAAGCCGATTTGAGCGTCTCCCGCTTCAGCTCGATCTGTTCTCCCTGGGTGAAGGCTTCTGCAACTGTTTCGATCTCCTCCTGGGACAGAAGGTCATCCTCTTCCAGTTTGTCCAGGGAAATCAGCAGTTCTTCCCCCGCAAAGCTGGAGCTCGACTGATAGGGACAAAGCTCCTTGTTCACAGGGCAAATAGGCAGGACTTGCCAGTAGCCCTGCCCTGCCTCTTCTAATCTGTCAATAAAACTGAAAGCTCCCTTGTAGAGATCTCCGATACCGTACCTGGATGGTAGTGAAAATACCGGTAATAGAATTCCGCTCTTACGCATAATGTGTCCTTTGGTTTGATGATGTTTGCTTTTGTGCTATGTACTTTCGTGCTTTAATAAACACTATTATACTGATATACCCCTTCCTTTGGCAACAAAATGCGCACATCTTCTTCCTCCGCTGCCGATGCCGCCGCTTATCTTCTGCCGCGCTTCTTGAAGTCTTCGCGGACCGGCGCGAGGCATTCTTCGATATCACTGTCGCTGAATGCTTCCATCCTTGACATCCTGCACATGACTGTGCCGAAGGCTTCATAGTTCTTGCCGATGCCTACGTCATCATTTACGAAGGTTGCTGCTCTGCTGGCGCGGATGCCTAGACGGTCTGCTTCTCTTACAGCGTCAATGTTGGCGCCCAGGAAGAGGAACTCCCATCCGTACTGTTCCTGCTCGATGCTGATCATCTCCTTCACCTTGCGATAGGTGTACTGATAACTGGAATTCTCCATGCCGTCGGTGGTGATGATGAACAGGGTTCTCTCCGGAACATCCTCAGCTCTTGCGTACTTGTGGCACATGCCGATGTGGTGGATCGCTCGGCCGACCGCGTCCAGCAGCGCCGTGCAGCCCCTGACGTAATACTGTCTGTCGTTGAGCGGCTCAACCATCTGGATCGGCATCCTGTTATGGATGACATCATGGCTGGTGTCAAAGAGCACTGTCGACCAGATCACATTGTCCGATTCCGCCTTCTGCTTCTCCAGGGTAGAGTTGAATCCGCCGATCGTATCCTCTTCCAATCCGCTCATGGATCCGCTTCTGTCCAGAATGAAGACGACCTCCAGCATGCCGTTGCCTTTTGCCTTTGCATTACCGTTTGCGTTGTTTGTTGCTTTTGCGTTGTTCTTTGTCATATGAAAAACCCCCTTTTTTCTGTTTCGTTTTACCTTATGGTCAAAGGATAACAGAAGTCAGGGGGCAAAAGGTCGCACGCCGGGCGACATTTTAACATCCGCTCAGAGTCTGATTGGTTCTGTCGAACAGGATGATGTTTATTTCATGGATGTTATAGATTTTGTGATTGATACACCACTCTATAATCAGATCGAATTTGCTGCTTGGAATCAAGGCATATCCGGCTCTGCGCAGCAGGTCTATCGTCTGGTCCAGATTCAGCTCCAGCGCGATTGCAAAGGCAATGACGGTCTTCTTCGAAGGCAGATAGTCCTCCTTGCTGCGAATCTTCGAGAACAGTTTCCGGTCTACGTTGGCCTTCTTGTAAACCTCCGGGTCGGTCATGCCCTTGCGGTCGATCCATTGGAACAACATCTGTTGGAAAGTCTTCGCTCTTCTTTTTATGATTTCGTCCAGCTTTTTATCGAGCCCTTCGTAGCTTCCGGTGAAATAGGCTTCCGGTAGAGAGACGTTTTCGCTGTATGATATGTCAGCCAGTTCCGGCTGGTCCATGTCCGGCAGATCCATGTCCAGCTCAGGTCCCGTTGCCGCATCAGGATGAAAATCCTCACCTAAGTCAATGGAAGCCGGTACATCTTCACGCCGAGCATACGACAGCGGCAAATCCAATTTGCTGGACGCAATCTGCTGCATCCTCCGCCGTCTTCTTAGGTAGCTGCTTTCAGGCGGTTTGACGTCCTCGTCTTCAATAAACTCCTTGATATCCGGGAAGGCTTTGCCTGAGATCACGAAGGCTTCCTTATCGTAGACGACCATGTACACGGTCATGTCGTGGGTAAACAGGAAGGAGCTGATTTCATTGACGGCGATGCGCAGGGCTTCGTCCTTTGGAAATCCGAAGGTGCCTGTGGAGATCAGTGGGAACGCAACGGATTCGCAGTGCAGTTCATCGGCGATTTTCAGCGACTCCCTGTAGCAGGACGCGACTGTCTCCCGCTCGTGATAGTTGCCGCCCTGCCAGGCCGGACCGATGGTGTGAATGATGTACTTGGCGTCCAGTGCAAAAGCAGGAGTCCACGCTGCCTGCCCGGGCTTCATCGGACCGATTTTGGCGCGCTCCGCCAGCAGTTCATCGAATCCCGCAGCCTCATAAATGGCCTGATCCACGCCGGCGCCGACGGCCACATTGGCATTCGCCGTATTGACGATGGCGTCTGCTTTGACTTTAGATATGTCGTTTCTGATGATATTAAATGGCATATTTTTCCTCCATTCCCCCTTATACTGGCCTCTTTTATTTGGTTGAATGAAGAACTAAACCTCGACTGAAATATCGCTCAATAACACATCGACTCTCTGAGGTGTGAAAAAAGGCCTTTTAAGAGGTGCTTTTTCACAG
>CACWSO010000025.1 GCA_902763505.1 uncultured Eubacteriales bacterium | reverse complement strand
AAACTGAAAGACATTGCATCAACTCAACAGGCATTGCTCGATGCAGCATAAGCAAATATGCGGGATGAGCAATTTACACCACAATTAGGACTTGACCAGCGCGTAACGTCAGAAGAGTGAAAAAGTATGCAAAAGCATATCATTCTAACTGAACAATGGATACTTTTACCCCTTTCCGGGTTTCCGCGACCCAAATGCAACACAAAAGGAGCCGGCGCATACTGCGTCAGCTCCTTTTTAGTGATTCATTATGTTGCTTTGCCCGCACCGTAAGGTACGGCGCTAGACGATCACGTTTCGTCGTAAGGCTTCAGGTCAGGTGACCAGATGAGTTCTACGCCGGTTGCTTCCTGAACTTCTTCCTTTGTGTAGTCAGGGTGCAGTTCTGTAACAACGATGCCTTCATCTGTAACCTTCATAACAGCCATCTCAGTGATGATGTCTGTTACGCACTTCTCTGCAGTCAGAGGGAGTGTGCACTCTTTCTTGATCTTGTGGTTGCCCTTCTGAGTGTGAAGCATCGTGATGATTACTTCAGGACATCCTACGCACAGGTCCATCGCTCCGCCCATTCCTGCAACCTTCTTGCCAGGAACGATCCAGTTTGCCAGGTCTCCGTTTTCGGCAACTTCCATAGCGCCGAGAACAGTAGCCTTAACGTGTCCGCCTCTTACGAGTCCGAAGCTTTCAGCTGTGTCGAAGAACTTTGCTCTTGGAAGAGTTGTTACATACTGTCCGCCTGAGTTGATGATGTTTACGTCGAGCGTTTCCTCGTCTGCCAGGATATCGATTCCTGCAAAACCGTTTTCGGAGTGGCAAGTGATGATGACATCCTCAGGAAGATAGTCAGCTACCATTGTAGGAAGACCAATTCCGAGATTGATGAAATCGCCGTCTTCAAAGTGTTTTGCGCATCTCTTCGCGATTCTTGCTTTTAAATCTGCCATTTTGGTTCTCCTTCCACGATTGATTCAACCAGTACGCCAGCTACCTGCCAGATGTCAGGATCTACTGAGCCAACTTCGACCAGTTTTTCTGCTGCAATAACGGTGTGATCAGCTGCACCGGCCATAACGATATTGAAGTTTCTGGTTGCCTTTGAACACATATAGTTTCCAAACTTGTCTGCCATGGATGCTCTGATGAAGGAGTAGTCAGCGTGAAGAGGTCTCTCGAAGAGATACTTCTTTCCGTCGATTACCATTACTTCCTTTTCTCTTCCGAGTTCGTCCAGGTCAGTCTCCATTGGAGTACCAAGTCCTACTGGTGTCAAAACTCCGCCGAGTCCATAAGCTGCTGCTCTGATCTTCTCAGCAAGCGTTCCCTGCGGAACCAGAGTATACTTCAGGCTGCCGTCAGCAAACTGCTCGTTCAGACGAGGGTTTACACCAACGTGTGACATGATAACGTGATCAACCATGTGATTTTCGAGAAGCTTACCGATGCCTCTCGGAGTCTTTCCTGCAAATTCTCCGGCTGGCTGGCCTTCTGCCAGGCCGCCGTCATTACCGATGACAGTCAGGTGCTTGACGCCCTTTCTAACCAGCGCGTCCATAAGAACCTCAGGAGATCCTGTTCCCAGGAATCCGCCGACCATGATCGTCATGCCGTCCTGAACGCCTGCTACCGCTTCATCAGCTGTTACGATTTTGTTGAACATTTCTTTGCCTTTCTCGCTTGTAAGTGATAACTATTAACGTTTTATTATACCATACCGCGGTTAACGATCTCAGTCAGAACGAATGATGCTACATCCTCAGCATATTTGTGCTGGCCGAATCCTGCATCATAGCCGAGTTCCTGAGCAAGTTCGTGGGAGATTCTCGGTCCGCCGCATACGAGGATGACCTTATCTCTCATTCCTTCTGCTTCAAGAAGTTCAACCATGTTCGTCAGGTTCTGGATGTGGATGTCCTTCTGTGTTACTGTCTGTGATACGAGAATCGCATCTGCATGAAGTTCCTTAGCGTGTGCAATGAGGTCTTCATTCGGTACCTGTGATCCGTAGTTGTATGCTTCGATGCCTTCATATCTCTCAAGACCGAAGTGGCCGTGGAAGCCCTTCATGTTCATGATAGCGTCGATACCTACTGTATGTGCGTCTGTACCTGTTGACGCTCCTACAATTACTACAGGTCTCTTGATGTTTTCCTTGATGTACTCAGCGCACTCAAGCCTGTCCATAACATCTACGTCGACCTTTGCAACCTTGATGGTCGTGTAGTCAACTGTGTGCTGGCACTTGCCGTATACTACGAAGAATGTGTATTCCTTAGTCATCGCCTTGGAATAAACGACATTCGGCTCGTCAAGACCCATCTTCTTAGCGAGGATCTTAGCTGCTTCATTGGCTTCATCACCATAAGGTACAGGAAGTGTGAATGCGACTTCCGTCATACCATCGTTAAGCGTGTCGCCATATGGCTTTACTTTCGTCAGATCAATCTGAGCTACTGCTGTATTGCATTCTGCCATTATTCTACACCTCCTAACATAAGTGGAATGAACGGATTGAAGTATTCATCATCCTTGACGCAAACGCCTGCCAGGCCCTTGCCGCCGTCTCTCGGTCTCTTAACGCCGCCGAACTTGCCCTGTTCGATTGTTGAGAAGAGTCCTTCTTCAACGATTTCTTCCAGGAGCTTGTCAGCCTTGTCGAGTACGAGCTGTGCTCTTGACTGGATGATTCCGCCTTCCTTGTAATATACATCGCTTCCTAAATCTCTCATGTTATTGAAGATGTACTGTGCATTTTCAATGGAGAGATATCTGTCGTGCATATGCGGTGTGTGAATTGCCTCTGTCAGCATTCCGAGGAGCTGCAGTGACTGTCCTGACCAAATTGCGATCATGTTGAACAGCGCATCCTGTACATTGCCCTTGAAGATGTTTCCTGTCATGTACTTCGTAGGAGGCATGTACTTCAGAGGTGCGTTCGGGAAGATTTCCCTTGCCATGATTGCCTGTGCCAGCTCGTAAAGGAATCCGTTCTCGATGTCAGGATCCATTTCGAATGCGTGGCCCAGTCCCATCTGCTCTTCCTTAACGTTTGCCAGAACTGCGAACTGCTCGTTGATCAGCTGTGAAGCCAATACAGTGTGAGCGTTCTCAAAGGCATCGTCTGTTGTGAGGTAGTTATCTTCACCGGAGTTGAAAATGATATCGCAGTATCCGATGATAACTCTTGAGAAGTACTGGTCAACCAATGTTCTCTGCATGTTGATATCTCTGAACAGGATTCCGTAGAGAGCGTCGTTCAGCATAACGTCCAGTCTCTCAATAGCACCCATTGCAGCGATTTCAGGCATGCACATACCGGATGAGTAGTTGCACAGTCTGATGTATCTTCCGACTTCTTCACCAACTTCATCAAGAGCTTTTCTCATGATTCTGAAGTTCTCCTGCGTTGCGTAAGTACCGCCGAATCCTTCTGTTGTCGGTCCGTATGGTACATAGTCGAGAAGTGACTGTGCAGTAGTTCTGATTACTGCGATGATGTCCGCTCCCTGACGTGCAGCCGCCTGCGCCTGTACAACGTCTTCGTAGATGTTTCCTGTTGCTACGATTACGTAGAGGTAAGGTCTTCTGCCCTCACCTATCGTTGCCAGATAGTTATTTCTCTTCTCTGTCTGCGCTCTGATGACCTTAAGAGCATCCATTACCCTCGGCATGATCTTCTCTTCTGCTTCCTTTGCAGGAGCCAGCGGGAGCTTGGTGATATCAAGGTTTCCTGCGGCCATTTCCTCAGCGATCTCCTGAGGGTCTTTGCCTGTCTGGATCATTGCATTGCCGATCCAGTAAGCGACTCCTCTTGGCAGTCCGCCTGCATCAAGAATCTGATCAACTACTACGTTAGGCAGTGGAGTATCAACTTCATCAACGCCGTCTACGCCCAGCAGTCTGAGAATGGTTCTCTCTGTGCTGACTGTAGTGTGTCTGTCGATGAATTCCTGCATGCTCTCTGCGATCTTTCTGGCGCTCGCTCTGGCATGATCGACCTTTTTAGGGTCCAGGTTGAGTTTACTTTCCATCCTTTTTCTCCTTTAGTTCAAGTATTGTTTTGCCTTTTCAATAATATTTGCGTCTATGCCAAGCATTTTCGCAATGTTCAGGGCGTCCTTCGGAATCTCCCTGTTGTTGTCCACGCGGGTGAGACGGTAGTCCATATACTTCTGTATGATGTTGATCCGCTCTCTCCTGTTCGCGTACCGGAGTTCCTTGTCCAGTCTGTCAAAGTCTGCATTCGCAAGGCCTGTTACCTGCATGTTCACAACATCCTTATCCTCTGTAACCGTCTCGAAGTGAGTTGTTATCAAAGCGATGAACGGCTGCTGCTTCAGGTAATCCGTAATGCTCTTTGTCAGCGCCAGCCCCTCTGCCGGATTTGTTCCGCTCGCGATCTCATCAATGAGAAGCAGCGATCTGTCCCGGCTGTTGTCCATAATTTCTTTGAGCTCCTCCATTTCACTGCCGAAGCTCGAAAGGCCCCTTTCTATGGACTGACTGTCACCTATGAGAATCTGCATGAAGTTCGAAAGGCCGACACGCGCGCTCGCCGCCGGTACGAAGTATCCGTACTGGGCCAGTATCGCAACCATGCCCACCAGTTTCAGAGACACCGTTTTTCCGCCCATGTTTGCTCCCGTTATGCAGGTGACACCCTGTTTCAGAGAAATGCTGACCGGGCAATATTCGCCGCCCTTCTTGTTCACGATTTCTTCCACCTGAAGGTGTCTGCCATCCTCAAACTCCAGGACGTGTTCTTCCACAATTTCCGGCCTGACACAGTTGCGCTTCTTCGCAAACAGTGCTTTTGCCAGCGTCACGTCCAAATGTCCGACCCGCTCGCATGCGGTCAGGAGCACTACCGCCCACTTGTGTATCTCTTGCGACAGTTCCTCTCTTACCTTGAGTTCCTCTTCTTCGATCTCCGCAGTGGTTTCATCCATCTTCTTCTGGATCTGATTCTCTGCTTCTGTCGGTGCGAGGACATAGGTAACAGACATATAATCTTCCTCCGATTTAACCAAATCGGAAATCTCATTAATCATTTCTATACGCTTCGCATCACTCTTCGATACTGTAATATCGAATTTCGGTGTCAGGTTCAGGCCTGTTTCAGCCCTCAGTTCATTTTTTCTCTTCTTCTTTTCTCTCCTCGTCTGTCTCTCAAGCTCCTTCTTCTCGCTGCGAAGCTGAGCGAGTTTCTCTGAGAATGAGTCGTAGATGTAGAAGGTATTGAGTCTGTCTTTTCCCGGATCGAGTACGTCCAGAAGCTCTGTGATGTCCCCCGGCACAAACTCCTCAGGTAAGCCTACCTGGTCCGCAATCTTTCTCACTTTATCCAAAAGCAACAGCAGACTCTTGATTTCAAAGATCTCGACGACGGACAGCGCTGCACCTGCGCTTCTTTCAATGGTGAAAGAATTGTCCTTCATCATCATGAACGTTTCCTGAAGTACGCTTATCTCGCGCTTGTTGGCACCCGCGATTTCAGCCATTCTCTGTATGCGGTCGAACTCTGCTCTGAGTTCTTCCTCCTGCCCGGGCATAAAAGGTTTCTGTTCTTTTAAGATTCTGACGCCAAAGGGCGTAAGCACGTTAATAGCGCTTACGACATAATCCAGTCCTGTCTCGCTTCTCGTTTTTTTGTTTGCAAGTCTTCTGGCTCCTTCGCTCATCTCACCTAGCCCATCATTACATCTATTACAGGGATATCTCCAGCTGCTTTCTGCATTTCGGATGTCAACTCATCGTGATCGAATGAATATCCTGCAGGACTCGTCGGGTTGACGGTTATTGCCACCACTTTGATGTTCTCAAGGACTTTCACCTGAAGGCCGTACTTTCTCAGTTTGCCCCAGACCGTCCTATCGATAAAGATCTTCGTAGGATCCTTGAGAACAAAGGTGACATTCTTTAGTTTCCGACGATCTATGTTCGTCACAACACTTTGGGTGAATGCACCCGGCACGAAAACGTGTGTGACTTCTTCGTCAATCGCGTTATCAAGGAGTTTCCCCGATCCGAGTCCCGTAGTTATATTCAATGTAACGGCTTTGCCGTTTTTGACTGTGAATAAACGATCACTTTCCGCTTGCTCTTCTATTATTCTCCTCTCCTCACCATCTTCGAGAACCGGCAGGCTGTAGAGCTCAACTGTATAAGCTGTTTCCTCTACGACCTTGCTCAGCTTTCTCGACAAAACCGCTCCGGTGGAAAGGATGATCGCATCCGAGATGTCCGGTGCCGCGATCGATTTCCTGTCGATCGCACCGTCAATGAGCACCAGATCAGCTCCAAGAGCAAGCATTTCTTCGCACATGGTAATGTGCTGGGCGTTGATTACCGGCCCTGCTACCTGGACGTACCCTGCGTCAGCAACTCTGCAGAGCATGATCTGCCCGAGAGAAGTGCCGTATTCCGTCATCCTGAGTATTTCGAGTCCGGCATCCGCCAGTTCATATAACTGTTTCGGCACCGATACGATAGTGCCTTGATCCAGATATACTCTGGGTTTATCTGTACCTGTTACTACATCAGTTCCCTCTCCATCTCTGCCTGTGGAAGTGACGGCGAGCGTCAGCCCTTCGTCCATTGCTTCCTCAATCAGATAATTGAGGGCAGTGGTCTTGCCTGCGTTCTTCGCCATTCCTACGATGGAGATCCTTTTGTAGTTTTCAGCAAGTTCTTCTAACAGATACATTTACCCGGATTACTTCTTATTTCTTGTTTCTTTCGTGTCTGAGCAGGTGAGCCGGCTCCATGGACATTCTTTCGCCCTGTGCCAGTCCTGCAACACCTTCATAGTGATAATCTTCTACGTTCTTGCAGTTCTCATAGCTGCACTGGAGAGGTGGCTGGCCCTGTGGCTCAGTGTAAGTTGTGATAACACCTTCGTAGTTTCTCAGGATAACCTTTTCCGGAGTCTGAGAGATTACATACTGAGGCATTACCGGAGTTTTGCCGCCGCCGCCCGGAGCGTCAATTACAAATGTAGGAACTGCATATCCGGAAGTGTGACCTCTGAGTCCTTCGATGATCTCGATGCCCTTGGATACCGGAGTTCTGAAGTGCTCGATACCAAGTGACAGGTCGCACTGATAGATGTAGTACGGACGAACTCTGTTCTTGCAGCAGAGCTGTACCAGATTTCTCATAACGTGAACATCATCGTTTACGCCTCTGAGCAGTACTGACTGGTTTCCGAGAGGGATACCTGCGTCAGCCAGCTTTCTGCATGCTTCTGCAGCTTCCGGAGTCCATTCTTTCGGATGGTTGAAGTGAGTGTTCAGCCAGATTGGATGATACTTCTTCAGCATGTCGCACAGTTCATCTGTGATTCTCTGCGGCATAACGACCGGTGTTCTTGATCCGATTCTTACGATTTCAACGTGGTCGATTTTTCTCAGCTCTGAGATGATGTACTCGAGAACGTCTGTCTCTACGCAGAGAGCGTCTCCGCCGGAAAGCAGTACGTCTCTGACAACCGGAGTTCTTCTGATGTAATCGATGCAAGCGTCGATGTCTTCTCTGGATCTTGCGCCGTCTGTTTCACCTGCAAGTCTTCTTCTGGTGCAGTGTCTGCAGTACATGGAGCACTGGTCAGTGATCAGGAACAGAACTCTGTCAGGGTATCTGTGAGTCAGTCCAGGTGCCGGTGAGTCTTCGTCTTCGTGCAGAGGGTCCAGCATATCTGCTTCGCCTCTGTGCGTCTCAGCCAGCGTAGGAACAGCCTGCATTCTTACAGGGCAGTGCGGATCATCCGGATCCATCAGGGAAGCGTAGTAAGGAGTGATGCCTACTCTGAAGCCATCCATTACCTTAGTGATGTCTTCCTCTTCCTGCGGAGTAAGGTTGACGACCTGCTTGATCTGCTCAACTGTGTTCAGACGGTTTGCAACCTGCCAGTGCCAGTCGTTCCACTGTTCTTCTGTGACATCCTTGAAAAGAGGAATGTCTTTCCAATTTCTAATAGCCATTGTTATCTCCTTTTCATCTCTTGTCTATCGGGAATGATTATGCATACATTTCTTCAAAGAGCTTTCTGAGGCCTTCATGCTCTCTCAGTTCCTGAAGAGTGATCTCAGCGTGGCCCTTAGTGTATCCGTTACCTACGATCATGTTAACGTCCTTGCCAACGCCCTCTGCTCCCAGAGCAGCCTTTGTGAAGCTTGTAGCCATTGAGAAGAAGTAAACTGTTCCATCGTCCTTACAGCTGAGGATGGAGCCCATCTCAGTGTTCTCGATGGATACGCAGTTGATTACTACATCGTACAGTTCGCCGTTTGTCAGTTCCATAGCCTTCTCATACATTCCAACTGCATCGGAAGCATCCATGTGGAAGTACTCGTCTGCCAGATCAAGAGCTCTTGCTCTGTCTTCTGATTTCTGTGAACCTGCTGCGCAGACAACCAGACCAGTTACGCCGGCTCTCTTCTTTGCTTCGTAGAGGCAGAGAAGACCTGACTTGCCGCCGCCGCCGATGACGAGGACTTTCTGTCCCTGCTGAACCAGCTTGCCTGTCTGTGCAGGAGCGCCTGCAACGTCCAGTGCTGAAAGTGCGAGACCTTCCGGCATGTCATCAGGAAGCTTAGCATAGATGCCGCTCTGGAACAGGATAGCCTGGCCAGTGATGTCAACCTGGTCGATTGCAGGTCTCATCTCGTGGATCTCTTCGATTACCAGTGGAGTCAGTGACAGTGATACCAGTGTAGCGATCTTATCGCCAACCTTCAGGTCGCCCTTCCACTCAGGTCCGATTTCCTTAACAGTACCGATCAGCATTCCGCCTGAACCAGTCCAAGGGTTCTTGTGCTTTCCAGCCTTAGCAACGATGTCCTTCATGCACTGTGCAACCTTGTCTTTCTCTTCCTGAGTTTCGATTTCTGCCGGCTTCTTGTTCAGAACCTGCTTGCAGATCTCTGTGAATGAAGCTGAGTCAATGTTCAGCGTCTTAACGTCAATCAGGACTTCGTTGTCATAGATCTCCATAGTGTTGTCTACTACGTCTGCAGGCTGTGGCAGAACGCCCTTAGGTGAGATAACTCTGTGTGTTCCGTACGGATTTCCTTTTTTCATGATTTTTCCTCCTAATAAGTTTTTTGTATTCAAGCCTTTGCCAGGCCTCGCCTTCTTGCAAAGGCAGTTTTAACTTACCTCAATAATATAGCAATTTACATGCCAAGCTGAGTCCAGAATGCAGAAGCCTTTTGCGTTAAGGCTTTCACAAAGTCATTCCTTGTCATCGGCTTTCATATCCGCCGTTTTTGAACCGTAATGTGTTCTTTTTGTAAAAAACGCGAACCGAATTCGGTTCGCGTCTATATTGCTTTTGTATCATTACCCTTGCAGCAAGGCTACAGCCCGTATTTGTTCTTCTTTCGTACAAGCTGCGTCTGAGAAATGCCGATTGCTTTTGCCGCCTTTCTCGTGGAGCCATACTTCTCACAGGCCTCCCTGATGATGTTCTTTTCGAAGGCCTCAACGATGCTTGTTAAATCTATGTCACTCTCCTGATCCGATTCCGCAGGCATGATTGCTTCTAAGCCGCCCATCAGGCTTCCATCCAACTCCTTAATAACATCGATAACTGTGATCGCATCGCTGCTGCTGGCGATCATCAATCTTTGGATTACATTTTCCAGCTCCCTGATGTTGCCCGGCCATTTGTGGGAGGCCAGGTTTTCCTTCGCTTCTTCGTCGATGTACTTGTCCATGCCGAACTTCTCGTTGTACTTCCGAACAAAGTTGTCTGCAAGGTGCGGGATGTCCTCGATTCTTTCATCCAGCGCAGGCACTCTGATTGGAAATACGTTGAGTCTGTAGTACAGATCCCGCCTGAACACCCGCTTTTCCACGAGATCCTCCAGATCCTTGTTGGTGGCGGAAATGATTCTGACGTTCGTCTTTACCGGCGTTGTGCCGCCGACCTTCAGGAATTCTCCATCCTGTATGACACGGAGCAGTTTCGCCTGCATATCCATCGGCAGTTCGCCTACCTCGTCCAGGAAGATGATGCCGTTATCTGCCGCTTCAAAGTACCCGATCTTGCCCTTCGTATCCGCACCGGTGAAGGCTCCTTTCTCGTATCCGAAGAACTCTGATTCAATGAGGTTCGGAGATATGGAAGCGCAGTTGATTTTGATAAATGGTTGCATCTTCCGGCGGC
Organism: uncultured Eubacteriales bacterium; assembly: GCA_902763505.1. GTDB lineage: Bacteria > Bacillota > Clostridia > Peptostreptococcales > Anaerovoracaceae > Lentihominibacter. The sequence continues at coordinate 10,117 of CACWSO010000025.1, read as the reverse complement.
TGTTCTTTTGTATGATGTTGGCCACCTTCTCTTTACCGACACCGGTGTCTCCTGTGATCAGAACATTGCAGTCATACTTGGACACGCTCATGATCTCATCGAGCACAGAACGCATCCGCGGGCTGGCGGCTATGAAATCTTCTGCTTCTTCCAGATTGTGCTGGTTGTACTGCTCCAGGATCTCTCTGTCGACTTCCGATTTCTGCCCGCCTGTTATGGACTTCTCTCTTGGCACTAAATTGCCTTCAAAATAAGGCGCCAGACCTCTGACGATCTCGAAATCCAGTTCGTCGTATTTCTCCAGATATCCATCCGCGCATCTGATATTGATGTCCTTTGATGTGGCTTCCGTAACGTACAGCGCGATGTTGTAATTGCTGATGAAGTTGGCGAAGATCACGGTACCGCCGGACTTCGCCGCCATAACGCTGATGGTTTCCGCCCCTGGGATGTCCGCGCAGTTCACCACCATATCCATCTGTGGCGTACCTTCGAAGTTCTTCAGACAATCCACCGGTCGCATCATATTGACGTAACGGATCTCTGTAAATATCTTTTTCTTGATCTCTTCTATGCCTGCCCCTTTGAGCGCTACCGGTGTGTTCCGGTCGAGCACGCAATAGATCTCGGCGTCGTCACCCGCCGATTTCTTGATGGTATAGCCGTAGATCAGCGCCATGATGACATTGTTGGCCAATACGGCAAAACGCTTCTTGTCCTTTGCGCCCTTTGACACCGTGTAGATTGTCCCTGATTCATTGAATGTGAACAAAAGCAGGTCAATCGGGAGGTCTTTTGGTCTCTTGATGATCGGCATCCCCGGTAGTGAAATGGCATATCCTTCTGCGTCGAACTGCGGATACACCTTGTCGATGCTGTTGATTTTGTCGATATACATCGGAATGCCGGCCAAGGATGAGTTGCATATGACCTCGTCCCCCGGTTTCAAACCCTTCACGTTGTTGTATTTACTGTCTATTTCTTCAATGACGCCGCAGAACAGCCCTCCCGTATCCGTAACCGGATTGTGGAGTTTCCCTCTTCTGATAACGATATCCTTGATTTTCTCTTTGATCTGCTCTTCATCATTGCCGGCTTCCTGGCAGATCTGCCGGAAACTGGTTCCTTCCACATGCACCTTATCCAGCGCAATTCTGACCTCGCCCGGTTTCAGCTGACTGCTGTTGTCCAGCTCCCATGCCAGAGGGGTGAAAGTCCGGCGTGGGGTAAGTGAACGTTCCACTCCAAATGTGTTCATCGTCAATTCCCTCCTGAACCGTTTTCGGTTCATTTTCCTCTGATTCATATGATAAACGTTTGGCATTGGTTTTGCAATATATATTGTGCAGGTAATGCAGTTTGTAATTTTGTATTAAATAAAACGAAAAGGAGATAACAAATGGAAAAGATCACTTCAACACTCAGACTCAGAATGTCAGCAAAAGACGCACATTACGGCGGAGAACTGGTAGATGGAGCTCACATGGTACACCTCTTTGGTGACGTTGCTACTGAGCTGCTCATCAAGCTGGACGGAGACGAAGGTCTGTTCTGCGCTTATGATAACGTAGAGTTCCTGGCACCTACATATGCCGGCGACTACATTGAAGCTTACGGCGAAATCGACAAGATCGGCAACACTTCAAGACACATGGTATTCGAAGCAAGAAAAGTCATCGTTTCAAGAAAAGACATCAATGACTCAGCTGCAGACTTCCTGGAAGAGCCAATCGTCGTTGCAAGAGCTTCCGGAACTTGCGTAACTCCGAAGGAAATGAAGAGAAAATAAGCTGAAACAGTTCCTATGAATGACTGTACAGAGGCACCGCTTCCGGCGGCGCCTCTTTTATTTGTGCGGTTGCTTTCACGGACGCACGTGTTATAATCACCTCATGAGACTGAACAAGTATATCGCGTCAGCCGGCGTCTGCTCCCGCAGAAAGGCCGATGAGCTGATTGCCAATGGAAATGTGAAAATCAACGGCGCTGTCGTTCGTGAGATGGGCGCTCAGGTCGAAGATGGGGACGTGGTTTCCGTCAACGGCACCGAGATCAGAGCGGATGCGGCCAAAGTTTACGTGGCGGTCAATAAACCGCTGGGTTATATTACGTCCATGAACGATGATAAGGATCGCCCAACGGTAGCCGACCTGGTGGCGGACATTCCGGAGCGGCTGTTTCCGGTGGGCAGGCTTGACTACAACACCACCGGCCTTCTGCTTATGACCAACGATGGTGAGCTGACCTATTCTCTGACCCATCCTAAGCACGAGGTAAACAAAACCTACATCGCCACAGTTGCAGGTGTCCTCTCCAAAGCCCGTCTGGCGAAGCTCCGCAAAGGCGTCGACATCGGCGGCTTCGTGACCTCTCCTGCCCAGGTGCGCGTGATCAAACAGAATCCGCGTTCTGCCGTGGTTGAGATTGCGATCCACGAAGGGAAGAACCGTCAGGTCCGCAAGATGTTCGCCGCGGTGGGCAACAAAGTGCAGAGTCTGGAGCGTGTTGCCATCGGCGATATCAAGCTGGGACGGCTCCTGCAGGGACATTATCGCAAGCTCACCCGTGCGGAGATCGAATATCTCAAGTCCCTCTAGCAAAGGCACTCTGTTGCAAAGGCAATCCATACGAAAACAAAGCAAACCGCTGCCCGCCAGCGGTTTTTCGTTACAATTGAAAAGAGACCCGAAGGCCTCAATTCAAGAAGATAGATGTTATGCTACTAGACTGATTTAGGTTGCTTTAGTCAATTAAATCGGTAATACAGTAAGTATATTACTCTCGCGGTTAGTCGATGTCAACCGTTTTGGCAAAAAAAGTTTTTAAAATGTTCTTATCATTCTGTTGTATAATTATCCCGATAACAAGAATAAGGAGCAGCATTGTATGAGTATCTACGATGAACTGAAAATCAAAATCGATTCGCTCGCGATCTTCAGCAGCGTGAAAGACGACCCTGCTGTTGCGGCGCTGAGACGGCTGCTGGACGCCAATTCCGTCGCTGCGTACAGCGAGTTTATTGAACTTCTCTATCCGGAAGGCGCGAGTCTGTCGGCTTACATCAGAAAGCTGGTCCTTGAAGACGACAACTTCTATGTAAAAGCCGTCGCCGCCGGCAAGAAAATCGATCCTGAGATCGTCGCTGCCGTCAAGAACGAACTGGGTATCCTCACGGAGATCAGCCAGATTCCATCTGCGGATATCCGTCAGAGAGTGCTCGACGCAAACGTTTCCAACGCGGATTCCCTTGCTTTGCCGAAGTGGAAGACAGAGGAGTGCAATCTGGTCAAGGACTTCACCGGCAAGTTGGCGAATATCGCCGTGACCGGCTATGGCATCTATGCCAAATACACCTTCTTCCGCGTGGAAGACGGGAAAATCGTACCGGTCGCTCATCCTGACTATCAGAAGCTCGACCAGCTCTTTGAATACAAACGCGAGCGTGATCTGGTCATTCGCAACACAGAAGCCCTTCTGGATGGAAGCGGCGCCAGTAACATGCTTCTCTACGGCGATATGGGCACAGGCAAAAGCTCCACAATCAAAGCCGTAGCAGCCGCCTATGCGGACCAGGGTCTGCGCATGATCGAGCTGAAGAAGAACCAGCTCTTCCAGATTCCTGCTGTTATGGAGGAAATCGCAGCCAATCCGCTCAAGTTCATCATCTTCATCGATGACCTGAGCTTTGCGGGAAACGATGACAATTTCTCCGCCCTCAAGGCTACCCTGGAAGGCAGCATCACCGGCTGCGGTGACAATTCCGTCATCTACGCGACGAGCAACAGACGTCACCTGGTGCGCGAATCCGCCTCTGACCGTGTCAGCGGCGCCGGCTTCGATGATGACTTGCACCTCAACGATACGATGCAGGAGACGATGAGCCTGGCTGCCCGCTTCGGCCTCACCATCACCTTCAGCAAACCGGGCAAGGACGCCTATCTCTCAATCGTACGGTCCCTGGCTGACGAGTACGGAATCGCCATTGGAAACGGTGAAGACGAGATCACCGAAGAAGAACTCATCACGAAGGCGGAAGCCTTTGCAATCAGAAGAAACGGCAGGAGTCCGCGTACAGCAAGGCAATTTATAGAGCTGCTCAAAATCGGGCTCTAGAATCGCAATATAGATATGTTAGGTTACGTGCAGATCTTCAAACCGGACCTCAAAGTCCGGGAATATGAAATCTATATGGGCTACTACTGCGGCGTGTGCAAGTACATCGGTTCCGAGTACGGTCAGCTGCCGCGTATGGCTCTGAGTTATGATGCCGCTTTTCTGGCACTCCTTCTGGCCGCCGTCGATGAAACGCCTGATGCGCCGACACAGGAACACTGCATCGTTCATCACATCAAAAACAAGACCATCATCCGCAACAAGGCCATCGAATACGCTGGGGACGTCATGCTCATCCTGGCGTGGTACAAGATGCTGGATGACGCCCACGATGAGGGCAAGACCTCTGCAAAGGCAGCCGTGAAGCTTTTGAAGCGTCTCCACAGAAAACTGCAGCAGAAGTACCCTGATCTTTGCGACGGCATTGAAATCAACCTTGCCGTACTGAACGGTCTCGAGGAGAACAAATGCGCAAGCCTCGATGAAGCCGCGGAATCCTTCTCTAAGATCATGGAAGTCATCTTTCGGGAAGGCGCGAAATCCCTTTACCCGAATTCACAGAACCTTCACGACATTTTTGCCCGGACAGGGTATCATATGGGAAAGTGGATCTACCTGATCGATGCCGCGGATGACATTGAAGAAAACATCGAAAGCGGCGCCTACAATCCGCTGCTCTACCGTTTCGACTACAAAGGCAACATATCCGGAAGCGAGGAGCTTGCCGAAGAGACAACGCAGCAGTTCCGCGACAGAATCCACGATGATCTTGACTTTAATCTGTATCACTATCTGGCCGTTCTTTCGGAACAGACAGGATCACTTGATATAAAAAAGAATCAAGGTATAATAGACAATGTGATATACTTCGGAATGAACAGAAAAACCGAAGAGATCATAAACAAGAATAAGAATGCCGAAGAAAACAACACCATAAACGACGAAGGAGAATCGGATGAATCCATATGAAGTTTTAGGAATCAAAGAAAACGCGACAGATGAAGAAATCAAGGCGGCTTATAAGGAGCTGGTCAAGAAGTACCACCCGGATAAGTACATTGATAACCCTCTCGCTGATCTGGCTGAACAGAAGATGCAGGAAATCAATGAAGCCTATGATATGCTCATGAAGAAGCCGGGAAGCACGGGCAGCTCCGCAGGATATGGCCAAGGCGGCTACGCATCCCAAGGTGGTTACGCTTCACAGGGCGGTTATGCATCCCAAGGCGGCTATGCGTCACAGGACGGCTACAACTATGAAGAAGACTTCATGCGAATCAGACGCGATATCGATATGGGCAGACTTGATTCCGCGGAAGCCGCACTCAACGGCATGTCCGCAAAGGACGCAGAATGGTTCTTCCTGAAAGGCGTTCTGTCCTCCCGCAAAGGCTGGTATGATGACGCCCTCAGAAATCTGCAGACTGCCTGCCGTATGGATCCGGAAAACGCCGAGTACCAGCGTCACTACACTGCAGTCAAGAATCGCGGACAGGCGTTCCAGAATCAGGCGCAGGGACATGGTTACAACACCATGGGCAATGATGATATGTGCTGTCAGGCGCTCCAGTGCTACATTTGCGCAGACTGCTGCTGTGATTGCATCTAGACTCCCGCTGCCGCAAAGGCAGTAAACTGCAAAGGCAATAAACCGCAAAGGCAATGAAACAAAACAAAACCGGAAAAATCGCGATGGGCGGTATCTGCACCGCCCTCGCAGTCATATTTATGTTCGGCGCATCGTTCGTGCCGGGAATCGAGCTGACATTATTTTTGATCAGCTCTCTTTTTACTGCAGTCATGGTCATTGAAGCAGGCGTCGCAGGCGGACTCTCCGTATTCGCTGCCGCAAGTCTCCTCGGGCTGATTCTGGTGCCGAACAAACTGGCCCTCATCCCGTACATCTTCTGCTTCGGTTACTATGCAGTCCTCAAATTCTACATCGAGAAAATCAAAAGCGGCGTATTGCAGATCCTTATCAAAGTGATCTACGCAGCCGCTCTTATGTGTATTGGTTTCCTCCTGTTCCACTCAGTGCTCGCCTCCAGCGTTCACACGCCGGACTGGCCGGTGGCCGGACTCATCTTCGCAGGAATTGTGATGATGATTCTCTATGACTACGTCATGACGTTCCTGATCAACTGGTATATCCGGCGCTTCAAAGGGAGTCCGGAGAACTTGAAACTCATCGACTAACGTTACTTTGTCGTAAATGTCAGTTTCTGTCCGTCGGTGTCGATGAGGACGGTGTCACCGTCCATGATCGTTCCGAGAATCAGCTCGCCGGCGAGTTCTGTTTCGATGTTCCTCTGCAGGAATCTCTTAACCGGACGCGCGCCGTAAGCTGCATCATAGGATTCGTCTGCGATAAACTTCTTCGCAGCGTCTGTCAGTTCCAGCGTAATCTCACGCTCTCTGAGTCTTGCTTCGATATCCTTCATTCCCAGCTCAATGATCTTGATGATCTGGTCAATGGTGAGCGGTGAGAATACGACGGTCTCGTCGATTCTGTTCAGAAATTCCGGTCTGAAGTACTTCTTCATCTCCGCCTCGACTCTTTCCTTGACTTCCGGATCTACAGTTCCGTCTTCCTTGATCCCGTCGATCAGCATGCTGCTTCCGATGTTGGATGTCATGATGACGATGGTGTTTTTGAAGTCAACGGTTCTTCCCTGATTGTCTGTCAGACGTCCGTCATCCAAAAGCTGCAGCAGGATGTTGAACACATCCGGATGCGCCTTCTCGATTTCATCGAACAGGATGACGCTGTACGGTTTCCGTCTGACCGCTTCCGTCAGCTGACCGCCTTCATCATATCCAACATATCCCGGAGGCGCTCCGACCAGTCTTGAAACGGAGTGTTTCTCCATGTACTCGGACATGTCGATTCTGACCATATTTCTCTCGGAATCAAAGAGCGCTTCAGAAAGTGCCTTTGCCAGTTCTGTCTTGCCGACGCCTGTCGGTCCCAGGAAGATGAAGGACCCAATCGGTCTGTTGGCGTCCTTCAGTCCTGCGCGGGCTCTTAGAACAGCTTCCGCAACAGACTGAACACCTTCATCCTGACCGATGACTCTCTGATGCAAAATCTCCGGCAGCTTCAGCAGTTTCTCACGTTCTGTTTCGACCAGTTTGGCAACAGGAATGCCGGTCCATCCTGAGATGACTTCGGCGATTTCCTCTTCCCCGACTTCTTCCTTCAGGAGGCGCGCTTCTTCGGCCTTTTCTGCCTTTGCTTTTTCTTCCTCCAGCTTCTTCTCCAGCTCAGGAAGTTTGCCGTACTTGAGCTCGGCGAGTTTTTCCAAATCGTATCTTCTCTCGGCTTCTTCGATCTCATGGCGGACATCGTCGAGCTGCTGCTTGACTTCTTTGACTTCCGCGATGGCGTTCTTCTCGTTCTCCCACTGGGCGCGAAGGGCGTTGTCCTCATCCTTGAGCTCTGCCAGCTCTTCCTCCAGCGCTTCCAGTCTCGCCTTGGACGCTTTATCGGTCTCCTTATTCAGCGCCTGCTTCTCGATTTCCAGCTGCATGATCTTTCGCGAAATCTGGTCGAGTTCCTCAGGCATGCTGTCGATTTCCGTTCTGATTCTTGCCGCCGCTTCATCCATCAGGTCGATGGCCTTATCCGGCAGGAAACGGTCTGTGATGTAACGGTCCGAAAGGGTCGCGCACGCGATCAGCGCGCTGTCTGTGATCCTGACGCCGTGATGTATTTCAAATCTCTCCTTCAATCCACGGAGAATGGAAATGGTATCCTCTACGGTTGGCTGATCCACCATGACCTTCTGGAATCTTCTCTCCAAGGCAGCGTCCTTCTCGATGTACTTGCGGTACTCATCGAGGGTGGTCGCGCCGATGCAATGGAGTTCGCCTCTGGCGAGTTTCGGCTTGAGCAGATTGCCTGCATCCATGGCGCCTTCCGACTTGCCGGCTCCGACGATATTGTGCAGTTCGTCGATGAACAGCAGGATTCTGCCATCGGATTTCTCAATTTCATTGAGGACAGCTTTCAGTCTCTCCTCAAACTCGCCTCTGAACTTCGCGCCCGCAATAAGAGAACCCATGTCCAGTGCGAATATGGTCTTATCCTTCAGTCCTTCCGGAACGTCTCCGTTCAAAATTCTCTGGGCCAATCCTTCGACAACGGCTGTTTTACCTACGCCAGGTTCACCGATCAGTACCGGATTGTTCTTCGTTCTTCTGGAAAGGATCTGAATAGTGTGTCTGATTTCCGCGTCACGTCCGATGACCGGGTCCAGCTTGCCGTCCCTTGCCATCTCAACAAGGTCTCTTCCGTACTTATTCAGAGCATCATACCCTTCTTCCGGATTCTGGCTTGTAACTCTCTGGTTGCCGCGGACCTGATTGAGCGCATTCAGGAAACAATCCTTGCTCATGCCGTATCTTCTAAAGATCTCAGCACTCGGCGTGTTTCTCTCATCCAGCAGAGCCATGTAGAGATGTTCGACGCTGACATACTCATCCTTGAGTCTATCCGCCTTCTTCTCTGCATCGACCAGTATCTGCTGAAGACGTCTTGTGGAATACATCTGATCAGCGCTTCCGCTTACCTTCGGAATCTTATCCAGTTCCGCCTGTACGGATCCGATGATCTCTCCGACATTTATCTTAGCGTAAGTGAGGAGCTTAGGAATCAGCCCGTCCTTCTGCTGCAGCAGCGCCATATGCAGGTGTTCTCCATCCACCTGCTGATGACCTTCTTCCACAGCGATATTCTGGCAATCTATAATTGCCTCTTGTGCTTTCTGTGTGTATTTTTCTATGTTCATAACTAGTTTCCCCCTTCTATTTCAGGGCGTTTACCCCTTTGTATTGGGGTGTTTACCCCTTTTCTAAACTCATTGTAATACCCGCTATATGCAAAGTCAACACTTTTTTGGCACTCACCGTTATAGAGTGCTAATAATTTTAAGGCCGTCTTATCCTCCGGTGTAACTTTGATGTAATTCTGAATGATTTCTCACTACATTGTCACTATATAGACATACCGATCCGTGTTTTATGCGTGATAAATACCTGTTTTGAGCATAAAATGCCCGAAAATATCCAATTAATGGAATTTTTTCGGGCGAAATAGCCGCCAATCGTAGTTCATTTAGTGACAGTGTAGTGAGAAAAACGCCGATTTGAATCTTCAACCAGTAAGGCTCACCTCTCCATTCCATATTATCGAACGGCCACATGCTGAAGAATGTCTTCGATCCTGAGACCACATATTTTGCTCCGAGCAGTTTTGCAAGCAACATCTGCAGAGCGTCGGCACACAGGAATGCCACGCATCCAACTGCTATCCACAGCACGATAACGTTGAGAAATCGCGAGATGAATTTCTCAAGATTTGTTGCCGGCAGCGAGAGGAATGCCGTTGCACTCTGCTTGTCTTTCAAAGGAAGGAACATGCGGCTGGCACCGGCAAGAATGATAATCGACAGGATGAAATTGCAGGCGCTTGCCTGAACTGACATCATTGTGTCGTGAACACCCTGCATATAGTCGGAATTGCTGTTGAAATACGTCAGTCCGAGCATGCAAGTGAACACCACTATCATTACGAGGAACAGCCAGAGGGTATATTTCCAGTTGTTCATGAAATCCCATTTCAGCACATTGGCGAAACGTTTTGTATTGAATTTTTCCATTGTTTCCGAGTTTATATGTTTATTTATTTTTCACTTTTCACTTTTCATTTTTCACTTAAATCTTCCCTTGTGCTACAGCGTTGAAGAGCAGTTCGAGATTTACGGGTGTCTCGGCAGTTCCCGGCTTTCGCGGTGCTATCACAGCGTTGCCCTGTAGTGTGGGCTCGGCGTAAAGTACATCGGCCATGTCCTGAGGCTGACGATATTCGAATGTGTACTTATCTGTAATCTCGCCTATCGATTTGTCCATGAGCAGTCGGTGGATGTCGAGGAAGAGAATGTGATCGAGCAGACTCTCCACATCGTGCACCTGATGGGTGGAGAGAATAGCTATTCGCTCGTCG
>CACWSO010000024.1 GCA_902763505.1 uncultured Eubacteriales bacterium | reverse complement strand
CTGCAGCCGCGCTACAATACAAAAGCCCCATTCAGTTCAAACATGAACGGGGCTTTTGATGTTTCTTTTTGCTGTCTACTTTTAGTTGACAGGTTCAGGGAAGACACGCCCCTGCGTTTTTTGTGTTATAATCTGACACATGGAAAAGATCATACTAACAAAGAAAAACGGACATGAAATCCCATGCATCGCGGAATTTCCTGATGACATGCGGAAGCTTGTCATTGTGATTCACGGCTACGACAGCAGCAAGGAAAGCCAGAATGCGGCGAATCTGATACGGATTTTACCAGGCAAAGGCTTCGGAGTCATCGCCTATGATCAGCCCCACCACGGCAGTGAGCAGGCGGTAGAGGAAGAACTGACCGTTGAAAACTGTCTGGACAGCCTGGCGTGCGTGGAGGACTATCTGGACGAGAGATTCCAGCCAGTGGGGAAATACCAGCAGACACTGGAAATCTGCTACTTCGGATCCAGCTTTGGCGCCTACATCACGTGCATCTATCTGGCGACCCGCCCGCACAGAGGCAGCAAGGCCTTTTTGCGCTGCGCCGCTGTCAACTTCCCGGAGCTCGCTTTGGAAGAGGGCGCCGACGATGTGGAACTGCCGGATTTGTTTGCCTTGTATGACCAGGCAAAGCCGGAGGACGTACAGATGGCCTTTGCGCATGGCGCGAGTGACAGCACTGTGAAGGTAGAGGCAGCCATTGAATTCACAGAGCGTTTCGGTTATCCGCTGACCATTTTTCCGGGAGAAGAGCACACCATCAGTGATGATCCGGAGTCACCGATAAAGGTCGCAGAACTTGCGGCAGAACTGTTTGATTCATGAGAAGGGGTTGAATAATCGGGGCGGCAGGTGTACACTTCGTGCGTAATCATAGTTTTAGCATCAATCGTTTTAGCATCATGAAAGGAAAGGCTTATGTGGGATAGAAAACAAGTCAAAGAACAAGGTAAAATCAAATTCAAAGCGAACTACTGGAGAAGCGTCCTGTCAGCATTTCTGATTTCACTGCTTGCAGGAGGAACTGGGTTAGCGAGCAGATTCAGCACATCAGACATGGAACAAGATTACGATCTGGAAGAAGTACCTGATTCATCAAGCGTAACATTCAATGGTGAAGAATATCAGGATATGACAAATGCGCTGAACAGTATGCCGGAAGAAGATAAGGCAATAGCCGGAATGGTGATTGTGGGTCTTCTGGCGGCTGCTTTTGTAGTACTAATCATCGGCTTTCTGCTGAAGATCTTCGTATTCAACCCGCTGCAGGTGGGATGCTACGGATTCTTCCGTGAGAACGCCAAGGGACAGCATCCTGATTTAGGGGTGCTGAAAACAGGATTCACAAAATACGGCCACACTTTCCTGACCCTGCTTCTCAGGGATATCTTCCTGATTCTCTGGACATTACTGTTTATCATACCGGGTATCGTCAAGTCATACTCCTACCGCATGGTGCCGTTCATACTCCGCGACAACCCGGGACTGACCGCATCACAAGTTATCACCAGATCGAGGAAACTCATGGACGGCCAGAAGTGGAACATGTTTGTCTTTGACCTTTCATACATCGGTTGGTTCCTTCTCGGCTGTATCACATTTGGACTCGTGAACGTATTCTGGACCGAGCCATACCGCCAGAACGCCAACGCAGCCATCTATCTGAAGTTGATTGGAGAAGATGAAGCAGAACCGGAAGAGAACTACGAGCCAGAGGTCGTGATTCCACTCAGCAGCAACGAATAACAACGGTTGCGTTTGGATGAAACATACGATAGAATAAAGCACGTAATTGAATTAATTATGCGGGCGGGCGCCGTAAGTCCGTCCGCATTTCAGGCGGATGTAGTTTAGTGGTAAAATATCAGCTTCCCAAGCTGAGGTTGGGGGTTCGATTCCCCTCATCCGCTCCATTCAAACAAATGACCCACGAGAGTGGGTCTTTTTGTTTGAAACGAGTTCATTGCCGGGAATCGAACCCGAAAGGGCGCGACCGAAAAACGAGGGGCTCCTATGGAGCCCCGAGCAGGGAGCGGTCCAAGCCGACCGAGAGGGGAGGCGCAGGACGGCAGGCTTGCGGAGCAAGACTGCGTAATTCCCCTCATCCGCTCCATGTTAAGAAGAAGGCCGCTGGTCTTCTTTTTGTTTGTAGTGTATAATGACACCTGTTAACAGTGGATGAATAAGGAGAAAAACAATGGCACATAAAGTATTAGTAATCAACGGAAGTCCCCATGAGACTGGCTGCACGGCGAGAGCGCTGGAAGAAGTCATCAAGACCCTGCACGAGGAAGGCATCGAAACAGAACTGCTGCAGATCGGGAAAAAAGACATCCCGGGATGCAGAGCCTGTGGTTTTTGCATGAGAACAGGGAAGTGCGTCATCAATGATATCGTCAATGAGGCGGCACTGAAGTTTGAGGCGTCTGACGGTCTGATCATCGGCAGCCCGGTCTACTACTCATCACCGAATGGAACGGCACTGTCCTTCATGGACCGCCTGTTCTACAGCGCCGGATATCCGAAGCACATGAAGGTTGGCGCTGCAGTGGTCAGCTGCCGCAGGGGAGGAAATACCGCCACATTCGATGCGCTGAACAAGTATTTCACCATCAGTGGGATGCCGGTCGTTTCGAGCACCTACTGGAATCAGGTCCACGGATTCACGGCAGAAGATGTTGAAAAGGACCTGGAAGGCCTGCGGACCATGCGGAATCTGGGCAGAAACATGGCGTTCCTCATCCGCGCAATCGCTGCGGAGAAGGAAAGAGTTGGATTGCCTTTGGAAGAACATGATATATTCACAAATTTCCAAGACGGAAAATAGGAAATTGACGCAGCTTCCAATTGCTCTAATAAGAATCGTTGTATAGATTGCAAGTAACCCGGACGGAAATCGGGCGGATATGCTGCAACATATCCGCCCGATAAGGAATAGTGGTACGATACAATTGTTAGAAGATGGACTCTTGTTCCATTAATGGCAATTCGATTCCGATGTTCTGTTCACATGCGGCCTCATAGAGGTCAGCTGCAAGTGCAATATCGGAAATGGCCATTCCTTCGTTGATCGCAAGAATGAAGTCTTCGTCATGCTCCCGTCCGGGTTCTTCTCCAATTACGATTTTACCAAGTGTGTTATGATTCTTTGGCAGTCCGTCAGGGAAAGCACCTTGTGCCTTATAAGATACGGTGAGATCCCAGTCATCTGTGATGTATTTATCTGCACCCAAGATGGACTTACCATCCCACGCACGACTGGCTTCCAGGGCAAGGCCAAGCGTGCCCGGCTGGATCCAATCAAAGTGGATGATAGGCTCTGGAACCCTTTGCGTAGCCGTCAAAACGATATCGGCGGCTTTGACTGCAGTCTCAACATCTGTTGTTGGGATGATTTCCGCATCAATAATGCCCTTCATATCTTCAGCAAGCTGTTCTGCTGCGCCCGGCTTGATGTCTGAAACAAAGATCTTTTCGATTTCAGGCGCAACAATCTTAAGCATAATCGCATGGAATCTGCCTTGAACTCCAGCACCTATGATTGTGAGGACCTTAGTGTTTTTAGGCTTACAGTACTTTGTCGTAACAGCACTAACGGCAGCGGTTCTGACAGCGGTTACCCATCTGCAATCCATGACTGCTAGTGGCATGCCAGTTTCCGGGCTGTTGTAGACAATCAGACCGGCGATCTGCGGAAGATCATATTTATAATTCTCCGGATATCCGCAGACCCACTTCATTCCGCATATATCGCGGTCTTTCACAAATGCAGGCATTGCGTGAATGAAGGTGTCATGTCTGGTGTGAATGCCCGGTTTCGGCGGGCATTCCACCATGTCACGACCCTTAGCTGCCATTGTCTTTTCAATCGTATCAATAATCTGTTCATAGGATATTCTGACTTTCAGAATGTCTTCCTGCGACAGATATCGGAATGTTACTTTTTTCATTTCCAAATACCTCCTCTATCTAAAGCGCTAATTTATCTCCCAGTACCATGTTTGGCAGCCAGAGGGATAGATCTGGAATATAAGTTGTAAGTATTAATACAGGGATATAACTTGTAACGATGAATACTGCGGAGTACTTCATGATAGAAGCAGCCGGGATTCCGGTCGTTCTGGAAGCCAGGAAGATGAACGGGGCACACGGCGGCGTGATATTGCCCATGCCCAGGTTCACACCCAGAATCGCAGCAAAGTGAATCGGGCTTACGCCGATACTCAGGCAAATTGGAACCAGGATTGGAGCTGCAATCAGAGTTCCACAGATATCATCAGTAATCATTCCCAGCAGAATCAGGATGACATTGATCATGAGCAGGATCGCCCACTGTTCCTGAGAAATCATAGTCAGTGCGTTGAGTATGATCTGAGGTAATCCCTCCTGCAGGAAGAGACGGCTCATGATGGATACGAATGTCAGCAGGCAGAGAATCGCGCCTGTTGTGATACCTGCTTCTGTTAGTACTTCTTTCAGTTGACGAAGTTTCATGCCTTTGTAGTAGAAGCATGCAATCGGGATTGCATAGACTATGGCCACGGCACCGGCTTCCGTCGGGGTCATGATACCGCCATAGATACCTCCCAATACAATAACTGGCATGATCAGTGCCGGAATAGATTCCCGTGTTACGCGGATAAACTTTTTTCTCCGTTCAGGTGCCGGTAGTATTACAGGATCCGGAAGTCTGTAGTGCTTGTCGCGTTTGATCAGGATAACTGATGTGATAGACATACAGATGACGAGAAGCACGCCTGGGCATACTGTTGCAAGAAAGCAGGCCAGAACAGATTGATTCGTAGACCAGGCATATAGAATTTGTATTGCGCTAGGTGGAATCAATAAGCCCAGTGGTCCGGAGCAGCAGATGACAGCGCCGATGATGCCGGGATTATAGTTGCTGGCTTTCATACGCGGCGCCATGATACCACCGATACATGCTACGGTGGCAGATCCACTTCCGCAAACGGATCCGAAGACGGCACTGGCGACTACAGTTGCGGCTGCCAGGCCACCCTTGATTCTGCCGGTAAAGCATTCGATCCAGTCAACCAGATAGGTGCCGATCTTTCCTTTCTCCATAATGACGCCCGCCATAATAAAGAATGGAATCGCCAGGAGAACCAGGGAATACACTTTTCCGTATGTGGTTACCAAAAGCATCTGCGGATTAATGTCATTGACCAGCACGATCAGAACGACAGGTGCTGCAAAGGCGTACGGAATCGGAACGCCGTACAGAATCAACACTGTCAGCATGATTACGGAAATCAGCAGAGTTGTTCCAAATGTCATGATGCGTTCACCTCCTCCTCAGGCACGTCGGTTGCAGTAGCGGTCGGTTCATCTGCCACGAAATCTTCCGGTTTCATTACGATGTACTTCACCAGGTTCAGTATCGCAAAGAAGAAGAGCCCGAGGATACCGATATAAATCGATATCTGGCCAATCCAGAGTGGTATGTGCAATGCAGATGATGTCCCTCCGGAGTGGATGTTCCAGGATGCATACTGGAAACCCCAGACAACCCAGAAGGCCATTATGATGATAGAAATGATAACCATGCTCAGGTTATAGAACTTTTTTTGCTTGCCCGTTTTGAAAACGAATGACATGACATCGCCTTTGATATGCGTTTCATTGTAAGTAGCATATGCTGCGCCGAGATAGTACATCCAGAGGATGACATTCATGAGGATTTCCTCATATCCGAAAAAATCCTCATGAAAGATATATCTCATTACAACAGCAACGAACATCACCACGATATCAACTGCAGCACATACGAATATACCGGTTTTTATGACCTGCAGGAATGCTCTCCAGACAGGTGTTTTTTCAAATTTGAAAGTTGGTTTATTCATATGCTGTTCCTCTTACAAGTTACATGGACTAGTGGCTTTCTACCCAATTGTTGATTTCGTTCATGAGATCTTCGCCGAAATCTTCTGCGAACAGAGGATAAACTTTTTCACGCATGATGGATGCCATCTCGTCAAGCTGCTCATCTGTTGGTTCGATGATTTCAATGCCATACTCTTCAAGAGCCTTCAGAGCCTCGCCGTCAGCCTTTTCAACGTCATCGATAACCTTAGCGTTTTCTTCAACAGCCAGATCGATCATGATGTCCTGATATTCCTGTGGCAGTGATTCCAGAGTCTTGGTGCTCATGAGCATACCCATCGGCTCGTTAACGGATTTGTAGTCAACAAAGTATTTGATTACATCTTTGAAGCCCTGGATGTTGGAGATTGCGCTTCCGCCATACCATCCATCAGCTACACCTGTCTGCAGAGAGGAGTAGAGGTCTGCATATGCAATGGTAGTGACTCTGTATCCCATGGTTTCAACCTGTGCGATCAGAGTGTCGATCGAAGCCGAACGAATCAGTGCATCCTGTGGCGTATTGAAATCGAAGACAGTGTCCAGATTTCCAAGCTTTTCTGCGCCAACGCCCATGAAGCCGTTAGGAGCAATTCCCAGAAGCGTAACGCCCTTTTCAGCATTTACTTCGGCGAGCGTCTTAAAGAACCAGCTGTCTTTGTTGCCATACAGTTCTCTGATACCATCGTAGTCAGTAACCAGATAAGGCGTCATTCCGAGGTTGTTCCTCTTGTCATAGGTATCTGGAATCGTCTGCCATGCCAGATCGATGGAGCCCATGCTCAGCTCATCATAAACATTGATGTAGTCGCCCAGCTGGCTGGAAGGGTAAACAGTGATGTTTACATGACCATCTGTAGCTTCCTTGACGGCATCTGCATATCTCTGTGCGCTGAGCGTAAGAGTATGCTCTTCGTTTACGATTGTGCCAAGTCTCAGATTATAGGTCTGATCCGTGTCAGCGTCTGAGTCACCGGAGCCTCCGGAGCCGCCGCATGCGGTAAAGAACGTCAGAGCCATTACCAGACTCAGTCCAAATACCAGTAGTTTTTTCATCTTCTTCATGTCTTTCTCCTTTCCTTTCATATTATCTTTGATTGAAACATAGCCTGCTTCGTCATAATTGTACTATGATAAAGCGATGAAGATAAAACTGCTAACATTTTACTATAAAGAAAATTTTAGTGCATATATTTTCAAATTACGACAATTTTAATTAAAATTATTGTATTATACAAAATACAAAACAGAACAAAAACGAAAAAACAGAAAAAGCTGATTTGTAGGAAAGAAACCAGAAAGACGAGTACTCTTGGCAGACGGCTATGATATAATGAGCCCACAAACAAGAATTCGGAAAGCTTGTTGCAGGAGGGGATCCCATGGCTACAGAAAACGTAAGTGTATCGGCCAGAATAGGGAATCACATTAGAAGATTAAGGAAAGAAAAAGAAATTACCATTGAAGCTCTGGCTTCGTCCATCCAGAAGAGCGCTTCGACGGTTTCCAAGTATGAGAACGGAATGATTTCCATCGATCTTGATACGTTGGTAGACATCGCAAGGGTTCTCAACGTGGAACCGCAGCATCTGGTTGCCCTGGCCACGACAGATTCTTCAGGACAATCCTTTGATGAATCTTACAATTATGATACTTTTTTCAGAAACAGGCTGCAGCCATCAAAGGTGTTCATGTATCAGTATGATGGACGAATCAAACGAGTCGTGAAATCCATTCTGGACATTGTTCCAAATGAGCAGGAAAAAGAGATCAAATGCTCCTTGCATCTGGATGTTCCAGATTTCGCAGATGCCGATCTGTGCAGATACTTCTACACGGGGAAGATGTTCAGCTATGATACGATAATATACTTCCTAATGACGAATCCATTCAATCCTTGTGGCAGAATCAGTATCTGCGCCGTCAATCCATATTATCTTCAGCATCTGGAACAGAAGGAGACGAAATTCTACGGATTGTTTTCGGGGTTTTCATTCCGTCCATTTACGCCGTTCTCATCAAAAGTGATTCTGTCACTTTCGCCTTTGCATGAAGACGAAGATCTGATGGAGAATCTTACCTTGAGCAAAGATGACTTCAAGAGTTTCAAAAAATACAACTTCATGCTGCTTGACCCGGAAGAGTATTGATTATTTTTTTCTTGCATTTGCAATACATGCATGATAATATAATCAAGCATGATTTTTACCTGCGGATCGGACGTACGATACTCCGACGGCGGCTTATCTGCAGGCGTATTGATAACAAGGAGGAAACAAAAATGATCACAACAGAAAAGAAAGCAGAAATCATCAAAGAGTATCAGCTGAAAGAAGGCGACACTGGTTCCCCAGAAGTACAGGTTGCTATCCTGACTTACAGAATCAACGACCTGAACGAGCATCTGAAGAAGAACCACAAGGACCACCACTCAAGAAGAGGTCTGCTGAAGATGGTAGGTAAGAGAAGAAACCTGCTCAACTATCTGAAGGAAACAGACCTGGAGAGATACAGATCACTCATCGCAAGACTGGGACTCAGAAAGTAATTTGGTCATTAATTGGCGGGGCTTTACGCACCCGCCTTTTATCGTTTTTATGCAGCCGTATTTTACGGCAACAGCAGCCGTAGTTTACGGTACATCAGTTGCTGCTTTTGCAGCATATCTGCCGCTTATCTTCGCGGCACGGAAGTAAATTTACAGGAGGTAGTTGTAAATTATGAAGTACGAAGATTACAAAACATTCAGAACCGCCATCGGAGGCAAACTGCTGGAAGTAGAAATCGGCAAAGTTTGCGAACTGGCAAACGGACAGGCATGGGTCAAGTACGGTGACACAGTTGTCAACGTAACGGCATGCGCATCCAAGGAGCCGAGACCTGACATCGATTTCTTCCCGCTCTCATGCGATTACGAAGAGAAGATGTACGCAGCAGGCAAGATTCCGGGAGGATTCATCAAGAGAGAAGGAAGACCGAGCGAAAGAGCAGTCCTCTGTTCCAGACTCATGGACAGACCGCTCAGACCTCTGTTCCCGAAGGGCTTCTACAATGACGTTCAGGTAGTCGCTACCGTTATGTGCGTTGACAATGACGCACCAAGCGAGATCGCTGCTATGATCGGTTCATCCATCGCGCTTTCCATCTCAGACATTCCGTGGGAAGGTCCTACAGGATCTGTCGTAGTTGGAATGGTCGACGGACAGTTCATCATCAACCCGTCAGAAGCTCAGAGAGCAGAGAGCTGCATGCACATGACCGTTTCCGGTACCAAGGAAGCCATCATGATGGTAGAAGCAGGCGCGCAGGAAGTTCCTGAAGATGTGATGCTCGACGCAATCATGTTCGCTCACGAAGAAATCAAGAAGATCGTTGAGTTCATCGAACAGATCGTAGCGGAAGTCGGCAAGCCTAAGATGGAAATCGAACTGTACAAGGTTCCGGAAGACATTGACGCAGCAGTCAGAGAATATACAGAAGGCAAGATGAGAGAAGCCATCCAGACTGTTGACAAGCTTGAGAGACAGGAAAAGATGGATGCAGTCGAAGCTGACGCGAAAGAACACTTCGAAGAGATTTATCCGGACAATGCGAAGGATATCAATTCCGTTCTTTACAACATCACAAAAGAACAGGTCAGAAGGATGATCCTGGACGAGGGTATCCGTCCTGACAACCGTAAGCTCGACGAGATCAGACCGCTTTGGATCGACCACGGCGTACTGCCGAGAACACACGGCTCAGGCCTCTTCAAGAGAGGACAGACACAGGTGCTGTCCATCTGTACGCTGGGACTTCTCAGCGAGAAGCAGACCATCGATGGCATCACAGAGCAGACTGAGAAGAGATACATGCATCACTACAACTTCCCGCCTTATTCAGTCGGTGAGGCTGGAAGAATGAAGAGCCCTGGCAGAAGAGAAATCGGACACGGCGCGCTGGCAGAAAGAGCGCTCATTCCGGTACTGCCGAGCGAAGAGGAATTCCCATATGCGATCAGAGTCGTCTCAGAAGTACTCTCCTCCAACGGATCCACTTCCATGGGTTCCACATGCGGATCATGTCTGGCTCTGATGGACGCAGGCGTTCCGATCAAGGCTCCTGTAGCCGGCATCGCCATGGGTCTCATCGAAAGAGTTGAGGAAGACGGATCATCAAAGATGGCCATCCTGTCCGACATCCAGGGCATGGAAGACTTCCTCGGCGACATGGACTTCAAAGTCACCGGTACCGCCAAGGGTGTCACCGCCATCCAGATGGACATCAAGGTTCACGGACTTTCCCGTGAGATTCTGGAGAAGGCGCTGGCTCAGGCCAGAGAGGGCAGAATGCATATCATGTCAGCCATGCTCGAGGATATTCCTGAGCCGAACAAAGAGCTGTCACCATACGCACCGCGCATCATCACCATGCAGGTTGAGACAGACCAGATCAGAACCATCATCGGCAAGGGCGGCGAGACCATCAACGGCATCATCGACAGAACCGGTGTCAAGATCGACATCAACGACGACGGTATGGTATTCATCGCATCACCGGACGGCGAGTCCCTCGAGGCAGCCAAGAAGGAAATCGAGATGCTGGTCAAAGAGCCTGAACCAGGCGAGATCTATGAAGGTAAAGTTACCCGCATCATGAACTTCGGCGCATTCGTCGAGATTCTGCCGGGCAAGGAAGGCCTGATCCACATCAGCAAGATCGCCAAGGAGCGCATCGACAAGGTCGAAGACGTCCTCAACGTCGGCGACGAAGTGCGCGTCAAGGTCATCGAGATCGACTCACAGGGAAGAATCAACCTTTCCAGAAAAGACCTGCTGTAATCGATCCACCGCAGACAGTTGCGGGCTGCCGCACGAAACACTCGTGCAGCGGCCCGTTTTTGTTACATCAAAGACAGGCTTTGACTTTTGATCGTGGTGTATCTATAATTCAAGCATGAAGAAGCGTACGATGTTCAGCTATGGGGCGGCATCCATGGCTGATTCCGGGCCATACAATTTTGTGATCGTATTTTTCATTCTGTTCCTGACGACGGTGGCCGGTCTGTCGCCGGAGAGGGCGGGGACGATCTCGTCGATCGCGGTCCTGCTGCACGGGGTGTTCGGCGCCGTGATCGGATATGTTTCCGACAATGTCAGATGGAAGTACGGGCGGAGAAGACCATTCCTGCTGGCGGCCATGCTGCCTTTGGGCATAGGCCTTGTTTGCATGTTCATGGATCTGGATCTCAACACGGCGCAGAAAACAGTGTTCTACCTGATCGCCGCCTTGATGTTCTGGCTGGGCTTCAGCATGTACTACACGCCCTATACGGCCCTCGGCGCAGAGATCACAGGCGATTACGATGAACGGGGCACGCTGCGTACCTACGCCAGGATCTTCGCTCTGGCCAGTAACGCATTGGGCGTCATTTTCCCGCTTCTCATCGTGGGACGGCTGCAGCAGGCGGGCTTCGCCGAGGGGACCGGATGGACCATCATGGCGGCCATTCTGGCGGCCGTGGCCGTGTGCGGGCTCGGCATCACGTGGATCACGACCCGGGGTCATGAGAAGGTCGTGGAATTCCGGCAGGAGGTGAAAGCCAGTCTGTCCGGGCTGCTGCACGACTATCTGCAGGTCGTGAAGCTAAAACCCTTCAAGTATATCGCCGCGATCCAGGTTCTGTTCATCATAGCCAACACTTTCTTCAACGCCTCGATGGTGTTCTTCGCCAGGTATGAGCTAGGCATCGCTGATGATATTACGTCGGTGTGTTTCGCCATCGCCATGGTGACCAATTTCGTTGTCACGCCGATTGCAGGCGTGCTTTCCGTGCGGGTCGACAAAAAGAACGTTCTTGCTTTTGCAGTGCTATTTTCCGGATGCGCCGGGATGCTGTTCTTTGTCGTCGGGATCCATTCCTTCGCGGGGCTGGCGGCCTACGTCATTCTCTTCAATCTGGCGTACAGCACATTCTGGCAGCTCTGCAACGCCCTTGTGTACGACATCAGCGAGGTGGCGGAATTCAAGATGGACCGCCGCATCGAGGGGTGCATCACGTCAGTCACATGCCTTTCGTTCACCATCGGAGCTTCTTTTGCCACGCAGCTTCTGGGTTGGTTCCTGAAATTCGGCTGGTACAAAGGCGCGTTCCTGCTTTTGCCCGGACTCGTTCTGATCGCCAGCGGCGTCCTCCTGATCATCTATCCGCTGAACAAGCGCACATTCCATCGGCTTGAGAAAGCCCTCGCGGACAGAAAAGCCGGGGAAAAGCCGGACATCAGCGGCCTCGGACGGATCCTCTGAGCCCGCGCCGGCGGACACTCCGACAATCTTATGAATCGAGACGAAAGTACCGCCGTGACGGTGGTTTTTGTGGTATAATAGTGCATTGAAGTTAGGAGGTGCAATATGGCAGATTTTAAGAGACCTACAATGCTGATGATACTGGACGGATACGGAATCAATCCGAGGAAAGAGGGCAACGCCATCGCAGCGGCGAACAAGCCTCACCTGGATGAGATCTTCGCCAAATACCCGGGCACGACCCTGAAAGCCTGTGGGCTGAACGTGGGTCTGCCGGATGGGCAGATGGGTAATTCCGAAGTCGGGCACCTGAACATTGGCGCCGGCCGCATCGTATACCAGGATCTGACCAAGATCACCAAGGCCATCGAAGACGGGGACTTCTTCGAGAATGAAGCCTTTGCAAAAGCAATCCAGCATGTGAAGAAGAATGGGTCGACCCTCCATCTGCAGGGACTCCTGTCGGACGGCGGCGTTCACAGCCATATCACACACCTTCTGGCACTGATCGATCTGGCGAAGAAGGAAGGCGTCGAAAATCTGGTCGTCCACTGTTTCCTGGACGGCAGAGACGTCCCGCCACGCTGCGCTGTCACCTACATGGATATGCTGACAGAGCATATGGAAAAAGTCGGCCTGGGACAGGTGGGCATCGTCAGCGGCAGATACTACGCCATGGACAGAGACAAGCGCTGGGAGCGTCTGGTCAAAGCCTATGACGCGATGACCATCAATGAAGGACTGCACGCGGCCACAGGCCAGCAGGCCATCCTGGACGCCTATGAGAGAGATGAAAACGATGAATTCGTCCTGCCGACCGTCGTCGACAGCGAGAAATATCCGAAGGGCTTTGTCAATGACGGCGATGCCATCATCATGTTCAACTTCCGGCCGGACCGTGCCCGCGAGATCACAAGAGCATTCGTCGATCCGGAGTTTGATGGTTTTGCATTCGAGAGAAAGAAAAAAGTCAGCGACATCTGCTACATCTGCATGAGCCAGTACGACGCGGAGATGCCGAACGTGACGCTGGCCTATCCGCCGAAGACGCCGGAGAACACCCTGGGCGTGTACATTTCCAATCTGGGCCTGAAGCAGCTGCGGATCGCCGAGACCGAGAAGTACGCGCACGTGACGTTCTTCTTCAACGGCGGCGTCGAGGAACCAGAAAAGAACGAAGACCGCATTCTGGTGCCGTCTCCGTCCGTACCGACCTACGACCTGCAGCCGGAGATGAGCGCGCCGGAGGTCACCGAGAAGGTGCTGGAAGCCATCGCGTCTGACAAATACGATATGATCATCCTGAACTTCGCCAATGCCGATATGGTAGGGCATACCGGCGTTATGGATGCCGCTGTGAAAGCCATTGAGGCCCTGGACGGCCTGGTACCGCAGATTGTGGACGCCGTGCTGGTCAAGGGCGGGCAGATTCTGCTGACCGCCGACCACGGCAACGCGGATGAAATGCTGGATGAGAAGGGCAACGTCATGACGGCGCATTCGCTGAACGACGTGCCATTGATCAATATTTCTGCGGATCCGCTGCCGCTGAAGGACGGCGGCAAGCTCTGCGATATCGCGCCGACCATGCTGAAACTCATGGGACTGGAGATTCCGGAGGAAATGACGGGTCAGCCGTTGGTATAAAGGCTTACAAAGGGATAGAGAGTATGAACTGGACAGACGAACAGCGTGCAACAATTGAAACCACAGGCAAAAGCATTCTGGTTTCGGCAGCAGCGGGGTCGGGCAAGACCACCGTTCTTGTTGAGCGCATCAAGAGACTGATGATAGACGAAGGAACCGACATCGATCGGTTCCTTATTACTACCTTTACGAATGCCGCAGCGGCGGAGATGCGGGAGCGCCTGGAAAAGGCCCTGCGGGAGGAACTGAAGAAGCCGGACGCTGACCGGACCATGCTGACACGTCAGTTGTCCAAACTGCCGTCAGCCAGCATCGGAACCTTCCATTCCTTCGCCTTCGACGTCGTGCGGCAGTACTTCTACCTGATCGACGCGGAACCGGGCTTCAGCGTGGCCGACGACGTGCAGATCGAGATCATGAAGCGCCAGGCCGTGGATAACGTGTTTGCAAGGCGCTATGAGGAGAATTCCGAGGCATTCCGCGCTTTTGTGCTGAAATACGGCGGCGGGCGCACCGACAGATCCCTCCGGGACAACGTCCTGGAGACCTGCAAGACCTTGGGCAGTATCCACAACGGCATCGCCTGGGCCCGCGAAAAAGCATCTGCTCTTGGTGCGGAGCACCCGATGGAGGCCATCGGCGGCAATCAGTATATGGCCGGTTTGATTCTGCAGGGACTGGAACAAGCCCTGCGGCAGTATCAGAGAGCGGCGGATATGTGCCATGATAACGGACTGGCGAACTGCTATGGGGTCGTCTGTGAGGACGTGGAGACCGTGGAAGAGCTGATTATCAAGGCGAAGAGGGCACTCGACTGTCCTGCAGATCAGCTGCGGGCTGCCATGGAAGCCTTCGAGGGAGAAATCGCTTCCTTCAAAGCCGGCACCATGGCTTACGCAAAGGACAAGGCCGACGAAGATACGAAAAAGCGCATTACGAAAGTGCGCAATGGGGCCAAGGAACAAGTAGACATAATTAAAAATACGGTCTACGGAAGAAGCTTCGACGAATGGGAGGAAGAGCTTCGCGGCCTCCATGAAGATACCCAGTACTACGTGGGGATTTTGGAAGAATATTACGCGGAACTCAAGAGCCTCAAGGCTTCCGAGAACGTGATCGAGTTTGACGATGCCCTCCATTACGCCATCGACATCCTCGGACACGAGGAGGCGGCGGCCGAACTGCGGGAGCGGTATGAGTACATTTTCGTGGACGAGTACCAGGACAGCAACTACCTGCAGGAGGAAATCGTCGGAAAGATCGCCCGGCCGGACAATCTCTTCATGGTGGGCGACATCAAGCAGTGCATTTACAAGTTCCGGCTGGCGGAACCGGAGATTTTCAAGGCCAGAGCCGAGACGTATGCGGCAGCGGGTGCGGCCGATCCTGATGGAACAGAAACCGGGGAGCTGCTGCATATCAGCAGCAATTTCCGGAGCAAGCGCAACGTCACCGAGCCGGTGAATACTGTTTTTGAGCAGATGATGGACGGATACGATGAGAACGCGCGCCTCTATTGCACGGCAGGGGACGAACATCTGGGATTCCCGCCGCGGATCCACCTGATCGTCAACGAGAACTTTGACGAGGACGCCCCTGACAAGAACGACGCGGAAGGCGCCGTCATCGCCGGTATCATCCGGGAACGGCTCGGCACACCGGTCTACGACAGCAAGAAACAGTGCATGAGACCGCTTCAGCTTGGAGATTTTGCAGTTATAGTGAGGAATAACAAGGAGGTCGAGGACATCGAGCGCTACCTCATCAACGAGGGCATCGACGCCTATGGCGAGAGTGGCGGCAAGTACTTCGAAACCGTCGAAGTGCAGGTGTTCATCAACCTTCTGCGAATCATAGAGAATATGCGGCAGGACGTGCCGCTCATTTCGGCAATGCGGTCGGTGGTCTTCGGATTCACCGTGCAGGAGCTGGCCGCGATCCGGATCGCCTTCCGGGAAGGCAGCTACAGCGACGCAGTGTTCGCCTACGCGGAGGCCGATGGCGCTGAGGTCGATGGCCTTGACCAGCACCTCCAGGAGAAGATTCGCGCTATGATCCGCACCGTCGACGTCTGGAAAGAAATCAGCCGTACGGTGCCTCTGGAGGACCTGATGAAGGAAATCCTCTACGGCACGGGCTATTACGATTACTGCAGCGGCCTGCCGGTGGGCACCCAGCGTATTTCCAACCTGCGCCTCATCGCCGACAAAGCCGCCAGGTTCGAGTCCATGAGCAGCAGCGGCCTCTACGGCTTCCTGCGCTATGTGGAATCCATGGAATCCTCGGATAAGACTGACTCCGAGGCCAGCGTCGTCAGCGAAGGCGAAAACGTGGTCCGCGTCATGAGTGTCCACAAAAGCAAAGGCCTCGAGTTCCCGGTGGTCATCTTCGCCAACGCCTCCAAAGGCACAGAGAAGGGCGACCGGAGCGGCCGGATCAAAATCCACAGAGACCACGGCATCGGTCTGCCGGTCGTGAACCGCGAGGAACATTGGCACAGGTCGAGCTTACTGCAGAAGATGATCGTGAATGCAGGGGCCAATGAGGCCATTGAAGAGGAAATCCGCATTCTGTACGTTGCCCTGACCCGTGCAAAGGACGGTCTGGAGATTGTCGGCACGGTCAAGAAGATGGAGCAGCTGGAGGATGGCCCGAATACGAAGAGTTTCCTGCAGATGCTGTACAAGCCGCTGACAGAGTCGGACGAACCTGGCTTTGCTGGTGCGGAGGTCCGCATCTACGACGATGCAGCGGCCTTATCCCAGAGCCACAGCAGACTGCGCCACACCCCGGAACAGCTCCTGGAGCTGGCCGGACAGTTTGATGATCCGGAACTGGCAGCGCTGACCGAAGCGCGCCTGTCCTATACCTATCCGTACACATCCGGGGCGGAAATCAAGCCGAAGTACTCCGTATCCGAACTGAATCGGGCGGGGCACGAGGATGGCGCACCGATTGCCCTGCCGGAGGCCTTCGACCCTGACCGGTCCAAGCGCACAGGCACCCTGACCGCGGCAGAGCGGGGCACCCTCATGCACCTGCTCATGGAAAAAGCCGACTTCGCAGAGGCGGTTGCTTTTGCAGGCGGAGCCAGAGCATATCTGCAGACGGTCGCCGACAGACTCCTGGCGGAGGATATCCTGACCGCGGAAGAGTACGACGCGCTGTCCATCGACAAGGCAGCGGGATTCTTCGACGCAGAGGTTGGCCGGCGTGCGGCGGAAGCAGCCCGGGACGGCAGACTGCGCAAGGAGAAAGAATTCATCTTCACCATGAACATGGCGGAGGACGCAGATGGCGCAGCAGATCCGGCGGCCGAGACCATCATTCAGGGTGTGATCGACTGTTTCTTCGAGGAAGAGGGCGGCATTGTCCTCATCGACTACAAGAACAGCTACATGGGAGCGGGACGGACTGCGGAAGACATCCGCGATACCTATGCCGGACAGATCGACCTCTATCGCAAGGCCCTGGAAGGCGCTACCGGCAAACCGGTCAAAGAAGCGTATCTGTTCCTGTTTGATACCGGGGAATTTGTGCCAATGAAATAGATTAATCAGCATTGCAATCACCGCGAAAAAATGGGCCGGAATGGCCCATCTTTTTTTGAAAAAAGTATTGACATACAGGGGCGCAGGTGTTACCTTATGGATAGAGATTAGCACTCAAACAAGAAGAGTGCTAACAACAGGAGGGCCAGGTATGGATTTAACAGAAAGAAAACTGAAGATACTGCAGGCCGTCATCGCTGATTTCGTTAGAACTGCGGAGCCCGTCGGCTCCAGGACCATCTCGAAGAACTACAGCCTGGGCAGCCCGGCGACGATCAGAAATGAGATGGCGGACCTGGAGGAGCTGGGCTATCTGACACATCCGCATACATCATCGGGAAGAGTCCCGTCGGAGAAGGCTTACCGGCTTTACGTCAATGACCTGATGCAGAAGCGGGAGCTCTCCCAGGAGCAGAAGGACGCCATCGCCAGTGAGCTCTACCAGAACGTGAACGAACTGGACAATCTCATTGAGAGAGCGGCGCACGTACTGTCGGAGATCACGAACCTTACAGCTTTTGCACTGTCTCCGGGGAAGGAGCAGGATAAGCTGCGGTACATCAATCTGCTGCCGATGGATGATTACTCGGTGCTGCTCATGCTCGTGTCGGACAGCGGCAAGGTCAGCAACACCGTGGTCAGACTCAAGGCCCCGGCGAGCGAGGAGACACTCAGGATCCTGGCGAAGAACATGACCTACAACTACAGCGGCAAAACCCTCAGCGAAGCGTTGAAGCTCGATATCATTGAGAACTTTAGAAACGACGCGGAGGCCATGTCCATGTTCGAGAACGCCATCGCCCCGAGCTTCATCAGGACGCTGGAGGATATGCTGAACGTAAACCTGTATATGGATGGTCTTACGAATATCTTCGCGCTTCCTGAATACAACGATATTGAGAAGGCGAGAACCTTCTTTGAGATGATAAACCGCAAGGCGGATATCACCCAGAAGCTTATCAGCAGAGGCGACGGTGTGGAAATCACCATCGGCAGAGAGAACCAGGATGCGGATCTTTCGGAGTGCAGCGTAATCACTGCCACCTACCACGTAGACGGCAGACTGGTCGGCAAACTCGGAGTAATCGGACCGACCAGAATGAAGTACGACGAAGTAACATCCGTTGTGGAATACCTGACCGATAATATAAGCAAAGCCTTCATGCTGACGGAAGGAGACGATGATGACAGATAACAGAGAAGAAGTAATGGAAGAAGAACTTAAAGAAGCGGAAGATGCCAAGGCAGAAGATGCAAAGGCAGCAGAAGCGGAAGAAGATACACAGGAATCAGAAGCGGCGGAAGAAGCGCAGGGCGCGGAAGATGCGGCCGAGGATTCCGGAAAGGAGAATGGCGAGACAGAGAAAGAGGAAGAGGTTAAAGAAGAGGGGAAGGAAGATACAGAGGAGCTCAGATACCTGAGACTCATGGCTGACTTCCAGAACTACAAAAAGAGGGTAGAGAAAGAGAAAAGAGATCTCTATTCCTACGCCAACGAGAAACTGATGAACGAGCTTCTGGCTGTTGTAGACAATTTCGAACGGGCGTTGGATCACGATGCAGATGAGGGATTCAAAGAAGGCATAGAGATGATTTTCAAGCAGCTTCAGGATGTCCTTGAGAAGTCCGGGCTCGCTGAGATACCGGCGCTGGGCGAGGAGTTCGATCCGAATGTCCACAGCGCGGTAATGACAGAGGAAACTGAAGAATACGAAAGCGGCAAGGTTTCCGGAGTTATGCAGAAAGGTTACACGCTGAACGGCAAGGTCATCAGACCTTCCATGGTAAAGGTGGCCAACTAGGAAGAGCTGCTTTCGAGAGAATAACAGGAGGAAAAAACAATGGGAAAAGTTATAGGAATCGACTTAGGAACAACTAATTCGTGCGTAGCGGTACTGGAAGGCGGCGAACCTACCGTTATCACTAACGCAGAAGGAATGAGAACAACACCATCCGTTGTAGGTTTTGCAAAGAACGGAGAAAGACTGGTAGGAGAGACTGCTAAGAGACAGGCAATCACAAATCCTGACAGAACCATCGCATCCATCAAGAGACACATGGGCGAAGCTTATGATGTCATGATCGATGACAAGAGATACACACCGCAGGACATCAGTGCAATGATCCTGGCTAAGCTGAAGGCAGATGCTGAGAGCTATCTCGGCGGCCCTGTAACAGAAGCAGTTATCACAGTACCTGCTTACTTCACAGACAGCCAGAAGCAGGCGACAAAGGATGCAGGAAAGATCGCAGGACTCGATGTTAAGAGAATCATCAACGAGCCGACAGCTGCATCACTGGCATACGGTATCGACAAGGCAGAAGAATCCCAGAAGATTCTGGTATACGACCTGGGCGGCGGTACATTCGATGTATCCATCCTGGAACTGGGCGGCGGCGTTGTAGAAGTACTCGCAACAAACGGCGACACCAAGCTGGGCGGCGACGACTTTGACGACTGCCTGCTGAACTACATGGCTGATACTTTCTCGCAGGAGAACGGCATCGACCTGAGAAAAGACAAGATGGCAATGCAGAGACTGAAGGAAGCTGCAGAAAAGGCGAAGAAGGAACTGTCAAGTGCAACAACTTCAAACGTCAACCTGCCGTTCATCACTGTCAGCGAAGCTGGTCCGCTCCACCTGAACATGGACATCACAAGAGCCAAGTTTGAACAGCTGACTGCTCACTTGGTAGAGAGAACCATCGAGCCGATGAGAAAGGCTATGGCAGACGCAGGCGTTACAAACAACGACATCAACAAGGTCATCCTGGTCGGCGGATCCACAAGAATCCCGGCTGTACAGGAAGCAGTTAAGAAGATCACCGGCAAGGATCCATTCAAGGGAATCAACCCGGATGAATGCGTAGCAATCGGTGCAGCGATCCAGGCAGGTATCCTGTCAGGAGACGAAGAGATGAGAAGCGACATCCTGCTTCTGGACGTCACTCCGCTTTCACTGTCCATCGAGACACTGGGTGGCGTAGCAACCAAGCTCATCGAGAGAAACACAACAATTCCTACAAAGAAGAGCCAAATCTTCTCAACAGCAGCAGACAACCAGCCTGCAGTAGATATTCACGTAATGCAGGGTGAAAGAGATATGGCAGCAGGAAACACTACACTCGGAAGATTCCAGCTCACAGGCATTCCGCCTGCACCACGTGGAGTACCGCAGATCGAAGTTACATTCGATATCGACGCAAACGGTATCGTTAATGTAAGCGCGAAGGATCTGGGAACAGGCAAGTCACAGAACATCACAATCACTTCTTCCACAAAGCTGTCTGAAGACGAGATCAATGCGAAGGTCAAGGAAGCAGAACAGTATGCAGAAGAAGACAAGAAGAGAAAAGAAGAAGTTGAGGTCAAGAACCAGGCTGAAACTCTGATCTATGAGACAGAGAAGAATGTCAAGGAACTCGACCAGGCTCTCTCCGAGGAAGAGAAGAACGACATCAACGCAGCGAAGGATGCGCTCCAGAGCGCACTGAACGCAGGCAACATCGAAGACATCAAGGCTAAGACGGAAGCTCTGACAGAGAAGTTCCACACAATCTCAGCGAAGATGTACCAGCAGGCTCAGCAGCAGGCCGGCGGACAGGCAGGTCCTGGCCCTGACATGAGCGGTATGGGCGGCATGGGCGGTGCCGCAGGCGCAGCAGGAGCCGGCCCGCAGCCTGGCGCAGCTGATGACAACGTCGTAGACGCTGACTTCGAAGTCGTAGATGACGACAAGCAGTCTGAATAATATCGGACAAGAATAATACAGAAAAGGATGCAGGGGGCCCGGTTTTACCGGCCTCCTGTAAGCGTAAGATAAATGGCAGATAAGCGTGATTACTATGAGGTCTTAGGACTCCAGAAAGGCGCGTCGGATGATGAAATCAAGAAGGCTTTCCGTAAGCTGGCGATGAAGTATCATCCGGACAAAAATCCTGGAGATAAAGAGGCCGAGGAAAAATTTAAGGAGATCAACGAGGCGTATGCCGTTCTGTCTGATCCGGAACAGAAATCCAAGTATGACAGATACGGACATGCAGGCATAGACCCGAACAGCTTCGCAGGCGGATTTGAAGGTTTTGGCGGATTCGAGGACATCTTCAATATGTTCGGCGGTGCTTTTGGCGGTGGCGGCTTCGGCGGCTTTGGCGGTTTCGGCGGCCAGCAGCGCAGCAGGAGTGCGGCACGCAAGGGCAGCGACATCCAGAAGTCCATGACAATTACCTTCGAGGAAGCCGCTTTTGGCGCGAACAAAAAGATTAAGCTCACGAAGATGGTCAAGTGCAAAACCTGCGGCGGCACCGGCGCAAGTCCAGGCACATCCAAGAAGGCTTGTCCAAGATGCGGCGGCACCGGCGAGATTAGGACGCAGCAGCAGACGCCTTTAGGTTCCTTCATGAGCGTTTCGCCATGTCCTGACTGCGGCGGAAGCGGACAGATCAACGAATCACCATGCGCAGACTGCGGCGGAACGGGCAGAGTCAGAGATACGGTCACCATCACCGTCAACATCCCGGCGGGCGTGGACAACGATTCCGTCATCCCAATCAGAGGACAGGGAGAACCGGGTATCAACGGCGGTCCGGACGGAGATCTCTACATCGTGCTCCGCGTCAAACCGCATAAGCTCTTCGAAAGAAAGGGCACCGATCTGTGGTTGGATATCCCGATTTCCTTCGAGCAGGCGGCCTTGGGCGACGAAATCATCGTGCCGACCCTGGAGGAGAAGATCAAATACAAGGTTCCTGCCGGAACACAGCCGGGAACCGTATTCAGACTCAAGGGCAAAGGCATCAAGAGTCTCAGATCCAACCGCAAGGGCGATCTCTACGTCAAGGTATATCTGGAAGTCCCTACAAAGCTGAACAAGGCCCAGAAGAAGGCAATCCAGGATATGGGCAAGGCGGTATCCGATGAATGCTACTCAAAGAAGAGCGGTTTCATGGATTCCATCAAAGAGTTTTTCTCGTAAGTGACAGCTAAGACGGAGCGAACATGAAATATATTGAACTGAAAATCCATGCATCCCGTCAGGGCATCGAGGCGGTATTGCCTTTGCTCATGGGATATGGTGTCGAGTCGGTATCGGTGGATGACCCTGCAGACCTCGACACTATCATGGACAAAGAAAACCCATATGAATGGGACTATATCGACGAAAGCTTAAACAGGCATCCGGACAGGGAGCCTGTTTTGAGCGTCTGGCTTGATGACACAGAGGAGAACCGTGACATCGTCCAGAATATCAAAATCGACATCCTGAAGCTCAAGGCGGAAGAGCAGTATCTGACCTTCGGGCCGGATGCGGATTTCGGCAGACTTTACGTCGAGTCGGAAACGGTAGATGACGAGGCGTGGAAGGACAAGTGGAAAGAGTACTTCAAGCCGGCGAAAATCACTGACCGCATCGTGGTTAAGCCGACTTGGGAAGACTACGATGCAAAGGCAGGAGAGCTGGTTTTGGAAATCGACCCGGGGACAGCCTTTGGCACAGGGACACACGAGACGACCAGCCTTTGCATGAAGCTGCTGGAGAAGTATGCTGCATGCTGTGGCGGCGCTGCAGACGGTGATGGCGCTGCGGGAGGTGGTGTCAGGGTGATTGATGTGGGCTGCGGTTCAGGCATTCTCTCCGTGGCAGCGGCGCTTTTGGGATGCAAATATGTGCTGGGAACCGAAATTGATTCGGAAGCGGTTCAAATCGCCCGGGAAAACGTGGAACTGAACGGAGTGGCGTCTCAGGTCAAGGTGCTCGAGGCGGATCTGCTGAAGGGAATCCCATATAAGGCGGACATGATTGTTGCCAATCTGATGCACAATCTGGTGATGCAGCTGGCGCCGGATGCCTATACGCATCTGGATGCAGGCGGTGTGTTTATCTCATCGGGAATCCTGCTTGAGAAGCGCGATCAGGTGGCGGCGGCCGTAGAAGCAGCGGGCTTCGAAATACTCGAAATACCGGAAGACGGCGAGTGGTGCGCCATCGCGGCACAGAAAAAATAAATCGTTGCAGCGCAGTAAAAGCAAGCCATCGCAGCCGATGCAACATAGCACTTAGCAACACATTTCCTTGCGAAGAGCAGGGAGTGTGTTGTTTTTTTAACAACGAACACAATCCGAATCAGTAAAATTGAACCGAATTTAACTCAATAACGCAATAAAATGAACTGAATATGGTTCGTTTTGGACAAAAAACGAAGAAGAAAAGTGACGAATAAAACGGTTTGAATAAATAATCCAGAAAGATTATTGTGTAAATGTAAGCGTTGTGTTACTGTTTTCATCAGCGTATTCTCAAATATGGCATGGAAAATGCATCATAAGAGTATTGCTTTATCATATTAACGTAGCACAATCAATGATTGAACAGTCACAGTAAAGGTGAAGCTGATGAGTAGATTTTTCGTTGAATCTGAGAACATCGGGAACAATCTGATCATTATGAATAATGCAGACGATCTTCATCACATGATGAAAGTCCTGCGCCTGAAAGAAGGAGACGAGGTGGATATCTCGGACGGCGTACGGTGGGAATACAGAGCATGTATCGAGTCTTTGAGTCGTGAGGAAGCAGAGCTAAAGATCCTGGACAAGCAGGCTTTTGCATCTGAGCCTGCGGTTGAAGTCACTCTGTTTCAGGGAATTCCAAAACAGGGCAAGATGGAAACCATTATTCAGAAATGTGTCGAGTTGGGTGTGCATAAGATCGTTCCGGTCTTCATGGATCGTACTGTTGTCGTCGACCGCGGTAACTTCGGCAAGAAGATTCAGCGTTGGAACCGTGTGTCTGCCGAAGCTGTGAAACAGTGCCGTCGCGGTATCGTCCCTGAAGTTGCAGAACCGTTGAAGACGGAGGACCTGCTCAGCGACGGGACCGGCAGCGGAACGCCGGATCTGTTCGGAGAATTCGATCTGGTACTGTTCCCTTACGAGAATGAAAAAGGGACAACCATCAAGGAGGTGTTGCGGGCAGCAGTTTCAGCTGCTGACAGCAGGCCAAAACAGGTGGCTGTGATCATCGGGCCGGAAGGCGGTTTTTCCGATGAAGAAGCTGACGCAATCGTGGCGGCAGGCGGGAAATCCGTATCCCTGGGAAAGACCATTCTGCGTACGGAAACGGCCGGCATGACAGCACTGGCGATGATCATGTATGAACTGGAGATGTAGAGACACGTTACAACTTGAAAGAGGGTAATAGGTAGTATATAATTCCAGGAGAAATCAGATGACTTGGATGTGCATGGAAGAAAAGAACGACGATACGCTGTATCAGCATTTTCTGCAGGGAGATACAGCTTCGTACGATGAACTGATGATCCGTTATGGTGATCGGCTGACCTTTTATCTGCATGGTTATCTACATGATATCAACGATGCAGAGGATTTGATGATCGAGGCCTTTGCCAGAATCATGGCGAAACGACCGAACATCGGAGAGGGCGCTTTCAAAGCGTACCTGTTTAAGACAGCGCGCAACCTGGCGCTGCGGCATCACGAACAGAAACGGAAGATGCAGGTGTTCAGCATTGACAGTCTGGACAGTGAGATTGCGGAACGTGTTCTGGCAGCAGGTACAGGTCAGATAGACGGAAACAATCCGGTGGAAGAGGATATCAGGCTTGAGGAGCGGAAGCAGTTACTGCATCTCTGCCTTGACCGGATCGAGCCGGAGCTGAAGGAAGCCCTTTGGCTGATATATTTCGAAGAGATGAGCTATGCTGAGGCAGCTGCGGTTATGAAAGTAAACCGCAAGAAGATCGACCATCTGCTGCAGCGGGGCAAGAAAAATATGAAGATAGAGCTTGTAAAGGAAGGCATGGTGAGTGCGTACTAACGAGGAGAGAATCGCCGCGATGCACGCGCGGGCAAACGAACTGAATAGGGAACAACATGTACGCAAAGTCCGCATTCTGCAGTCTGTCGGCGCAGCAGTTGCTGTTGTGGCTACTATTATGCTTGCTGTTTTCTTGCCGAAAATCAATGATTTTGAGTCTGATTCTGTCGTTGGGTCCGGAGATATGCATGCAAGCATACTGAGTGACAGCGGCACTTTTGGTTATGTTGTGATTGCAATCATCGCGTTCCTCTTTGGAGTAGCGGCTACAATGTTCTGCTATCGTGTCAGGGAATGGCAGGAGAGAAAGAACGGCGTGAACAGCAATGACGAGGAACAGAAATGATTCCGGGTATTGACAATGCCATTCAGCTAGTAGTGACCGGAGGGTGCGCCGTTATCGCGCTGAACAACGCGCTCAAGGTCAGATTGCGTGAATGGTTTTTGCTTGCTCTTTTTTATTTTACATTCTTTTTGGGTGACCTGTACTGGCAGTTGTACATCGTCTTCTATGATGGCGCATCACCGGAATTCTATATTTCAGAATTTGGATGGTACACGTCGTACCTGTTCCTTCTGATTCTCTTGGTTTACATCAACACAGAAAGCAACAAAAGGTGGAGATATCGTTTCGATCCGCTATTTATGCTTATTCCGGCTTTCACGATAGGCATGTGCATTTTTTATATGCAGTGGGGCGATTATCTCAGCAATATGATTACAGCAGTCCTCATGATGGGTTTGATATGGCATGCATTCTATGGACTCAAAGTCCTGCGGGGACGGCCTAGGCAGGAAAATGAGCGCCGCATGCTCTTCCTTGTCACACTGCTGTTCTGCGGGACGGAATATGCGTTGTGGACATCGTCTTGTTTCTGGATGGGAGAGACAGTTCTCAATATTTATTACTGGTTTGATATTCTGCTGTCGGTCAGCTTTGTGCTGTTTCTTCCTGCACTCAGAAAGGCGGTGGGCAGATGAATTATATAGAGAACATCTACATCTGTCTTGGAGTTCCGATGTTGATTGCGACAGCCTGTATGCATCGCAGGGGCAGAAGGGTCATGCTGTTTTTGCTCGCCGGTGCAACGGCGTGTCTGCTATCTTCTTATATCAACACATACATAGCAGCTGTTATGGGAGTAGACGCCGTGTCCGCATCCGTAGAAATCGCGCCGATGATCGAGGAACTGATGAAGTTTGCTCCGGTCCTGTTTTATCTGCTGGTGTTCGAACCGACCAAGGAGGATATTGTTGAAGCTGTCATCATGACGGCGGTAGGTTTTGCAACATTTGAAAATGTTTGCTATCTGACCGGCTACGGAGCAGCGGATATGATCCATCTGCTGATACGCGGATTCGGAGCCGGTTCCATGCACGTGGTGTGCGGTTTCCTTGTTGCAACGGGTATTCTGTACATATGGGACCGTGTCTGGCTGCAGTTGGCGGGCACGATGGGCCTGATGTCCGTCGCCATCACATACCACGGTGTGTACAACATTCTCGTATCACAGCCGGGTACGCCTGCGATGATTGGATACTTCTTCCCGGTCCTTACGATTGTGATATGTCTGATTTTCAGACGCAGCATATTTCCGCAAATCCAATGAAAGCCAAAAAATCTATAAAAACTTTAATTGAATTTTGAACTTCCGGTTCCCACCATGGAATCGGAAGTTTCTTTTGCGAAACAATATGAGATAATGACGGTGTATCCTCCTGCAGATAGG
>CACWSO010000023.1 GCA_902763505.1 uncultured Eubacteriales bacterium | reverse complement strand
TTACAGCATTTCAGCCTATATTCATATACCTGATTTTATGAAAACGGCCTCTATGGGCCGTTTTCACTCAAAATGTGGAATTTACCTTTTCACTCAAGCGAATTCTGATAATACATCATTTCAGTTACCGCAGCATCGGCCTAAACGGCACCACCGCCCGGATCAGTTCCCTCTTCTTCCTCACGCTTCTTCAGAAGCCACCTGATGATGAAGAAAAGAATGGCAAGAGCAGCCAGGCCAATCGCTATGAGCACCCACAGCAACGCGCCAAGTCCTTCTTTATCCAGATCTTCGTATTGAGACGGCTGATCCGGATTTGCGAGAGGCACACTGTTGTCACCGATGGTCGTGTTGCCTCCCTGCGCAACATTGGTTCCTGCCGGATTCCCCGCCGTTCCAGGAGCAATCGCGCCGTTAGCGCCGTTGCCGCCATTCGCGCCATTGCCGCCGTTTCCGTTCTGGCCGTTTCCGTTTTCACCATTCTCGCCGTTGCCGCCTTCGCCGTTCCTGGTGTACGTGAAAGTAAAGATGTTGTCGGCCGGATTCTCTGTCAGCGTCTTCGCTTTATTGTACGCATCAGGAAGATACCCTTCAATATACTTGAAGGAGATGGCTGGCTTGTCGCCGACCATTCCGTAATAGGTATTGCTTTTGCTCAAGGACTTTCCGGATTCATCCTGATAATTGACCGTATACTTGACCAGATCCCCTTTGAGTCCGTAAGCGACTTCATAGGAGACGTCCGTCGTCGCATTAAATGTGATCTCCGGCGCGCCTGTCGTTTCGTCATTGTCGTGACCCGCGATCCGGAATCCTCGCACATAATATTTATTATTATTCAATTTAACATCGTCGATGCTGATCGTCACCAGTTCATTCTGTTTGAAAGTGTCCGACCATTTCTCAACGCCTTTGTACATTCCCTGCGCGCCGCCGTAGACGGTGACGAGATAATCATATCCGTCAGGCGCCGCGAATACGGTGCCGGCAGGCACGAATACAAGCAACAGCATTACAGTCAGGATGGTCAGCAGTTTTTTCTTCATGCTTCATCACCATCCTTTCTGTCTTTTTTCCAGAAGAGGAATGCTATAACAGCTATGATCAGAGCCAGGATCATCACCATGCCCGCCTTCACAAGATCGAACGGATCGCCGGTCCTCGGGTGACTTTCCGCAGGCTTGTCTTTGTCTCCGTGCCCCGGCTGAATCTTCTCAACTGCGTAAGCCAGTCTCAGCACGCCCTTCGTATCCATGTAGTCATTGACCTGGGACTCACCGTCCAGTTCGACTTTGAGATATGTCCTGCCGCTCTGACCAGGACCGAGTTCCTGGATGAAGAAATACTCTCTCGTCGCGTTCGTCGCCTGCTTGAGGCCCTCCAACC
This sequence comes from uncultured Eubacteriales bacterium, assembly GCA_902763505.1. Lineage (GTDB taxonomy): Bacteria > Bacillota > Clostridia > Peptostreptococcales > Anaerovoracaceae > Lentihominibacter. The sequence goes on along the minus strand of CACWSO010000023.1, from coordinate 32,927 downwards.
CTGCCGGTTTGTTTGTTCCACCGACCTTGGAATTGTCAAAATACGTGGTCTCCGTACCATCCGGGCCGATATTCTTCAGCACATAAGTGTAACCGCCGTTCTCCGCGACGTCCTTGCTCTCTTCAAGCGTTTCGATTGCGTCGTTCAGCATGTACCACTCTGTAGACTGTCCGGATTTGTTGGAGTAAGTCACTTCGTATTCCAGTGTGTCGCCCGGTTCCAGATTCGAAATCGAAGTCGCCAGATCCGACGATTCGAAATTGCTCGTTATTTTCTCACCATCGTAACTGCACTGGGCGTCGTTGTTCGAATAGTCTACTGCAAAAGCCGCCGCAGGCGCCGCCATCACCAATGCCAGTGTCATCAGGAAGGCAATCAGTATTCTGTTGATTTTCATTGCCATCCCTCCTTTAATTCTCCACTGTCAGAGCGCCGCCTGAAGCGGAAACATTTTCCACGCCCCACGCGCTCTTGATCGCTTCATTGATATTGTGCGGCTGCAAAGCCTGTACATCCGCTTCGATGCATATGGTTTTGCCGTCGTACTTGTAGGTGTACTTATAAACGTCGCCCTCGGATGAAGGTATCAGGTTCGTATCGCTGACATCCGTAGCGATGGAGCTGTCCAGCTGCAGACGGTTTACCACCGGAGGAGTTGTCTCCTGACCGGCAAGCTTCTGCGAGTAATAATACGTCGTTCTCTCCGGCGTCGTTTCTTTGTCGTTGATCATCCATGGACCTTCATTGTAGGCGCTGTTTCCATAGGTGAGATGAATGAGCGACGGATCCATCGTCGTGTCCTTGCTGCCGTCGTCGTTCACCCAGTACTTCTTGATGATGATCCTGACATACTGATCGACCGCTTCCACATCACCGTCGCCGGTCGCGTTTCTCGCAGCGATCGCCTCTGTGTAGACTTTGCCCGGAACAATTTTATCCATGCTTCCAAGAAGAACGCCGCTGTCTTCCGCGACAGCGTCATTGTTTTCCAGAAGCTGAACGTCTATGTGGTCCAGCTCAAAGGTCTCGTCAAGATTGTCGCTCCTGATATCGAGGGCCGCCTTCGCGAACATGACTCCGCCGCACGCAAAGAGCAGGACCGCAACTGCTGTTGCAGCCAGAGTACGCATTGATAAGTTCTTTCTTCCGAACAGCATTATCTACGCCTCCTTACTCCGCCTTCACGACTTTTTCCCAACCATCGGGAACAATGCAGTATCCATCATCATCCAGCGCAACCGGCACGGACTCGTGAACGACCGTGATATCCATCTCTGACAGTTCGACATCCTTCGGGATGTTGTCAAGTTTCACTGTGATTTTGCTCGTTGTGCCTTTGGCCGGCAGGATCGACTTATAATACCAGAAATCATCGCCGTCATCGTGATACCAGTCCGAAGGATTTTCATATTCAAACTGCATCCCGTCCGGACCAAAAATACCGACGCGGACGACGGCGTCACCATCTCCCCTGTTGTATACGGAGATGATTTTCTTGTTATCCTGAAACTCTTCTTTGATCACCGTCTCGCCGGACAGTTTCACAGACGCAGTGCCTTTAGCTGTATCGTAATCTGTGAAATAGGCGTAGGAAATCCCCACTGTCACAAATGCTGACAGTGTGAGCACAAATATGATCAACAGGATTCTCTTCTTTGCTGATATCATATTGTTTTCTCCTTCTGAATATTGTTCCTATTCCACGTGATTGAATCCGTTTTCGTCCAAATTGTATTTGTTGACTACTCCGCCGCTGTGCGTCTTGTTGTTCAGTTTGTTCTCAAAGCTGACCGTGTAAACGCCGCTTGCATCCGGACCATCCGCTTCCTGTTCAACAGACTGCTCATCTGTCGTAAAGTTGCCGCTGTAGATTTCTTTGACCATGAGCCGGTCAAGACCCGTCGGTATATTCTTCACAGTCAGGGTCTGCGTACGGTCTCCATTCTTCTCGAACTGTATGCCGACGCGCTTGGTGTATACCGGCTCGTCTTCTCCCTCGACGTAACCGTTCACTTCGAAGACGAATGTCGCGTCATTCGCTTCTCCATTGTCTACAAACCCTTCGATGGTCTTCTCTAGCTGCAGTTCGCACTCGGCTTCATTGAACAAGGTAATCTGCGCTACCTTCATGTCGCCCTCACCCGGGAGGTCCTCTACATCAAGTTTCTTTCCATCAAGGGTTGCCGTGATTTTCGTATCTGTCACGACTTTTTCCACGGTGATGATTACAGGACTGTCGAAGCCAATATATCCCTTCGGTGTCCCTGTTTCAAACATGTAGTACGTTGTATTGTCTTTGAGCGCGCCCAGGCCGAGGACTCCATCCTCGTCAGTCTTACCTGTCAGAATCGGCTCCTCGCCTTCCTTTGGCTTATCATCCTGAATCTGATCACTGGTGTACAGCGCGAATTCAACGCCCGGTAGGACCTCATCTTCTCCGTAGGACTTCTTCACTTTCTTGAGAATCCGCACGTTCTTTTTCGGCGTGTTCTTCACGGTCAGGGTCACGTTACCGTCATCATCTGTTGACAGTTCTGCCCTGTCGCTCTCCATTTCACTGAACACCCACTTGTGTTCATCGTTTGAGTATTCCGCTTTTTCAATGCTGATGTCACCGGTCTTCTCGATGATCAGCCGTACATCGTAATCAACGCTCTTGTACTGAGATGGCACGCTCTTCTCACGGAGATAATATGTACCTGGTTTCAAATCATCCATGGTAATCTGCGGAATTGTGCCGTCCGCCTTTGTCTGCAGGTTCTCAAATCCCTCCATCGGCATGTAATCCGGCATCAGATTGCCCGTCTGGTAGTCCTTGATCTCGCGGTACAGTTCGAACACCGCGCCCTGTACGGGAACGCCGCTGACAAGGTCTGTCTTCACCGCGTTGAGTTTGAACGGTTTGTTTTTGATCGTGATGGTCGGCATGTGCGCGACAGTCGGATGCGCCTCCTGTTTGATTTCATAGTATCCGCCAAATGGGGCTGTAGACGAGTCGTTGACGTATACAGTATTGCTTCCATCGTCACTATCCACATCCACCTTAATGGTCAGTGGCTGAATCACTGTCCGATACTTGTACGGCGCTATCGTCTCAGTGAGAATATACTCCTCTCCCTCAGTCAGGTACGCCACCGCGATAAGTCCTTCCTCATCCGAGGTGAACGTCTTCTTCGAAGTGACTTCCGTATCACCCTTCCTTACAAGGGTAAATGTTGCTCCCTCAAGGACGTTCCCTTTCATATCGGTCTTGATCAGTTTCAGCCCCGGTCTGGAGTTTGAAACCTTGTCCTTCCTCGAGTTGGCGCCGCTCTCAATCTGTTCAGGCGTCAGCGTCTCGCGATCATAGCTTGCAGTGTAATCAAAGGCCGTGGCATATCCGTGTTCGCTGGTTTTGCCTTCAACGGTGATAATGCCGCCCTCTTCGACTCTGGTGACTTCCCAGTCATCCGGTATAATCGCAGCGCCTGTGTCAGGATCCGTCTCCAGAGCGTCATATTCCTCCGGAGTGATGTCCTCGCCCTGGCCGTTTTTGACCGTTACCTCATAGACAAGGTAGTCATTCAGCGTCTTATTTTTTACCAGATCATGGAAGAACCACTGAAGCGAGGTCTCCGTCTTGCCCAACTGTAGCAGTGAATTATTCAGGAGCGTCAGATCATCTCCGCTGCCTTTGAGATATACTGCGAAATAAATCGGATTATGATAATCCATGAACGGAGCATCGGACCATTTCTTTTCGACATGCAGCCCGTAGCCATGCCGGTTGTTCACAGTAACATGTTCGTCGCCGCCGTGGATGACGCCTTTGTTTGCCGATTCACCTGCTGGAATCTGTCCCTTTCGCTCGTAATCGATCAGGTTGTAGCCTGCAGGAATCTCTCCAGCGCGCTCTTCAACCATGAACGCGTTTCCACTCATCAGGCCCGGTACCTCAACGGTATGTCCGACCGGAATCGTATCTGCGATGCCGCTCGGGGATGTCTCGAAGGTTGCCATATCCCGCTCGCTCTCCCACGCGCCCGGCGGGGCGATTGGATTGAGATCGTCAAAGTCGGTCTTTCCGGTCGAGACGAACTTTCCATTCTGGTATATGCAGTACTCTCCGTCCGGATTCTTGACATAGTATTTGCCTGTGTTGTATGCCACAGGATTTCCCTGGCTGTCTGTGCCGATGTAAATACGAAAACGGAATCCTGTGTTATCGCGCTCCGCAGGAATCGGTCTTGTTTTCTCACTGTCCTCCCAGAGCAACTTGGTGATGTTCAGGCTGTGCTGTGCGGATTTGCTTACGTGGTTGTTGTAAATGACCTTCTTGCGTTTCGCAACGGTGTTCGCTTCAGATTCGAAATCCTCACGGCCGGCAACTTCCGTCGGTTTGCCCTCCGCGACTTCTTCGTTAATCTTCACCTGATCGTAGGTGTTCGTATCCATGCCGCATTCGCGGATGAAATACTTTGTGGTCTCGTCCTTAAGTTCTATTGAAGCTGTCTGACCCGGCTTCAGAAGATAGACCCCTTTATAGGTCAGCCCGTCGACAGTATACTCTGCCTTGTATGGAATCGGATCTCCGGTCTTGTTGTCTGTGACAGCAAAATTATCCATGATATTCACATATGGATCTCCCGGGCGAGCCTGATACATGATCTGGTACGGGAAGATCATAGACGAATCCGGTTTTTCAATGCCGCTGACTTCCTTCTTCAGCTGCACTTCGCCATCTTTGTACGGCGCGAGATTAAAGCGCATGTGAAGATTCGACGCGCCGGCGCCGCGCTCCATGTAGAACATGCGCATGGTGTGTCCGGAGTAATCCTTGAACACCGTCTTAACACCTTGTTCGTTCTCTTTGAATATTCCGTCGAGGTACTCCGTGACTTCGGACTCGGATGCTTCGGGATGCTCCTCAAGGTAAGCCTCTTTGTAAAGGTTTCTCAGATTGGTCTCCTTGCCGTGTACGACAACTTTGCCGGTACGGAAGTTGATGCTGCCGTCCAGCGCGGAGTGAATACCGCCGAGATCCAGTATGAGCTTGCCGTCCACATAGAACCAGAAGTCATCGTCTCCCGAGAATTCAAAAATCAGATCGTGTCCCCAGTCATCCAGACCGTTGGCGCTCTGCATGAATTTCGCGGACATGTCCACACCGAAGAAGTGGTCCGCATACTTCGGAATCTCACCATTCCGCTTATACGGAATATTGTACAGTTTCTCCCCTTTCCGAGGATCCAGCGACGAGAGCGGAACCGCTGTCGACGTGCTGGTGTGGATGTCCATTTCGTTGGTGTTAATCGGACAGAAGACCCCCTCCTGCAAATCGTTATACGGCAGGAACTGTCCGTGCTTCAGGGTGTTCTTTGCCGACTCATTCGTGGTGCCGAGTTGTTCATACACGACGAAATCGCCGATGCCATAGGTCCCCCCGTCCGGTCTCGGCTGTCCATACCATTTGTCATTTGTACTGCTTATCAGATGCGCGAAGTTCTGCGTGGAATCATATTCGAAATAGCCAGTTTCCTTATGGGTACCTGTGAGGAACTGATGGTTGACCTCAAGTGACTTGGCAAAAAGATCCCCAAGTGACTTATTCGTCATCGTCGCGGTCGGATAATCACCATCTATATTCTTCGTGAGAAGATCGGCAGTCACTTTATCTGCAACAAACGCCGTGTTGCCTATAACGGCGCTCATTTCGTTGGACCGGTAATCTCCACTGGTCGTCTCATTACCGTAGTCCTGCATCTTGATTGTGATTCCGTACGGTTTATGGTCTAATGTCTCAACCTCTGTCAGCTTATCCTGTGTTTCCTCCTTCTTCATGACCGCGAAATAGAAGGTGTCGGCCTTTGAAATCGGCGCGGAAATCAGATTCAAATCATTGACCTTCAGAGAAGCGTAATCGTAATGCGTATTGTCCCATGACAGTATGGTCGTGTAGTATTCTTTGTTGCGTCGTCCGTTCAGATTGATTCCTATAGGATCGTCTGAAAGCACCTGCCTGCCTGTGACCTGCGGCGCGATATAAACTTCGGAGTATGTATTCTGCAGGTCATAGTAGTAGTTCAGCGAACCATCGGGGTTGTGATGCTCCGTGAAATTCCACAGCATCGTATTGTTCCTGCTGCCCACCCAGGCAATGGAATCTCCGCTGGCGTAGGCTCTGACCAGCACCCCGTCGTAGTCTATGACGTAGTAATCATACTGCTTCGTATCGTCATTCCAGACACGCGTATAGATGACCACGTCGTCTCCGTCCTTGACGTCATAGTCGATCGTTCCGTCGTCATTGACCTCACCGGACACGCTGACTTTTTCCGCCGTGTATGTAACGAAGTCATCGTCGTTGAGGTTAGACTTTTCTGCCAGATTCATCCACGCGTAGTCATTATTTGCGCCTGTAGCCCGTTCAAAATTACTTCCGTTCAGACGCAATACCTGACCGCCGGAGCTGAACCTGTACTTTCCCTTGTACTTTCCCGTTCCGCTCTCAACGGTAATCTTACAGCTATCGTCAGGCGCATCCACAAGTTTGACGGCGCTGCTCGTTATACTCAGGTACTTCGTCGCACCGTCCACTTCTGTTGTTATGTAGTACTGATTTCCTGATATCTTGGAGAATGACCACATGGTGATGTTGCTGTCTTTTGCCACAAGAACATTGCTCTTACGGTCGACCGTATTGGTACGGACCGTCATGGTAAGACCTTTCAGTTTCGTATCACCGGACGCTTGATTCATCAGTGCCGTTCCCGAAACGGTATTGAAGTTGTTCACTATGCCGTAGGAGGTGCCGTCAATTTCCTCTACAGTCGCGATGGCGTAAACGGAAAATCCGTCCGTTTCGAAGGCAACAGCGCTGTCCATTTTCTTCGTGTCTGACTTTGCGACCTCTGTTTCGAGCACGACATCTTTTTCTTTTTTACCGCGCTCTTCATCTTCTTTGAAGTGTATGGCCGTGACGTCTTCCATCCTAATGTCGTCCGACAGTTCAATGACCACCTCTACAGGCGCCTCAGGCTGTACCTCCTCTTCGCCGCTCATGATCTTGATGTCAAAAAAACGAGCAAAAGCAACAACCTTGCTCTTGCCTACTGCGTCTTCCGTTCTGGTCATGTATTCATCATACTCGTCAGCTGATTTCTCTATTTCCTCAACGTGAAGTTCCGCATCCTCCGGGATAGTGGCTTCTTCGTCATAGGATACCGTGACGTTGTATGTCTTTCCCTTGGTGTTGATGGCAGTTTTCTCTGTCCTTGCGTCTGCATCTGCATCCAGATCTTCATCTGAGTCAGAATCTGAATCCGCATCTGCCTCCGTGTCCATCTCCAATGGTTCGGTGCTCTCTTCCTCTTCGTTTCCGGGCACGGCAACATCAGAGTCCACAGACTCGCCGTACTCTTCGGCAACACTCTGCGTCTCCGTTGTCTCTTCGTTTAATGCAAAAATAGGCACTGCATAATCATATGTTGTCATTGCGACAACAATTGCTGCCAGTACCGCTAGAACTGCTTTCCATTGTCTGATTGTTCTCTTAAAAGCTTCCATAAAAATGTCACAACAAAAAAATCTCAATCCCAAAAAAATACATTAATAATATACCCCTATTGTTAGTTTTCTGTCAAGCCGCCGCAAAAGCCTGAGATTACTCCTTCCCAACGTATCTGTACACATCGCTGTAGCTGCGGAAGTAGTCGTTAAACGGTTCGACGCTGATGCAGCGTTTGCCGCCAAAGGTATGTGCGCCGACGACCTGACCATCGCCATTGTAGATTTCAACATGGAACCATCCCGAACCATTGCGTCCGCGGCCGGCTCTGTAATAAAAGAGCACATCGCCCGGCTGGAGATCTTCCTCTTTCGGATTTCCAATGCCTTGCCATACATCGGAACTGATCATCGCCTGACGGATTTTACTTGTGTGATTATGATTCCAGCACCAGCGTTCCATCATATCGACCTGACCGCCGTGCCAGTATGACGCCGTCATGAACGCGATACAGTCATAGACTTTGCTTCCGCCGTGGCAGACCGGGCACTGCCCGCGTCCATACGTATAAGAGTCATCTGCCGCTTTTTCGCGGGCCCATTCAAGAGCTCCTCTGATCTGCGCCTGTGCTTCTGTCTCCGTGATTTCTATATTTACTTCCTTCGCCGCTGATTCGTGGGTGTCTGTTTCCGCAGCCGCAACTTCGACGGTCGCTTCGCCGGGTGCAAGAGCCTCCACATTTCCTTCTTCATCGACCTTCAGTACTTCCTCATCGCTTGAGCTGTACGTCAGGTCCGTATCCGCCGACTGATTCAGATTGACGTCATCCGCGATGTTGGCTGTGATCTTCGTTTTGCCCTCTATCTCCTGATGTGCCTTGACGACGGAGAAGTTCGTCTCCTGCGATCCGCGGTAAGTGGCTTTTCCTGTCACCTTGACCGTTGCCTCACCGACCTCTTTGTTGTTCTCGTATTCGAGAGTGTAGTCCGCCCCCTCTTCCAGCACGAACGGACCGTTCTGGAGTTTAACCTTCGGCTTGACGGGCTCCCCTGTATACTCAGCCGCCTCCGCATTCAGCGTCAACTTGTAGTTTTCGATGTTCGTGATGTACGCAAACCAAGCCGGCAGCGCAATGACCGCCACCAGCAGCAGGATTCCGATGATGTACATGTTTTTGAAACTGAATCTCCTGTATGGTTTGCTCACGTTTCACTTCTCCAATTCATTTCGAAAGATGGTCTATAGTATACCCCAAAACCTCAAATATTACAATTTATTAAGCTTGTATTTTGTTAATAATGCCCCATTTTTTTCTTACATTAATGTATCATGATTTCGTATCGTAACGTGTGAGGAGACAAAGTCATGAAAATCAAAAAAATCTTAGCAATCGCAACAGCTGCTGCCTTTGCATTTACAGGCACATGTTACGCCGATACCGGCGCTAACCTGGCAACAGAAGGCAGCGATGTGACATCGGTCATCGAGGATATCTCCCTTTCGGGCGAACGCATCGAAGCCGACGACACATCCTATTACACAAGCGATTTTTCAGTTAACTACAGTCTCTATGATGAGACAGGAATAAGCAGTGTAGCGATTCTGGTAAATGGCGAAACGCTGGCCGAGAAGAAATATGATACTTCGAACTGTATAGACACAGCGGACGGCGAAGTCATGAACGCAGAAAGCTTGGTTGAGACCGAAGGAGCAGCGGAAGCCGAGGTGCCTGCAAGCACAGCAGACCCGATCACCACGGTTTCCGATTCTCTGGTCATCTCACCGGAAGCACTCGCCGAGGCCGCGAATGCAAATGCAACAACGCCGACCGAGGAAACTGCTGAACCTGCTACCGAAGCGGTAGAACCGACTGTTGCAGCGGAAGCAGTTGAGCCTGCAGCAGAGGCCGTTGAACCAACGGAAGCAGCAGAAGCAACAGAGCCTGCTACTGAAGCGGCACCGGCCGAAGCATCTGCGCCAACGGAAGCAACCGAGGCAACTGAACCAACGGCTGCAGCTGAAACTGCTGAACCAGCACCTGCTGAGGAACCAATCAACACTTATCAGGCAGAGATGGTTGTCACAGATGTGAACGGTCAGACAGAAACCAAGGAGTTTGAAATCAACACAGCTCCAGCGGAAACTCCGGCGGAGGAACAGGAAGCTGTTTCAGAACTGAAAGCTGCCGGCCTGAATGATGTTCAGGTGATCGACTCCACGACATTCCGTGTAGAAGTCAATCTGACCTGCCAGGCAATGACCATCTACAAGAAGAACCTCAGTGGAACCTATGAGCCATTCAAGGTAACGATCTGCTCAACAGGCCGCTCCGGTGATGCAACGCCTACGGGAACATTCACCACCGGCCCTTATGGCAGCAAGTGCGGCAAATCAAGATGGGCGCTGCTCAGCGGCGGAAGCTCTTATGCGCAGTATCTGGTAAGAATCCACCACGGCATCTGCTTCCACTCTATTCCTTATAAGACAAGAGGCGACAACAGCCAGATGTACAGAAGCCAGTATAACAAGCTGGGAACCGTTGCTTCAGCAGGCTGCGTTCGTCTGAGAGCTATCGATGCTAAGTGGATCTATGACAACTGCCCGAACGGCACAACGGTTAAAGTCTTCAAGAGTTCCACAGCAAGCCCTCTGGGTATGCCAACCTACACGAAGCTGCCAAGCGGCAGCACGCTCTGCTGGGACCCTACCGACCCTGATACCGGTAACCCGGCCAACGGCGGAAACGGCAGACCGACCGGCATCTACATCGCTTATGAAAACGGTGTTCCAATCATGACGTTGGATTCAGATATTACGAATCATACTGTGAACTTCTCATCAGCAAGACTCACTTATAACGGCAAAGTACAGAAGCCATCCGTCAGCATCTACGGTCTGACCAACGGCACAAACTTTACTGTATCCTACCCTGCAGGCTGCAAGTATGTTGGAACTTACACCGTCACTGTTAGAGGCATCGGCACGTTCGAAGGAAGCAAGACAGCGTCCTTCCAGATCGTACCGCAGAGCACAAAGATCAAATCACTGAAGAGATCCGGTTCCAAGAAGTTCAGAGTCAAGTACAATAAGGTCAAGAAGCAGATCTCCGGCTACCAGATCATGTACAGCAAGAGCTCTAAGTTCTCCAGCGGCAATAAATCCGTAACCGCCAAAGGCTACAAGAGCACCAGCAGAACCGTGAAGACATCTTCCAAGGGCACCTACTACGTCAAGGTAAGAGTCTACAAGACGGTCGGCAAGACCACTTACTACGGCAACTGGTCATCAGCCAAGAAGGTCAAAGTGAAATAACAAACACAGATAACAAAAATGTGCGGATCATCAAGCATCCGCACATTTTTTTATTTGTGTTATAGCTTGGTGGCGATTTACATTATCTCACCAGCAGTTTCTTGATGCCTGCTTCGAGTCCGCTCAAAGTCAGTTCAAACATTGGGAAGACTTCGCCAACATCATGGATGGTCGCAGCACCGTAAGTGTACTCCCAGGATTTTTTCGGAATCGGATTGAGCCAAATTTGCTTCTTGAAGCGTTTCTTGAACTTCATGAACCACTCCATCCCGGTCTCACGATTGAAGAGGCCGATGATGGCGTTGCCGCCTTTGCGGTAGAGTTCCGATGGAGCCATGGCTGCGTCACCGACAAAGATAACTTTGTATTCAGAATCAAGCTTATTGAACACCCAGGTAGTCTCTACGGAGTCACGCAGTTTGCAGTGCGGCGTGGTGTAGAGCTGGTCGTAGATCGCATTGTGGAAATAGTAAATCTTCAGGTCTTTGAAGTGGTTAGACCTGCTGACAGCCTGGAACAAACGATTGCACAACCTGCTGTACGGCAGCATCGATCCCTCAGAGTCGATCAGCAGCAGGACCTTGACTGTATTCTTACGCGGCTTCTCGTATGCCAATGTCAGCATCCCACCGTTGTCACAGGTCTCGTCGATGGTCTTATCGATATCCAGTTCCTTCTCCAGTGTGTCGACACGGGAGGAATACTGGCGCAGTTTCCGGAAAGCCATCTGGAACTGACGAATGTCGAGAATCGTGTCTTCTCGGAAGTCCTTGAAGTTCCGCTCGCCGGCAACCTGCAGAGCTGTCTTGTGACGGCTTTTGCCCCCTACCCTGATGCCGCTCGGATGGTATCCGCCGCGGCCCATCGGTGATGTTCCGCCGGTGCCGATCCAGTAGTTGCCGCCGTCGTGTTTCTCCTTCTGCTCTTTGATTCTCTCTTCGAACATCTTGAGCAGTTCTTCCAGTTCCTTTGCAAAGAGCTTCTTGTTGCCGTGGTCCTCCAAATCCCGTTCCAGTTCGCTCTCACCCAGCCAACGCCAAAACTCTTCGGGCAGATCCTCCGGCGTTTCGATTCCCTGAAAATACTCTGCGAAAATCTGGTCGAACTTGTCGTAATCTGATTCAGTTTTTACCAGTATGCTCCTGCACAGCTGATAGAATCCCATAAGGGATGAATGGGCAAGTCCCTTGTCCAGGGCCTCCACCAAGGTCATCCATTCGTTGATGGATACTTTCAGCCCGCGCAGACGGAGCAAATAAAAGAATTCTAAAAACATATGTCAATCGCGGTCTTAGCGGCCGGTCTCATCTCGGCCGTGACCGTTCCTTCCTTACCAGTTCCTCAGACTGTAACCTTTCTCTCTGATTTCTTCAAATACATCGATGTCCTGATTCTTCTTCAGGAGCACGCCGAGGAACGGCATCTCCTCATATAAATCCGTGATGCTGACACCGCTGATCATCAGCGCCTGGATCCAATCCAATAGCTCTGATGTAGAAGGTCTCTTCTGCAGATCCTTCATGTCACGAATCTTGTAGAATGCATTAAGGGCGTTCTCCACCAGTTTCTTATCGATGTCGCCGTAATGCACGTGGATGATCTCTTCCATCTTTTCCGCATCCGGGAATTCAATGTAGTGGAAGATGCAGCGGCGCAGGAATGCGTCCGGCAGTTCCTTCTCCGCATTGGAAGTGATGATGACGATCGGACGATGCTTGGCCGTGACAGTCTCCTTCGTCTCGTTGATGTAGAACTCCATCTTGTCCAGCTCCCAGAGCAAGTCGTTCGGGAACTCCAGATCCGCCTTGTCGATCTCGTCAATGAGGAGCACTACCTGCTGCTCTGATGTAAACGCCTCACCCAGCTTTCCCAGCTTGATGTACTGACCGATGTTCTTGACATCTCCCTCGCCGAACTGCGAATCGTACAGCCTTTGCACGGTGTCGTAAATGTAGAGTCCGTCCTGTGCTTTTGTCGTGGACTTGATGCTCCAGATAATCAAGGGCATGTCCAGTGATTCGGCAATTGCCTCGGCCAGCATGGTCTTGCCTGTGCCCGGCTCACCTTTGATCAGTAAAGGTTTCTTCAGGGCGATAGACACGTTGACGGCGTTCATCAGCTCGTCTGTTACTACGTAATTGTCGCTTCCTTTGAAGACATTCATATCTTTTGTCATCTTATTGCTCCTCTTGTTCCTCTTGCTTCTGTTCCGCTTCTTCCAGGACTCCATCCTGCTCATTTCGTTCCTGCAGGACTTCCTCCTTCACTTCTTCCATCTCTTCCATTTCTTTTTTGTTGAGGACCTTGCCCCGGTATTTGATCGTGGTCACCGGACCGCCGCGGTACGCTTTGACGCCGATGGTATCGATCCCGCCGCTTACATACGCTTCATACGCTGCAAAGGCATCCTCCCAGCTTTCATATCCTGCCTCGCCTCTATGATCCGGCAAATCATAATGGTCTTTCAGATAGGAGGTCAGGTAGCACGTGTATTTCTCCGCGCCGATAAAGTTCACGTGCTTGCTGTTGTAGTAATCTTTATCAAAATCCAGCCCAAGTTCTTCATACATCTCAGGCGTATTGAAATCCAGCACTGTGTATCCGCGCTTCCGTACCTTATCGAAGGCCGTATTGAACACCGGCTTCTGCCCTTTCAGACAGCAGTACGGCGAGAGGACGAACAGCACCTGCACATCGCCGTCCTTCGTCAGTTCATCGCATTTATCCAATGTCGCATCGAGAGCATGCTCCGCAATATCAGATAACGGTTCCCGCTTCTTTGATACTCTGCCCGGGAACTGGTTCACCTGCTTCGTTGTATTGAAGCTCATGACATAGCCTTTGGTCTGGTTCTTGGTTGCCGTGAGCTTGAAATCCCCCGGCGACATGCTCCCTTCGGCCAGTCTTCCGTGATACTTTAGAATCGGAATGTAGTAGTCCAGTCCATTTTCACCAATGTCGCCCAGCATGCCTTTGCTTCCATCCATTTCTGCAAAGGCAGTATCCAAGGCGTCTTTTTTAATGGACGAGTACTTCAGATTATCCGTCACCCTGCGGATGTGGGCGTCAGTGATCAAATCCCTATCCTTCAGCAGCCACCGCATCTCGATGATATACAGTTTCGGGTCTTGTGTCTTCTGCACTTCGTCGATCAGATCCGGAACGAAAAACATCGGCATACCCATGGTCGCAATGGTAAAGCAGGTCATTCCTTCTTCTTCATAAGCCAGCGGATTGATGAAGTACCTGTTCGACGCGCTCGTTCCCAGATACATGACATCGATCGTATCCTTCGGTTCCGCATAAAAGGCTTTGAAGGTCTGTCTGTTCGCATCAGCATCTCCCATGCTGAAAACCTTGTTTAGATAGCAGAATAAAAGCCCCGCGCACAGGAGAAAGATCACTATGCCGAGGATGATTCTGCGGAGGGTGTGCCTACGCGGCGCAGCTGCCGCCTCTATGTTGTTTTCTGCAGTTCCTTTTCTGTCCATACGGTAGGTATTATAACAAAAAAGAGCCGCCGTTGCGACTCCTAAACACTATTTTGTCGACGCCGCTTCATCGATCCGCCCTTTCTCCCGAATCACAACGAATCCCGCCGCGATAACAATGACGCCGCCGATGATTTGCAGCAAGGTCAGCATCTCACCCAGGAAGATCACGCCGAATATGGCCGTGGTGACCGGCAGGAAGTTTGAATAAACAGCGTTAGTTGTCGGCCCCAGTTTCTGAAGACCGTAGATGACTATCAGATACCCGATTCCGCTGTCGATGAGGCCGACCCACAGGAGACCGAAAATCACGAGAGGTGTGAAGGCGTCGGCAGACGGCATAGAGTGGATTGCCGCTGGGATCAGTATCAGGGACGAACAAACCGTCTGATTGACTGACAGCGCCAGACTGTCATAGCCTTTGAGCCCCGCCGTGATGAAGTTATAGATGTTCCAGCACAGGACCGCTCCAAAGGCAAGCAGATATCCAAGTCCCCTGCCCTGTGTAATGATGCTGACGTCCGCACCCACAACGAGAATGATCCCGGCAATCAGCGTAAGCATACCGATATAAATCGTTTTGTTGGCTTTGCGCTTATATAAGACCCGTTCGATGAGAATGGACACGACCGGCGTCAGTGAGAGAACAATGGTAATGAGCGCCACAGGCATGAGCGCCATGGCGTTGTATTCACACTCGTAGTAGGCGATCTGCCCAAACAGGGCGCAGATGATGAAAATTGGAATGTCCTTCTTTCGGAGGATGGCTTTGTTTCTGGTTACAAACTTGAGAAACAACACAAAAACAGCGCCAATGGCAAACTTAAAAAACATGAGGCACGTCGGCGTCATCTCCTCCATGGCCCACTTTGCCGGCACGTAATCGAACCCCCAGGCCAATACCATGAACACCATGAGGGCGTGCGCTAATCCTCTTTCGCTGAGTTTTCTTGGTTTCATAGGGATATTATAACCCTTCCCCCAGACTGTTCAACATTTATCTTTCCGGAACAATAAAAGACATCAACAGCGGCACAATGGACAGAGCTGCCAACACATAGAACACCATCCGAAGGCCGTACACATCCCCGATCATTCCAAGCACCGGCGCCAGAATTCCTCCGATGCTCACGGACAGTCCCAGCGTCACGCCGGAGGCCAGGCCGATGTGATTCGGCAGATATAGCTGTCCGAGGGTCACCATGGCGCTGTATCCCAGGCTGCTGCCGACACCCATCACTACAATCAACGCGACAGAAACCACTAGACTATTGCTGAATGCAAAGGCAATCATCCCTGCGACAAGCACAACACTGGCGAGAATCAATGTCTTTTTATATCCAGTCATATCAGCTAGTTTGCCGCCTGCGAGTGAGCTCAGTGCCGCCACGCCGTAATAGACACTCAACATGGCACTCCCGGCTGGTTTGCTGACAGAAAATGCTTCAATCGCAAATAAAATCAGGAATGTGCTGATGCCGCTGAAGATGATAGATCGGGCTGTAATCAGAACGCCCATCTGAAGAAACGGTATCCAGCGGTCCTTTTTCGCATCGCCGGATGCGCCCGCCTCCTCCTGCGGCATCATGTGCTGCTCGCCTCCGTAACCTCTGTAGAACAACCCCATCAGCAGTGTGAACACTACTGCCGGCAATAGGAACGTTAATGTTCCCTTCAGCCCCAGCATCGTGACTGCAGCTGCTGCGCAGACCGGGCCGAGCGTAAAGCCAGCGTTGCCGCCGAAGGAAAAAATGCCCATACTCATTCCCCGATTGCTTTCATCCGCCATCCGATTGACCATTCTAGCACCTTGCGGATGAATCATGGCAACTCCAATACCCGAGATAATCACTGCGATGCAAAGGCCTGTGAAGCTCGGGATGAATCCGACACACGCCATACCTCCAATGGCCAGCACCACGCCCAATGTCACGATGTGCGGTTTATCCACTCTATCTGCAAGCACGCCAAACAAAGGCTGGATCACAGATCCAATCAGATTGGAGACCATCACAAGACTTGCTGCTGTAGCGTAATTGAAATGATAAGAAGCGATTAGAAACGGCAGCACCGCTGCCAACGTCCCTTGGGCGAAATCGGCACAGAAGTGCCCCAGGGACATAATGTATTTGACGTATTGACGATTGGTTCGATTATTCACGGTATCCATTCGGATTCTTCTTCTGCCAATTCCAGGAGTCGCGGCACATGTCCTCGAGACTGCGCTTCGCTTCCCAGCCGAGCATGGTTTTCGCTTTTTCTGCATCTGCCCAGAACTCCGGAAGGTCACCGTCTCGTCTTGCTCCTATTTCGTATGGAACTGCTACACTATTACTCTTCTCAAAAGCATGCACTATTTCAAGTACACTGTAAGGCGTTCCTGTTCCTATATTAAAAATCTCAACACCTTTATGCTCAGAAGCATATTCAAGAGCTTTCACATGAGCATCGGCAAGGTCAACTACATGAAGATAGTCACGCCTGCACGTTCCATCAGGAGTATCATAATCATCGCCGAAAATGGTTAGTTTCGGTCTTTTCCCCACAGCTACCTGCGAAATAAATGGCATGAGATTGTTCGGGATCCCTTGCGGATCTTCTCCAATCAAACCCGATTCATGTGCGCCGATTGGATTGAAATATCTGAGCAGAACGACTGACAGATTCGAATTGGCAACCGCTGCATCACCGAGAATCTGTTCAATCATGGACTTCGTCCATCCATATGGGTTGGAGCAAGAGCCCTTTTTCATTGTTTCAGTGTATGGGTATGGATTCTCTGATCCATATACGGTTGCAGATGAGCTGAATACAAACTGATGTACATCAAATTGTTCCATCACCTCAAGTAAAGTTAGCGTTGTGTCCAGATTGTTGCGATAGTATTCCAAAGGCTTTTCAACTGACTCGCCAACTGCCTTGAATCCGGCAAAATGAATCACGGCATCAATATCTTGTTCCGCGAACAGATTTTGTAACGCCGCTTTATCTGAAACATCAATCTTATAGAATACAGGCCTAATCCCTGTAATCTGCTCGATTCTATCAATGACAGAGGCGCTGCTATTCGACAGATTATCAGCAATTATCACATCGTATCCTGATTCAATTAGTTCTACGGCGGTGTGGGAACCAATGAAGCCTGTGCCGCCGGTAAGAAGTATGCTCATATAATTAGCTTTTCCTTTTTTATGAACGTATTTTCTATTTAATTATATCAAAATCATAGCAAAAGTGCGACTTAACCAATGGAAGATATTAAGGCATATCAAAGTTTTGTGGGGTCTGAGTTCATTCGGGTCATTCCGTGGGGTTTATCGCTGGGGGTCAGTCAATAGGGACAGTCCGTGAGGTCTACGAGGGCAATCGATGCCACCCGTAAAACGGGTGGTTCGAACCGGGGCTATAAGCCCCTGACACTGACCCGCGCCTAAAGACGCGGGTTTCACTTCGTTCAAGCCTCAGTGTCTTTGTCTCTTTGGCAAGCCCCTAAAGGGGCTCTCTAACTAAATGGATCTTCATACTCTTTCACACTCAACTTATCTTTCGCTATATCGTGCTTTTCCTGCTCTCTGATATATTTCCTGATCGTTTCTTCGTTGAGTCCTACTGTACTTACATAATATCCTTCTGCCCAAAAGTGCCTGTTGCCGAATTTGTATTTCAAATTCGCATGTTTTTCAAACATCATCAGTGCGCTCTTGCCCCCTTGAGATATCCCATGAAACTTGATACACTGATTCTGGGTGGAATGGCTAACAGCAGGTGTACGTGATCGGGCATCATATGCCCTTCGAGTATTTCTACTCCTTTGTATTTGCAGAGGGTTCTTATTATTTCCTTCAGGTCCTCTCTGTACTTGTTATATATTATTTTGCGTCTGTATTTTGGCGTAAATACTATGTGATACTTGCACATCCATTTCGTATGTGCAAGACTATAGCTTTTGTTTGCCATGGGCTCTCCTTTCCTACTCTGAGGCTTGAACACTCTCATTGTAGCAAATGACGAGCCCTTTGGTTTAACCAACAACGCGCACCCGCATAGCGGGTGGTTTATTGCCTCGGGCACCAGCGCCCTCGGCGGGGCCTATACCCCGTAAATAAATACAGAAAGGACGCCAGCAACTGCTGGCGACCTCTCTGTATCATTTTTTATGATTGCACCAATGATAGTCCTTCTTCAATATTCATGACGCTTGCACCCGATTCTTTTAGGATGTTAACAATTACGTTTAGTTCCTCTTGTTTTGATTTGGACACGTCATCACTATAACGATACATGATAATTAGTTTTTTCTCCTGATCATGCTGAGCATTCCAAGCCCATGTTTTTGCACTAGAAACCAAGCGTTTTAAATCTTTCTCATCAAAGTCGAAAAACTTAATATTATAGTCATTTGTCGTTATATCATAGGTAATTCGATCCTTAAATTCTCCGAGTACTGTCCTATTTCTTTGAGCCAGTTTCCCAGAATCTTTCAACATACGAAAAACCAGTTTCTTATCATCACTTACTGTTGGTCTATCTTTTTTATCAAAATCAAATCTGAAATAAGTTTTATATAATTTATCGACTATTTCTTCCAGATCATCATACGCAACCATTTTTGGTCTTTCAAAATTAAAATCGTTTATAAAGTACTTTACATATTCATCTATATCAAACTCTTCTGTTGATAACAAAGAGCCTTTAACGTCCTCGGCAATATTTCCAAGGAGATCCTTAACGTCATTGACATTTACCTCATCACTGAAGTGGGATAAACGGGAAAACTTCCGTGAATACATAAAACTGTGATATCCATCTATTTTAGAATCAAAAAGAATGCCTAGATTAATGCGTTCACCTGATATCTTTGATGGCGAATATCTTAATACCGAATACCTCATGACTTTTTCCATTAACAAGACCTCCTTTCTTTAATAATCATTTCGCAAATACTATTGATATGAGAACTTCTAAAAGTTAAAAAATTTACTAATTTCTTCACAATTTCAGCATCTAGCATGTATGACCATTCCTGTGGCAAATCATTAAATATGCTTTGAAAAAAGCCTCTTGAAAGACCATTCTTGATATGAGAAGCTTCTCCCCTCATCGTTTGTTCACTATATCCCCATCGTAAAGCCAACTGATCATATGTTTTCTTGTTGTCATATAGAATTTCAGTATATAAGTAGTCCTCCAGAGTCATCCCCTTTTTAATATAGTCTGTATGATAATTAATTTTTGGACCCCTAGAAAAGATATGACTATAATCTATGGCATATAGTTTCTTCATACCTATGTCATAAAGAAGACTGCCTTCGTTTCGATCAAAGTTGTTTAAGATGTGATCCAATAATATTATTTTTGCTGTTTCCCTACTACCTTGACTTTTCCATAGTTTCAGCGGAACTGTATTATGAAGATAACCGGAGAAAAAACAAATACCCGCATTATTATCATCTAGCTCATCATCTAGCATACTTAATTCTATTACTTCTTTAGATAAAAAACAAACACCAAAATCAGGCGTATTCACACCAATTGCTTTTGCAACTTTATTCCCCACCCATTCGTTAATCAAAACAGGTGTTCCACATCTGTTGTTTGGATACTTAACAAAGGCATCATGTCCATCTGATAAACGACATCTGATTGGCTCTGTTGTTCCTTCCTCAGCGACCCCATGGATCTCTTCAACACGCAATAATTCTCTAATCATAATCGAATAACAACACCTCTTAATTTGACCCTAATTATATCATAATTCAAGTACCTAATATCTTTATCTTATTACTATAAAAGATTATTTTGAAAAACTGTGTCAACCGAATCAAAAAAGTGTGTCTTTCATTGGAATAATTGATTTTCAATATCTTCAATATAATTTAGGACCGCATTCACCAATCGAATCACAAGTTGTGCTTCTCTTTTCTGTATCAAATTCCCATTGGGATGAGCGATTGTATTATTGTTCCTTAGTTCGTTAATTGCATTTATCATTCCACCTGCACTGCGAAGAATAGTCTTTAAGCGTTCCGCCACATCTGGTGGTTTAATAGAAGACCCATAGTATTCATGAAGTTTTGTGAATAGTGAAGGAAGTCCATCATTCCTTTCGTAGCTTAAATTATGCTCAGCGAGCAACTGCCTAAGATATCCATGAAATGCTGTATGAACTCGATCAACTGCTGAATCATATCGCCCCTCCCGAATGAAAACCTCAGCATCTTCTACAGCTTTTTGAATTATTTCAGATCTAGTCGAAATTTGCTGAAAGCTCACATCACTGCCATTGTCTTCCGATTCCCTCAACATTTTTAGCAATGGAGAGAACTTCTTAGAAATGTATTCTCGTCGCTCTGCATAGCTTGAAAGCGATCTGACTTCACCCCACCAATCAACAAGCGTGTTTGCTGTCACTGGATAGTCGAAACCAGCTTTGTTGGCAATGTGAAGAATCTGTTCATGCCGCTCTTGATATGTATCCTCAACACCACTTTCTTTGAATGAGAGCTTTCCTGTTGCAACTTCTAAAAGCATCTTTTGCTCTTCTTGAATCAAGGAGACAGTATCTTCTTTTGTTGTTGGAAGGACTGAATTCCAATCTATGTATTGTTCGATCATTGGCTGAATCAGCACATTGGCAAGTCTATCTCTTCCATCTGCATGAAACCGATCAAGTACTTCTAGAATGTCACCTTCTATCTTATCTTTCTTGTCCCCGAGGGAAATAAAGTCCCTGTACTTCAAATGAAAAACCAAATCCCAATAATCGATGCCACCATTCCAGTTATCGTGATTGTTGAAGTCAACGCTAAGAGTAGCATTCTTTATGACCGCTACAGCATCAGCATTTCCTTGTTCTTGTAAAAAACGAAGGCCTGTGGAAACCAACCGTTTCCAATACGGATCAATATATGTCATAATCTGACCCCTCTCCCTGTTGCAATCTTTTCAAGTAACTGGCTGCCACTATCATCATTGACGATCCTTTTTCAATCCTCTTTACCATCCCCATCCCCATTCATAATAGACACAAATTTATTCCCTAACCCTGTCCTGTCGTATTCTTTGACCCCTTTACTGACTCTCTCAAGTGACTGTGGTGTTATGGCAAAGCCTCCTGAATGCTCATGGAAAGCGGACGTACTGTTTGTTTCAATTATCAAACCGAGTGCCTCAAGCCTAAAGATATACTCATCATAATCATTGAAACAAGTAGAATAATGTCCTGCCTCCGACATTAGTAATTCATAATCCCCAGGAATGAATGGGCAGACCTCACGGAAGGACACCTGACCCTATTGATTGACCCCATTAAACTTCGGCAAACCCCACTTAACTTTGATTATCCCTTTTTGAACAATCTTATTTCACCGTCGCACGCGCAATCGGAAGAAATTCAACCTTAACAGTCATCCCCATACCATTTGCCAGTCTCTGTAGTGTACGGATAGAAGGATTCGCATTTCCGTTTTCCAGCTTACTAATATCTCCCTGTGTGATACCAGTGCGCTCAGATAATTCTTTCTGTGTTAAGCCCGACTTCTGTCTGGCATCAATAATTGCCTGAACAACTGCTCTTTCCGGTTGAAGTGCTTCATATTCTTTTCTAAACTCTGGATCCTTAAGCTGTTCATTAAGAAAATCATCAAACTTGACACTCATTGGCTTTCCTCCTTTCTCCTAATATAGTCAGAACGGTATTTCTTTGCCTTTTCTATTTCTTTAGGTGGTATTTTATTGGTTTTCTTGATAAAGCCATTTGTCAATATAATCTTGCGATCAAAATAGAAAAAGTACAAAACTCTCGTAATATTTGAACCAACTTTTGCTCGCAATTCAAATATACCTTCCGAAATATGTTTCGAATACGGTTCTCTTAGTTCATGGCCATTGTCCTGTAAGATGCTAATAACGTTCAGCATTTTTGCTCTCATTTTTTTATCAAGCAAAAGCAAGAATTCTCTTGCAGGTTGAACGCCTTTTTCTGTTTCATAGAACTCGACTTCAAATCTTTTCATAATCCCATCTCCCCACACAATAATATATGTTTTATCCTATATTGTCAATCCCTTCCCCCACTCTTCCACCAATCTCTCCACTGACCATGCCGCATTGGCCGGACTAGTCGACGGCATCCAGATTGCCGGAATCCCGGTTCGCCCCAGCTGATACTTATCATAGATCTTCTTCGACAGGGCGCCATTGCAAAGGATCCGCTCGACCTTTGTCCGGGCAAGCAGCGCCGGGATGTCCGTCGGCACAACGTTCTTCACACTGCTGTCCGAGGCGCCGATGATATCGCACTCCTCGATCACATCCCACAGGGCGAGCCCATGAGAAAGCACGAGGGCCTTCTTCTCCTCGATACCCTCAGGCAAAGGCACTCCGTACGCTTCGGCCAGCACTTGCCAGAACCGATTGCGTGGATGCCCATAATAAAAACCCACCGCCCGGCTCGCCGGTGATGGGATCGACCCCAGAATCAGGATCCTGGAGTCCTCGTTGTATAAAGGTCCGAAAGAGTGGACCACGTGGTGGTAGGATTGGTTCATCTTAATAGCAGACGTGACATGGTGTCAGACCTTTTTTCTTTGCCGTTGAGAGGGTCACTTTGTATAACGCATTTGCATTTCTCAGTCCCCAGCAATTCTTGTCACAATGATATCTCACACCTGTTCTGGTGATATAAACCGTTCCTGATGCACTGGACTTTTTTGAAGCCTTTGGCTTCTTCGTCACTTTTATCGTGCATGTGGCTTTCTTACCGGATTTCAAAGTGACCGTAATCTTCGCTGTTCCCTTTTTCTTAGCCTTGATTTTCCCGGCTTTTGTAATGGAAACCACTTTCTTCTTGCTGGTCTTCCAGCTCTTAATCGCATCTCCACTGGCAATGCCGAGCACAGATTTCATCTGCATCGTACTGCCTTTGTAGACGGAATATTTGCTCTGGGTAAACTTAGCGAAAGGGGTTAATCTGGCTATCGTTCCTCTCTGTTCTGCTCCGCAACTCATGCAGTAGTGGGTCTTTACTCCTGCACGATAAATCGTGGCACCAGTGAGCGTGAACCAGGAATCCCATTGATGCTTTCCTGTGGCTGGAATTGTTTCTTCTTCATATGCGCCGCAATTATCACAATAACGAGATTTATGTCCTACTTCCGAACAAGTGGCATCCCAATCGGTCTGCCAGTCAGTCCACATATGCTCGACAACCACATCTTCTTCTATAGCGTCGCAGTTCTCATTTAAGCAAACTCTAGTTAAGTATGATGTGCATCCGTCTGTATCTGTGATTTCCCAATCGGACCAATTATGATCGCACCCTTCTTCCGCATAGGAAGCAGCTGAAAGACAAATCAGCGCAGAAATACATATTGTCAGTATTAACAGAATACGTTTCATTTTTCTTTTCTCCTTGTTTCGGACGATTTCTTTTATCGTATTATACCTTTTTCTGCCAAATTTCAAAAATACCGGATTCTGAATGTTTCAAGCAATAATAAAAGGCAGAATGACATTTCAGCTCTCTGCCTTCTAGTTTATCGCTTATTACTTTACAACAATCCGGAACTCGATATATATCCACTGCCCACGTTATTTTCCTTTCAAATTTGCAAGCGTTGTTCCTCTTTTCTTTGCTTTCATTTTTCCTGTCTTCTTATTGATTTTTAGAATCTTCTTATTGCTGCTGTAGAAGCGAACATTCTTAAATGTTTTTTTCATTGCACGCAGCTGCTTCTTGGTTAAAAGGTTTTTTGATTTGCCCTTTTTTATTGTCTTGAATGTAACGCGTTTTGTTTCTTCACAGCCATCGTTTGTACAAGACACTCCATACATCAGAACATTATAATAATCATTATTCTCAACAATATCTGGATCTGACCAACTATGTCCGAGGGCCGGAACGCTTCGCTGCTCGTATTCGTAGCAATTCAAACATTCTCGATATTCTGTACCCTCACACGTACAGTCAGGTTCTTCCGAAATATACCATCCACTCCATTGATGAGCCGTTGGCGGGATGGACTCTGTTTTTTCTGCACCGCACTTTGAACAATAGTAATAAATGGTTCCACCGCTAGTGCAGGTTGCATCATCCCTGTAGGACTCATAAAACATGTGATCACAATACTCGTCTGATGCTGCCTGAACAGCAGGTTCCTGTTCGTCATCAGCAAATGATGTCACTGGAATGAGTGTTATTATCAATGCTAATGACAGCATTATGCATAATGATATCTTTTTTATTTTCATTGCTTTCTCTCCCTACCTTGATTCTGATAATTCAAACAAAATCTAATTCATGTGATGCAATCATATCATATGTTCACATCCCAACACAATATAGGTCAATAGAATGTTCCTGTGCTCATCATCTCTGTTATCTACTTCAGGATGAATGCTCAACTCGAGCAGGATGAGGACGAACCCTTCCCCCGTTATGTCCTCTGATCCCGGATTTCCATAAGTTATTGCTGCAATCGTTGCACGTTAAAGCGGAGGCAGCCAAAACTGTCCTCCGCTATTGTCTATTCAGTTGTTCGGATCAGACCCCATTGACAGACCCCACGGACTGTCCCCACAGTAAGACCCTACTGTAATTCCCCATGGGCAGACCTCACGGAAGGGCACCTGACCCTATTGATTGACCCCATTAAACTTCGGCAAACCCCACTTAACTTTGATTATCCTTTGTATTATTAGAGATTACTGTCTTCTGATGCAGGATTGGTCCCTTCGTCTACAACGGGATTTATTCCTTCATCTGTATTAGAGACACCCTCCTCATCTGTAGCAGGGTTAGTTCCTTCGTCTACAGCAGGAGCCGCACCTTCATCTGTAACAGGAGTATCTACCTCGTTCGTAACAGGTGTTTCTTCAGCCACCTCGACTACACGATCCCCAGGACGTGCTCCTGGGAATACATATTCTCTCAGGAAGTCAGACAAAGCGTTGCCATATAATGCATACGCATACTTGGTAAAATGAAGATTGTCTGATGCTCTATAAGGGCAATTACTGCCGTCCACAATGCCATATTTCCTCGTCTCGAAATGGAACAGACGAAGAGTAGAATTTGCAGACCATTTTTCGTACTGCTTATCAAGCGCCCTCTGATAATCCGTGAGTGTGAGCCCTATCCTATTTGGAGTAATATCTCTGTTGGTGCGTTCTCCATAGTTGCTCGTATATGTTCTGTCACTGTAGAAGAGATCAACAAAGACCACCTGAATGCCCGGCTGTCTGTTCTTCAGTCTCTCCTTACTAGCATCGGATATGTCAGACATAATCTTATTGAATGAACCATTAAATGTGCGAATATCGGTTGAGTCCTCATCACCTAATGGGGTGTTGTCCAGATAGTCGTTTGTTCCGGCTGCCATGATCACCACATCGTAATCTCTAATCGTTGAGCCGTCTTCGATTCCGTTCACACTTTTCTTGTTCGCCGTATCCAGATTAACGTAGTTGTCCGGATTCAAACCGTCACGGATTTTTCCTACAACACCGGTAACGATGCGGTAACGTCCGGTTGCATCTGTATCATTTTCGTTATAGTGATATGTTGACCCTGGAATCGAAGGATTATAATACTTCACTCCGGTCAGCAAATGTACACGATTCGGATAAGAAAAGATGTGTCTGGTTGTCTTCCCTTTATAAGGTGATCCGTAGGTAATGCTGTCTCCGAAATAGAGTATCTTACGGTCGCTGTTTGCATTCTTCAGAGTTACTCCCGGTTCGACATTGCTGTACACGGTACTTCCGTTTTTCGAAGATACTGCTTGCACAGCATAATACGCACTTGTATTAACAGACAGGCTTGCTGACATGGTCGTGCCCGACTTGCGGTTTACTGTTTTAACTGATGACCAGGAACCGTCTGCACTGCTCTTTTTGAGGATGCGGTATGACTTCGCATTAGGAACATTTCCCCACTTAATAGTCATAGTCGTTTTATTTAGGTCGACAATTACAGGTGGTTCCAAATGGAATTCGCCGTCGCGGGAATAGAGTCCCCAGCTTGTTTTCTTTGTTGAATTGTAAGTTGATGTGTAATAAGGTCGAACTGTGTAATGAAGCGAATTGTAAGAAGGGTCCGAAAAATAACCCGCATTCATAATATTTGATGGAATTCCGCTGGCATTACGGTACACTTCTGTGTAGCTTCTTGCAGAAGAATCAAGTGTTGCAATCAGCTGATTTGTACCACTAAATCCGTCTTTCCGATAGACACAATACCCCTCTGCATGGTCAACACCGGACCAGGAGATGACCGCTTTCAGATTCTGGAAGTCCACGCTAACATTAGGTCTTGTCATCAGCTGAAGACCAGTCGGATCATATTTACTGATTTTTTTCTTGCGCTTTGCCTTATACTGACGGACTGAGTAAATGTATTTCTTGTTTACGCCAATTTTTTTGTTGATAAACTTAGCAGTCTTGCCTGTAGCCTTTTTCTTGCCAATGACCTTGAATTTACCGCCCGGAGCTTTCCTCAATATCTGATAGGTATATCCCTTTTTTGAATACCAAGTCAATGTGGCATTACAAGTTCCATTATCGTTTTGATAATACTGAAGAGTCTTCAGTTTCGGTGCCGCCGGCTTTTTCTTTGCCGCAAAGGATGTTTCTGTCATACCAACAGGAACAACAGCGATCATCGTTAAGATTATCGCTGCACATATTAGGTTCTTGAGTTTCGAGTAGTTCTTCATAGTTGCCTCATTATATGCTATCAGTCTAGTACATCATACATTTATATTGTACTAATCACCCTGATGGTTGTCAAAAATTATTAAGAACATTAATAATTATTATTGTTTTGCCATCTCCAAGCATCTCGGCACATATCCTCAATCCCCTTTTCTGCTTCCCAACATAGCAATTCTTTCGCTTTTGTGGTATCTGCGTAGCATATTGCTATATCGCCTGCTCGTCTGTCAACAATTACATACGGAATCTCTATTCCATTCACTTTTTCAAAAGTTCTTACCAAATCTAGAACACTATACCCTTGACCTGTTCCAAGGTTAAACGTTTCACATCCCTTATGCTTCTGTGTATATTCCAAAGCTGCAACATGTCCCTTTGCCAAATCAACCACATGGATATAATCTCTGATACCAGTCCCATCTGGTGTGGGATAATCATCCCCAAATATGTTTAATTGAGGAAGTATCCCCTGCGCTACTTGCGTGATATAAGGCATCAGATTGTTCGGAATACCGTTGGGTTGTTCTCCTATCAAGCCTGATTCATGAGCGCCAATTGGATTGAAGTAACGCAAAAGCACCACTGACATTTCTGAATCAGCTACACAAACATCACGAAGGATCTGTTCAATCATATACTTCGTCCAACCATATGGATTTGTACAGCCTAAAGGCCCAGATTTTTCTGTGAAAGGTACTTCTTCAACTAGACTATAAACAGTTGCAGAGGAACTGAAAATGAAATTATTAACTCGATATTTTTTCATCGATTCAAGTAAAGCCATCGTCGTATCCAAATTGTTGCGATAATACTCCAAAGGCTTCTCGACCGACTCACCAACAGCCTTGAATCCAGCGAAGTGGATTACAGCACCAATGTCCTGATCTGAGAAAAGAGCTTCCACTGCATCCTTATCTGAAACGTCAATTCTGTAAAAAACAGGTTTGGTTCCTGTAATCTGTTCAATTCTATCAATGACAGTATCTTCACTATTTGAAAGATTATCCGCAATCACTATATCATATCCTGACTTTATTAATTCAACGGCAGTGTGAGATCCAATAAAACCCGTACCGCCTGTCAGAAGAATCTTTTTATTAATCATCTCAATCTCCATTTTGTTGTTTACGTATATATTATCTAAACTACTAAAACAAATTGTTGTCGTACCAATATTAAAATCTTGTTGTAATCTTTTCAGCGTATCTTAAATCGACCATTGGAATCAGCGCCAAATAGAAATAGCATGGAGCATCTCTATCAAAAGGAAGCGTAGCTATGTCTAACATAGACATAAATAAGAACAACACTGTCAATAATATTGGCATAAGAAACATTATTTGCCGCGTACGATTAATAAATAACCATTGTAAAGCCTTGAAGGACACAATTATTTCCAAAAATATAAACAGGATTCCCATTGGAACTCCAAATCTATAGGCCATTTCAAAAAAATTATTGTGCGCTTTTTTTTCTCCATTAGGAGTTAACTCTTTCCAATCAGTCTGACTTACATCATTCCCGGTCAAATTGAAATGTTTGCTATATTGTTTCCATATATAAAACCGCCCCGAAGAATAGGAGTCAACTGAGTCCTCAGAACTAACAGCAAACCGATCAACAACAGAAACATTTGGTGTAATTTCCTCTGTTGTCACAGTTCCACTTATTTCTTTAGCATCGATTGTTTTCTGAATATCGACACAAATGTGAGACATTACGACAATGATTATAACAATGTTTACTGTGCTAAGTATCTTTACTATGCGAGTAACGTTCTCTCTCTTTTCACAATATCTTAAGTAAAAAAATACTGTCACAATCAAACACGCAATGCAAGCTAAAACTGAAGTTCTGGATCCGCCCATTAGCACAATTGCATAATCACAACCAAGGGAAACACTATAAAAAAGATAGCTTCTCCAATATCTGCTATTCTTTATCAACATATACAATGCACCACTTGATCCGAATAATCCTGTAATACTAAATAAGTTGGTGTTTGTTAACAAACCCGCACTTCTATCCCCAATGATAACAAAATCACCCTGAATCGAAAGATAAAGACAATAGACAAAAACGATTAACCCAATAACAGCCAATGCTCGTGCCAGAGAATTAAACAATTTGTCATAATCTCCTCGATTATTCCAGACAAAATAGAGGCAAGGATATCCAATAATCAACAATAATGCAAAAGCTCTATATCCATCACCAACAGGATGGAAGAAACTGATAATCAACATCCATAATCCGCAAACAATCATAGGATACATAATCCATTTGTTCCATTGGACTCTTTGGGGCTTTCGGTCTAGACTAAATACAATTAGAAGTAATAGCAAAAGACAACCTAGAATATGGCGTGCATTTTGTGAATCTAATACTTGTAGCTTTAGTGCAGGATGTTTCACCCACATATAATAGTATAGAAAAAAGAGAGGAAATAGCATGCAAGTAATTTGAATACAAATTGCACGTATCCTTTCATTTAATCTACTGGTGATTATTGATACCGGAGTTAGAAATAATATAAATATTTTCTGTAATAATATAGTCATTCATTGCCCCCATGCGTAATGCACAGTTTGATATTGTCATATTATTTTGAATGTGTCAAGTTTAAGGCAATGAGCAGTGTGTTATTAATGGACTGTAACTTCCCCAACTAAAATGAAATACAGATTGGTTAGACGCTCACTCATAATTTCCCAACTATAATTGTTTTTAAACAGTTCTTTTTCGTATTGACTCCTTGATCTATACTCGGGGATGTGTTCGTTAATATGGCTTAGCCCATCTACCAAAGACTTTTTCGAATAGTCTATACATACGCCAATACCATAGTCTTTGACGAGATCCGCCATTCCAGTACCCTTACACATGACCATTGGTTTTCCCAACATCAATGATTCATAGAATTTGTTCGGCGCTGCATACTTATGATTCGCTATAGCAGGATCATATAAAGCAATCAAGACATCTGCTCTATTCTCAATCTCAAGTGTTTTGGCATACTCTGTTTTTCCATAAAAAATGATATTGCGGAATTTTTCAGCATACTGTTTAACCAGCGGTTCTAGTATGCCAAATCCCGCTATGTGAAGTTCATAACATTGTTCATTCTGACTGATAACTTCCAATAGCTCCGGAATCATTCTTCCTTCGCTAAGTACTCCGACGTAGGCAATTCGTAAACGCTGAACTTCGTTTTCCCTAGGATCATAATCAAATAATACAACAGGAGGTGCATTGTGAATCACAGTGAGCTTTTGCGGGTGGGCACTACTAATTTGTTCTCTTCGCTGTTCTGAACATATAATCACACCATCTGCATGATTGATAACATGTGTATCAAGAGAAATGACAAGTTTTCTTAGACTTTTCGGAACAGAAAAAGCATCTGCATAATAATCGAATATATCATAAACTAGTTTTGTTGATGTTCTTCTGGTCGCCCTATAGGCCGCAAACGCTGTATCGAAATCACATGCGTGAACTGCAACATATTTCGAGTGATTTTTTTTTATAAAAGTTGTTATCTGTTGCTGAAAGCTTAGCAGTGGCTTTATATTTTTTTTGAAGCCACCGCTAAACGACGCTTTGATGCCCACTCTAAAGACACAGCACTGTCCATGTTCTAGTTTCAGACTGTCCTTCTGAGTCTGATAATCCGCTTCTCTGTCCCAACACAGAATATCAACTTTATACCCTTCATTCAGTAGAGTGTCAACCTCTTTTTCTACTCTGGGATCCGGGTTGACAGGATTGGATCGTAAAAACAATATTCTTTTGTTGCTGTTTGACGTTCCAACCATCTATTTTATGTTTCCCTTTTCCCAGAAATAATCGATTCTACTATTTATGACTTCATCCTTCGACTTGGCCCACAACCACGGATACTGATCAGAATGAGTTACACACTTATCAGCATATTCACTAAAGCTCATGATTACCTTTGCCGGGTTGCCAGCGACAACTGAATTCTCTGGAACGTTTTTTGACACAACTGATCCAGCGCCGATAATATAATTATCTCCGATTATTACTCCAGGTAGCAGTATACTATTATTGCCAATAAAGACATTATTCCCAACGCAAATAACACCAACCTTATCAAGCCCATGAAAATTGATAGCCTTTTGCACAACCTGCACACTTGCATCGTGATTGATAAGCCTAACCCCTGATGTAATCCTTACATTGCTGCCAATAGTATTAAGATATCTTTCCTGTTCCTACACGTCTAACGCAATGCAGCGATTTTCACCTAATTCGTACATAGACGTATGTTTTTGTAGTATTCTTCTCTTTTCTATGGCTTCCTTGTTAACTATTTATCAATTAATCTAACCTTTTTTATTCATTGATTACATTCTTTTGCCCGTTTTTTCTTCAAAGCATTAAAATAAATACTTTTCATAATACCCAAAACATTACTGATATCATATTCTTTTAGCTTTTTGTAATTCCATTTTATATCATCAGAGCAGTCTTTAAATAATGCCAGCTGTAACTTCTCCAGTAGTTCATTCTTGTCTGAAGCATCAAACCGCAACATGCTTCCATTTAGGAGATCATTGGTGCCTCTGTTTCTTGAAGCAACACAAACTAATCCGGAAGCCATCGCTTCCATAAGCGCAACCGGAAGTCCCTCCCTGTAGGAAGGAAACACAAAGCAGTCCGCCATGTGATAAAAATCACTCAGGTCATTTCTATATCCGGCGAAAATGACCCTGTCGTTCACCGACAGCTTGACGGCAAGTTCCTTTAACTCATCCATCAGAGGTCCGCTTCCGCATACGACATACCACACGTTCTCCAGTTCCGGCAGCGCCTCGATCACGAGACGGTGGTTCTTATTTTTGTTAACCTCACCGACGGACAGCAGCACGCGGACATCGTCCGGAATGCCGAGCTCAGCTCTGAGATCTCGCTCCGGATCGGCACTCTGCGCATGGAATCTCTCCATATCGATTCCCACACCGGGAACGTATTCGACCCGGCCGGCTTTGAATCTTCCTGCCCTGCGGTAATCCTCTTTGTTGATTGTAAGCAGCACATCGGTAACACGTGCGAGTAACCTCTCAACAGGATAATACAGAATCCAGTTCACGAGCGGCGCGCCTTTATAAAAGTGAAATCCGTGCGCCGTATAAACCACAACGCTGCCTTTTTTGCGCGCCTTCCTAGCAGCCAGTCTAGTCAGCACCCCTCCTACAGGCGTGTGACAGTGGATGATGTCATATTCCTCTTTGTCAATCAGCCGCTTCAACTGTTTATACGCACTTAAGTTTCTCGGGTTGAAGGGATTCCTCTCAAACTGTATGTCGTAGTACTTGTCGCAATGAGGAATGCTACATTCCGATGGATTCTTATAGTCGTTCCTTGCTGCAACAGCTGTCTCCCAACCTTCATCTTTCAGCATTTTAAGGTATGGAATATGAAATTCCATAATATGTGTTTTTACAACGGTCGCTACAAATAATACTTTCATCTTATTTTAGATTGTTTACTCATCTAATAAAATGGTACTCTTTATACTATATAAGCGCCTATCTTCTTCTTAAATGTTTACTCGTCCAATCAATACGAGACTTCACATGTGCCTTCGTAAGTTTTTTTAGTGTTATGTTCTGTATATTCTGAGTCAATTCTTGTATTTGATTTTTAAGCATTTTATTTTCTGAATTCAATTGCTGAAGTGCATTTATATTCATAATTTGATTCTTAACATTAATATTTCGTGTGTTTTGTGCAATTATTGGGGATAAAATGTTGAAAACCGACTGATTCCCAAGGAATCTAGCCTTGTTATCTTCTATTTTTGGTCAAGTCCTAATTGTGGTGTAAATTGCTCATCCCGCATATTTGCTTATGCTGCATCGAGCAATGCCTGTTGAGTTGATGCAATGTCTTTCAGT
>CACWSO010000022.1 GCA_902763505.1 uncultured Eubacteriales bacterium | reverse complement strand
GCAGACAGGCGACCATGTATAGTGTAGCGCATGCAGGAGTAAATTCGATAGTATGGAAGTTACTATTACACAAGTAGAATTAAGAAAAATATTCAACGATTATCAGAATTCATAATGAAAATACGAAAAATGCAAACAAATGTTTGCATTTTTCTTTTGCGTGTGATACGATGTTCGTGGAAGGGGAGAACAAACTTTCGCATAATGCGAATCGGAGGCTTTTGATATGAAGGAAAGAGAAAAGAGAATACTTGAATATATGAAGGCTGAGATCCGTGAGAAGGGCTATCCGCCGACAGTCAGGGAAATCTGCAGTGCTCTGGGGATCAAGTCGACGTCTACAGTGCACAAGGACATCGCGAACCTGGAGAAAGAAGGATACCTCAAGAAGGACCCAGCCAGACCGCGCGCGCTTCTTGTCGTTGATGAAGGTTTTGATCAGCTGAACGCTGTCAAAGCGGCGTCAAGCATGAACGCCATCCCAGGCGGCAGAGGACCGGAAGTGGAACGTACGGATATCGTCGATGTTCCAGTGGTTGGAAGGATCGCTGCGGGAACGCCGATTCTTGCCGAACAGAATATCGAGGATTCTTTCCCGATTCCATCGAGATTCGTTGGAAACGGCACCACGTTCATGCTGACAGTTCACGGGGAGAGCATGATCGAAGCAGGCATTATGGACGGCGACTATATTCTGGTCGAGCAGTGCAACACAGCGCGCAACGGCGACATGGTCGTAGCTATGGTAGATGGATTTGAGAGTGAAGCCACTGTCAAGACGTTCTACAAAGAGGCCGATCACATCAGACTCCAGCCGGAAAACTCCTGCATGAGCCCGATCATCGTTCAGGATGCTAAGATTCTGGGTAAGGTCAAAGGCGTGTTCAGATACTTCTAAAACCGCGTCAAAAGGATAGACTAAGGGGCATCGTCTGTTGACGTGCCCTTTTTTGGTGCGTATAATGATACAAGAATGAATCAGTTGGGGGATATCCTAACACGAGCAGGAGAATGGAGCATGATGAACTTTAATCATACGGAGCTGACGCTGGATCAGCTGCTGCCTATATTCGATGGAATAACCGACGCGGTGTTCATCGATGATGCAAGCGGCGTCTGTCAGTGGTGCAATGACGCATGCGAGGATATATACGGAATTGAGTTTGATGAGATCGTCGGGCGGAATGTCGACGATTTGGAAAAGTCCGGCATATTCACGCCGTCCGTTACGAGGAGAGTGCTGGATGAGAAGAGGGAAGTGACGATTATCCACGAGAACCGGTTCGGCAGGAGATTGCTCACAACGGGTACTCCGATTTTCATCCCGATGACCAGCGGCGGCTGGGTCGCCGCAGGAGAAGGCCGGTACACCAGAAAGATTGCTTTTGTAGTGACCACGTCGAGAGACATTACGCAGATTTCCGATGCGACCGGCAAGAATGCAAAGGCAACCAATACCGGCGTGTTCGGGCCTGGGCTGCTGCCGCCGGGAGGATTGTCTGAGAAAGACATCTTCGGGCAGGACAAGACACAGGACACACAAGAAGCAAGCGGCGCAGGAAGTGAAACAGTCAGAATCGTCTCCAGAAGTGAAGCGATGAAGAACGTCATCGCGCTGACTAGGCGACTGGCTTCCGTTAACACAACCGTGCTCATCACAGGGGAGTCCGGCGTCGGCAAAGGTCTTATCGCCAGGACTCTACATGAAGAGGGCAACCGCTGGCAGAAACCTTTTGTCACGGTAAATTGCGGTGCGATTCCGGAAAACTTGATCGAGTCAGAACTGTTCGGCTATGTCGCAGGTGCTTTTACAGGATCGAGATCCGGCGGCAAGAAGGGTCTGTTTGAAGCAGCTCAGGACGGAACCATATTCCTGGATGAAATATCTGAACTGCCATTGAATCTGCAAGTTAAGCTTTTGCAGGTCATTCAGGAGAGACAGATCACACCGGTCGGCGGAACCAAGCCGGTGCCAATCGACGTCAGAATCATTTCGGCCACGAATAAGGACCTGGAGAAACTGGTCAAGGAAGGCCGATTCAGAGAAGACCTCTATTATAGATTGAACGTTGTGCCAATCAATGTGCCGCCGCTCAGGGAAAGGCCGGATGACATTCTGCCGCTGATCCAGAGAAATCTGGTGCGCTGCAACAGGGATCTGGGCGAGCGGAAGACCATCAGCGCCGATGCGCTGGCTGTTCTGCTCAAATACCCTTGGCCGGGCAATATCAGAGAGCTGCAGAACATCATCGAGCGGTTGGTCATCACCACATCACACAGCGTCATCACGGAGGACGACATCTTCATCTTCATCAAAGAAGCGGCCAACGAGAATCCGACCGTCTATGAAGAGCTGTCGCTGACGGCTGCGCTAGAAAAAGCAGAGAAGGAGATCCTCAGTCAGGCCCTCGACAATTACGGGTCGACGAGAGCCATCGCCCGCGTGCTGAAGGTGAGCCAGCCTACCATCGTGAGAAAACTGAACAAGTACGGATTGACGACAGAGAAGCAATAAGCTTGCAGGGAAATAATAGCCGGCAAAGAAACAATATAGAAACAATCCAAGCAAACGAACAACAGAGCGATTCAAATATGTATCAGCGATACATATTTGAATCGCTTCTTTCAAATTGCTTGAAAATTCGCGAGTTAGCTTGTACCAACGCTTTCAGCATTTGTGAAAAAAACATCAATACGGGTGATACAGAAATGAATCAAAGCAACTGTTGCGCAACATCCAATCGTTTCCAAATCAGGTTGCCAAAGATCGGGTGGAATCAATCCAAGACATATTTCTCGACGTGTGAAAAACCTGTGAAACCCCGTTGCCGCAAGGGTTAAGCGGGATTTGCTGCCTTTGCATGAAGAAGTTTACAAGAATTCTTCACATAGTTGGCACAGTCGTTGCTTAATATATAAGCGGGTCGGAAGGGGGCTTTCCCCGAAGGCCGGAACAAATACGTTAACCCAAATCCATTTTTATAATATTAATAAGGAGGAAATTAAAAATGGCAGAAGAACTGAACATTCATGAGTATGTAGAAGGACTGGTTGCTAAAGCAAGAGCAGCTCAGAAGATCGCTGAGAACTTCACTCAGGAAGATTGTGACCTGATGACAGCAGCAGTAACTTATGAACTGACTAAGCCTGAAAACATCAAGGAATTTGCTGAGAAGCTGGTAGAGGAATCCGGAATGGGTATCCCTGCTGACAAGGAAGGCAAGATCATCGGTAAGGTTTGGGGTTCATATCTCCAGATGAAGGACAAGAAGTCCGTAGGTCTCGTAGAAGACAATCCTGAAACTGGAATGCAGGCTTATGCAAAGCCAATGGGCGTTATTGCTGGTATCATGCCTGTAACGAACGGTGAGGCAACTCCTATCGTTAAGTCAAACATGGCTCTGAAGACTAGAAACGCTATCATCCTCGCACCACACCCTAAGTGCAAGAAGCTCAACGTTGAAATCGTTGACAAAATCAGAGCAGTCCTGAAGAAGCTCGGATATCCAGAAGATCTGGTTCAGACATGTGCTCCTGAATATGTTAAGATCTCCACTTCAAAGGAACTGATGGCACAGTGCGACTTCATCCTGGCAACAGGCGGCGAAGCACTCGTAGAATCAGCTTACTCATCCGGTACTCCAGCTATCGGCGTTGGTGTTGGTAACTGCGTATCAATCGTAACTGGTAAGACTGACCTGGACGATGTAGCAGAAATGATCTGCACTTCAAAGGCTTATGATAACGCTACTTCATGCTCAACTGAGAACAACATCCTCGTTTACGAATCCTGCTTCGACGAGTTCGTAGAGAAGATGAAGGCTCACGGCGCTTACATGTGCAATGAAGAAGAGAGAGAAAAGCTGAAGGTTACTATGTGGCCGAACACTCCGAACGACCACGTTCTGAACAGAGCAATCGTAGCTCAGAACTGCGAAACAATCGGCAAGATCGCTGGTATCCCTGTACCTGCAGGAACTAGATGCATCATGGCTATGGAAGAAGGCGCAAGCCTCGAGCACCCATTCGGCGGCGAGAAACTGTCACCAGTATCCGGCGTACAGATCGTAAAGGACCTGGACGATGCTATCGACAGACTGAACACAATCCTCGACTACCAGGGCAAGGGCCACAGCTGCGGTATCCACACTAACGATGACGCAGACGTTGCTAAGCTCGCAGCAGCAGCTCCTGTAACTAAGTGTGTTGTTAACCAGCCTCAGTGCCTGACTAACTCAGGTGGCTGGAACTGCGGATTCCCAGTATCCATGACTCTGGGCTGCGGAACTTGGGGCGGCAACAGTGTATCCCACAACGCTACATTCGCTGACCTGCTCAACTACACTTACGTTTCAAGACAGATTCCTAACTGGAAGCCAGCTAAGGTTGAAGACTTCATCGACGCTGATGTAATCGCTAAGGTTGATGCTTAATCACTAGTGCAAAAGCAACATAAACGAAGATGAAATAAACTGTGAGACGGACGGCCGTAAGGCTGTCCGCCTCAACAGGCTTTACAAAAGGAACAAAAAGGAGATATTAAAATGTCAGCAATTAAAGATAAAGATTTAAAGTACAATCTGCATTCATGGTCAGCACAGGGTGCTCTGAACCCTATCGTTGTTACCAAGGCAGAAGGAATCTATTTCTGGGACGAAGAAGGCAAGAAGTATGCAGACATGTCATCACAGCTGGTTAACTCCAACCTGGGACATGGCAACAAGGCTATCGTAGATGCCATCGTTGAACAGGCTCAGAAGATTCCGTTCATGGGACCTGCATTCGCAATGGACTGCAGAGCAGACGCTGCAGAAGCTGTTGTTAAAATCTCAGGATTCCCAGAAGGATCAAAAGTATTCTTCACTAACGCTGGTGCAGAAGCTAACGAAAACGCTATCAAGATCGCTCGTCAGTACACTGGCAAGTGGAAGATCTTCTCACAGTACAGATGCTACCACGGTTCATCCGCAGGCGCTGGCATGCTGACTGGTGAGCCAAGACACTTCTTCAACGAGCCGGGCGGCCCTGGATTCGTTAAGTATGATGGACCTTATGCTTACAGAGCACCAAAGGCTTGCAAGTTCGAGAACGATGACGATGTAGCTGATTTCTACCTCGAGCTGCTGGAAAACCAGATCCTGTATGAGGGACCTGAACAGATCGCAGCAATCTGGCTCGAATCAGTAGTAGGTTCAAACGGCGTTCTGATCGCTCCTAAGAAGTGGTATCAGGGCGTAAGAGCTCTCTGCGACAAGTATGAAATCCTCATGGTTGCAGACGAAGTTATGGCTGGATGGTTCAGAACTGGTAAGGCATTCGCTTACATGAACTTCGAATATCAGCCAGACATGATCACATTCGCTAAGGGCGTAACTTGCGGTTATGTTCCTCTCGGCGGAGCTGTTGTATCCCCTAAGATTGCTAAGCACTTCGACAACACAGTAATGGGTTGCGGACTGACTTACTCAGCTCATCCAATGGGCTGCGCAGCTGCAGTAGCTACAATCAAGGAATACCAGGATCTCGACATCGAAAACAAGATGAAGGCTACAAGCAAACTGCTGGCTGACACTCTTGACAGCTATGTTGAGAAGCACGCTTGCGTAGGACAGGTTAGACACATCGGTCTGTTCTCAGCAATCGAACTCGTTAAGGATAAGGAAACCAGAGAACCGCTGGTACCGTTCGGCAAGGACCCTGAAGGCATCATGCCTAAGATCATCGGCATGCTGAAGGCTGACGGATTCTGGACATATTCACATGAGAACATGTTCGTAGTAACTCCACCGCTCATCATCACTGAAGAGCAGCTGGTAGAAGAAATGGCTAAGGTTGACAAGGTTCTGGATGCAGTAGATGCAATGATCTAAGTCAAATTAGTAAAATAGTCCTTTGCAAATCAAGCAGTGCGGCTGTCATGGCCGCACTGTTTTAGTTTTTGTATTTGATCCTGATCTCTTACAAAAACTGTGAAAAAAATGAAAATAACTATTGACAGTTAGCATAGACTAACCTATAATGGCATCAGAAAGGTTAGTAACGACTAACCAAGACAAACCCGAGAGGGGATATACATTTTACTCATGCGGTTATCCTCCTATCCACCACACTTAATAAAAATAATTTGCCTCATTAACAACTAACTGATTCTGCAAATCAAAAGTTAAACACTCAGATTACCGCATGAAACAAAAGGGAAAAGAAAGGGTATTAACCTTTACATCCTTGAAAAAAATCAGAGATCCAGCCACGTGGATCTCTGATTTTTTATTTCTTAGTTGTTTGCCAGACTTACTTCATCACAGCGCCCTGCGCTGCCGGTTGTACATAGCGAGCGTAGCGTACGAGCCAACCGCTGGTAACAGTTGGGGCAGGGGCTTCGTAATCCGCGCGGCGTGCTTCAAATTCTTCGTCCGTCACGCGGGCATTGATGGAAGCGCTCGGAATATCGATGTCGATGATGTCGCCTTCGCGAAGGAGGCCGATGTTGCCGCCCATGGCCGCTTCCGGACAAACGTGTCCAATGGATGCGCCGCGGGATGCGCCGCTGAAACGTCCGTCTGTGATGAGGGCGACGGTCTTGTCCAGCTTCATGCCTGCAAGGGCGCTGGTCGGATTGAGCATCTCTCTCATGCCAGGGCCGCCCTTCGGACCTTCGTAACGGATGATGACAACATCACCGTCGACGATTTTGCCTGCGTAGATGGCTGCGATTGCGTCATCCTCACTGTCGAAGACGCGGGCAGGTCCTGAGTGCTTCAGCATGGATGGATCGACAGCGCTGCGCTTTACTACGCAACCGTCCTGAGCGATGTTGCCCCACATGATTGCGATGCCGCCTGTTTCGCTGTAAGGATTGGAAACAGGACGGATGCAGTTCTCATCCTTTATATGCGCGCCTGCGATATTCTCAGCAACGGTCTTGCCAGTCGCCGTGATTAGGGATGTATCGATGACGCCGATCTTGTCCAGCTCTGCCAGAACCGCCGGAAGTCCGCCTGCATTGTTCAGGTCGTGCATGTGGGTCGGACCGGCAGGTGCCAGATGGCAGAGGTTCGGAACCTTGCCGCTGTATTCATTGAACAGATGAAGATCGAAATCAACTTCGGCTTCGTTTGCAATCGCCAGAAGATGCAGCACTGTGTTGGATGAGCATCCCAGAGCCATGTCGCATGCGAGCGCGTTGCGCAGTGACTTTTCGTTGATGATGTCACGCGCCTTGATGTCTTTTTCGACCAGGTTCATGATGGCCATGCCTGCATGCTTCGCCAGAAGCATACGTCCTGAATGAACGGCAGGGATGGTACCGTTTCCAGGAAGGGCGATGCCGACTGCTTCTGCCAGGCAGTTGATGCTGTTTGCTGTGTACATGCCAGAGCAGGAGCCGCAGCCAGGGCAGACGTTTTCTTCGTACTCGAGCAGGCCTGCTTCGTCGATCATACCGGCCTTGTATGCGCCGACTGCTTCGAACATCTTGGAGAGGGACGTCTCTTCGCCCCCTACCAGTCCGCTCATCATCGGGCCGCCGGAACAAACAACAGCAGGGATGTTCATACGAACGGCTGCCATGATCATGCCCGGAACGATTTTGTCGCAGTTCGGGATGAGCACCAGACCGTCAAAACCGTGGGCGATGGTCATGGTCTCCACGCTGTCCGCAATCAGCTCACGGCTTGCCAGAGAATACTTCATTCCCAGGTGACCCATGGCGATACCATCGCATACGCCGATGGCAGGCACTTCGATCGGAGTGCCGCCGGCCATGCGGATGCCGGCCTTTACAGCCTCTGCGACTTTATCCAAATGGATGTGGCCCGGAACGATTTCGCTCTTTGCGCTGACTACGCCGATCAGCGGGCGTTCCAGTTCTTCCTTTGTGTATCCCATTGCGTAGAACAGGCTCCTGTTCGGAGCACGCTCTGCGCCTTTCTTTACATTATCACTTCTCATGTGTTTCTCCTCGTCCCGCTGCGGGTTTTCCGCAGCAGCTATTATTTCTGCAGCCAGCTCATCATCTTACGCAGTTCTGCGCCGACTGAGCAGAGCAGGTGGGAAGCTTCCTTCTTACGAGTTGCCAGGAAGCGAGCCTTTCCGCCGGCGTTGAATTCCTGGATGAATTCGGAAGCGAAGGAACCGTCCTGAATCTCGGAGAGAACCTGACGCATCTCAGCGCGAGTGTCCTCAGTGATCAGACGCTTACCTGTTCTGTAGTCGCCGTATTCTGCAGTGTTGGAGATGGAGTATCTCATTTTGTCGAAGCCGCCTTCGTTGATCAGGTCTACGATCAGCTTCATCTCGTGGATGCACTCGAAGTATGCCATCTCAGGAGCATAACCGGCTTCCACCAGTGTATCGAATCCTGCTTTCATCAGTTCGGTTACGCCGCCGCAGAGTACGCACTGCTCACCGAAGAGGTCAGTTTCTGTTTCTTCTTTGAATGTCGTTTCAAGAATGCCTGCGCGGCCTGCGCCGATGCCGGAAGCATATGCCAGAGCGTAGTCCTTAGCTTTTCCGGATGCATCCTGGTAAACAGCGATCAGGGACGGAACGCCTCTGCCTTCCAGGTACTGGCTTCTTACTGTGTGGCCAGGGCCCTTCGGCGCAATCATGATAACGTCCAGGTAGTCAGCAGGGATGACCTGGTTGAAGTGGATGTTGAATCCGTGTGCGAAACACAGTACATCGCCTTCCTTCATGTGCGGAGCAACCTGCTCTCTGTAAACCTGTGCGGCCATCTCGTCCGGAACGAGCATCATAACGATGTCGCCTGCCTCAGCAGCTTCCTCGATGTCCAGGACTTTCAGACCGGCAGCTTCTGCCTTTGCAGTATGGGATGAACCAGGACGGAGGCCGACTACTACGTTGCAGCCGCTTTCATTCAGGTTCATTGCGTGGGCGTGACCCTGTGAACCAAAGCCGATGATAGCGATGGTCTTGCCGTCCAGCATTCCTAAGTTACAATCCATGTCGTAATACTTTTTGATCATTTCTTTTATCTCCTTTCAGGGTGATGTGTTCCCATTCTTTACTCTTCGTCCAGGCCTCTGTCGCCGCGCTTGAGGCCGGTGATGCCGGTACGGCAGACGTCTACCAGTTCGTAGCTCGCCATCATGTTCATGAAACCGTCGATCTTCGCGGATTCTCCCGTGACCTCAACGATCAGACTCCTGTTCGACAGGTCGACGATACGGCCGCGGTAGATGTCGACGATTTCCTTGATTTCGGAACGTTCCTTTTTCGTCGCCTTGATCTTCAGAAGCAAAAGCTCTCTGTACAGATCCGCATCTTCCATGAGCGAAATCGATTTGACGAATTCCTGTTTGGCAGTCTGAGTGAAGATCTGATTGAATTTGCGGTCGTCGCCTGTGAGTACCAGGGTGATTCTGGTCAGTTTCGGGTCGTTGGTCGGTGAGGCGGTAAAGGAATCAATATTGTAACCGCGACGGGCGTAGAGCGCGGTCAGTCTTGCCGCGACACCAGCCTCATTTGTTACCAGCATGCTGAATACGCCGGTTCTTTCATTGTTGTCCATTGTATCCTCCTTATCCTATGATCATGTCCTCGACGGTTCCGCCTGCCGGAATCATCGGAAGAACGAATTCGTCCTTGGCGATATGGCAGTCGATCCATACCGGACGATCTGTCTCTTTCAATGCTTCTGCAAAGGCAGCAGCGAACTCGTCCGGAGTCTCTGCGTGGAATCCGCGTGCGCCGAAGGCCTCTGCGAGAGCAGGGAAGTTGGTGGTGCGTCCTGGGTCTGTCGCGGAGTGTCTGCCGTTGTAGAAGACATCCTGCCACTGGTAGACCATGCCGAGCACCTGGTTGTTCATGATGATTGTGATGATCGGCAGCTTCTGGCTGACTGCGGTGCATGCCTCGTTCAGATTCATGTGGAAGGATCCATCTCCTGTGAAGTGTATGATCCTGCAGTCAGGAAGTCCGAAGCTGGCACCGATGGCTGCGCCGTAACCGAATCCCATAGTGCCAAGTCCGCCGCTTGTGATAAAGCGCTTAGTCTTCTGGTGCTTCAGGTACTGGGCCGCCCACATCTGGTGCTGTCCAACGTCTGTTACATAAACCGTATCTTTATCTGTCATGTCGCCAACGATGCCGATAATCTCACTCGGGTGAAGATCAGCAGCAGCGCTCTTTACGTCGCCGGTCTTGGCTTTCCATCCCATGGCCAGGCTGACCCATTCGCTGCGGTCCTTGTCCTTGATTTTTGGAAGGAGGGCAGTCAGGAATTCCTTGACGTCTGCTGTGATACCGCAGTCGACGATGACGTTCTTGTTAATTTCGCTGGCGTCGATGTCCACGTGGATCTTCTTGGCGCGCTTGCCGAATCTCTCCGGATCCAGGGCGACTCTGTCGCTGAAACGTGCGCCGAGGGCGATCAGGAGATCTGCTCTGTCCATGGCTTTGTTCGCCGCGATGGTGCCGTGCATTCCGCCCATGCCCAGAGAGCGAGGATTGTCATATCCGACGCAGCCTGCTGACATCAGCGTGTGCGCTGCCGGAATGTCTGCCTTTGCCATAAGCTCGTTGAGCTCCTCCGCTGCGTCACAGGATGCGACACCGCCACCGCAGTAGATGACCGGACGTTCTGCGACGTTGATCATATCAGCGACCTGCTGTACCTGCGCTTCTGTAAAGGAAGGGGTAGGGTTGATTTCCATCGGCTTGCCTGGCTTATAGTTGATTGTCGCTGCCGTGACATCCTTGGTGATATCCACGAGTACGGGACCTTTGCGTCCGCTGTTGGCGATTCTGAACGCATTGCGGAGCGCCGACTCCAGATTGTTGATGTTCCTGACGAGGTATGTGTGCTTCGTGATCGGAATCGTAATGTTGGAGATGGCAACTTCCTGGAAGGCGTCACGTCCGATGAGATTATCGGGAACGTTTGCTGTGATCGCCACCATCGGGATGCTGTCCATGAAGGCAGTCGCGATGCCTGTGGTCAGATTGGTCGCGCCCGGGCCGCTTGTCGCGATGA
This sequence comes from uncultured Eubacteriales bacterium, assembly GCA_902763505.1. Lineage (GTDB taxonomy): Bacteria > Bacillota > Clostridia > Peptostreptococcales > Anaerovoracaceae > Lentihominibacter. Next base: position 25,566 of record CACWSO010000022.1, on the reverse strand, counting down.
CGACGCCGGTCTTGCCGGTTGCTCTGGCGAAACCGTCTGCCGCATGGGAAGCGCCCTGTTCGTGGGCTGTCATAACGTGATTGATTTTGTCTGAATACTTGTAGAGTGCGTCATAGATGTTGAGTGCTGCACCGCCGGGATAACCGAAGACAGTATCCACGCCGTGCTCGAGCAGCACTTCCATAACTAGCTCTGAACCGTTTAAGCGCATGTTATTCAGTCCTTTCTATGTGTTTTAGATTGACGGTGCGAGGTTTTCGCGCCGCGCACGTACGCGTGCATCTACAATTATATAGGAACATCAGCCAAATGCAAGAGGAAATATTGATTTTATGTTTTTGCAAACAAATAGTTTTAAAATTAATTGTATTTATAAAACAAATTATGCTATATTTTTTATAAATTATTGAATTTTGACGGAAAATCAGGCGTGAGTTGTGCGGGAGCAGTTGACTTTTAATGCGGAACTGTGGTAAAGTTTGCGCGTTATATACATGAGAAGGGAACATACTATGAGCATTTACGACGAGTACAAAAGCAAACTGAAGACGCCGGAAGAGGCAGTACAGGTCGTCAAGGACGGCGACTGGATCGATTATACGATTTCACAGGGCCAACCAGTGCTGCTGGACGCCGCTCTGGCGAAGCGTAAAGGCGAACTGAAGGACGTCAACTGCAGAGGTTATTTCATGTTCGAACCGCTGCAGATCGTGGAACAGGATCCGGAGCGCGAGAGCTTCACCTACCACAGCTGGTACACGGCCGGCATCGAGAGAAAATACTGGAACCAGGGTCTGATCAGCCACACGCCGATGATGTACCGGAACCAGAGCAGCTTTTATCAGCTGGGCTACTGCAAAGTCAACGTAGCCATGATGTGCGTCTCACCGATGGATGACCAAGGATACTTCAACCTGCACTTCGCCGTTGCGACGGCGAAGCCGGTTCTGGACGCGGCGGATATCGTCATTCTGGAAGTCAACGAACGACTGCCGCGAGTCCGCAACATCAGCGAGCGGCTGGCACAGGGCATCGACGCCAACAGAATCCACATCAGCGAGGTGGACATCATCGTCGAGGGCGAACATCACCCGATGGTGGAGATCAAATCACCGCCGCCAAGCCCGGAGGAGGTAGCCATCGCGGACTTCATCGCACCGGAGATTCCGGAGAGAGCCGTGCTGCAGCTGGGTGTCGGCGGAATGCCGAATATTCTGGGCGAGCACCTGGCGAAGTCGGACATTCAGGATCTGGGGTGCCACAGTGAACTGATCACCGATGCGTTCTTCAACTTGTATGAGCAAGGCAAATTGACAAATAAATATAAAGAAGTATACCAAGGCAGAAGTGTATTCGGCATCTGCGCCGGAAGCCAGAGCCTGTACGACTGGCTGAACGACAATCCGGAATGCTGCGGCGATATGGTCAGCCATGTCAATGACCCGAACGTCATCGGACAGCTGAGCAATGTCATCGCTATCAATGGATGCGTCAGCGCGGACCTGTACGGGCAGGTGTGCTCAGAGAGTGTCGGAACGAGACAGATCTCAGGAACGGGAGGACAGGTCGATTTCGTTGAAGGCGCATACAAGTCACCAGGCGGCAAGGCCTTCCTGTGCATGAACAGCGCTTACAAGGATAAGGACGGCAATCTCCACAGCAACATCAAGCCGTACTTCTCCGCCGGCGAGATCGTAACGACGCCGCGCTCCATGTCCCACTTCATCGTCACCGATCAGGGCAAAGTCAACCTGGCCGGCAGGAATACGTGGGAGAGGGCGGAGCTTATGATCAGCATCGCGCACCCGCAGTTCCGTGAGGAGCTCATCAAAGCGGCGGAAAAGCAGGGAATCTGGAAGCGGTCCAACAAGAGATAGGACCGCCATCCGGATATTATCTGTAGGTTCGAAACAAAACAGATGCATTTTTTCATAGAATCCATCACAAAAAACCGCGGGCATGCCTTGTATGGGGCATGCCTTTGGTTGTATAATGAATTATTAGTTTGCACATAAATTGTATTTTATAGCATTTAACGATATACCAAAGAAAGAAGAGGAAATCATGGCAGAATCAGAAAGAACTTTTATGACGATGGACGGAAATGAAGCTGCGGCTTACATGGCCTATCCGTTTACGGAAATTGCAGCGATTTATCCAATCACTCCATCATCACCGATGGCGACCCTCACAGACAAGTGGGCTGCAATGGGCAGAAAGAACATGTTCGGACAGACGGTCACACTGACGGAGATGCAGTCAGAGGCCGGCGCAATCGGAGCAGTACACGGCTCCATTCAGACAGGCGCGCTGACGACGAGCTATACGTCGTCTCAGGGTCTGATGCTAATGATTCCAGTCCTATACAGAATCGCAGGTGAAAGACAGCCTGCCGTGCTGCATGTTGCAGCAAGAACCGTAGGAACACACGCCATGAGTATCTTCGGCGATCACTCCGATGTCATGGCTTGCAGAGAGACAGGCTGGGCGCAGTACTGCACCGGCAGCGTACAGGAAGTCGTAGACCTGACGCCGGTGGCGCATCTGGCAGCCATGGAATCCAACATTCCATTCATGCACTTCTTTGACGGGTTCAGAACATCCCACGAGATCAACAAGGTTGAGATTCCGGATATGGATGAAGTCGTCGCTCTCATGGACAAGAAATACGTGAAGGCCCACAAGGACAGAGCCCTCAATCCGGAGCATCCGACTCTGAGAAATACCGTGCAGAACCCGGACGTCTACTTCCAGGTGCGTGAATCCAACAACACAGATTACACCAATCTGCCTGACATCGTAGAGAAGTACTTCGTACAGATGAACTCCATCACTGGCAGAGACTACAGACTGTTCAACTACTATGGTGATCCGGAAGCGACAGACGTCATCATCGCCATGGGTTCCGTGACAGGCGCCATAGAGCAGACTGTCGACACCCTCTGCGCAGAAGGCAAGAAGGTCGGCTTCGTGCAGGTCCACCTCTACAGACCGTTCTCCGAGAGACACCTGTTCAAGGCGCTGCCTGAAACTTGTGAGAGAATCGCTGTTCTCGACAGATGCAAAAGCATGGGCGACCTGGGTGAGCCGCTCTATCAGGATGTCTGCACCGCCATGCTCAAGGCAGCTAAGAAAGACCCTGCCAAGAAGGACATCAGGATCATCGGCGGACGTTACGGCCTGAGCTCCAAGGATACGGATCCTTCGCAGATCGCAGCAGTCTACGAAAACCTGGCAGCAGAGGAACCAGTCGAAGGATTCACCATCGGCATCATCGATGACGTAACCCACAAGTCACTTCCGACGAAGCCATTCCAGATCGTCGGCGATGATTTTGTAAGCTGTAAATTCTGGGGTCTTGGAGGCGACGGAACAGTCGGCGCCAACAAGAGCACCGTAGATATCATCAACAGCACGACCGAGATGTACGGTCAGGCATACTTTGAATACGACGCCAAGAAGACGCTGGGAACGACCAAGTCCCACCTGCGCTTCTCCAAGACACCGATCAGAAGTTCCTACTATGTCAAGTGGGCGGACTTCGTGGCCTGCCACAACCATCACTACATCAACGAGTTCAATGTAGTCGATGAGATCAAGCCAGGCGGAACGCTTTTGCTTGAGTGTCCGTGGGAGCCGGAGGAAGTCGGCGAAAACCTCTCACCGAAGGTCAAGAGACTGCTGGCAGAGAGAAACATCGATTTCTATGTGATCAACGCGACGAAGATCGCGGAGGAGATCGGTCTCGGCAGCCACAAGAACTCCATCCTGCAGGCGGCATTCTTCTCCATTAGAGAAGTCATTCCGAAGGCGCAGGCCATCATGGAGATGGAGAACGCGGTCAGAAAGAAGTACAGAGCCAAAGGCAACGCAGTTGTAAAAATGAACATCCGCGGCATTGAAGCGGGTGTGGAAGGATACAAGAAAGTAGAAGTCCCTGCAGAATGGGCAAACTGCCAGGACGAGCCGGCACAGCCGACAGGAAATCCTTGGGTCATCGATAATCTCGTTCTGCCGATCGACAGACAGGTGGGAGACGATCTCCCTGTCAGCATCCTGGAACACTACAAGGATGGTCACATCGACATGGGTCTGACAGCATACGAGAAGAGAGGTCTGGCGGTACATGTTCCGGTTTGGGATCCGGACAAGTGCAACCAGTGCAATAGATGCTCCTTCGTATGTCCGCACGCGGTTATCAGACCGTTCCTGCTGGATGAAGAGGAAGCTGCAAAGGCACCGGAAGGCTTTGATATGGCACCGCTCAGAGGATACAAGTCAAAGGGCGGCACAAAGTATCAGTACAGCCTGCAGATCTCAACCCACGACTGCACAGGCTGCGGCTCCTGCGTACCGGTATGTCCGGCGAAGGAACCGGCCATCAGAATGGTTCCGGCACATCCGACTGAGCAGGATCTGGTCAACTGGAATTACGCTCTGAACCTGTCAGACAAGGGCGACCTGTTCGCGCCTTACTCCATCAGAGGAAGTCAGTTCAGACAGCCTCTGTGCGAGTTCTCCGCTGCGTGCGCAGGCTGCGGCGAGACACCGTACGCGAAGCTGCTCACACAGCTCTTCGGCGACAGAGTATACTGGGCGAATGGCACAGGCTGCTCACAGGCTTGGGGTTCCGGTATGCCGGGTATCCCGTACTGCCTGAACAAGAGGGGACATGGCGTCGCATGGACCAACTCCCTGTTTGAGAACAATGCAGAGCTGGCACTCGGTATGTATCTGTCCGTCAAGCAGCAGAGAGAAAGACAGAAAGAACTGGTGCTCAAGTATCTGGAGATGGCCGGCGACAACTCCGTAGGATTTGAGTGGATCGATACTTATGATGATCTGGAAGCCAACAGAAACGCCACCGACCTTCTGATCGATGAGATGGAAGAAGTCGTCAGAGGTGACGTCAAGCAGGCCAACGCCATGGAAGAGGAATTCATCGAACTGACTGAAGAAATCCTTGAGCGTAAGGACATGCTGGCGAAGAAGAGCTTCTGGATGTACGGCGGAGACGGCTGGGCATACGACATCGGTTTCGGCGGACTGGATCACGTCATCGCAACCGGCGAAGACATCAATGTCTTTGTAATAGATAACGAAGTATATTCCAACACAGGCGGTCAGAGTTCAAAGGCAACACCGCTGGGCGCAGTCGCAGAATTCCAGGCTTCCGGTAAGAAGAGCAGGAAGAAGGATCTGGCGCAGATTTTGAAGACCTATGGCAATGTTTACGTAGCCACCGTCGCAATGGGATACGATTTTAACCAGCTGCTCAAGGCCATCAAGGAAGCCGAAGAGCACAAGGGACCATCTGTCATCGTCGCTTACACACCTTGTACCGTACACGGCATCAAGGCGGGTATGCACAATGTACAGGAAGAAGTCAAGCGTGCCGTACAGTCAGGTTACTGGCCGCTGTACAGATACAATCCGGACATCACGGATGGGCCTAAGATGCACGTTGACTCCAAGGAAGCATCCATTCCGTACGAGGAATTCCTCGACGGCGAGAACAGATACGCTGCCCTGAAGATCACCTTCCCGGACAACGCGGAGAAGCTCTTCAAGGAAGCGAGCGATGACGCACTGAATAAGTACAAGGCATTCAAGCGTCAGGAAGAAGAATAGATATAGTTACGACACGATAAGGAACAGGACATGGCTAAGATTTCGGGAAATGAACTTCTCATCAGAGCCCTTCAGGCGGAGGGCGTCGAAAAAGTATTCGCATATCCCGGCGCAACAGTAGTCGGCATTTTTGACGAGCTCTACAAGCAGGATGAGGTGGAACTGATTCTGCCTCGCCAGGAGCTTGCTCTGGTGCACGCAGCGGAAGGGTATGCGAGATCCACCGGCAAGGTGGGCGTATGCATCGCTACCAGCGGCCCGGGCGCGACCAATCTGGTCACCGGTATCGCAGACGCGAATCTGGACAGCGTGCCTTTGGTGTGCCTGACAGGTCAGGTACCGTTTGAACTCATTGGAAACGACAGTTTCCAGGAGGTCGATATTGTTGGTGTGACGAAGAACATCTGCAAGTATTCCGCGATGGTCCACAACAGGGGTGAGTTGAACAAGATGATCAAAGAGGCGTTCTACATTGCGTCCACAGGCAGACCGGGGCCGGTGCTTTTGGATCTGCCGAAGGATGTTATGGATACTCTGGGCAGCGACATCTATCCGGACAAAGTCAACCTGCGCGGATACAAACCTCCGACAACGGTTCATGCGGGACAGATCAAGCGCGCGGCAGGTATGATTCAGAAGGCGAAGAAGCCGCTGTTCATCCTGGGCGGCGGAGTCAAGATCTCCCATGCACAGAGCGACATGACGAAGCTGGTGGAAGCATCACAGATTCCGGCAGTCACAACCGTAATGGGACGCGGAAGCATTCCGACCAACCACGAGCTCTACTACGGCAACGTGGGTATGCACGGAAACTGGGCGGCGAACAATGCAGTCAACCACTGCGATATGCTCATTTCCATCGGAACAAGATTCAATGACAGAATCACAGGCAGACTGGGCACCTTTGCTCCGTCCGCACAGATCATACATATCGACATCGACACCGCATCGATTTCAAAGAACGTCAACGTAGATGTTCCAATCGTAGGTGACGCAGGCAAAGCCATCCGTGCTTTGCTGAAACAACTGGAGGAAGGCGACAGCTGCAGACGTGAGGCCTGGATCAAACGCTTGGAAAAGTGGCGTGCAGAGAAACCGCTCACCCAGGAATTCGGCGAGGATATGCCGGACTGCCTAAGCGGCGAAAAGCTTCGCGCGAAGCAGATCATCGACGGCATCAACAAAGTCTTCAAGGAACCGATCGTCACGACCGATGTCGGTCAGCACCAGATGTGGACCTCCCAGTTCTTTGAAGTGTATGGCAAGAGACAGCTGATCACGTCCGGGGGCTTAGGAACCATGGGTTACGGTCTGCCGTCCGCTATCGGCGCAGCTTTGGGAAACCCTGATATGGAAGTTGTCACCGTCGCTGGCGACGGAGGATTCCAGATGAACTCTCAGGAACTGGCGACCGCAGTCGTCAACGAACTGCCGATTACCATCTGCGTTCTGAACAACGGCTATCTTGGCATGGTGCGCCAGTGGCAGGAGCTCTTCGCCGGCGGCGTATATGCGGGAACCTGCCTGAGAAAGCGCAGGAACCTCTGCAAAGAATGCCACGGCCGCGACAAGACTTGTCCGCCTTACGTTCCGGACTTCGTTGCCCTGGCTGAGGCCTACGGCGCGAAAGGCTTGCGTGTCTTCGACGCCGATGAGATCGAACCGGCGCTGGAGGAAGCCCGTCAGAATAAGAAGGGCCCGACCCTGATCGAATTTATTATCGAAGACAAAGATCTGGTCATGCCGATGATCGAACCGAACGGCGCGATCACGGATCTGATCACGGAAATGTAGGGGAGGAGGTACGAAATGAGCAATAACATAGCAAGCGGCAGCGGCAACAGCGGCAACGGCAGCATGAGAAGACGCTGGATCTCCCTCTACGTAGAGAACAGGGTCGGCGTACTTGCGAGAATCTCCGGATCCTTCTCAGGCAAAGCCTACAACATCCATTCTCTGACGGTTGGTGAAACAGAAGACACGAACATTTCCCGTATGACAGTCTGCGTGGACGCGGATGACAATACCCACGAGCAGATCAAGAAGCAGCTCAACCGCATGGTCGAAGTCATCAAAGTAATCGATTACACAGACAGAGCTATTCGAAGCAAGGAAGTTATGTTCATCAAGATTTTCAACGTCAGCGAGAAAGACCGCGCGGAGATTTTCCAGATGGGAGAGGCTTTCCGCTTCCAGATTAAGGACATGGATAAGAAGAGCGTCCTCATTGAGGCAACCCGTACGGAGGCCAAGAACGACTCCATTCTGCGCGCCATCAACGAGCGCTTCAAGAACATCGAGGTCGTCCGCGGCGGCCCGGTCGCCATCGAGTCCATCAGCATGCAGGATCGATAAGGCGCGCGGTGCGTTGGTGCGCATCGAAAGGGAAAAGAGCAACAAATAGAGCAACGGCATGGGGAATGCACCTCGTGCCGTTTTTGTATTGTTTTATTATACATAGATTGCTCAATTGAGCTGGGAATGTATAGCTTCAGCGCCTGCGGTTATACATAACATGGAAGAAAAACAAGAAAAGGTATAACTTCAGCTATACATAGCAGCTTGGAAATCCAGAACTATGTATAATACTTCCCCTAACGGTTATACATATCGCAGTCGAATAGGTTGCTTTTGTATAACGGCAAAGGCAAAGACTATACAAGAGGATAATTTTATTGTCTATTATGTATAACGCAAAAGGAAAAGTAAAAAAATGGATTGCTATTTAATGGATATGATGTAAAATATTAACACATAAAATTGGGGCAAACACAAGAACGACTGATTTTGCAATGCTTTTGAAAAGGAGGGATTGAGATGAAACTCAGCAAATTGCCGGAAAGTGAGAAGCCGCGGGAGAAGCTTTTGCGGGACGGGCCGGAGAGTCTGTCGACGGTGGAGGTGCTGGCGGTCCTCCTCGGTACAGGAACGAGGAAGAAGTCGGTGGTGGATCTGGCTGGGGAACTGCTGGCCATGGATAAGCGAGGACTGCGGTATCTGGCGGAGTGCAGCCCGGAGGAGCTGAAACGGGTCTCAGGCATGGGCGTCGCGAAAACCTGCATGCTGCTGGCGGCGCTGGAACTGGGAAAACGGCTCATGTGTCTGCCGCCGGAGGAGCGGGTCAGGATCAAATGCCCGGAGGACATCGCGCAGCTTTTTCTGGAGCGGCTGCGGTATGAGAAGAAGGAGCATTTCAAGTGTCTGCTGATCAATTCGCGGGGAGAAATCCTGGAGGAACACGAAGTATCTGTCGGCGACATCAACTCGTCGGTGAGTCATCCGCGGGAAGTATTCAGTCCGGCTGTGAGAAGAAGCGCAGGCTCTGTTGCTTTTATACATAACCACCCGAGCGGCGATCCGAGCCCCTCTCAGGAAGACATCGATTCGACGAAACGGCTGGTGGAAGTCGGGAAACTGCTGGGCATTCCGGTGATTGATCACATCATCATTGGAGACGGGGATTATGTGAGTATGAAAGGACTTGGATATATCACCTGAAAGGGGAAAGAAGACATATCAAAACACTGCACGAAAAAAGCAACGGACAACGCGTAAAAAGTCATTGACACAGCCCCTGCGGTATGGTATAAACTGCGAGGAAAAGAAATCAGCAGGAGGTTTGAATGAGGGAGAAATTCAAAACAGGAATGACAATTGCGGAGGTGCGTGGCACCATACGGGAGGCGGTGTCTTCCGAAGGTGCGCGACTTGCTTTTCCCGATACAAACATTGAAAATATTGACGGTTATTATATTTTACCCGGTTTCTCAGATGTACATGTTCATTTGAGAGAGCCGGGTTTTTCTTATAAGGAGACAATTCGGACGGGAAGTCTCGCGGCAGCAGCGGGGGGATTCACCCACGTGCTGACGATGCCGAATCTGGATCCGGTTCCGGACGACCTGGAACATTTGAGGGCTCAGACGGAGATCATCGAGAGGGATGCCTGCATCGGTGTGCACCCGCTGGGGTCTTTGACCCGCGGCGAGAAGGGAAAAGAACTCTCGGATATTGAAGGACTGGCGCCGCATGTTGCAGGGTTTTCGGATGACGGTGTCGGCGTCATGGACGACGGGCTTATGAAGGAAGCTATGGAGCGGGTGAAGGCCGCCGGCAGCATCGTCGTGGCGCACTGCGAGGATACAAGATTTCCGAGGGAGAGCAGAGAAGCCGAGTACAGGCAGCTGGACAGAGACCTGGAGCTCGCAGCACTGACCGGATGTCCATATCATATGTGCCACGCCTCGACGCGGGAATCACTGGAGCTCATCCGAGTTGCAAAGGCAACAGGCATGGATGTGACCTGCGAGACGGCGCCCCACTATCTGGTGCTGGCGGATGATGAGCTGGCGGATGACGGTCGCTTCAAGATGAATCCGCCGATCAAGACAGGTGCAGATCGAGAAGCGCTTTTAGAGGCGTTGACAGACGGAACGATTGATATGATAGCGACAGATCACGCGCCACACAGCAAGGAAGAGAAGAACAAAGGCTTCCAAGGCAGCGCGTACGGCATCGTCGGGTTGGAAACCGCCTTCCCAGTGCTATACACGAAGCTGGTGAAAGAGGGCGTCCTAACTATGGCACAACTGATTGAGCTTCTGACAGACCGCCCAAACAACAGATTTAAGATCAAAAGCAACATGCCGAACGAGGAAGATCCGGAACCGACCTTCACGGTCTGGGATTTGGACAGCCGTTACAGAATCGACCCAAACCAGTTCCAGAGCAAAGGCAGGAGCACGCCTTTCGACGGATGGACAGTGCAGGGCAGATGCATGATGACGGTTATGAATGGAGAAATCGTGTACAGCAGAAACGGGTGAAAGGGAAAAAACAGGAGAAACTATGAGAAATGAAATCGTAACAATACAATCCCGGCGGCAACTGGCAGAGGGAATCTATGAGATGGTGCTGCAGTTGCCGGACGACGGCGCAGCAAGCGGCAGCGGCAGAGAAGGCGCAGCCGCTGAAGCAATCCGCCCAGGTCAGTTCATCAATATCAAGCTCGAAGGGCAGTACCTGCGCAGACCGATTTCCATCTGCGACTGGACAGAAGATACGATCACAATCATCTACAAGACTGTCGGCCGTGGTACGGAACAGATGAGCAGGATGCAAGCAGGTGAGACGCTGGATATCCTCTATCCGCTGGGCAATGGATTCAATCTGAACGGGACATTCTCGAAGCCACTGCTAATCGGCGGCGGTGTGGGAGCACCGCCCATGTATGGTCTTTGCAAAAGGCTGGCAGGCATGGGCAGGAAGCCAATCGTGCTCCTGGGATTTGGGAGCACGGCAGACGTGTTCTACGAGGCGGAGTTCAGGCAACTTGGGGCGGAAGTCATCATCACGACGGAAGACGGAAGCCGCGGCGTGAAAGGGTTTGTCACAGACGGAATGGACGGAGTTGAATACGACAGCCTCTTCGTTTGCGGACCGGAGCGGATGCTGCAAGCGGTCGATGAGAAAGCTCCGCAGGATGTGCCGGGACAGATGAGTTTCGAGCGGCGCATGGGATGCGGGTTCGGCGCGTGCATGGGGTGCTCATGCAGAACGAAGTACGGCAGCAAGCGGATCTGCGTGGAAGGACCGGTACTGGAAAGGAGCGAGATCGTATGGTAGCGACAATCAACGGAGCGACTGCCAATGCAGTCAACACGAAAGTGACCCTCTGCGGGATCGAGATGGACAACCCCGTCATGGCAGCCAGCGGAACCTTTGGATACGGGAAGGAATTCGCCGAACTCTATGATATCAACCAGCTGGGAAGCTTTTCTTTCAAGGGCACCACACTGAAGCCGCGGTTCGGCAACGAGACACCGCGCATCGCTGAGTGTCCGCAGGGCATGCTGAACAGTGTGGGCCTGCAAAACCCGGGCGTAGATGCCGTCATCAGCGAGGAACTGCCAGAACTGGCGAAGGTGTTCCACAAACCGGTCATGGCCAATGTATGCGGGGGAAGCCCGGAGGAATACGCGGCCGTGACAGCGAAACTGGAAGCGGCAGATCAGAACGCTGACTGTGAATCGGCGCAGCCGCAGATCGGGTGGATTGAGGTGAACATCTCCTGCCCGAATGTGAAAGACGGCGGGATGGCCTTTGGGACAGATCCAAATGCAGCGGCGTCCGTGATCAGCGCGGTGCGGCGGGAGACGAAGAAGCCGCTGATTGCAAAATTATCACCGAACGTAACGGATATTGCCGAGATCGCCAAAGCATGTGAAGCAGCAGGCGCAGACGGACTTACCGCAATCAACACCTTGCTGGGCATGCGGATCGATTTGAGGACAGGGAAACCGATACTGGCGCGGGAAGTCGGCGGGTTTTCTGGACCGGCCGTGTTCCCGATAGCGCTCAGAGCGGTTTGGCAGGTGACCCACGCGGTCGACATTCCGGTCATTGGATGCGGCGGCATCTCATCAGCAGAGGACGTCCTCGAAATGATGATGGCCGGTGCAAAGGCGGTGCAGGTCGGATCGGCCAATCTGGTGGATCCTTACGCCTGCGTGAAGATCATCGAGGAACTGCCGGCGGCCATGGAAAAGTACGGCATCACAAGTCTTGAGGGAATATGTAGTGAAGAGTCTCGAAAGAATATGTAGTAGATAAAGAATTAAAGGACAGAGAAACAATGGGTAAAGATGTAATCATCGCCTGCGATTTCAGCAGCGGGCAAGAGACAATGGAATTTCTGGAGCAGTTCGGAGAGAAACGGCCTTACGTGAAAATCGGCATGGAACTGTTTTACGCGGAGGGGCCGGCTATCGTACGGCAACTCAAGGAGAGGGGACACAAGGTCTTTCTGGATCTGAAACTCCACGATATTCCGAATACCGTTGGACGCGCCATGAAGGTGCTGTCAAGGATGGATGTGGACATGTGCAATGTCCACGCAGCAGGAACGAAAAAAATGATGGAAGCAGCCCTGAAGGGACTGATACGCGAAGATGGCAGCCGGCCGCTTTTGATTGCGGTGACACAGCTGACATCCACATCCCAGGAGCAGATGGAACAGGATATTCTCATCGGGCGCCCTATGGAAGAGGTGGTCGCTGCATATGGACAGCGGGCGAAAGAAGCGGGTCTGGACGGTGTCGTTTGCTCACCGCTGGAAGCGCCGGCGGTGCACGGTCAACTGGGCGCAGAGTTCCTAACAGTGACGCCGGGCGTGCGGCTGGCAGGCGATGCGGCAGGTGACCAGCAGAGAATCACAACACCAGCGCGGGCAAGAGAGCTTGGATCAGATTATATCGTCGTCGGAAGAAGCATTACAGCGGCAGATGATCCTGCAGCAGCCTATGACCGCTGCCTGCAGGAGTTTATCGGATAGAGGCACAAGCGCGGCAACAGAAGTAGCGCGAGTCACAGAGAGAACAGAAAGGAATAACAGATGAGAAAGAAAGCGGCAGAATGCCTTTTGAAAACAGAAGCAGTTTTTTTCAGACCGGAGGAGCCATTCACCTGGGCCAGCGGGATCAAGAGCCCGATTTATTGCGACAATCGCCTGGTGCTCAGCGACCCGGAGGCGCGGCAGGTGATTGAGGAGGGAATGATTGAGCTGATCAAAAAAGAATTCCCACAGGCAGAGGCGCTCTTTGGGACGGCGACAGCAGGCATTGCCCACGCAGCCATCGCGGCTCACGAAATGGGACTGCCCATGGGGTATGTCAGATCATCGGCCAAGGATCACGGCCGGGGCAGCAGAATTGAAGGACGCGTCGCTGAAGGCCAGAAGGTGGTCGTCGTGGAGGATCTGATCTCAACAGGCGGCAGCGTCATCAGCGCAGCGAAGGCTTTGGAAGAGGCCGGCGCGGAGGTGCTGGGCGTCGTGTGCATCTTTTCATATAACCTGAACAAAAGCAGGGATGCCTTTGCAAAGGCAGGGCTCACGTACAAGAGCCTGACAGACTTCGATGCGGCCTGCGAAGCCGCGGCGGAAACGGGATACATCAGCAAATCAGACATTGATCAGTTAATGGAGTTTAGAAACAGTTTATAGACTGAGAGATAGAAGGAGGAATCGAATTGAGACATTTAATCGACATTATGGATCTGTCCATCGAGGAACTGGACGAGATGATCGAAGTGGCCAAGGACATCATTGCGAATCCGCAGGAGTACAGCCACAAGTGCGCAGGAAAAAAACTGGCGACACTGTTCTTTGAACCGTCAACGAGAACGAGGCTGAGTTTTGAAGCGGCTATGTATGAACTGGGCGGCGTTGTTCTGGGATTTTCCGAGGCAAACAGCTCCTCGGCGGCAAAAGGCGAGAGCGTTTCAGACACGATCAGAACGGTCGGAGCTTATGCAGACATCATCGCTATGCGGCACCCGAAGGAAGGCGCGCCGATAGCCGGCATCCGCAGATCCACAGTGCCTGTGATCAACGCAGGAGACGGCGGACACAACCATCCGACCCAGACGCTGACAGACCTTCTGACCATAAGCCGTGAGAAGGACAGACTGGAAGGCCTCACAATCGGCCTTTGCGGCGACCTGAAGTTCGGCCGGACAGTGCACTCCCTGATCAACGCCATGTCCCGCTACCCAAACAACAAGTTCATCCTCATCTCACCGGAGGAGCTGCGCATTCCGGAGTACCTCAAGTATGAGACCATGATCAAGAAGGGACTGGAATTCGTAGAGACAGACGATTTGGAAGGCGCTATGCCGGAGCTGGACATCCTCTACATGACCCGCGTACAGAGAGAGCGCTTCTTCAATGAGCAGGATTACCTGAGACTGAAGGACAGCTACATCCTCACACCAGACAAACTGGACAACGCAAAAGAAGACCTGAGCATCCTGCACCCACTGCCTCGCGTCAACGAGATTTCCGTCGCAGTGGACGACGATCCGAGAGCAAAATACTTCGAGCAGGTGCGGAACGGCAAATACATTAGAATGGCACTGATTCTGAAATTACTGGAGGTGGCGTAAATGATCATAGGTAAGATAGAAGACGGTATCGTCCTTGACCACATCAAGGCAGGGCAGGGAATGAAGTTGTACAACATATTGGGACTGGATAAACTGGACTGCGAAGTCGCGCTGATCCAGAACGCACACAGCGAGAAACTGGGTCGCAAAGACATCCTCAAAATAGACAAAATCATCGACGTCAATCTTGATGCGGTCGGCTATGTGGATCCGGGCATCACGGTGAACATCATCCGCGGCGGTAAGCTGGCAAAGCGCTCCCATCTGGAGGCACCGGAAGAAGTCGTCGGCATCATCAAATGCAAAAACCCGCGCTGCATCACGACCATCGAACAGGAACTGCCGCAGGTCTTCCAACTGACCGACAGAGAAAACAGAGTCTACAGATGCAAGTACTGCGAGAGCAAAGCGGAATAAGACGTCGATTGAGAATGTCTGCCGTTGCATAGGTATTTGTCAGATAATTAACGCTTGACTCTGGCAGGAAATCAATGCACAATAAAGTGTAAATGTTTTTTTGCGGAGATTAAGAATGGGAAAAGTGATACTGGTCGCCTCCGGTAAAGGAGGAACCGGCAAAACAATGTTTTCGGTGAATATGGGAGCAACGCTGGCCCAGAGAGGTTATAACGTGCTGCTCATCGACATGGATATGGGTCTGAGAAATATGGACCTCTATCTTGGCATGGAAAACAGAGTCGTCTATAACATCATGGACGTACTGTCAGGCATCTGCAGGATCAGCAAGGCGATTATTCGTGTGGATGGTTTCAGCTCACTCTATTTCATGGCTGCAGCGCCGAGACTTGACGAACGGGATATCACGCCTTTGCATATGGCAATCCTCTGCGCGAAGCTCAGGGAAGTTTTTGATTACATCATCATCGACTGTCCGGCAGGCATCGGGGAGATGCTTGAGGTGTCTTTGGAACCTGCGGACAAGGCGGTCATCGTAACAGAGCCGGAATTCGCCGCAAGCCGCGACGCGGATATGACGGAGCGTTTCCTGCAGAGCAAAGGCCTCACAGACACTTGTGTCGTCCTGAACAGAGTCAATGTTGAGCTCATGAGAGAGGGTTACATGCCGGATCTTGCGACTGTAACGAGCAGTTTCGTAAGTCCTTTGGTGGGTATCATTCAGGAGGACGACAACATCCGCATCTCCACGAACAAAGGCATTCCAATTGTGATGAAGAGAGGCACGTATATCGAGAAGAATTTCGTGGATATCGTGGCGAAGATCGTCCGGTAGATAGAACAGACAAGAACGGGGCAACCCGTTCTTTTTTATTGCCTTTTGCATCTGTAATTTTTTGTCAATTTTCATTGACGAAAGTGCCCTTTACCTATATAATAACTGTGTATGCTTTTAACTTTTCTTAGAACTTTTGTTCAGTTAAAAATATAGTCTGCCGATCCTGCAGGAATTCGGCAGTGAATCTTGAAAACAGAATACTTGGAAGGAGGAAATGATACTATATGGCAAATATAATCATACCTGTAGTAGTTTGCCTGGTAGCTCTTTTGATAGGGCTGCTGGTTGGATATATATTACGTAAATCCATTGGCGAGAAGACTATCGGAAACGCCGAAACAAAGGCGAAAAACATGCTTCTGGATGCGGAGAAGAATGCCGAGAGCATCAAGAAAGAAATCGTACTGGAAGCGAAAGAGGAAGCGCAGAGACAGAGAAACAGCGCAGACAAGGAGATTAGAGAGAGAAGAAACGAGATTTCAAAGGCAGAGCGGAGATTAAATCAGAAGGAAGATTCCATCGACCGCAAGCTGGAGAACATAGAGAAAAAAGAAGAAAGCATTACAAACAAAGAAAGAAAAATCGAAAACAGACTTGCGGAACAGGACAGGATCTTGAAGAAGCAGCTTGAAGAGCTGGAGAAAATCTCAGGATACACAGTCGAGGAAGCAAGAGAAATAATTCTGCAGAAAGTGGAACAGGAAGCCCGCAGCGACGCAGCGGTACTCTACAAAGAGATCGAAAGCAAAGCAAAGGATGAGGCTGACAAGAAGGCGAAGGAAATCATCACCGGAGCGATCCAGAGATGTGCCGCCGACCACGTGGCAGAATCAACCGTGTCAGTTGTGCCTTTGCCTAACGATGAAATGAAAGGCCGCATCATCGGCCGTGAAGGACGTAACATCAGGGCAATTGAGAACGCAACTGGCATCGACCTCATCATTGATGATACACCGGAAGCGGTTATCCTGTCGGGATTCGATCCGGTCAGAAGAGAGATTGCAAGACTTGCGCTCGAGAAACTGATTGTAGACGGACGTATTCACCCGGCCAGAATCGAAGAGATGGTCAACAAGTCAGAGCGTGAGGTCAACACCATCATCAAGGAAGCCGGCGAACAGGCGACTTTCGATGTTGGCATCCACAACCTGCATCCGGAGCTGGTAAAGCTCTTGGGAAGACTCAGATACAGAACTTCATACGGACAGAACGTGCTGAAGCACTCCGTCGAAGTTGCGCATCTGGCAGGTCTGATGGCAGGCGAGCTGGGACTGGATATCACCCTGGCGAAGCGTGCAGGACTGCTGCATGATATCGGCAAGGCCCTCGACCACGAGCGCGAAGGTACCCATGTCGACATCGGCATCGAAGTACTGCGTAAGTACAAAGAATCCGAGGCGGTCATCAACGGTATGGCAGCCCACCACGGCGATTATGAACCGAAGTCAGTAGAGGCCGTTCTGATCGCTGCAGCGGACGCTCTTTCCGCAGCAAGACCTGGCGCAAGACGTGAGACACTCGAGTCCTACATCAAGCGTCTGCAGAAGCTTGAGGAAATTGCAAATACAACCCAGGGCGTTGAGAATTCCTACGCGATTCAGGCGGGACGTGAAATCAGAATCATCGCGAAGCCGGACGAAGTGGGTGACGATTCCATCGCACTGCTGGCCCGCGACATTTCCAAGAAGATCGAGTCCGAGCTGGAGTACCCGGGCCAGATCAAAGTCAATGTTGTCCGCGAGACACGCGCAATCGATTACGCGAAATAAGGCGATGATTGCGGCTGCGGCCTGACAGCCCGACAGTTGCGGACGAGAATATTGAGAACACAGAAGTTGGCAGAAGGAACACCTTCTGTCAACTTTTAACATGAGCAGGCAGATGCTGAGGCGTCTGGCAAGGAAACATGATTTATTTAGACAACAGTGCTACGACAAGACAATATGACGAAGTGACCGATGTTATGATTCAGGCCATGAAGGAGGATTACGGCAATCCGTCTTCCCTCTACCAGATGGGCGTCGACGCAGAGAAAGCCGTTAAGGCGGCGCGCCGTCAGGTACTTGAAGCCGCTGGATTTACAGCGGGTGCAGGTGCATCCGGTGCGGGGAACTGGGATGTGGTGTTCACATCCGGCGGCACCGAGGCTGACAACATGGCGATCTTCGGCGCGGCGAAGGCACTGCGCAGGCTGGGAAACCGCATCGTGACAACGGCGGTTGAACACCCGGCTGTTTTGGAGTGCTGTAAGAGCCTGGAAGCAGATGGCTTCGAGGTTATCAGGATTGGTGTCGATCATAACTGTCTGCCTCTGATCGACCAGCTTCGGGCAGCAGTCAATGACCGCACAATCCTCGTCAGCATGATGCACGTCAACAACGAAGTCGGCACGGTGATGCCGGTGGGGTTGATCAAAGAAATCATGGAACAGAATGGCGCGCCGGGATTGTTCCACTGTGATGCCGTGCAGAGTTTCGGCAAGATGCCACTTCCAACGGATGCGGATCTGATTGCAGTCAGCGGACACAAAATCCATGGACCAAAGGGCAGCGGCGCGCTTCTCATAAGCAAAGGCAAGGCGGTCTCAGGCAAAGGCAGCGGTGCCGCAGTCAAGGCGTCGAACATCCCGGCCTTCATCGTCGGCGGCGGACAGGAGTCCGGCAGGCGTTCCGGCACCGAAAACGTGCCGGCCATCATCGGACTTGGCTGCGCCGCGCAGATTGCAGCGGCAGACGGAAAAGTTGGCGGTAGCACCAACGTGGACAGTGCCGGTTATCTCGCGATGGCTGACATCGCTGAGATGAGACAAAAACTGCTGGATGGCCTTTGCAGTAAAATCGATAACATTGAAATCAACAGTCCGCTGGAAGCGGGAACTGTTCCGGGACAGTGCTGCCCGAGCGTACTGAACATTAACTTCAAGGGGACTCGCGGCGAAGTGATTCTTCATACGTTGGAGCAGGAAGGCATTTGCGTGTCCACCGGATCCGCATGTTCCTCCAATAAGAAAGGACAGAGCCATGTGCTTGAAGCCATGGGCCGTTCCAGCAAGGACATCGAAGGCGCCATTCGCTTCAGCCTGGGGCGGCTGAACAGTCCGGAGGAAGTGGATACAGTAGTAGAAGCCGTTGCCCGCGCGGTCGGACGCTTCCGCAGGCTCGGCAGCTTCCGGTAATTACGTAGCAACTTTGAAAAGGACAGATACATGACAGACGAGATCAAAACAACAGGACAGGACGAATACATCTTCATCGTACGGTGCGGTGAGGTGGCGCTGAAGGGAATGAACAAGCCGTACTTCGAGCGCATGCTTTTGGAGCGCATCAAGAAGCTGCTGAAGAAGTTCGACGGTGTGAAGGCCTATCGCCACGAGGGTCTGATTTACGTGCGCGCGGAGAAGTTTCCGGAAGGAATAACAGATGAAGCGGCAGCGAAAGTGCGCAAGGATGAGATTATCCGCGAGATCGGCAAGGTCTTCGGTGTGGCATCCATCAGCCCGGCTATGGAGTGTGAGAGCACCATGGAGGACATCGGACGCACTGCGGTGGCATACATGATGGAAGCGATTGAGGAGCGCGGAGTTAAGACTTTCAAAGTTGAAGCCAAGCGTGCGGATAAGAACTTTCCAGTGAAGTCACCGGACATCGCAAGGAAAATCGGCGCCGCCGTGCTGAAGGGATGCAAAGTCCTCCGCGTCGATGTGCACGATCCTGACGTGAGACTTTTTGTCGACGTCAGACACGATAAATCATACGTTTACCAGGATAAGATTCCGGGATTCGGCGGACTGCCGCTCGGTACGAACGGTAAAGGCATGACACTCCTCAGCGGAGGCATCGATTCTCCGGTCGCAACTTGGATGATGGCGAAGAGAGGTATGCTGATCGAAGCAGTGCACTTCCATTCTTATCCGTACACCAGCCAGCGCGCGCGTGAGAAGGTGGAAGAACTGGCGTCACTGGTCGCCACATACTGCGGCAGATTCAAAATGCACGTCATCAATCTGTTGCCGATTCAGGAGCAGATCGTAACCAACTGCCCAGAAGAAGAGACAACGATTCTGGTCAGACGGTTCATGATGCGAATTGCGCAGGAATTGGCCAAAGACAACGGCTGCAACATGCTGATCACCGGCGAGAACCTGGGACAGGTCGCCAGTCAAACAGCGGAAGCTCTGGTCGTCACTGACGCCAGCGTGCAGATGCCGGTCATGCGGCCGCTCATCGGCATGGATAAAGTCGACATCATGGATTTAGCGCAGGAGATCGGAACCTACGAGAAGTCCATTGAACCATACGAGGACTGTTGCACCGTATTCCTGCCGAAGCATCCGAGCACGAAGCCGAAGCTCGAGAAGATTCTCGAGAGCGAAGCGAAACTGGACTGCGAGCAGCTGATCAAAGATGCGATTGCATCCGAAGAGATTGTGACTATACTCCCGCATCGGGATTGATTATTGGTAATACAGAATCGTACCCAAACAGGGAACGATTCATCCAGGAGGATATAATATGAAACGAATTATGTTAGGCAATGAGGCGTTTGCCAGAGGCGCATGGGAAGCCGGCGTCAAGGTGGTAAGCTCCTATCCGGGTACCCCAAGCACGGAGGTCACAGAAACGCTGGCCAAGTGCGGCGATGAGGTGCACGTAGAGTGGGCGCCGAACGAGAAGGTCGGCGTTGAGGTCGCAGTGGGCGCATCAATCGGCGGTGCGCGGGCGCTTTCCTGCATGAAGCACGTGGGACTGAATGTGGCTGCAGATCCGTTTTTTACGGCGGCGTACAACGGCGTGACCGGCGGACTGGTCGTGTTGGTGGCGGATGACAATGGATGTCACTCCAGCCAGAACGAACAGGATTCAAGATATCACGGAAGAGGCGCAGGCGTTCCGATACTGGAGCCGGCCGATCCGACTGAATGCAAAGACTACATGAAACTTGCATTCGACATGAGTGAGAAATACGACACAGTCGTACTGATGCGTTCCAATACGAGAATCTCCCATTCAAGGGGAATTGTCGAGGAAGACGAGCGTGTAGAGCACGACGTGATTCCATATGAGAAAAACTTCCGCAAGTACGTGGCGATGCCGGCCATGGCCCGCGTCAACCACGTGAAGCAGGAGCAGCGTCTGGCGCAGATTGTAGAAGACGCTCACAACATCGCAGTCGGTGTGCCGCTCGGCTCAGATGACATCACCGCAGCAGTCGAAGGCTATCCGCTGAATAAGGAAGAACTGAACGATCCGGAAATTGGTATCGTGACCAGCGGCATCTGCTACCAGTACGTGAAGGAAGCGTTGCCGAATGCCAGCGTCTTCAAACTGGGGCTAGTCAACCCGCTGCCGCTGCAGGACATCGCTGCTTTTGCGAAGAAGGTCAATAAGCTCTATGTTATCGAAGAGGGCAATCCATTCCTCGAGGAGCAGATCCGCGCAGCAGGCATTCCGGTGCACGGCGGCAAGGAACTGTTCACGATCCAGGGCGAGTACAGCGCCAACATGATCCGCAAGGCTTTTGGCATCGAACTGCCGGAAGGAGAAACAGACAGCACAGACGCACCGGGAAGACCTCCGCTTCTTTGCGCGGGATGTCCGCATAAGGGGCTCTTCTATGTGCTCAGCAAGCTGAAGACAACCGTCATGGGCGATATCGGCTGCTACACTCTGGCTGCACTGGCGCCGACCAACGCTATCGATACGACCATGTGCATGGGCGCTTCCATCGGCATGGAACATGGATTTGAAAAGGCAACCGGCAGCAGCAAGAACCTGGTTGCGGTACTGGGTGATTCCACTTTCATTCACTCTGGTATCACAGGGTTGGTCAACATGGTATACAACGAAGCGAAGGGCACGGTCATCATTCTGGACAACCGCATTACTGGTATGACCGGCCATCAGCAGAATCCGGCTTCCGGAAAGAACGCTAAGGGCGAACCGGCCCCGGCTCTCGATATCTATACGCTATGCAGAGCAATTGGAGTTAGAAACGTATTCGAAATCGATCCGTTTGACGTCAAGGAACTGGAGCAGCTCATTAAGGAAGAAACGGAGCGCGACGAGCTGTCCGTCATCATCACCAAGAGACCTTGCGCGATGATCGTGAAGCAGCCGGGTGTTCCGAATGTCATCACAGACAAATGCAAGAACTGCCGCCAGTGCATGAAGGTCGGATGTCCGGCCATCGCGATGAAAGACGGCAGACCATATATCATCCGGGAAAGCTGCGTTGGATGCGGACTTTGCACGAGAGTATGTCCGTTTGATGCCATTGAAAGCACAGCGCGCGGCGCAGGAAAGGAGGACAAGTAAGATGGAAAAGAACATTCTCATCGTAGGAGTCGGCGGACAGGGAACTCTGCTGGCAAGCGTCCTTCTGGGAAATCTGGCGCTGATGAAGGACTACGACGTCAAGCTTTCCGAAGTGCACGGCATGAGCCAGCGCGGCGGCGACGTCGTTACACATGTGAAAATCAGCGACACAACAGTTGCTTCCCCGCTCATCGAGAAAGGTGAAGCGGATATCATCATCGCTTTTGAGAAGCTCGAAGCGTACCGCTGGCTTCCGTACCTGAGGAAGGGCGGCGCCATGTATGTGAACGAGCAGGAAATCATTCCGATGCCGGTCGTCCTTGGACAAGTGGACTATCCGGAAGACATTGACGACGCTCTTGCAAAGGCAGCATCGACTCTCGTGAAGTTCGACGCCCTCGCTCTCGCTGAGGAAGCGGGCAGCAGCAAGGCCGTCAACGTGGTCCTGCTGGGCGCAGCATCAAAGGCACTGCCATTCACACAGGATGAGTGGATGGAAGTCATTGAGAAGAACGTCAAGCCGAAGTTCATCGAACTGAACAAGGAAGCGTTTGCGAAAGGACAGGCAGTATAAATGGCAAGATCCAAAGGCAAAAGAAAATCTTTCGGTCTGGCCCGCTGGATTTTGGTCATCTTATGCGCCATTATTGTCTGCGGCAGCGCCGGATATATACTGACTTATGTCAAGGATAAAGTGGACGCAGAGAAAGACTTCGAAGCACTCAAATCGCATAATCTGTCGGAGCTCTACGCCCAGAACAACGATTTGATCGGCTGGATTTATGTGCCGGGAACGAAGATCGATTATCCGGTCATGCAGACGCCGACAGATGCGGAGTTCTACCTGCATAGGGATTTCAACAAGGAGTATTCTGAGTCCGGCACACCGTTCCTCGACGCAGGCAGCGTGGTCATGCCGCGGGTCGTTTCGGCAGATGACGCGGTCTACGGATCCGTCGCTGAAGGGAAAACCCTCAACGTCACCTGGAACTGGCTTATTTACGGTCATCACATGATGTACGGGAACATGTTTGCCGGTCTTGACAAATTTGAGGATCAGGAATTCTGGCAGGAACACCCGACATTCACTTTTGAAGTCTACGATCCAACGACGGACACCACCTATACGGCAGACTACGAGATATTCGCCGTCAGTCGTTCAGAAATCAAGCCGGAAGATTCCACCGCCTTCAAATACTACCAGTATGCAACCTTCATCGACGAAGAGACGTTTAACGAGTATGTGGCTGGGGTGAAAGAAGAGTCAAGTTTCGATACGGGCATTACTCCGCAGTTCAGAGAACAGCTGATTACGCTGTCCACCTGCGCATACCATGTGGAAGAAGGACGCTTCTACATCGTCGGACGGCAGATAAAATAATTACATGAAAAAGCAATTATAAGAAAAAACAATTACAAGCACCGGGTGTCAAATAGGCATTCGGTGCTTTTGCATTGTAGGGGAGTACGTGTATAATTACATTATGAGTAAGAGTATGGGTGAAAAGCAGTCCTACCAGCACGTGGTCCACACCTTCGGGCCTTTATATAATGCGGATTCCAAGATTCTGATCCTGGGATCGATGCCATCGCCGGCGAGCCGGGAGGTGGGGTTTTATTATGGCCATCCGAGGAACCGGTTCTGGAAAGTATTGGCGGAGCTGTTTGGGATGCCTTTGCCTGAGTGTATTGAGGAAAAGAAGGCGCTGGCGCTTTCTCACAGAATCGCGCTCTGGGATACCATTGAGGAGTGCGATATCATCGGTGCGTCGGACAGCAGTGTGAAGAATGTCGTGCCGACAGAGATTCCATCGTTGCTGGCGGAGACGAACGTGGAGCGGATTCTTTGCAATGGGGCGCTGTCGAAAAAAATCTACGACAAGTACCAACTGGAGCGGACGGGGATACCGGCGCTGCAGATGCCGTCGACCAGCCCGGCCAATGCTGCCTGGTCCCTGGCGAGACTCGTGGAAGAATGGGGGAAGGTGCTGAGATGAAAAAAAGGATAGACTCCTCGACAAAAGTGAAGCTATCGATTCCCGTTCGGCACGAGTATCTGGATAAAAAGGCATGCCTGAGGGAAGCCCATGAACTGAAGCGCGAAGGGAAGATCCACGGCATGAGCAAAAAGCAGATCGCGCGGGAAATCTATTTTCATGCCGTTATGCTCCATTACTGCGATCGGAAGAATCGGCAGGGCTGGTGGAGAGAGCATGCAGACCCAATCAATTTGCGCGATGGCGGCGATACGCTTTTGAGACGCGCGGCATATGCTGTATGTTGGATCGTGAAACGAAACAAGACAGATGAAAAGTAATAGACGGGAAAAGAATTGGAACATCATCTTTGATATGGACGGCGTGATCTTCGACACGGAGAGACTGTATCTCGCATGCTGTGTGCCGGCTGCTGAGAAGATGGGGTTCGATGGAATAGAAAAAGTCGCGTACGAATGCATCGGATTGACCGAGGATGAAACACATAAGAAACTGCAAGTGTTTTTTGGAGACGATGCATTGGTAGAAAAGTTTGATCAGGAGATGTACCGGATTTTCAAGGAGCGGTACGAAGCGGAGGGATTGGCTTTGAAAGAAGGCGCCGCTGAGCTGCTTGCGTATTTGAAGGGTGCAGACGTGAGCGGTGCTGAAGGTCTGTGTGCGAGAACCGCGATTGCATCTTCGACTCGATCGGATATTGTGGAAATGGAGCTGCGCGATGCGGGGCTCCTGGACTATTTTGATGTCATCGTCGGCGGCGAGATGGCAGGAGCCAGCAAACCTGCGCCGGATATTTTCCTGCTGGCGGCAGAAAAACTGCGTGCGGTTGGGACAGAGAAGCTAGACGCAGTTGAGGAAGAGAATCGGGTTGCAGACGCAGCGGATGATCGGAAGATGAAGGAATTCATCGTGATTGAGGATTCTTTCAACGGCGTACGTGCGGCACACGCGGCAGGGGCTACTGTAGTTATGGTACCGGATTTATTGACACCCACAGAAGAGATTCTCGCATTGACCGACCATGTGTTTGACTCACTCGTGGATGTGCGGGCGTGGCTGGAAAAAATGAGTGAAGATTAGTGATGATCAGAAATTATCAGCGATGATCAACGATGATTAACGGAATGATATTGGCATCGGATGCAATTTGAGCGTCCGATGCTTTTGTTTTTTTGCTGTTGTTGTAATTTCTAGGTAAAAACCAACGAAATCTCACTACCTTGCCGGTGAAAGACAGCTAAATTATCAGAAATGACTCCCAAAAGTCCGAAAAACTAATAATAAAATCCATATAATTCCATATAAATGATTATAATCCAAGGAAAACCAGTTGTGCCCATATAATGGTGTAAATTCATATTTGTAAAAGAAATGAGCCATGCTCATCCTGTATAATGTAATTACCACAAAACATGTACAGGAGGTA
>CACWSO010000021.1 GCA_902763505.1 uncultured Eubacteriales bacterium | reverse complement strand
T
The DNA here is from genome assembly GCA_902763505.1 of uncultured Eubacteriales bacterium. Classification (GTDB taxonomy): domain Bacteria; phylum Bacillota; class Clostridia; order Peptostreptococcales; family Anaerovoracaceae; genus Lentihominibacter. The sequence continues at coordinate 38,118 of CACWSO010000021.1, read as the reverse complement.
TTTCTTTGTTGGCGGTTTTATGACAATGTCAGGTGCAGGGTGGGGAGCATCACTATTTGGCGGTGGCTGTTTTTCTCTTGTATTTGGCTTGATATGCCCAGCATCTCCTTTTCCTCCTCTGTCCATTTCTAATCTATGGATAGAGGATAACCGTAATGGTATCGTATGTTCAATCTTTGACGGTTTTTCCGAGGAATTACCCCGGTGATTTTGGGGAATTTATACGGTGATTCTGGGGATTTTCACTTTATCATACACATGCGCTTGATGTGGTTGTAAAATGTGCCGCGTGATAGCCCGAGTGCTTCGCAGACCAGATGAGTATTGTACGAGCTTTTCAATCGTTCCGCTTCGTTCAACCGTTCCCGAAGCGGCGCCCGGGGAGAACAGTAGGAATCATTCAGGACTGCGATAATATCCTCCAAATGTTGATTGCGTAATTTGAGATGACGGAAATTTCTTGGGCTGTAATCATTTTCGCTCTGACAGTTGTGCTGTGCGTCATATTCGCGTAACCATTGATTAAAAGTGCTTTTGGGGATGCCGGCTTCCTGCAGCAGATCCTGTACATCGGTCTGTTCAGATGCGTATCGGAATAGCATTTTTTCCTTTTCCTCATTCGTGTAGTGTTGACGCTTCATTGGTAACCCTCCTTAAAATGATGTGTAAAATAAAAGATCCGCAAAAGTGCGGACAAAGTGCATTCTACAGCAATTCGCTTTATGATGCCAAAAGAGGTATATAAAAGACATGGAACATTATGCAAAAATTCGTTAAGACTAATTTATTGTTTTGAGTATTTGCTTCCTTTTATAAAACAGTTGTTTTGTTTATTTGCGAAAACGAAAAGCCTATTTTAGTTTTTGCTTAATTTATTTGAATTTTTATTGAATTAAGTTAAAAATAGTGCTAATATCTTAAACAAATAAGGAGGAAACTTAAATGACTACTGATGAATTGAAAGAATTGCTTGAAATAATTCAAAAAAACAAATGCGAAACTCAAACATTAGAATTAAAAAGTGCATTTACAGATTGTCCCAAAAAACTCTTTGATACACTATCTAGTTTCTCCAATCAGGATGATGGGGGGATTATTGTATTTGGTGTTGATGAAAAAAACGATTTTGAAGAAAAGGGAGTTTATGATCCGCAGGATTTACAAAAGAAAATCAACGCACAATGTTTGCAAATGGAACCAAAGGTGCGACCTCTGCTGACAGTATTAGAAAAAGATGAAAAACATTTTGTTGCAGCCGAGATACCAGGAATAGAAATAACGGAGAGGCCTTGTTATTATAGGGGAAAGGGGCGGTTAAAAGGGTCTTATACTCGTATTGGAGATAGCGACGAACCTATGACAGAATATGAGGTTTATAGTTATGAGGCTTTCAGAAAAAAATATCAGGATGATATAAGAATCGTTCCAAGAGCTACTTTACGGTCCTTAAACCAAAGCAAGTTAGCCGATTATGTTGCAAAACTAAAAACGGGGAAGCCACATTTAAGTGAGATAGATGATGAAACAATATATGAATTGATGAGTGTCAAACGCAATAATGAAATTACTTTGACTGCAGTCATGTTGTTTAGTCCATATCCACAAGCCTATTTCCCACAAATGGGGATAACAGCAGTAGTTGTTCCAGGAACAGAGATAGGAACAGAAGGCACAACAGGTGAACGGTTTGTAGATAATCTAAGGATTGAAGGGACAATACCTGAAATGCTGGATACTACTATTTCCTTTGTACGAAGAAATATGAGGACTAAGACAATTATTAATCCGGAAACCGGGAAAAGAGAAGACAGAACAGACTATCCAATTACGGCAATAAGGGAAGCAATCTTAAATGCTTTAGTACATCGAGATTATAGCATTCATACAGAGGGAATGCCGATACAAGTAATGATGTTTGACGATAGAATTGAAATCCATAATCCGGGAGGTATATATGGTCGAATAAAAGTGGATCAACTTGGAAAAGTACAACCTGACACAAGGAATCCTGTGCTTGCAACAGCAATGGAAGTTTTGGGCGTCACAGAAAACCGATACTCTGGGATACCAACAATTATTAGAGAAATGAGGAAATATGAACTACCTGCACCTGTATTCGAAGATTTACGTGGTCAGTTCACTGCTATTTTCTATAATGATGGTAATAAGAGTGCAAAAAAGGAAATTGACAATACTGCAAAAGATTTAATTGAATTCTGCAAAACACCAAGAACAAGAAAAGAGATAGCTGATTATCTCGGATTAGCATCTATGTCTTACGCTATTAAGGCACATGTTATACCATTAGTTGAAACTGGTTATTTGAAGATGAGTATCCCTGATAAACCAAGAAGTCACAAGCAGACTTATTTCAGCGAGTAGAAAAAAGTATGGATAGCATAGAACACGCAAAGAAAGTATATAAAAGAATTAAAGACTGTGAGCTTAGAAGTGGGGTATATAGAAAAACTATTTTTCATCTTCATACACCAGCATCATATGATTATCGTCTATGTTCAGAGTGGAAAGCAGAAGATTATGGCAATTGTTCTGTAGAGGATGTTATAGAACTCTGTTATAGCCGTCATGTTGTGCCTGAAAGTTTTAATTTATATGATTTCTCTTTTGAGGGGGAATTAGAAGAGCAATTTCTTGACAAGAAGGAGTGGCTTTCATACCTGTTGATTGCAGGAACCCTGTTTCAGAACAAATATGAGGTGGTTCTCGTCAGTGATCATAATACTCTCAGCGGCATAGAAAAGGTGAAGAATGCGGTTGTGGGTTATTATAAAGCATTCCATAAAGGGAGAAAAGAAATAGTATTTCCGGAAGTTATTTGTGGTGTTGAGATATCCTGTGCTGACAGGTTTCACGTAGTAGGGATATTTGAGTCCAAAGAACATAATAAGGTAAAAGAATGGATGGAAGAAAACATCATATCTGAAGAATACGGAACGTTTAAAACAAGTTTCGATGTGATTCAGTTTTTTCAGGAAATTGAAGGATTTGCATACATTGCGCATATAAACTCAAAAAGTCCATTTGGTCAAAAGCAGTCACTGGGGGCAGGGTATAAACAAAAACTGATTGAAGCTGGATGTTTTGACCTTTTGGGAATCCATGAGGCAGCACAAGCAGACAGCATGAAAAGGGTTCTAAACAACCATGGTGTAGCGCATCTTGAATTCATTATCGACAATGATGCCCATTCAATAGACGAAATGCCGTCAAATCACTTTTGGCTGAAAACCGGGAAAAGAAGAAATTATAAAGCGGTGAAAGAAGCATTGGAGGATTATTATGTGTCAGTTTCACTTACCGAGGAACATGGCGCAAAACAATTTATTTATGGCATTTACATTGAAGAAGATGATAGAGGTTTTATGTCAGGAAAGCAAGCGAAAGGCCCATTTGTTGTACGATTTTCAGATGCCTTAAACTGTTTTATCGGTGGTAGAGGAACTGGAAAAAGTACAGTGCTTCAAATCATGGACTATGCGCTTGGTCAGGGCGCTAATGATGAATATGTGCTTAATTTCATTTGCAGAAACGGCAATGTTTGGATTTTATATATAATGGGAAACAAGGAATATTTGATAAACATGAACTTACCGTATGCTGAACCTGGTGAGAATGTGCTGCGCTATTTTGGAGAAAATGAAGCAGGCATATATGGGTATAATTATCATTTCGATACTGAAAGAGTAAAAAAACATTCTCTCAAAAAGTATCTAACAATATATGAAATCAATAGTAACAATTCGGATATTACACTTACTAAAGTGTCAGGAAAAAAACTTCATTTGGATAAAATGTATGATGCCCACTATTCCGTTAATAGATTGGTACAGACAGCAAGCGGCGAAGAAATAAACGACTTTATTCGAAAACTCATGTTCCAAGACGTAAATCTATCATCTGCAGATAAAAGCATAAGGGCCAGGAAGAAGACAGGATTAATCAAAGCCATTCAAAATATTGAGCTGATACTCCAAAAGCGCAGTCAGGAGGTACATGAAGTAATTGATCCGTTTAACGATGCTCAAAAAAACATTATGAAGATAGAGTATGTTCAAACAAAGGAACCAACCGATTCACCCGATTTTTCTCAATGGTTGTTTGGAACAAACTTTTCATATTATAAGCCTTTTAAGAGTTATGCGATATCGCAAGAAGGTGTGATAGAGTATCTCGCATATATCTATCGAAAGGAAAAAGGCATTTTTGGTTTTCTAAGAGTAGTCCTTGATCCGGAAGCAAAAAGAAACGTTTATTCAGTCAAGGAGTTTTGTGATTTGAAGGATCCAGAGCGCAGATTAAATGATGATGAACAGGAAATAAAGTCGGCGATTTTTGATGATCTGATGAAAAGTGATACTATTGAGTCAATCATACAGTACCTCAAGATTATTGTTGGGCAAATAGAAGAGTTCAGATTATTGTTCAACATTAATAGCAGTACAACTTCAAATAAGGGAGAAGATTATCGAAACATAAGAAATCTGTCGCTTGGACAAAAGGTTGTCGCAATGTTGGATTTCATCCTCGGCTATGGGACATATATAGGAGACAAGCGTCCGCTTATTATTGATCAGCCAGAAGACAATTTGGACAACCAATACATATATCATAATCTGGTGAAGCAACTGCGGAAAGTCAAACAAGAGAGACAGGTGATTATCGCCACACATAATGCAACAATTGTTACTAACGCAATGACTGATCAAGTATGTGTAATGAATTCAGATGGAAAACACGGATGGGTAGAAAGAACAGGCTACCCAAGCGAGGAAAAAATAAAAAGAGACATTGTAAATTATCTTGAAGGGGGCGTAGAATCTTTCAAGCACAAGTCAAAAATATATCGCGCGGTTCTAAAGTGAAACTGTCTCTGCAGAAATCGTTGATAAGTTACGATATCATGGACCGAACCCATCGGATTCGACTTTGATAATAAGGGGATGATAGTGGGTCAAAGCTAAAAGTGAAGGAGCAGATGCAGTAATACCAACGAAGCATAAAATATAGTATAATAAAGCAGAATAATCAGTAAGTATTACAGGGATAAAGGAGGTTTTCGAAATGAATGATAAATGTATGCAAAAGCTGTCTTACGGGCTGTTCGTTCTGACAGCGAAAAACGATGAAAAAGATAATGGCTGTATCATCAACACCGTGACGCAGGTCACGACAGATCCAAACCAGATAACGATTGCAGTCAATAAACTGAACTTTACTCATGACATCATCAAGGAGACCGGCAAGTTCACGGTTTCCGTCATCAGTGAAGCGGCGTCCTTCGATCTGTTCAGGCACTTCGGATTCCAGTCCGGAAGGGACGTCAATAAATTTGAAGATTTTGCAGATGCGAAGCGCGTGGAGAACGGAACGCTTTGCGTGACAAAGGGAACCTGCGCGTACATTTCCGCAACGGTAAAGCAGTCTCTGGATCTGGGAACACACACTCTGTTCCTGGCGGATGTGACGGACGGCGATGTGCTCAGCGACGTTCCGGCAGCGACCTACGCTTACTACCACGCCAACATCAAGCCGCAGAGAAAGCTGGCGCCGGCGACTGCCGGTGCGGACGGTGAGGGTGCCGGCGGCAAGGTGACCTGGGTCTGCTCCATATGCGGATATGTTTACGAAGGCGATCCGATCCCGGACGATTTTACTTGTCCGCTCTGCAAACACCCGGCGTCCGATTTCGAGCGAGTGGTGGAAGCCGCAGCGCCGGAAGGTGAAGCAAAAGCAAATCCATATGCCGGAACCAAAACCGAAAAAAACCTGCAGGAAGCTTTTGCAGGAGAATCTGAGGCGAGAAACAAGTACACCTACTACGCATCTGTTGCGAAGAAGGCCGGCTATGAGCAGATAGCGGCGTTGTTCCTGAAGACTGCAGAGAACGAGAAGGAACACGCAAAGCTGTGGTACAAGGCGCTCGGCGGTCTGGGCGATACACCGCATAACCTGCTTGCCGCCGCCGACGGCGAGAACTACGAATGGACCGACATGTACGACCGTATGGCCCGCGAGGCTGACGAGGAAGGATTCCATGATCTGGCCGAGCAGTTCCGCGGTGTGGCAGCCATCGAAAAGCACCACGAAGAACGCTACAGAGCTCTGCTCAGTAACGTCGAGGCTATGGAAGTCTTCAAAAAGAGCGGCGTGACCCTTTGGGAATGCAGAAACTGCGGCCACTTAGTTCTGGGCACCGAGGCTCCGGATGTATGTCCTGTCTGCTTCCATCCGCAAGGCTATTTCGAAGTCAATGCAGAGAATTACTAAGGATGAGAGTGGGATGCGGCCTACCGCCATGTCCTCCGCCATACGAAACGACTGTTGAAATATACAGTCGTTTTTTTGATGTTTTTCTTATAGCTCCCACACATAATCTACAAATATCTGACAATTATCATTCACATCTTTCCAATACCATAAGAGTATCTTGAGTGCGTTACGCTACAAAGAACCTTCAACTACCCTTCATGCAGTGCTGAAGAAAAAGAATCAAAGTGTTCACACGAAGAGTGACTTCGGATAGTGAGATAACATATTCTGAAATCACCTGTAACGCAGAAACGGCAACGGTTTACAATAATAATCGACTCACTTGTCCTTTACCATAAGATGAAAAGGAGACCAAAAGGTCTCCTTTGTCATATCGCTTCTGAAGAACTCAAGACGCGAGATTCAAATCTGCAAGAGGGGCACAGTCCTGTGGACAGATTGAATCCGCGCACAGCTGATCTGAGCGAAAAACGTCGGAGGGGCAAAGGTCATGCCACCGTCTATAATACGATTGATGTATTTGTAAGCAATCCGTTGCATGCAAAGAATCTTTGCGTGCAAAAGACTACGGAGTCAAAGTATAATTGCTAGTGTCTCAAGTATCGGCATGGTATGAAGTAATCAGAAAGGAGGATGGACTATGAATCTGGGAAAAGCGATTCAGGATATAAGAGATAGGAATAACATGACCCAGGAAGAACTCGGTGAAATGCTCCATGTGACTCGCCAGACAATCTCAAACTGGGAAAACGAAAAGAGCTATCCGGATCTGATTACTTTGATTGAAATCAGCGATATGTTTGATATTTCGCTGGATACCATGCTGAAAGGAGACAGAGATATGACCGAAAAACTGAATAAAGAAATCAATTGGGGCAAGCGCCTGAAAATCATACTGCCAGTCGCAGTCGCAGCGATACTGCTGGGCGTGGCGATGTTTCTGTGGCTGTATTGGGGAATCGTACCGGTAAAGAGCAGCGAGGTGGAAATCACTCATAAGGCAAGTTATACGGAACACTATGAAGTTGACGGCGTCGATCAGGGACCGGAGTATTGCATAGACTTCTACTGGAAACTGAATAACGGAAAATGTATCGAGCTTCGAAATTCAAAGGCCAACGACACTGCATCTCCGGATAAACAAATAGTTGTTCCTTACGCAACATATAAAATGCCTTTCGATGACAGGGGAGATTATCCGGGTGAGTACGAACAAGAAATCAGCCAAGATACACCTTTTACCGATGAGGACGTTCTGGTTATTGAGTTTAAGGATAAGACAGTAAAGTATCACCTGAAAGAGATTGCCGAAGAAGCAGGTATACAGTAAAACGACTTACTTAGAGCACGGTTGAACTCATAGAAAAGAGGCTGAGGAGGAATGATTCAAAAGTGATCTCATGGTAAAAAACCACCAGATCCAAATTAAAACATAAGGAGATGATAGTGGGACAACTCATTTTTAAAACGGCTGAAACGCAGGCGTGGCAAGGGCTCACAGAATTGCGAGTCCCCTGTCCTCCGCCAAGAATGAAATGACGCCCAAAAGGGCGTCTATTTCTTTTTTTGACAGAGCATAAGATGGGTAGGGACTCGAACCAGAAAGGTCGTTTTTGATTGACCATTAAGTGATAGAAGACGTATGGTATAATCAACAGGTAAGGAATGGGAGGGAAGACAATGGACTACGAAAAACAAAGACACCAGAAGGATTTCAAAAAATGGTTCACTCTGATTGCAGCTTGCATCATGATAGCGGGAGGTATGGTGATACTGACCGCGTGCGGTGGAACATCACAAAATGCGGAGGAAGAAACGAAGGCGCAGGAGCAGACACAGACTGTCTCGGAAGATGTCTGGAAGAATGCGTATCGTGAGGTGCTCTCAGAAAACGAAATGTCCATTCGCAATTACGAGAACAGTACGTATGAAGAGGACACAAAAAAGGCAACCGCACTTTGCGATCTGAACCATAACGGTGTTCCGGAATTGCTCTTCGTTGCCTGGGCGGATGACAATGTGAGAGCGGCGCTGAACATCTACACTTGCGGAGAAAACGGTGCGGAAGAAGTCAACTACATCTGTACGCACGCCAGACAGTATGAAGGGGATGAGCCCGAAGAACCGTTCTATGATGTTTACGCTGCAGGCGGGACGGAATATATCATTTATACAGAAAAGGATTCAAACCAGTTCGCGATTTACTCGACCATCACCGATGAAACGATTTTCACGCAGCTGAACAGATATGAAATGGATGACACCGGCGCGGTCAAGGAGCTTGACGCTGCAGGGTATACTTTTAGTTACGTCGTGTACGATGGGGACACCTATGTGGAGACCAGAGATAAAGTGGATTATGATGATGCCGATTTCTTCCAAAGCGGAAAGGCATCGGACAAAGCTACGTGGATGGAAGTGTATGAAACTTCCAGAGATGCCATGGATCAAGCGGTCATCTTCAAAGGCAGCGGCCGTGGGGATGATAGCGCCATTTGGGAAAAGGCGGAAGAACTTGGCTCGATAGCCAAGTCCTATGATGAAATGATGAGCGCTCTGCAGACAGAACCAGCCGATAATGCAGAGACAGACCAGCCGGACCAGCAAGGGGCTACATACGGAGAAACCATGGAACAGTTGCTGGATGCTTACGCGGAGGGCGACATAGAAAGCGCGGAGGAATACAATGCGAAACTGCCGGAGAAAGCAGTGGAGGTAAATGTATCGGCGGAAGCAAAGGCAGCCTATGACGCAGTCCGCAATCAACTGGAGAGCGAGGGTCAGCTCCCTGATTATAGTTTGGAGTTTTTCTGCGATGTTGACAACGACGGTTCGGCAGAATACCTGATTCAGACCGGCACTTGTGAAGCGGATTACATGCTGCAGTGTTATTGCTTTGAAAACGGCGAAGCCCAATGGATTGGCGAAACAGGCGCAGGACACAGCACATTCCACCAGTACCCGAATCACAACGGCATCATCCAGGAGTACGGTCAAATGGGTTATGAGGGAATCAATGTGATTACGTTCTCCGGCGGTGAGGCCCAGACCAAAGAAATAGGCGGCAGGGGAGAACTAGGCGAGGGTGAAGAATACTTGCAGCTGGGCTGCCTGCTGGGAGATTAAAATAGACAGAATTCAAATAATAAGTAGATTCAGAAAAGCAGAAACAGATGATGCGGATTCTGAGTGAGGTAATAAAAGATGAAAACTACTACGACCAAGAACCATAGGATTCGAATGTGCAGACTGTTCAGCCTGTTGCTGGCTTTGTTTTTTGTTCTGTCGACGATTTCAGTACCTGTAGGTGCCACAGAGGAAAACGTGGACGTGGTTAAAGTCGGATATTACGAAAATGAGGTATTTGAAGAAGGCGCGGAACAGGGTGCCATCAAAAAAGGGTATGCGTATGAGTATTACTTGAAGATGTCCGAATATACAGGCTGGAAATATGAATATGTTTATGGGGACTATGGAGACCTGTATCAAATGCTGCTGGATGGTGAAATCGATCTACTTGCGGGGCTGGCCTGGAAAGAAGATCGCCAGGACCTTATCGGTTATCCAGACGCAGCGATGGGTAATGAAATATATAGTCTCGTGAAGCATGATACGGATAAAGATGTCACCACAGATCCTGCCGATCTTTCCGGCAAAACCATAGGAGTGCTTGACAGCGCGATGAAAGATGTCCTGCAGAAGTTTCTGGAGGAACATCATGTAGCAGCGACCGTTAAACCATATCATGATTACGAGGCTCTGTTTGAAGACTTCGACTCCGGGAAGATAGATATTCTTGCTGCAGAAGGAGACGGAGCTTATGGAAGGGAACATGCAGAAGTGTTGTTTCCTTTTGGTGAATCGGATTATTACTTGTGTGTAAATAAAAAACGTCCAGACATACTAAAAGAACTGAATGCTGCCCAGACGATGCTGGCGACGGAGGAACCGAACTATCTGCATTCTCTTAAAACGAAGTATTATCCGGCGACTTTTTCTGCGAAAACGTTCTCAGCTGCTGAAAAGGAATGGTTAATGCAGAATAATAATCTGCGCATCGGTTATCTGGAGAATTATTTGCCATATAGCGATACGGATGAGCAGGGAAATGCAACAGGCATTGTAAAGGATCTTTCAACGGAGATAGTGAATGAACTGGGCATCACCGATTTAAGTCTCACATATAGTGGATATGAAAACTATGATGAAATGATCAAAGCCATTTCTTCAGGAGAAATCGATGTCGCGTTTCCGGTAGGAGGCGGACTGTATTTTTCCGAAGAAAGCGGAATCTATCAATCCACACCGATCGCATCATCATCAACCGAACTCATTTTCAAAGGGGCATATGATGAAAGCACACTTAAAAGTTTTGCGGTGAATGAAAACAACAGGATGCAGTATTACTATGTCAGGACGTATTTCCCCGATGCAAAAATTACGTTGTATCCATCGATCAATGATTGTCTGGATGCAGTGAAAGCTGGAGAGGCAAGATCCACGACGCTAAATGGACTGAGGGCAAACGATATTCTGAAGAACAGCAAGTATAAAACATTGTCCATGACTCAACTTTCGCGCAATGACGACCGCTGCTTCGGTGTTGAAATCGGCAACGAAGGGCTGCTGAAGATCCTGAATCGCGGGATCAATGTCGTCGGTGATGATTATGCCCAAAACATCGCATATCGATATACCGGGGAATTATATTCCTATACCATTGGTGATATGATCCGTGATCATATCGCTGCATTCATTCTGGCACTGCTTGCTGTCACGGCATTCATATTTACATTTCTGTTCCGGGACGTTAGACGAACGAGAAAAGAAGTGCGCGAAAAGGAAACAGCAAGAATAGAACTGGAGGAGAAGAACCGCGCACTGGCAGATAGCAAAACTGCTCTTGCGGAGGCGTTGGCAGAGGCAGAGCAGGCGAATCATGCGAAAACGGCATTCTTAAATAACATGTCTCACGATATGCGTACACCGATGAACGCTATTGTAGGATTTACGGATCTCGCTTTATCTCATGCCGGCAACGAGGAAGACGTTCGGGATGACCTTAACAAGATCGCAGTATCAAGTCAGCACCTTCTTGCTCTGATCAACGATGTATTGGATATGAGCCGCATCGAAAGCGGCAAACTGATAATAGAAGAAGATGATGTTCATCTTCCGGATGTTATCGACGGGATTAAAACAATCATCTACTCCGACGTCCTCACGAAAGAACTCAGATTGGAAATTGATACGAATGATATCGTTCACGAAGACATTGTTACAGACAAAGTCCGGTTGAATCAGGTGCTCCTGAACGTTCTTTCAAATGCGATCAAGTTCACGCCTAAGGGCGGGGCAATAGATATGACAGTGACTGAGAAACCATCTGATTCAAGTGATATCGCGGAATATGAATTTACGGTCAAGGATAATGGCATCGGCATGAGTGAAGAATTTCAGAAAACAATATTTGATGAATTCACTCGGGAAAGAACTTCAACTGTCAGCGGAATCCAGGGTACTGGTCTTGGTATGGCGATTACAAAAAATGTTGTAGAGAAGATGGGAGGTTCGATTTCTGTTAAATCTGCAGAAGGAGAAGGCAGCGAATTTATCATCGATATTCCGTTCAAAATCAGTGCTATTCCGGCAAACAGTGCTGGAAAAGAAAAGACAAGAACAAGTCCGGATGAGTATGATTTTACAGGAAAACGTGTCCTCCTGGCAGAAGACAATGAGATGAACCAAATGATCGCCACAACGCTTCTTGAGAAAGCAGGATTCGCGGTCGAGACTGCGGTTAACGGGCAGGAAACGGTCGACAGGGTCAGAGATGCTTCGGATGGGTACTACGATGTTATTCTCATGGATATTCAGATGCCGGTCATGGATGGTTACGAAGCGGCCAGACGGATCCGTGCGCTGGAGGATCCTGCAAAGGCTGCAATTCCGATTATAGCCGTTACTGCGAATGCTTTTGAGGAAGATCGGAAGAACGCAATGGAACTAGGGATGGACGGTCATTTAGCGAAGCCTTATGATGTCCCGAAAATGATGGATATGATTCAGAAACTGCTATGACAGGGTAGGCAGCGAGAGGAGGCTCAAATTGTATAGGGTAATAATCACGGACAAGAGTGGTGTTGATGATTTTCAGTGCATCGATTCGATAGAAAAGATGATGGCAGAATACGGAGCCGAATGCTTTTTCTCCCTTGATCCTGAAGATGTGACAAACTGCGATGGTATCATCCTGCCGGGTGCACCCCCCGATGTAGATCTGGCGCTCTACGGGGAAGAAAAGGAGCCGGGCTGCGGTGTGGTTGACCGAGAGAGAGATGAGAAGAGACTGGCCATGATAGACGCTGCTGTCAAAACCGGAAAGCCGATGATGGGCATATGTGCAGGATTGCAGCAGATCAATGTCTATTTCGGCGGCACACTGGTTCAGGATAAGGAGATGAAAGAGCCTCATCGTTATTCGCCGGAATATCCTGCGGATTTAAGATATCATCCTGTGATCAATATCAGAGATTCCCGGTTTCACTTGCTTTTCGGCGAGTTCGGAATAATCAATTCCATGCATCATCAGGCAATCAAGAAACTTGGCGAAGGCCTGATTGCCGGACAGGTATGGTTATCAGAAACACTGTCGCAGAAAGAAAAGGATGAATGGCTGCGAAAGATAGAAAACGAAGAAAACTGTGAGTTCACAGGACCTTGCATTATTGAAGGAATCGTGCACAAAACCCTGCCAATCATCTGTGTGCAGTGGCATCCGGAGCTGATGTACAAGGCACCTGTATCCGGGGCAGCTGATTATGGCAAACTATTTGAGTATTTCGCGTTCCTGATCACAGAATGTCATGAAAAGAAATGAGGAACACATTATGATGAAAAAACACTGGCCCATTTTGTTTGCGGTTGCAGCGGTGATCATCAGCATCATTCTTGGAATCGTTGCGTCAAACTCAACGGATACAGGTGTTGCGATCCTCTTTGGTGTGATTATATTTATGTTTTTGTTTCCGCTTGCCGGCGCATTGATTGGAGGTTGGTACGGATGGACAATCCAGTCGCCGCTGAAGTGGATTGCGGCACCGGCTGTTTACCTTGGCGTTGTTCTGTACTTGATGGTTGAGGACCTGTTGTCGGGCGCCGGGACATTGGACCTGGGTTCAAGCTGGACTGTCGGTTCGTTTACGGGAATTGCAGCTCTGGTTGTTGAGGCAGTTGCAAGCGCGATTGCATGGCTGGTAAGAAGGAACAGAAAAAAATAGAAGAAAGAATAGATAATAGAACAATAGAAAAAGGAGTTACAGATATGAAGAAAAAGACGGTATTGATCGTCGCATGTATCGTTGCCTTTGCAATGGGATTTGCGGGATGCGGCAGTTCCAATTTTGGAATCGTTGTGAATGAAGATTTGAATGTTGAGATTACTGCTGAGAATGCAGACAAAGGCATGATAGGCGCGACAGGCACCTTTACTGTCGGCGAGGGAGACGATGTCCAGATCGAGCCGAATTTCGAAGAGGGTAAAGTTCTGGTTGAGTTCTATCCGATCGATGCAGCAGATGATGTGAACGCAGATGCGGAAGAGCTGATGCCGGAAGGAGAACCGGAATTCGAAGTGGAAGTATCCGGAACAGAACCGATTGAGTGCGGATTCGCCGCCGGGGACTATATGGTCAATGCAACAGTCCTTGAGAAGGCCAACGGAACAGCGGTCATTTCTCTGATTACTGCAGAAGAGAAGGATCCGTGGACGAAAGTGTCATCCGCTGCGGAAGCCGCGAAAGGTGCAGGCAACATGGAGGATTTCGAAGTTCCTCAGCAGCTGAAGATCAATGATCTGACCTTCAGCGATCCTGCTTTTTCATATCTGGATGGGGTTGCGCAGGCATCCTACGAGAGTGGAGCAATCGGCATTTATGTTCGAAAAGCCTGTGGAATATATGGCGGACCAATGACAGACCGTGATCTGAAAAGCTTTCCACAGCATTGGACGCAGCAGGTAGGAGACGATGCGGATGATGTGGTGGATTGCTACGGCATGGAGAAAGATTCCGCAATCGTTATTCAATGGGGAGATACAGAAGAGTTCTATACTGTCACAAGTCAGGGACTGGGCGGAGAAGAATACGGCATGGATGCAACAACGGTTTCATGGCTTGAGGATGTGATCGATTAAGCATTTACCGATGGCAAGAGTTGCTGAGTACGAAAAAAAGCTGAGGCCATATCTGCAGGCAATGCCTGATTTTGCCAGAATGCTTGACAGAGTCAGAATCATATTGGCCAGTACAATGTAATTTGGAGATACTATAATTAGGATCATAAAAGAAGCAAATCATTATGAAGACAAGACAACACAAAATACTAGACCATCCGATTATAAGCTGTTTTCTGCTGCTGGTTTTTGCTTTGGTGATTTCTGAACTGGTCGGTAATATTGACGGAGTCATTAATCATCATGTACTGGGTATCGAAAGTGGGAGCGATGTGCATCTTGGCTGCGGGATTGGAGCCGCAATTGGAGCGGTTGTAGCAATGGGGCTGTTCAAACTCTGGTTTAAGCCGGATTTCAAGGGATGTCTGCAGAGAAAAGGCCTGTTGACAGGGATCCTTCTGTTTTTACCAGTTGCTGTCATTCATTATATTGGAAGTGTTGTCAGTTGGACCTCCTTCGGAACGGGAAGCGTCTTACTGGCGCTTTTGGCGGCGTTTTCTCCGGGCTTTGTTGAGGAAACAGCATTCCGTGGTCTGGGCGTTGCGAACTATATGAGGACGATTAAATCCGAGAAGCAGATTAAAGTCATATTCTGGCTGTCTTCTCTCGTATTCGGTCTGGTTCATGCAACCAACATTTTTGCGGGCGGAGACCCGGCCTCCTGCGCGATTCAGGCGGTGTATGCGATTGGCATCGGCATGGCTTTAGGCGCCGTATATCTGCGTACCGGCAATCTCCTGCCGTGCATCCTGGGGCATATGAGTCTGGATTTCATGGAGTTCATACGCGGAGATTTATCGCAAAGCGGTGGAATCATGACGGGCATGGGCGTGGGCGACTGGATCACCTGTTTCGCGGCTGTGGTCGGAGCTGCTTGGGGATTGTGGCTGATACGGTCAAATTATCATTCAGAGATCATTGCACTCTGGAATGATAAATGGAACAAAGGCAATAGCGCCAATGAATAGAAATCATGAAATACAGATCTGATAAAAATGAAATACTGATACTTGTGACAAACGACGATGGAATTCATTCAGATGGGTTAGCAGCTGCTGTCAGAGGCGCTATGCGTGTCGGTGAGGTTGTGATCGCCGCGCCGAACGAGCAGCAGACAGCGATGGGAAGAGCTTATCCGAGCAGAAAAGATCTCGGTGTGATCGATACCGTACAACTTGATATCGGCATTGGTACGCCGGTGGAAGCTTTTGCAGTACATGGATCACCGGGATACGCGGCAGCCTACGGAATTGCAGAGATTGCTCCGAAAATCAAAGGCAGGAAGCCGGATATTACAGTCAGCGGTATCAACACGGGCGCTAACTGCGGAACTTCCATCACGAGCAGCGGGACGATCGGTGCTGCCCTTGAATCAGTAGACATGAAGGTTCCGGCTCTTGCAGTATCGCAGGAGATTTTGAATTTCGATGACAGATGGCCTGAGTTTGAGACGCTGAGTTTCCACAACGCGGAGCGGGCAACAGAGTATTGGCTGCGGTACATCCTGGAGCATGGAATGCCGAAGGACGCGGATTTTTTGAACGTTAACGTGCCGGAGGCAGCGGTTGAACCAGAGGACTATCTGTTCACATTTCTTGAGACACATCCTTATTACAAAGCGCAGCCGGTGCCGCAGCGGGATTGGAGAAAACCTTATCGGATACGCTTTGATTCTGAATTCGGTGATAAAGATGCGCACAAAGGAAGTGATATCTACGCGCTTCATTTTGAGAGAAAAACATCCGTCACGCCGCTGACGATCGACATGACGAAGAGATGACAAGTTTAATTCTGATAAATCCCTTAGCAAGGAGGAGTGGCAGATGAAAAGAATACAAAAGAAAAAGCAATACATTCCGATTGTATTTGTGCTGCTGATCGCGCTGTGCTGGCCAATCAACGTTAACGCGTGCGAACTGCTTTATGTTGGCGGAGACATGACAGACGATGGCGCGAATCTGTTTATGCGGACGGAAGAAATCTATGCCGATGACAATAAGACTTACTACGTTTCCCCTGCGGGCAAACATGCCAAAGGCGAACAGTATCAGGGATGCACAGACTTCATCTGGACATTTACTCATGACAGCTACAAATATACAGCGCGCTGCGACGGCTTCATCGACGGGGAATGCCTGACCTGCGAAGGAACCCATGAGCATACTCCTTATGAGGAAGCCGGGACAAACGATCATGGTGTGACGGTGAGTGCGACCAATTCACTGAACGCGAACAAAAAAATCAAGAAGGTAGATCCATTCATTGATGGAGGTATTGAAGAATCAGAAATGGCGACCGTGCTGCTTTCGGAAGCTTCAAGCGCACGTGAAGGAGTGGAACTTCTGACAAGTATATATGACAGCGTCGGAGCAGGATACGAGGGCGCCGGCGTGATGATCTGCGACCAGAATGAACAATGGTATGTGGAGAACCTTTCCGGTCATGAGTACATAGCAGTGCTTTTGCCTGCAGATGTTGCATTTATGCAGTTCAATGTATCTGTGCTCGGCAAGATCGATCTGGATGATACAGATCACGTGATCGCATCGGATCATTTGTTTGATGTTGCGAAAAAAGCAGGAACATTTGTCGGTGATGAAAAGAAAAACATTATCGATTACCGGGCATCCTTCAATGATTATATGATGGAATCAACCGACGATGAGGACTGGGACGAAGCCTGGAAAGCCCATGTGCAGGAGCGCCTTGCAGCAGGATTGAATTTCCTGGAGGGCACTGACAAATGGACGGTCGATAACGTACTGGAAGACAACGACTTCGTGATGAGCAACGTAGATGAAAACGGATCGATTACTTCACTGCACAACCAGCTCAAGCTGAAGGATACGATGTCACTAGAGAATGCCTTTGCTTTATTCCGTGTGTATCCGATTGGCTATGAGGAAAATGTGAACACACACCTGTACCGGTTCTATCCAAAGGAAGAGCAGACTCTCGGCACCGTGGAATGGTTCGCGATGGACAACTGTACCTACAATGTCTTCGTGCCGTCTTATCCGATGCTGCTGACGGATACCTGGGAAGGTTACAAAGTCCAGCTGGATGAAACCATAATCACAGAAAAGAAGCCGGACAAAGGCGATTACTATCTGAACGATGGGGAATATCACATCCATCCGGACGGGTGGGACAAGTCGTACATCGGAACACTCAGCGCGCTGACCAATCTCCTGACCTACGGAGACCTGAGCGATCAGGAAATCGCCCTTGCGGAGGACAATCTTCAGGCGCTGCAGGGAGAATTCGTATCCAGGTTCGATGAATTGTCAACAGAAATCAAGGCGGAATCTTCCACCGAGACGCGTGAAGAGATTATGACAGAAGCGGATAAGGAAATGGCCGCGCAGGTTCACGACCTGGCGCTGGCGCTTTATCGCTATTACACCTATGGAGAAGACTCTGATTTAATTCAGGGAGCGGACAAGAAGTTCCCGGTTGTTCCTTTGGTCATCGTGATACTGCTTCTGGCTGCTGCCGTCGCCGCAGTCATTGCAGTGAAACGCAGAAGGAGTCATTAACCCGACTATTCCAGAAATGCCGTCTGCATCAGGTAGACCTCATCCCGCAGTGCTCTCGCAGCGTGTGCGGAGATAGATCCGTCCAGACGGCATTCTCTGATTTTATCTAATTCGATCTGCATTGCGTTGGCGTCTGCCTCGTCATGGTAATGCCACGCCTTGCGGAATTGTTCCATTGTTTTGTTTTCCATGCCCTCCGGCAGCTGCTCGTGCATTCCGTGGATGAATTCATCCACTTCTTCCATCTTCGTCTCCTGTCCGTAATTGATCCTTCCCCAAAGGGACTGCAGCGATGCTTCATGTTCCTCCAGAAGAACTTCCGCAATCCGTGCGCGCTGCGGATCCGAGCCTTCCCGGATTCCCTGCAGATACTGGATCGCGGCGTATTCCAAATCAAGTGCGAAGATAACGGTATCATAATAGATGCGCGCCTGATGCTCGTCATCGAAATCAGCTGTTTGTTTTCTCAGCTTGTTCAGAAGCATGAGAATCCTGCCTTTGCGCGTTTCAAAACGTGAGCCGACCTTCTCTGCACCGGAGAAGTAACCGACGGATTCCCGAATCATCGGCAGAATGGAGTAGTATGCCAGCCGTTCTGTTTCCGGGACATGCCAGCTGCCTTTCTGAATCTCATCTGCGCGTGCCTGCTGCACATCCAGTACTTCCGAAATCATCTGACCCATCTGAGCACCGCAGGCATCCATCTGCAAACGTTCCCTCATTAACCGGACACGATAACGCATGAGCGCGATCCGGAGTGCCGGGGCAAAATCTGCATCCGCATATTCGTCCAGCACCCTACGCATTTCTCTGACGGATTTCTCCAGCACCAGTATACGCGCCTGACATAGCTCCCGGGTTTCATTCTCATCATGCTCAATCGGTGCAAGCAAAGGCAGTACGAAGTTCGCCAGAAGCAGTGTACAGAGGATCGCGGCGGATGTGATGAATATGATCAGATCTCGTGACGCAAAGGCAGTACCGTCTGTCATAGTAAGCGGAATTGTCATGATAATAGACAGCGTAACGGCGCCTTTTGGTCCTGCAATGGTGGTGACCAGAGACTGCAATACTGTCGCAGCAAAATGAGCCGCGCCTCGTTCTCCGCTCTCCGGATCCCGGTGTATCAGTTCCAGACCGCTGACCCACAGGAACCGCACGGCGATGATTACGAATGTGACTGCGAGGACAGCGACGATAACATAACCCGGTGAGAGTCCCTCCATATTGTCAGCATCCAGCACCATCGGCAGCTGCATCCCCAGCATAACGAAGAGAATGCCGTTGATCAGGAAGATGATAACTTCCCAGAAACTGTTTGTGACCATTTCCTGCCGGGCCAGTTCCGGCGATTTGATATTCACGTTGGGTTTCTGCATCACAAGTCCGGTTGCCACAACGGCCAGGATGCCGCTGACATGCAGTTCTTCTGCGAAGAGGAATATTACAAAAGGAGTAAACACATCGAAGATGACGTGTGTGGTTACGCTCATGAAGCCCCTGCGGCGCAGCATTCTGCTGCCGGCATTCAGGAACAATCCGCAGAGTATGCCTACGATAATGCCGCCAAAGAACAGGATGGCAAAGGTGCCAAGTGCCTGCCCCGCATGGAAGGCTCCGGTTACTGCAGCGGCGATTGCAAACTGAAAGGCAACGACGCCGGAAGCATCATTGATCAAGGCCTCTCCCGACAACAGAATGGATTGTCGTTCTGTAAGGTTCACGGTGGATCCCATGGCTGCGACAGCAGCGGCGTCCGTCGGGCCCAGAGCTGCAGCGCATGCGAATGCAGCGGCAAGAGGGATGGCCGGAATGATCTGGTGAAGAACAAATCCTGCTGCCAATACGCTGACAATGACCAGGGCGATTGCCATAGACAGGATCGACCACCGGTTGGACCACAGCATAGTTCTGCTGACTTCACGGGAATCCCGGTACAGGAGCGGAGCGATGAATAGCATCAGGAACAGTTCCGCTTCAATGTGTACATGAGTTAGGATTGGGAGAATCAGCGCGATGACAAGCCCCACGGCAATCTGCAAAAGAGGCAGTGATAAGTGGGGTATGAACTGGTCCGCCACGGCTGACGCCATGACGCAGGCCAACAGTATGAGAATGAGTTCGAATAATTCCATGTTGTCTTTGCTCCTGTTGTCTTGCTCTTGCCAGAGCCTTATCTTGTCAGACCTTATTATAATCCTTTTCCCGCACCAAAAGCGAGAGGCAGATGGTATAAAACATAAAAACCGTGATATAATTCTGTAACGAAGAGATGTCTCATCAGGAAAGATGTTTCATCAGAAGAGGTATTCGTCAGGAAGTACGGTTATGAAAGTATTATTGCTTGCCCTCAGCGGATTTGAGATGCTTGAGTTCAGCGCCTTTGCAGATGTGCTGGGCTGGGCGAAGCTGGAGGGAGGACTCGATATTGAATATGAAACGGCTGGTTTCTCACGGGAAGTGCGGAGCACTTTTGGCGTGCCGGTCACAGTAGACCGCGTGCTTTGGAGAAGAGGCGCGGGAGTGTGCTCTCCCGTAAGCGTGTGTGCGCAGGATTATGACGCCCTGGCGATTCCCGGCGGCTTTGAAGAATACGGATATTACGAAGATGCTTACCGACAGGATACAGTGGGGCTGATTCGGGCGTTTCACAAAGCGGGCAAACCGATTGCGAGCATCTGCGTGGGCGCGCTGGCGCTGGGCAACAGCGGGATCCTCGAAGGACGGAAGGCGACGACCTACGCTTTGAGCGGCGGTCACAGACAAAAGCAGCTCGCAGACTTCGGCGCGGAGGTGCTGGCAGACGAACGCATCGTAGTAGACGGAAACATCATCACATCCTGCGGACCATCGACAGCTGCCAATGTAGCATTTCGGCTTCTGGAGATGCTGACCAGTCAAGAAGATACACAGAGAGTCAAGACGCTGATGGGTTTTGATATACAAGACAGTAGAGAGTTTCGATAAGAAGGAGGACACATGATCAGAAAAATCATTCATATAGACGAAGAAAAATGCAATGGCTGCGGCATCTGTGCCGAGGCATGTCACGAAGGTGCAATCGATATGATTGACGGAAAGGCGAAACTCGTGCGTGAGAACTTCTGCGACGGGTTCGGCGATTGTCTGCCAGCCTGTCCAACCGGCGCAATCACCTTTGAAGAACGGGAGGCGCCGGAGTACGATGAAGCCGCTGTCAAAATCAATAAGATGATGAAAGAACTGCACGCCGGCGGCGGATGCCCGGGAGCAAGTGCAGCGAAACTTGCGGCAGCGCCATCGACGTCCCGTCTCGCCCAGTGGCCGTGTCAGATCAAGCTGGTTCCAATTCAGGCACCGTTCTTCGAGGGCGCGGAGCTCCTCATCGCAGCAGACTGTACAGCCTTTGCGTACGCAAACCTGCATGAGGATTTCATGAAAGGCAAAATCACCATCATCGGCTGTCCGAAGCTGGATGATATCGATTACACGGATAAACTGACAGCTATCATTCGAAGCAACGACATTCGAAGCGTGACGGTCGTGCGCATGGAAGTACCTTGCTGCGGCGGACTGCAGAGAGCTGCAGAGAACGCACTGCAAGCCAGCGGCAAAACGATTCCGTACCAGGTGGTTACGATCACAAGAGACGGAAGAGTACTGTAATGCCAAGAATGAATACCAGAACGTCAGGAATGAATACCAGAAGGAGTACTGAAAAAAATGACGCATAAGATATTAGTAGTAAACCCGGGTTCCACATCGACAAAGATTGCAATCTATGAAGCGGTCAGTGATACTGCAGAACAGGAGACAGCGCAGCCACTCAGTGAAGTGTTCAGCGAAACACTGCGGCACGACGCGGAAGAATTGCAAAAGCTCGGAAACATTGCGGACCAACTGGACTTCCGTAAACAGATTGTGATGGATGCGCTACGTGAAAACGGATTTGAGCTCGCTGATTTTGCAGCTATCGTCTGCAGAGGAGGATTGGTGCGTCAGTTGCCCGGCGGCACATACCGCGTCAATGACGCGTTGGTACGCGACTGCCGCATTGGGGTCAGCGGACAGCATGCTTCGAATCTGGGAGCCCTGATCGGCAGCGAACTGGAGCGTGAGAGCGGAGTGCCTGCGTATATCGTAGATCCGCCGGTGGTCAATGAACTGTCTAAGATTGCACGATATTCAGGATATCCGTCGATCGAGCGGACCTGTGTCTGGCATGCGCTGAACCAGAAGGCGATCGCCCGGCGCTATGCAGCGTCAGTGGGGAAGGCGTATGAAGATCTGAACCTGCTGATCTGCCACATGGGAGGCGGAGTTTCCGTCGGTGCGCACGTCAAAGGAAAGGTACTCGATACAGAAGATGCGGTCAGCGGAGAAGGTCCATTCTCACCGGAACGGGCAGGGAGTCTCCCGGTGGACAAAGTCGTTGACATGTGCTTTGACAGCGGCATGACCGAAGACGAAATCAGGAAGACCTTCACTCGCAAAGGTGGTCTGCTGGCCTATACCGGAACAAATAGCGTGCAGACACTGTTGAAAGCTGCGGCTGAAGGAGATGAATCTGTGCAGGAAGCCCTGGACGCCTTTTATTACCAGGTTGCGAAAGAAATCGCAGCGATGTCTGTTGCCATGAAAGGTAAGGTCGATCAGATTATTTTCACGGGCGGCATTGCCCACAGCCAGGTCGTGACCGATGCGATCTCCGAGCTGGTCGATTGGATCGCGCCTGTTACCGTCTATCCCGGCGAAGATGAACTGGCAGCGCTTGCAGAGGGCGCATGGCGCGTGCTGACCGGCGCGGAAGAGGCGAAAGAGTATTAAAGCGTATTGATGATTGAAAAACTAATGAACGATAGAGACTTATGAACAACAAAGAAAAAAGAGACATGATCCACCGGAAACTGGAGGTCATGAGAAAATGTTATCAGGAACGCAATGCAGAAAACTTCGACCAGTTTTATGATGCTTTTTTTGACCGAAACAGACTGCCCATCATCATCGGAACGGACAACGGCCCGTGGTTCCGTACGATGGAACGGATTCGCTGGCTGATCACCTATGACTGGGAAAAGTGGGGAGATCTTCAGGTCGACACATGGAATTTCACCATTCACGAAACAGAGAGCCTCGATGTAGTCAGAGCGAAAGGCGTTTTGGATTTCCATGAGGACCGGGTTTGGGACATCGATATCCTGATGATTTTCAGTAAGGAGACAGACGATTACAGCTGCCGTCTGATGCAGTTCAAGATACCAAGAAATGAAATAAGACCTGTCGTCATTCTCAATAAGAATGAAACGGAACAGGCGAAGTCCGAAAAGGAGATGAACGATCTCATCGCGCTCAATGGGGATGTGAGTTTTGATTTGATGCGTGAGCACCTGGCACAAAACGTCAGGAAGATGCTCAATGAAGAACGGCCGTATCTCGATAATATCCATGTGCGCGAAGAGATGATTTACATAGAAGAGTGCGGAGATGGATATCTCTTCGCGCTGACAGGGTTCTGTGTACACACGGAATTACATGCACTGATGCCGTTCCGTATGATTGGAATCGGATGGGGATACGAGATTCGGGATGCAGAGTTCTCCCATCCGTTTGTGAGTGAACTTGGTTAGAAGTACAGCTCCGGTCTGCGGTGTTTCAGAAGCGGCAGCTGGTCTCTGATGGCATCAACTTTGTCAAGATCGATGTCGCCGTATATAATCTGTTCTTTCTCGTCGGCGTGTGCGATGAAATCACCCCATGGGCTTGCAATACAGGAGTTTCCGTAAGCAACGTATACGCCGTTCTCATCTCTTGCCGGCGCATTTGCCGCGAAGTATACCTGGTTGTCCAATGCTCTTGCCCGCATGGTCAGATCCCAGTGGGCAGGGCCTGTTGTCATATTAAAAGCTGCCGGAAGAACGATCAGCTTGGCCCCCGCCAAGGCCATCTTGCGATGCCATTCCGGGAAACGCACATCATAACAGATGGCGACGCCGATTTTGCAGTATTCCGTATCCAGAATCGTCATATCTTCCCCTGCGGTCAGGGTATCGGATTCCATGAAGCGGATACCGCCTTCCACATCGATGTCGAAAAGATGCACTTTGCGGTGGCGTCCGATCAGATTCCCATGACGGTCAAAACTGAAGGATGTGTTATATACTTTGTCTCCATCCAGCTCCGAGATGGATCCGCCGATCAGATAGATTCCCAAATCGCCTGCCAGTTTTGACATGAACTCTACGGTCGGTCCGTCTGCAGGTTCCGCGTAATCTCTGAAGTAGTCATTTGAATAAGGGCAGTCCCACATCTCAGGAAGAGCGATGACCTGGGCACCGTTTTCTGCAGCCTGGCGCACATGCTTTTCTGCGTTTTTCTTCGCTTCTTCTTTATCTACAGATCCTGCAATCTGGCAAAGTCCCAACTTAAAATTCATAACAGACCTCCTTATGCGTTTTTTTATGTACAAGTCTATTATACAGTTGTTTTTACATGCATTCAAATGTGGTAAAATATAATGAAACACAATGACAACAGATTGGACTAGTAACCAAACATATTAGATACAGCAACCAATAGTAAGGAGCCATGATGAACAAACATTTTGCGAGCTCACCAAAGACTCTTGCGCAAATGCTGGTGATTGTAGCAATCACCATTGGTGTTGGTGTTGCATTTTTTATCTTTTACCAATCGAATGAAAACCGCATCACCTCCCAAAATGAAACGTATCTGGAGGACCTCGCTTCACAGCGGGCGTCTCTCGTTGACACGCTGTTTGTGGAAAACCTCAGGTATATTGAGGCAGCTTCCAAATCCTTCGATTCAGACTTGGTGAACAAAGGTGTTGCCGTGGAAAAACTCAATGTTTCTGACGATTCCATGCTGGATGAAAAAGAAGTCAAAAAAATTGCCGACATCCTCAAAGAATATGAAGACGGATTCGCATTTGACTACTTCCGGTTCATCGATCTGCAAGGCAGAGACTATACGACGGGTGAGGAAACGATCGCAGCGGTCGTCAAAGAGAGAGATTATTACAAAAACGGAATCAAAGGCAAAAGCGGGATGACCTATGTCTTGAATTCAAAGGTAACGACGGAGAGACAAATCGGGTTTTACAGTCCTGTGCATAAGAATGGAGAAATCGTTGGTGTTGTCGTAGGGTTTTACGGAGAGAAATTCATCGGAAGTCTCATCGATATTTCCATGTTTGGATATCAATGTGAAGCATTGATATGCGATAAAGACGGTACGGTGGTCTACAGCAATTTCAAGGAACAAAACTATGACAACTTCCTTGAGAATCTCGAAAATCTTCCACTTATGAGTGTGAAGGACAAAGACAAAATCAAGAAAGCCTTTTCAAACGGAACTAACGCTCAATATAGATACAACAAGAATAAGAAGGAAACGGTCGGAGATGTGGCTTTTATCGGCGACAACTCAGGTCTGTATCTGGTACAGCGTTTTCCGGTGGAAGCCTTTCAGGGTATGCTGCAGAAAGCCAACAGGAACGGTATCATGCTGCTTGTCATGCTGATTATTCTGTTTGCCGCAGCACTGCTCTATTATGCAATACGTTCGATTATACAGAGAAGACGGCTTCTTGCGGAAACAAAGAATTCCAATGACATTCATTTCGCCATGTCGAGGTTGTTTGAAAACTTCGTAATCGTAGATGCCGGAACAGGAACATACCATTACATAGAGGGAATGCCTGACGTCGGCCATATTCCGAATGACGGGGCATATGAACTGTTCGCAGAAGATCTGCTGCAGCGATTCCCAGATGAAACAGAAAAAGAAAAAGCAAGAGAGCTCATTTCTCTGGAGTATCTCCTGACGGAGATGAACCAGGGCACGAATATCATATCGTACAACCTCCACGCGCCGATTAAAGAAGAAGAATGGTTTACTTACAACTTCATCGTCGTTTCCAGGGATTCTGACGACAAGGTGACAGAGTTCATCATCGCGAGACAGGATATCACGAGCTTACAGGAAAAAGAACAGGAAACCAGGGAAGCCCTGGAACGCGCAAGAGATGAAGCAGAGAAGGGAAATAAAGCGAAGAGTGATTTCCTGTCCAGCATGTCCCATGACATAAGAACACCGATGAATGCCATTATCGGATATACGAATATAGCGAAAGAAAAAATCGACGAGCCGGAAACAGTTAGAGAGTCGCTGAACAAAATCAGCTCTTCCAGCCAGTATCTGCTATCGCTGATCAATGATGTGCTGGATATGTCGAAGATCGAAAGCGGTAAGCTGCAGATTAATGAGGGAGAGTGTG
This sequence comes from uncultured Eubacteriales bacterium, assembly GCA_902763505.1. Lineage (GTDB taxonomy): Bacteria > Bacillota > Clostridia > Peptostreptococcales > Anaerovoracaceae > Lentihominibacter. Next base: position 11,780 of record CACWSO010000021.1, on the reverse strand, counting down.
ACCTAAGAATCATATTTGAGCGAATCGCTGATATCACTCGCTCCCAGGCGAGCAAGAAGCAACTGAAAATCTCCTTTGATACGGAAGCAATCGAACATCCATATGTCATTGGAGATGAGCTGCGTCTGGAACAGGTTCTCATCAACATTACCAGCAACGCGGTCAAGTACACTCCGGAAGGGGGAAGTATATTCATCTCGGCCAGAGAAAAAGAGGGCTCTGGTGATGTAAATAAATATGAATTCAAAGTTCGAGATACCGGCATCGGTATGAGTGAGGATTACCTGCCGCATATTTTCGAGAGCTTCTCCCGTGAAACAACATCAACCATCAACAGCGTTCAGGGAACAGGTCTTGGAATGGCCATCACTTCAAGACTCATTAGTCTGATGGGAGGAACGATTTCTGTAGAAAGCGCTCCGGGAGAAGGGTCCGAATTCACCGTGACGCTGGATCTCAAAGCAATAGATAAGGTGGAAGAAGGTATAGCGGTGCAGATCGACGAACAGATCGATCTGGATCTTGATGGAAAGCGGATTCTCCTGGTTGAGGATAATGATATCAACGCAGAAATCGCAACGCTGGTTCTGTCCAACTACGGATTGAAAGTAGAGCGTGCAGTCAATGGGCAGGAGGGCGTTGATCGCATCGACAAAGAAGGAGAAGGTTATTACGATGCGGTTCTCATGGACATACAGATGCCTGTCATGAACGGTTATGAGGCAACACGTACGATTCGAAACCTTCCGGGGGAATACACGGAGACAATTCCAATCATCGCGATGAGCGCGAACGCATATGAAGAAGATATCAGGGAAGCCTTTGATTCAGGGATGAACGGTCATATCGCGAAACCGTTTGATCCGCAGAATCTTGCAAATGAACTGAACAATCAGATTAACAGGAAATTGGATGTTGATTCCAGATAGGAGAGGACAATGCCAAAGAGTCACGAAAGATTTCATTCAACCAATGGCAAACGCCAAATACTGATTGCAGAAGATGAAGCCATCAACAGGGCGATGTTGGGGCATGCCCTTGAGGATGAATACGAAATCCTATACGCCTGTGATGGAGGGGAAGCACTGGAGATGATCCAAAGCAACAAGGATACACTCTCCCTCGTTCTGCTCGATATTCTGATGCCAATCATGTCTGGTATTGAAGTGCTGAAAAAAGTGAGGGAAGATAAAGAACTTTCCCATATACCAGTTATCGTGACGACAGCGGAAACAGAAACAGAAATTGAAAGTCTGAATCTGGGCGCAATCGATTTCGTGCCGAAGCCTTATCCAGCGGTTGGCGTCATCAAAGCCAGAGTGCTGCATGCAATCGAGTTGGCAGAAGACAGAGACATCATAAAGCTGACGGAGCGAGATGAACTGACGGGTTTGTATAACAGGGAATACTTCTACCGTTACGCAGAGCAGTTTGACCAATATCATAAAGATTATGAGATGGATGCGATCGTCGTAGATGTGAACCACTTCCACATGATCAATGAACGCTACGGCAGATCCTATGGAGACGAAGTTCTCAAGAAGATCGGACAGAGGATACGCGAAATCATTTCGGAATCCGGAGGAATCGTTTGCAGAAGAGACGCCGATACCTTTTTGGTGTACTGTCCGCACAGGGATGATTACCAGCAGATTCTGGACAATACTTCCGTCGCCTTAAACGCAGAGGATGCTACTGAAAACCGCATTCGTCTGAGGATGGGTATTTATCAGAACGTCAGCAAAGATATCGATATCGAACGGCGTTTTGACCGTGCGAAACTGGCGTCTGACAGAGTCAAAGGCAGCTTTACACAAAACATCGCGATCTATGATGACAGCTTGCATGAGAGACAAATCTACGCAGAGCAGCTAATCGAAGATTTTCCTAACGCAATTGCGGAGGGACAGTTCCAGGTTTATTACCAGCCGAAGTTTGATATCCGCCCGGATACGCCGATGCTTACCAGTGCAGAAGCACTGGTCCGTTGGATTCATCCTGAGCTGGGCATGATCAATCCGGGAGTATTCATCCCACTGTTTGAAGATAACGGATTGATACAAAAACTGGATTTGTATGTCTGGAAAGAGACAGCAAGACAAATCAATGAGTGGAAACAGAAATACCATTACACCATTCCAGTCTCGGTTAATGTTTCCAGAGTGGATATGTATGATCCGCATCTGCCTGAAGAGCTGCAGTCAATTCTCGAAGAGTATGATATCACTGCAGATTCTTTACTGCTCGAAATTACAGAATCTGCTTATACACAGGATAGTGAACAGATTATCGAGATGGTAACGACCCTTAGAGACAATGGATTCCTAATCGAGATGGATGACTTTGGAACAGGGTACTCTTCTCTGAACATGATTTCCAACCTTCCAATCGATGCGATGAAACTGGACATGTCCTTTATCCGCGAAGCGTTTAAGCCGGAAGGTACTACACATCTGCTGGAAATCATCATCGACATTTCGAAGTATTTGTCAGTTCCCGTCATTGCGGAAGGTGTTGAAACAGAAGAACAGCTTCACGCTCTCAAGAACCTTGGCTGCGATATCGTGCAGGGTTACTTCTTCTCGAAACCTGTACCTGCATCCGAGTTTGAACCGTTCATACTGCAGAAAAAAGAAGCAGAACGTGTAGAGGAGGAGAAATACCTGTCAGAGCAGGAAGGTTTCAAATACGGCATCGAAGAAGCGGAAGAGCAGCCCGAGCAGTCCGAAACTGCACCGGCACAGGATGACCACAGCGATGTCAAAGAGCATACAGGGATTCAGCTAAAAACGGCATCGATCTCATTCGTGATTATTGCCTTGATAGCAGCAGCTGCACTGATGTTCGTCGATTTGTCTGTCATCAATGGTTACCAACGAATGGAGGCTGCGAGCGACAACTATATTGAAGCCCAGGCAGCAACGTCCGATATGGTATCCGGATCAGATTATCTGACCGACCGTGTCAGATGTTTTGTCGTGACGGGAGAAATCGAATACATACACGATTTTTATGAAGAAGTGAACGATGTCAAGCGCAGGGATCGGGCAGTCGAGAAATTGGAGACCCTGATGGAAGGAAGCGATACAGAGGCGACCAAAAGTCTCAACAGGGCGCTCAGCCTTTCTAATGAACTGATTGGATCCGAGAACTACGCAATGCGACTTATGGTAGAAGCCGGGAATTATAATGCGGCGGATATTCCTGAGGAAATCAGCAGCATCCAGATCAAACCGGAAGACAGAAAACTGTCCAAAGCAGAACTGAAGGAAAAAGCCCAGTCACTTGTCTTCGATAACAACTATATGCACTACAAGGAGAGGATCCACGAAAATGTCAACATGTGTACACAGTCGCTGATCCGGTCTGCAAGTGAGGAATTCGACACGTCCTCAGCGAGGCTGTCGACGCTCGTCAAAGTACAGACGGCACTGACAATATTACTCTTGCTTGTCGTGCTCTGCATCGTTCTCATCATCTCGCAGATGGTGAGAAAGCCGCTCACTAACATGGTAAAGAGTATGCAAAAGCAAGAAACGGTCGAGCCAAAAGGCGTGGAGGAACTGCGCTTCGTTACCAGAACCTACAATACGATTCTTCGCGAGAACGCGCAGGCAAGAGAGAAACTCAAACATGAAGCGTCACATGATGCGCTCACGGGGCTGTTCAACCGTGGGGCTTATGATCTCCTGATGGAGAGCGCTGATACAGAACATATGGCTCTGTTACTGATTGATGTGGATTACTTCAAGAAGATCAACGACAGCTATGGACATGCAGTCGGAGACAGAGTTTTGAAGAGAGTGGCTGAATTGCTGCACAGCAGTTTCCGTTCCGTGGATATTCTGTGCAGAATCGGCGGCGATGAATTCGCAGTTGTCATGACTCGTGTGAACAGTTCTATGCGTCAGCTGGTGCTCGATAAGATCGCGCAGGTCAATGATCTTCTGCAGCATCCTAAGGATGATCTTCCGCCGGTATCACTTAGTGTGGGCGTGGCGTTCTCAGATCGTGAGAATCCTAAGGGGGATATTTTCAAGGATGCGGACGAAGCCCTTTACCGGGTCAAGAGAGCCGGTCGCAAAGGCTGTGAAATATACTAATACTCGAATTCTGATGCAAGTGCTGCGAGGAGAATAGAGGTATGACTTATTCGATTATAGGAATACTCGCTGCGATTATCCTGATCATTATCAATCGGGATGTGTTGTGGAAACAAAAGACGAAAGAAATGACGTCGGTTCAGCGGAATTACCGTATGTTCCTGATGGGAGTCCTGGCGTATCTGATTACAGATATGCTGTGGGGGATACTGGATTCCTATCACTTGATTACGATTCTGTATGCGGACACGGTTGTGCATTTCATTGCGATGGCTGCCGCGGTCATGCTTTGGACGCGGTATGTTGTGTCTTATCTTGATAACAAGGACAGCTTTGGGAAATTGCTCAACTACGTGGGTAATTGTTTTGTGATCTTTGAGATCATCATTGTCGCCATTAACATATTCCACCCGATCATGTTCTGGTTCGATGAGGGAGGAACCTATCAGGCGAGCATCGTCAGACATATCAATCTGGCAATTCAGATCACGCTGTTCCTGCTGACCGCCATCTATACGCTGAGGATGACAGCAAAAACGGAAGGAACTGTCAGACGCCGCCACATGACGATCGGTCTGTATGGATTGGCGATGATGGCATTCATAGTGATTCAGGTATTCTATCCGCTGCTGCCGTTCTACGCCATGGGCTATATGCTGGGCACTTGTCTGCTCCACAGTTTCGTCGTCGAGGATGAGAAGGAGGAGAACCGCAGAGAACTGGAGGAGAACCGCGAAGCACTGCGGGACGCTCTGAAGGAAGCAGAGAATGCGAACAAAGCCAAGACTGCCTTCTTATCTAATATGAGTCACGAAATCCGGACGCCGATGAATGCGATTATCGGACTGAACAACATCGCCATGAACGATCCTTCCGCCAGTGAATCGGTGAAAGGGTATTTAGAAAAGATGAATGGATCCGCCCAGCATCTTCTGGGAATTATCAATGATATCCTGGATATGAGCCGCATCGAATCAGGCCGGATGGTTATCAAAAACGAAGAGTTCTCCTTTGCTAAGCAGTTGGAACAGGTCAATACGATCATCAACGGACAATGCAACTCCAAAGGGCTTACCTACAATTGCCGAGTCAAAGGGAAAATCGATGATTATTATATCGGCGACGCGATGAAGCTGAAGCAGATTCTGATCAATATCCTTGGAAACGCTGTCAAATTCACACCAGAAGGCGGCGAGGTGGAATTCACCATCGAAGAGGGGCAGCGGCTTGAAGGAAACGTGATGCTCACCTTCACGATTCGTGATACAGGAATCGGAATGAGCAAAGAATACCTGCCGCATATCTTCGATGCTTTTTCTCAGGAAGATTCTTCTTCTACGAACAAGTATGGAAGCACTGGACTCGGCATGCCAATCACAAAGAGCCTGGTGGAGCTGATGAATGGTCAGATTGATGTAGAGAGCGAGAAAGGAAAGGGTACGACGTTTACCGTCACCCTGACTTTAGGAACGTCGGATAGGCACACGGTCTATACAGAAGATGGCATGTTGAATCCTCACGAGATGAGCGTGCTGGTAATCGACGATGACAACATCGCCCTCGAGCACGCTGAAATCGTGCTGGGTCAGATTGGAATCCGTTGTGATACAGCAGAGTCAGGATGGGAAGGCGTGGATAAGGCCAGAATGCGGCATGCGCGCGGAGAAGACTATGATCTCATGCTGATAGACTGGCAGATGCCGGAAATGGACGGACTGGAGACAACCCGTCAGATTCGTTCCCTGGTCGGACAGGAAACGCCGATTATCATACTCACGTCCTATAACTGGGATGACATTGCTGATGACGCAGTAGACGCCGGTGTGGACACCTTCGTGCCGAAACCGCTCTTTGCAAGCAATGTCATGGATGAATTCCGAGAGGCATTCAGAAAGAAGAACGAAGCTCTTGCGGAACGGATGGATGATCTGAAGGGCCGCAGAGTGCTTCTGGCAGAAGATGTCGCAATCAATGCGGAGATCATCGTGATGGTTCTTTCCATGCAGGAAGTCGACGTCGATGTTGCGGAAAACGGAAAGCTCGCGGTCGAGATGTTCGAAAGAAGCGAAACCGGATATTACGATGCGATTCTCATGGATATGCGTATGCCTGAGATGGATGGTCTGGAAGCGACGAGAAGGATACGCGCCATGGAAAGAGAGGACGGTAAGACGATACCGATCATTGCACTTACAGCGAATGCCTTCGACGAGGATGTTCAGCGAAGTCTGCAGGCAGGCCTGAACGCCCATCTCAGTAAACCAGTGGAACCGGATACGCTGTACAACACGCTGAAGAGCTTGATCAAATCTTAAATTGACAGGGAAAAGAAAATGAAGAAGACCCTACGATTGACAACAATATTATGGATGGCTGCAATTACTGCCGTCATGTGTGTTGCCTTTGCAGCATGCGGAGGAACAAGCGACAGCCAGGAAAACGCCGGCGATGCGGACCAGGCAGCGCAGGCAGAACAGGCAGGTCAGGCAGACGAAGCAGAACAGGAGACGGAGATGGATACGAAGCACGCGAAGCTCCTCTATATGGGGCATGCCAGCATCAGGATCACAACGCCGGAAGATAAGGTGATCTACATCGATCCGTTTGTCGGGGACAGCGATGATAACGCACCGGCAGCGGACCTGATTCTCGAAACGCACGGTCACTACGATCACACCGTGCTGGATAAGATCGAAAACCGCAGTGAAGACTGTCAGGTCATCACCTGGGAGGAAGCGCTGGAAGGCGGAGCGCATCAGAGTTTTGACCTCGGTTACGCCAAGGTCGAAGCAGTGGAAGCTGGTTACAACAAGAACCACGATGTCAGTCAGTGTGTTGGTTACGTCATCACACTGTCCGACGGAACCAAGGTTTATGTGAGCGGTGATACATCCACGACAGAGCAGATGCCGAGCCTTGCAGAGCAGAAGATCGACTATGCATTCTTCTGCTGTGACGGCATTTACAACATGGATTTGGAAGAGGCTGCGGCATGTGCGGATCTCGTGAAGGCGAAACACAACATCCCATATCACATGACTGCCGCTGACAGCGGATCGTTCTTCGACCGCGAACGGGCAGAAGCATTCAACGCGGAGAACCGCCTGATTATAGAAGAAGGCGAAGAAATAGAGCTGTAACAGAAAGAGCAGCAAGACGGAAAGGGCAGAAGGATATAATGAAAAAATATTTCATGATATTGATCATGGCGGCAATCACTGCCGCCATGTGTGTTGCTTTTGCAGCATGCGGAGGAGATGGCGCAGGCGGAGACGGAGAAGAAGCCCAATACGCCATAGAGGAACTCGAGAACGGTACATCGCTCGGAACCTTTACATCAACAGATCTGGATGGGAACGAAGTGACAGAAGCGATTTTTGCAGAGAAGGATGTCACGGTTCTCAACGTGTGGGGCACCTTCTGCGGACCGTGCAAAGATGAAATGCCGGAGCTGGCCGAGTGGGACAAAGAGCTCCCGGACAACGTCCAGATTATCGGCGTGGTCATCGACAATCCGGAAGGGGACACTGAGACAACCGATCTGGCCAAGGAAATCTGTAAGGATACGGGCGTAACGTATACCAACATCATCGCAAGTGAATCGGTGGATAAAATGTTCAGCGACGTAGAAGCCATTCCGACGACGTTCATTCTGGATAAAGAAGGAAAGACAGTCTGCACGCCAATCGTCGGCAACGATGTACAAAGGTACAAGGACGCCGTGCAGGAATACCTGGATCAGGCAGATTAATGCAAAGGCAGGAGCCATGGAGTTGAAGGGACGTAAGAGAACATACATCGGAATAGGCGTCCTGGCAGTCGCCGTGTCTTTGATTGCCATCGGCATCGCGCGGGACGAAATGCTCACCGTATTCGTCAGGGCAATCAACATCTGTCTGGAATGCATTGGCCTGGGGTGATGTCATGAAGGTTTTGCAGGACAGACAGCGTGTACAGGGAGTACGACGCAAGATCATACAGGTTGCGGCATTCGGCTTCACCAACAGTCACATCGGAAACTTTGTCGGCGGGAAGATCTATAAAGGCAGCTGGAAAAACTTCTGCAGTCCGGGACTCAACTGTTATTCCTGTCCCGCGGCAGGGCTGGGGTGCCCGATCGGCGCCATGCAAGCCGTTGAGAATTCACCGCGGTTTGGCATCAGTGTTTACCTGCTCGGATTCGTGTTGGCTCTGGGCGTGCTGTTCGGAAGAGCCATCTGCGGATATGTCTGCCCATTCGGACTCCTCCAGGAACTTCTTCACAAGATACCATCCCCAAAGAAACACATTCCAAAGCCTCTGACCTACATCAAGTACGTGCTGCTGGCGGTCTTTGTTCTGCTGATTCCGGCAGTGGTGACTGATAAATACGGCATTGGCGCGCCGGCCTTTTGCGAATACATCTGCCCGGCAGGAACATTGGAAGCAGGGGTTCCGCTTCTTTTGGCTCATCCCGAATTGAGGATGCAGTTGGGAGGTCTCTTCCTTCTGAAGGCGGCGATACTGGTTCTGACGATCGTCGGATGCATCATCGTCTGTCGATTTTTCTGCAAGATCATGTGTCCATTGGGCGCCATCTACGGACTGCTGAACAAGATCAGTTTATATCGCGTGCACGTGGAACAGGCGGGCTGTATCTCTTGCGGCACATGCAGGGAAATCTGTCCGATGCATGTTGATCCCGTCACGCATCCGGATTCGGCGGAGTGCATCCGCTGCGGCAAGTGCGCTGCAGCCTGTCCGAAGCAGGTGATACACATCGGATTATGGAATAAAAAAACTAGTATTACAGAAATGGAATAAAAAAGACGGCTGCGTGCAGCCGTCTTTTCACTTCGGTTTATTTCATCTGCTTGCCGTCTTCAAAGGCTTTGCCGACGACTTCGCCGAGCACGTTGTAGTTGTGGTTCATGCCGTCATAAACGATCGGGCGGAGTTTCGCCAGGTCAATGGCGCCGTCGGTCAGAACACTTTCATCTGCGCTGACGTTCAGGATTTTGCCGATCATGATGTGTGTATCTGCATCATAGCTAACCATCTCGCACTCCAGCGCGACCGGATACTGGTCCACCAGCGGTGCATCCACGTATTCACTCTTTGTCGCTGTGAAGCCGGCGCGGGCGAATTTGTCAGGGACGTCGTTCGCTGAAACGATGCCTACATAATCTGATTCGATGACCTTGTCCACCGTTGCGAAGCTGACAGTGAATGCCTTCTTGATCAGGATATTCTTGACGGTCTTGTGCCCCGGGCTGATGCACATGGAAATCTGGTTTGCGCTTGAGATGCCGCCCCATGCAGCATTCATGATATCCGGTGTTCCATTCTCGTCATAAGCCGCGATCATCAGTACCGGTTCCGGTGTGATAAATGAATTCGGTCCAAAGTTCTTTCTTGCCATAGTTTGTTCGCAGCGCTGCGCGCCGCTCTCCTTTCTTCTTTTTCTTCATTATATACTAGCCAAAGGCTTTCGCAATAGACCAGCCAAAGGCTTTCGCAACTTTTTTATGCGCTTTGCAGCGTTACCAGGAGCCGCCACCGCCTCCTCCGGCGCCGCCGCCACCGCTTCCGCCGCCACCGCCGCTGTCGCCCGGTGAGGACGTCATGGAGCTGCTCACGCTGGTGACCATGTTCGTGAGGGAGTCGGTGAATCCGGTGGAGTCGAAGACCTGCCCGCCGCTGTAATCATGGGTCGTCACATACCAATCAGGCGGCTCTTGGGCGAGACCTGCGAAGTGCTTTGCATATACAGAAGTAACGCCCAATGCAAAAGCATACGCAAGGTTTTTATAGAAATAGGAAGGATCTTCTTCGGCGAGCTGCTCCATCCTGTCTTTTTCCGCAACCTGCAGGAAGTTTTTGTAGCCTCTGATCTTGCCGAGGATGTCCGCATAGAAATCCGTCTTCCGTTCGCAAAGGGCACCCATGAACATCACAGCAAAGCACAGGAACATGCCGATAAGGAAGAATACAATCTGCGGACCCATCACTGTTTCGAGGATAACGGCAAGGAACAAGCCGACCAGAATCAGACCAGCCCATAGGATGAAGCCAAAGAAGCGGCCGACCACAGAGCTCTTGTTCGCATTGACCCAGCTGCTTAATCCGGCGAAACCGGCAATCGGTGGAATGATCTGAAATACCAGCATCATGATACCTGAAATGATGCCGCCTTCCAGCATAGGTGCACCCGTGGACAGTCTCGAAATGATGACCAGAGCGATGACGCCTGCGACGCTGATGCCTCTGAGCACCCAGGCAAATCCTTTCGCTTTTTCATCATACAGCTTGCCTTCGTAATAGCTCGTGATTTGATTCTTTATAGCATTGACGGTCGTGTAGAAACTGTTGGTCAGCTCTTTTGCAGTGACGGAAGAGCGTGCGCCATCCTCGAAGAGATTCTTCATAAAAGTCGATTCTCCGATGACATTGCCGTCATATTCTCTGACCTTGCTGATCTCATAATCCGTCTTCATCTTCTTCTTGCGGAACCCGGACGGCACCTCAATTTCAGTGATCTTGAGGTAGCCTTTGTCAGCCAGGGACAGGAGCATGCTGATGACGTGATTGCCTGAGATCGCGCCCTCGTCAAGATAGCCGACCTCAGGTGCTGACAATCCCTTCGGCGGATAGAATTCCGCCGTCTCGATGATCTTCGGATCTCTGCCGTACTTTCTCCATAGTACAAAGCCGATCACCGCAGCCAGAAGGAGCAGTACGAAGAGAACATAGAACGGCATTTTAGATGCGCCGGCCTCTTTGGTGAAGTAGCCCTCCGGCAGGACTGCACGGACCGTCAGACCACCCAGGGTGTTTTCATAGGTGTCTCCCTTGATGACGCGGCTGCCGTCCGATTCAAAAGGAACCTCTACCTGATATCCCGTCTTGACCCAGACCTTGCTCATGTCGATATCCTTCGGGAAGGTGACCTGGAAGGAAACATGGTCGATGGACGGAGCCTCCCAGTTGGTTCCCACAATGTTGTAGTACACTTCATCGGCCCCCTTGAGATGGTCGCCCCGCATATCGTAGACATAGGAGAACTGATAGGTCGTATCGGTGGATTCATAGTTGTCCGGATCGCCGATGCGGATGTTGAACTCATCGCTGGCTTCTTTTTTCCACTTGTGACCGGACAGCATCTGAAAGTCCCGGACCTTTCCGTAGAAAGTCGTCTCCTGCCCATCCCGCACGAGGGTGGTGCGGAGCGGAATGGATCGATAGATGCCATGGCTCGGATATGTGAAGTGGACATCGATGGTTTCCGTGATGGTGTAAGTGTCGTCTTCATTGACCACCATGTCGATGTCGTAATCCGTTATGATGAAGTTGCTCGCCGCGTGTGCGGGAGCGGCGATTGCCGGTATCATGCAAAAGGCAACCGCGAGGGCGAGAAGCCCGGCGAGGATGCTTTTGCAGCAGCGGCTGCTGTTGCATTTACGGTCTGTGCTGCGCGTCATCGTTCATACCTCCTGAAATTTGCACCGCTTCTATGCATTAATATAGCAGAATGCCACTTATTTCTCAACTGTCCGGAATTCGGGACTTGACGATGGTGTATAATGAAATAAAAGAGGCGTTTAAATGAAAAACTAAAACCGAACTTTGACAACTGAAAATCGTTCAAAAAGTCTTGTTTACTGTTGCAACAACCTCTGCTAAAGTCATCAGTGATCA
>CACWSO010000020.1 GCA_902763505.1 uncultured Eubacteriales bacterium | reverse complement strand
TGATCTGTCTGATCTAAAACTCATTACGCTATGCGTCTTAATTCTTTATCCGAATTATTGCTTTTGCTTGGTTTTAGAAATTGTCGGAAACTCTGCATTCTACCATTTCTGATTTGATACACAGTTTCTTGATTCATTGTGACCTTCGGGCATTTCAGCCGTCCGGCCTATGACTCAAATTTCTACACTATGAAGTTTTCAATGTGCACGGCTTTCGCCGCCGCCCGCTCACCGCGAGCTTTTATATATTACCTCACGCTCAACCCCTTGTCAACAACTTTTTTCAAGTTTTTTAAAGTTTTTTTGACGGAGGTATTTTAGTGGTTTTTCAGTTGTTTTTCCTATCATGATATGCTATCATCTTCCCACGTAGAGTAGATATTGCGCGTCAAGTGTCATGAGATGGGATGTTGCTCATGAACGAAGGATTTGATCCGCGGTGCAATATTGCGTCCGCTACTACACTGTATATATAGAATGATCCTTTCATTCCGGTGTAGTTACAACGGGAAGCTATACCTTGGAACAGAAAGGATTTTATTATGCAATCTCTCAACAATGCTAACAGCAAAGGAAAAGAGCGAACCCTGCAGCTTGTCACAATGGCGCTGATGGTTGCTCTTATATTTATCTTCAGCAGGTTTCTCGGAATCACGACCGATGTTCTGCATATCGGATTTGATTTCCTGCCTGTCGTATTGATCGGATGCCTGTACGGACCGATCTGCGCAGCGATTACATATATGGTAGGCGATCTTGTCTGCGCCATGCTGATGCCTTTTGGGGCGATCAATCCGGGTCTTACAGTGATTGCCGGGATCATCGGTCTCGCCTACGGATTCGCCTTTTATAAGAGAGAACTCAAAGGCAAGAAGCTGATTGCTGTCACTGCAATCGTTTCCCTCTTTGTCGCGGGCATCGTCAAGCTGTTCGGTACGACCCTTTGTCTGGCCGTTATGTACGGTTCGCCATACTGGCCGATGCTGATCAGCAGAATACCGAACTGCATCTTCCTGTTCGTCGTTCAGATGATCACCATACCGCTTATATATATGTATGTATATGTGCCGGTAAGCCGCAGGATCTTCCAGTAAGGTTTACTATTCAATCACCGTATACATACCTGCCGCATCTTCTTTGCGGCAGGATTCCGTAAGGGCCTCTACCCTTGCCGTGAGAGAGCCATTGCCGAACTCAATATGAATCATATCGCCAACCTTGACCTCTGTTCCAGGTTTGGCGATTTTTTCATTTACGGTGATTCTCCCCTGCTCACAGGCTTCTTTTGCCACTGTCCTTCTCTTGATGATGCGGCTGTTCTTCAGAAACTTATCGATTCTCATATCCTTGTTTCAATCAATGATTCCTTGCTTCTCTATCCTTACAAAAACAATCTTCTCTAATCTGTCTTCTCTAATCTTCAACTGATATCAATAAAAAACGGGCAGCCGCAGCTGCCCGCACTGTATAGGCTTATTTATTGACAGCGTCTTTCAGTGCCTTTCCAGCCTTGAATACAGGAGCCTTTGCTGCTGCGATTTCAATGATCTCTTCAGGCTTTCTAGGGTTTCTTCCCTGTCTTGATTTCCTCTGACGTACTTCAAATGTGCCGAATCCTATAATCTGTACTTTCTCTCCTACCTTGAGCGCTTCCTCGATGCAGGCTGTCATGGCGTTTACTGCTGCCTCTGCATCCTTCTTCTTTGAGCCGGTCTTCTCTGCTACTGCAGTAATCAGATCTGCTTTATTCATTCATCAATTCCTCCTTATTTTTGATCTCATAAGCCAATTCCCAAGATGTCATTCTAATTTTCGTGCGAAATGATTTTCCCATTTTTCTATAGCATTGTCAAGAGCTGTAGATGTGTTTTTTCACATGTTTTACCACAGTCTGAGCTTGTCGCAGATTCCAGCCAGTTTTGTGCCGAATTTAATGGAGATCAGTTCATTTCTTGTGATCGCTTTTGTCTTGATGATCATCACACCGTATACGCACGCTCCAACGATAATGGAGGCCAGCGTTGCGATGCTGTTATGTCCGCAAATCATAAACAGCTTATATGCGCCGAACACGATCATAGCCATCACAATGGCCGATAACGCCGGCTTGACGACTGTCTGTTTGACAGGAATCTTTACGCCGGTGAATCTTCTGACGCACAGATAATCCAGCGTTGCTGCAGTAAGATACGCGCACAGTGTGCCAATTGCCGCGCCGACGATATTGATGCTGTTGATTCCAACGAGGATCCAGGTGATGATGATTTTGATGGCGATGCCGATGGCCAGATTGATGACCGGCCAGTTCTGCTTCGTCAGTCCCTGCAGGATTCCTGTCATCGTCGTCACCAGCGCGAGGAAGATGAATCCCAGCGCAAGTACCTGCAGGCAAGGTGTTGCATTGACGGCGCTCTCCACCTGCAGCGGATAGAGCAACAGCAGCGCCGGCTGTGCCAGTATGAGAAGCCCTGCAGCGCACGGCATGGCGATCAGTGTGGTCATGCGGAATCCAAGGGCTATGGTAGCGTTCAGATTCTCTTTGTCGCCGATTCTCTTCGCAGCGGACACCATCGGTACGATGCTGACGATGATTGCCTGCATGAATACCTGCGGGAATCCGATGATCGGATCCGCCATGCTGGTGAGCTGCCCGTAGAGATCCTTCGCTGTCTCTGTTTCCCATCCTGTCTGCAGCAGTCTGTAGTTTACAACAGAAGCATCTATGGAATTCATCAGCGGCAGCAAAGCTGCGCCTATGGTGATTGGAATGGCGATGATGGTAATGGTCTTGAGAATATGACCGGAAGACTCTCTGGTTGTGGTCTTATCATTTCTGATCCTTCTTCTGATCGCTTTCTTGTTTGCAGAATAAATCAGAAGAACGGTAATGAGGCCTGCGACCGCTCCGGCTGTCGCGCCGAAGCAACCTCCTGCCGCTCCTCTGGCGCCGGGATCATACTGCTCCGCAAAGAGCGTACCGTTGATCATATAATAACCGAGCGACAATCCAACGCCTACCCGGAACAACTGCTCCATAATCTGTGAGACCGCAGTCGGATTCATATTCTGCTGTCCCTGGAAATATCCTCTGTATGCTGACATGATCGGGACCAGAATGAGCGCCGGTGCTGTTGCCTGCATCGCGAGAGCTGAGCCGGGAATATGAATGAAGTGTTCTGCGATCGGACCTGCTCCGAAGAGAACAATCAAACCGCCCATGACGCCCAGTGCCGTCATGAGAAGTCTCGACAGCTTGAATACCCTCTCTGCCTCTCTGTACTGTCCTACTGCATATCTTTCTGAAACCATCTTTGAGGTTGCTACTGGCAGACCCGCTGTAGAGATGACGAGGAGCACGGAATAGATCGCATACGCAGGTGCATAATTTGCCATGCCATCCGCGCCGATCCAGTTCGTGAGCGGTATTCTGAAGAATGCTCCCAGTATTTTTACAATCAATCCGGCAATCGCCAGGACTGCTGCACTTGTTACCAGTGACTTTTTGCTCATCGTTTCCTTTCTAAATAAACGGAGCGATCAACCGCTTTACATAAGCGGAGCGATCAACCGCAGCGCCCGTCCGTAAACTTTCATATACAAAGGCAGTTCTTTGCAGTGTTTCAGCGTCATCCTCTGACAGTCTTTCAGCGTTTCCGCAAAGTCTGCTTCGACATCGTCCACTATAGGATTGCCCCATATATATGCGGCACATTCAAAATGCAGGAAGAAGCTTCTGAAATCAAGATTGATCGTTCCCACAACGGCTTTCTCATCATCACTTACGAAGTTTTTCGCATGGACGAAACCCGGCAGGTATTCATAAATCTTGACGCCGCCCCTGATGAGTTCCGCATAGTGGGTTCTGGCAAGAGCGTACGCATACTTCTTATCCGGTATATGCGGCATGATTATTTTAACATCGATTCCTCTCTGTGCCGCAAACACGAGGGAATTTGTCATCTCCTCATCCAAAATGAGGTATGGGGTCATGATGTGCACATACTTGTTGGCTCTGTTCAGTATATCCAGATATACTTTCTTCCCCACTTCCTCATCGTCCAGAGGATTGTCGCCGTATGGAACCACATAGCCGCCGTAAGAGGCGTTTTCATCATGTTCCATACCTTTGAACATGTATCTGTTGTAGTATTCGGGATCCGTGCTCTTCATGTTCCACATCTGCAGAAACATGAGTGTGAAACTGTTGACCGCCTTGCCTTTTACCATGACCGCGGAATCTTTCCACACACCGAACCGGTTCTTTCTGTTGATGTACTCATCCGCCAGATTGACGCCGCCGGTGAAGGCAGTATGTCCGTCGATGACGACGATTTTTCTGTGATCCCTAAAGTTCTGGTGGGTCGTGATCACCGGTTTCATCGGTGAGAACACTCTGCAGTCGATTCCCCATGCTTTGAGAACATTCGGGTAGCTCTTCGGCAATCGCAGCATTGTGTTGGTTCCATCATAGAGAACTCTGACCTCGACGCCCTCCTTGACCTTCTGTCTCAGGATTTTCAGCACTTCACCCCACATTTCCCCTTTGCCTATGATGAAGTATTCGAGGAATATGAACCGTTCCGCTTTCCTGAGCTCCCGCAGAAGCGCCTCAAACTTGTCCTGACCGAATGGATAATATTCCAGTCCGCACCCGTCATACACAGGATAATGGGCTTCTTCATACATGTATTTGAACAGACCATACTCATTCCCCGAGTCAATGATCAGTCTGTCGACGGTATCATTCTCAGGCAAAAGCCAAGGTCTCTGATCATTGATCTGTTCGTCAACTCTTCTGGCAATATATCTGGTGCCCGGCTGAAGTCTTGTATAAAGAAAAAAAGGCACACCAATCAACGGTGTTGCTACAATCAGTATGATCCACATCAACTTGAAACTGGAGTTCAGTCTGTTGTTGATCAGATAGATGAGAACAATGATCGCGAGCACACCAACTGCGTAGTTGGCAATGAGGATTTCCTTCATGCCAAGGAGTCCGATTCCTCCTATGATGACAGTGAGCTGTATCAGTATGAGGAATACGAATATTGTTGTACGCCCAAAGAGGACTTTCCAAAGTCCTCTGATTCTTTCTCTCATAATCTCAGATTTCCAACTCCAATTCAGGCTCTTTTATTCTGACTCGAGCCAGGTAATATAAGGAAGGTTCCTGTACTTCTGATCGTAATCCAGTCCATATCCGACGATAAATCTGTCGTCAACAGTAAAGCCTACATAATCTGCCTTGATATCCACACGTCTGCCTTCCGGCTTGTCGAGCAGCGAACAGAGCTTGACAGATGCCGCGCCTCTGCTCTTCAGATAGCCTTCCAGATAATGCAGCGTCACACCGGAATCAACGATATCTTCCACGATGATGATATCCTTGCCTTCGATGTCGCTTTCGAGGTCCTTGTTGATCTTGACGATACCGGATGATTTGGTTGCAGCGCCATAGCTGCTGACAGCCATGAAATCGATCGTCATATCCAGATTGGTGTTTCTCATGACATCAGCCATCCAGAGGACTGCGCCACGGAGGATTCCGACTAGGATGATTTCTTTCCCTGCGTAATCTCTCTCGATTTCTTTACCGATTTCCTTCGCTCTCGCATGGATCTGCTCTTCTGTTATCAGTACTGTTCCGATCGTATCACTCATTGCCTTTCTCCTCCGCCTTTGCTTCTGCTTTTTTCGCTTCTGCCTCGTCTTCTTCGACCTTGAACTCTACATCGTCTACGATGTCTTTGCTTCTGTATTTCTTGGACAGATCGTATTTCTTCTCCCCTGTCCAGTAAACATCCAGTTCTTTTTTGAGATACCAGATGATCAACAGCCATACGACTACATCATCAATCAAACTGAGCGGAAAGACCATCGCCGGTATCAGATCAAAAGGCAGGAACAGATAAACGATACCTGCGATGATCAGCGCTTTTTTGGTCTTTGGCACAGTCTTATCAGCCATCATAAAACGGATGGCTTTGAATCTGCTTAAAATGACTCTGAAACTCCAAAACTGCATTGCTATTCCCCCAGCAGCTCCTCGATGACATCGAGCAGTTCCTCATATCCCGTACGCTTCAGTGCAGATACGGGAATCACAATATCTTCTTTCCCAAGTTTTAATGTCTGTCTGATCTGTTTCAGTTGTTTTGGTATTTGGTTCCTTGAAACCTTATCCGCCTTCGTGGCTACGACGATACCGTCCAGCCCGTAGTAGCGCAGATACTCGTACATCTCCACATCCTGCTTCGACGGTTCGTGCCGGATGTCCACAAGCTGTATGACCTTGACGAGGTTCTGTCTGCCGCTCAGATACTTCTCCATCATTTCGCCCCAGTCCTGGGAAACGGATTTGGACACTTTCGCATATCCATATCCCGGCAGGTCCACGATTCTGAACGCATCATTAATCAGGTAGAAATTGATGGTTCTCGTCTTGCCCGGGCTTCCGCTTACCCTCGCCAGTTTCTTCCTTCCGGTGAGAAGATTCAGCAGCGAAGACTTACCTACATTCGATCTGCCTGCAAAGGCAATCTCCTTCAGATTTTCAGGCGGATACTGAGACGGCTTTACGGCAACCGCCTCAATGTCCGATTTCTTTATCTTCATGTCTATCCTCAGCGAACCAGTACTTCCTTCAGTGCGTCATTCACACTGTTCAGAAGCACGAATTCCATTTCGTTTCTGACTGTTTCCGGTATGTCTGCGATGTCCGGTTCATTGTCCTTCGGAAGCAGCACCTTCCTGATGCCTGCTCTGTGGGCGGCCATAACCTTCTCCCTGATGCCGCCTACCGGGAGCACCTTGCCGCGCAAGGTGATTTCGCCTGTCATAGCCACATCTTTTCTGACAGGAATTCCCGTCAGTGTTGAGATGAGAGATACGCACATGGTGACGCCTGCGGAAGGACCGTCTTTTGGCGTTGCTCCTTCCGGAATGTGCAGATGCAGATCCTTGTCTTTGTAAAAATCTTCATCGATACCGAGCTTGTCTGCAACAGATCTGATGTAACTGATTCCTGTCTTTGCAGATTCCTGCATCACGTCGCCAAGCTGTCCTGTCAGAACGATCTTGCCTGTTCCCGGAACAGCCGTTGTCTCGATGAAGAGTGTGACTCCACCAACGATCGTCCATGCCAGCCCTGTGCTCACGCCGACTTCCTTTTTGTTTCTGATGATATCGAAGTGGTACTTCTTCTTGCCGAGCAGTTCCTCCACCTTGGAGGCGTTCAGGCTGACTTTCTCCTTGTTTCCTGTCACGTACTGGCGCGCAACTCTTCTGCAGAGCGTGCCGATTTCACGTTCCAGATTACGGACACCGGACTCTCTCGTATAGTAATTGATGATGGTCTTGATGCCCGTTTTCGTGAAGGCGATAATGTCTCTGGTAAGCCCGTTCTCTTTGATCTGCTTCGGTACCAGGTACTTCTGCGCGATCTTAAGCTTCTCTTCCTCTGTATAACCGCTGACCTCGATGACTTCCATTCTGTCGAGAAGAGGTCTTGGAATTGTTTCCGTCGTATTGGCCGTTGTGATGAACATGACCTTGGAGAGGTCGAATGGTACTTCCAGGAAGTGGTCCGTGAAGTCCTTGTTCTGTTCAGGATCGAGCACCTCGAGAAGAGCAGACGCAGGATCGCCCTTGTAGTCAGCTCCGATCTTATCCACTTCGTCAAAGAGGAATACCGGGTTCTTTGTTCCGCACTCTTTGATGGAGTTGATGATTCTTCCCGGAATCGCTCCGATGTATGTTCTTCTGTGTCCTCTGATCTCTGCTTCATCACGCACGCCGCCCAGAGACATCCTGACGAACTCTCTGCCGATGGATCTCGCCACTGATTTGGCGATGGATGTCTTGCCTGTTCCCGGAGGGCCTACGAGACAGAGAATCGGTCCCTTCAGGCTCTCAGAAAGCCGGATGACGGCCAGGTACTCAAGGACTCTCTCCTTGACCTTATCCAGTCCGTAATGGTCTTCATTGAGGATACGTTCTGCCTTGACCAGATCGATGTTATCCTCGCTCGTGGTGTTCCATGGCAGTTCCAGTATAGTCTCTATATATGTTCTGCTGACGGTGGCTTCTGCAGAAGACGGCTGCATCTTGGAGAATCTGCTGATTTCCTTTTCGATTTTTGCCGTGATTTTCTCATCCAGATTCAGTTCTTCAAGTTTTGCCCTGAAGTCTGCGATCTCATCTTCCAGTTCTTCCACGCCGCCCAGTTCCTCCTGAATGGCTCTGAGCTGCTCCCGCAGATAGTATTCGCGCTGATTCTGGTTGATCTGGCTCTTGACCTTCGTGGAAATATCCTGCTCGATGGTCAGGATTTCGATCTCCTTGCGGAGGATATCGTTGAGTTTTCTCAGTCTTTCCTTCGGGTCGAGGGTCTCCAGCACCGTCTGCTTATCTTCGATCTTGATCTCGAGGTGGGATGCGATCATGTCCGCCATCCTTCCCGGAGATTCTATGGTAACGACAGATGCAAAAACTTCAGGAGCCAGGTTCTGATCGATATTGATGTACTCATCGAAGCTGCCGAGCACTGTTCTCATGAGTGCTTCCGCCTCAGAGTCAGGCTCTTCCTCATTGTCATCGATGCGCCGGATGCGGCACTTGAAGTAAGGAACCTCAAAGAGAACTTCCTCGATCTCTCCCCTGTGCAGACCTTCTACCAGTACTCTGATCGAGTCTCCCGGCAGTTTCAGCATCTGCTTGATCTTACCGATCGTTCCGATGTGATAGAAATCATCGGGCGTCGGCAAATCTGTATTTTCGTCTATCTGTGATGCAAGGAAAATGTACTGGTTGTTCACCATCGCCTTTTCGAGGGCATTGATCGATTTTTCCCTGCCAATGTCAAAATGCAGAACCATGTTCGGAAAAACCGAGAGACCTCTGAGCGGTATCATCGGCAGATCCATAAATTCTGCATCAGACGGATTTATGTTTTTTCTGTTTTCTTCCATTTACTGTTCCCCTTTTATAATCTGTTTCTGTCGGTATCTATTCTTCCCCGTGCTCCTCTTCTTCCGGTGGCTGCTCTATGGGCAGCTGCTCTTCCAGTATCAGCTGAGGATCTTCTCCCTTTTCGACGGTGTCCTTTGTGATGATGCACTTCCTGACATCTTTTCTCGACGGAAGCTCATACATAACATTGTTCATCAGTTTTTCCATGATTCCACGCAGACCTCTGGCGCCCGTCTTTCTCGCCAGTGCCATGTCAGCGATCGCTCCGATGGCATCCTCCGTCACTTCCAGTTCCACGCCGTCAAAAGCAAGCAGTCTTTCGTACTGCTTCACAAGAGAATTTTTTGGCTTTGTGAGGATATCCATCAGTGCTTCTCTCGAAAGATCTTCCAGCGTTACGAGTACAGGAAGTCTTCCTACGATCTCCGGTATGAGGCCGTACTTCATCAGGTCTTCCGGCGCAGCGTGCTTCAGGATTTCTTCTTTCTCGAGCTTATTGCTGCTGACATCGGAGTTGAATCCGATGACTTTCTCACCAATACGCTTCTGCACGACTTTCTCCAGGCCGTCAAAAGCACCGCCGCATATGAACAGAACATTCGTCGTATCGAACTGAATGAATTCCTGATGCGGATGCTTGCGGCCGCCCTGCGGCGGCACATCTGCAACGGTTCCCTCTATGATCTTGAGAAGCGCCTGCTGTACGCCCTCTCCGCTGACATCACGAGTGATGGACGGATTTTCGGACTTACGGGCGATCTTATCGATTTCATCGATGTAGATGATACCCTGCTGCGCTTTCTCAATATCAAAATCAGCAGCCTGTATGAGTCTGAGGAGAATATTCTCCACATCTTCTCCTACGTAGCCTGCTTCTGTAACAGTCGTTGCATCGGCAATTGCGAACGGCACATCAAGGATTCTGGCCAGAGTCTGCGCCAGAAGTGTCTTGCCGCATCCAGTTGGACCAACCATTGCGATATTGCTCTTCTGGATTTCCACATCGTTCTGATCATCCGTCTGGCTCAGAATGCGCTTGTAATGATTGTACACTGCAACTGCCAGTGTCTTCTTCGCATCCTCCTGACCGATTACGTACTGAGAGAGAACCTCGTCTATCTCCTTTGGTTTCGGAATGTAGACAGGTTCTCCGTCAATGCTTTCGTCTCTTCTTGATGTGGCTTCTTCTCTTAAAATCTCATTGCACAGTTCCACGCACTCGTCGCAGATGTAAAGCCCGTTTCCATTGATGAGCTTTCTTACCTGGCTCTGAGGTTTCCCGCAGAACGAACACCTGAGTTCGTTGTTTTTGTCGTATTTCGCCATTCTCTCCTTACACTTCCCCTTTTATCTGTCGGTAATGACCTTATCGATGATCCCGTATTCCTTCGCTTCATCCGCAGACATAAAGTTGTCTCTGTCCGTATCAGCCGCCACCTTTTCAAGAGGCTGACCGGTATTCTCGCTCAGGATCCTGTTCAGTTTTTCTCTGGTGCGCATGATCCATTCTGCGTGGATCTTGATATCTTCCGCCTGGCCTCTGACGCCGCCCAATGGCTGATGAATCATGATCTCCGCATTCGGAAGACTGTAACGCTTCCCTTTGGTTCCTGCGGAAAGGAGGAATGCTCCCATACTTGCCGCCAATCCGACGCAGATGGTGGATACCTCAGGTTTGATATACTGAATCGTGTCATAAATAGCCATACCGGCGGTCACGCTGCCGCCGGGGCTGTTTATGTAAATATTGATATCCTTATCCGGATCCTCTGCTTCCAGGAACAGAAGCTGAGCGACTACCACGCTCGCTACGTGGTCGTCTATTTCTTCTCCTATGAAAATAATCCTGTCCTTGAGAAGTCTTGAGTAAATATCATACTGTCTCTCCACTCCGCCGGACTGTTCTATTACATATGGAATCATCTTCTTATCCTTCCTTTGCTGTGATCTTATTTGATGACAGCATTTTCATATACGAAGTCGATCGCCTTTCTCATCTTCAGATCGCCGCTGACGGTCTCGATGTTCTGAGGTCCGATTGCTTCCACGAGCTTGTCGACTTCCATGCCGTACTGCTTCGCCATATCTTCGAGATATTCCTTGATCTCATCTTCGCTGACTTCGAATTCTTCCTGATCAACGATCTTAGCAACGAGCATTCTGGTCTTCGTCTTCTTGAACGCATCCTCTCTGATGTTCTCTCTGAAGGATTCCATATCCTCGCCCATGTACTGGATGTAAGTGTTGAGATCCATACCCTGCACTCTCAGCTGCTGGTCGAACTGCTGCAGTGAGCTGTTGATTTCTTCTTCAACCATTGCGTTCGGAACATCGATATCATTTGCTTCGAAGATCTTCTCGATGACGCTGTTCTTCATCTGATCTTCTGCTCTTGCTTCAGCTGCCTTCTGGAGTTCTTCCTTCTTGCTTGCCTTGAGCTCGTCCAGTGTATCGAATTCGCTGACATCCTTTACGAAGTCATCATCGATTGCAGGAACTTCCTTTTCCTTGATTTCGTGAACTTTGCACTTGAAGATCGCATCCTTGCCGGCAAGTTCTTCGGAGTGATATTCCTCAGGGAATGTTACCTTGACTTCCACTTCCTCGTCCTTGGAAGCGCCGATGAGCTGATCTTCAAATCCAGGGATAAATGATCCTGAACCCAGCTTCAGCGGATATCTCTCAGCAGTGCCGCCTTCGAACTGTTCATCGCCGACGAATCCGGCGTAATCGATCAGAACGGTATCTCCATCCTGTGCAGGTCTGTCTACTTCAACCATGCGTGAGTTTCTGTCAGCCATGTTGGAGATTTCCTTGTCCACGTCTTCGTCTGTTACTTCAGCAGGAACTCTGTCTATTTCAACGCCTTTGTAATCCTTGACTTCGAATTCAGGATATACTTCAACAGTTACTGTAATATCGAATCCCTCGCCTTTCTTGATCTGGCTCATCTCTGTCTTCGGATAATCGATGACATTCAGATCGAGCTCATCCATTGCCAGCGGGTAATTCAGTGAAAACAGATTGTTGATGGCATCGTCAAAGAAGATGGTCTCGCCGTATCTCTTCTCGATGATACTTCTCGGGGCTTTGCCCTTTCTGAATCCGTCTATCTGGAAGTTGTCTTTCTGCTTCTGGTAGACCTTAACGATAGCGTCTTCGAACTCCTCTGCTGTGAATTCCATCTTGAATTTGACTTCGTTTTTTTCCTTTGAAATAAATGTTGATTTCATTAATATGTTTCCTCCTCGGTTTTTTACATATAGTGCAAATAATTATACCTCTTTTGCCCTTGATTTACAAGGACAAAAGGCTAAAAAAAGAGAGGCGTCTGCGCCCCTCCGAAATGCTGTTTTATGCGCGGTTTTCCTCAATCATCAGAATGCCGCGGTAGTACTTGCTCTTGTTCTCCTCCTCGAGTCCGTACTCCTCCTGGAGTCGTTTGCCGATTTCCACCAGCTCTTCTGTCTCTCCGGAGAACAGTTCAACCTCTGCCTCCATGATTGGCTGTACTCCGTAATCTGTGACGATCTCCCCGCTGTCGATAGAGAACTCGAACAATCCGGTTTCGGTATCGATTCTGAACTTCCTGCGGAGAAATGAAGTCTGCAGAATGCACTTGAGTTCTTTCCCCTCAGCGAACTTGTACACTTCACATCCGACGCTGCTCTCATGGAACACATCGAGATCAGGCGTATCATCCTGTACCGGAACGTTGATCTCTTCTCTTACGTGTAAACCATCCTCGCAGTGGCCCTTCCATTTGAGCGCCGCGACAAGACGGTCTCCCTCGCGTCTGATTCTGTATGCGATTTCGTTTCTGGCAAGATCGAAACTGTCTGTATCGAAATATCTGGCATCGATCTTCAGCTCTTCTCTGGATCCCTCTTCTTCAAAATCAGCAAAAAGATGGTTCTCCCAGATTTTGTTTGCTGTTTCTTCGTCAGGAATATTGTACTTCAGTTCTATCTCCATTACTGTACCTCTCTTGATAGAATTGCTCTAACCCCCTGCCTCAAAAAAGCGAATACCCGTCAATGATAGTCCCTTAAGCTGTAAATGTCAACTGCAAAAGCAATACGCCCTTTCCCATGACAAACGGACTGCCGGTGGTCCGGCAGTCCGCGTAAGTGTTGCCTTTGCGTTTAGAATCCTGAAAGTACGAACTGGTTTCCTGATGCAATCAGTACGAAGAACAGGACAAACAGTGCACACAACACGATAAATACAACCTTGTCGTATGCTTTCGGGAAGATCGGGCCTCCCTCTTCTCTTCTCTTGATGATGTAGATGATGACACCCGGCAGATACATGAGTGCACATACCAGGATGTATGAGAAGGAAGAAGCGTACAGCATCCAGATTCCGTAGATGGAACCGATGATGGCTGCCAGCCAGGTCCACATTCTGCCGCTTCCGGTAAGACCCGCTGTCAGTTCCCCGTTTGCTGTGAGCTTAAATGCGTAGAACGCGGACAGCATGTAAGGGATCATGATAGCGATCGTCGACAGATAGTAGCAGTTCTGATAGGACGCTGAGTTGATGGTAGCTACGATCATGAATACTTCAACGAACAGTGCGCTGAAGATGATGGAGTACATCGGCTGATCCTTCTTGTTTCTCTTAACGAAGATCTTAGGGAAGCACTTCATGTTCGCAGGTCCGAATGCTGAGTCTGAGCACAGGATGACGTAAGTCAGAAGTGCACATCCGATGGAGATGACTGCTGCAACGTTTACGAGCGTTGCGCCCCAAGGTCCAACAATGTATTCCATTACGCCCGCCATGGAGAATGTGTAGTTGTCTGTGAATGATACCAGCGTGTCATGATCAGCAACACCCATGGACAGGAATGAAATGATGAAGTACAGAGCGAACAGAGCGACAAAGGAAATGATGGAAGCTCTGCCGGCCAGCTTTGTATCTTTGGCACGGGTTGAAATTACAACAGCACCTTCAATACCGATGAATACCCATACCGTCGTGAAGATACATGCCTTCGTCTGCTCGAAGACTGACATGCCGCTTCCTTCGCCGGTGAAGTTGTTCATGAATGTGTCGAAATCGAATGCACCTGCGAAAATCGCTGCAACGACCAGGAATACGATCGGGATCGCCTTGAAGATAACAGCGACCGCATTGATGATGACAGCCTGGTTGACGCCGTTCAGCAGGAGCAGCACCAGCAGCCACAGGATAACGGAACCGATGATCAGGGACGCCAGGTTCATGCCGTCTCCCAGGAATGGGAGCAGCTCTGAAAGGGATCCCAGAAAACCAGTGGAGAATGTTACATACGCGAGAATCGCTGAGAGCCAGTATCCCCAAGCGGAGTTAAATCCAATGTACTCACCGAATCCGGCGCGTGCGTAACTGTAGATACCGGATGTCAGTTCCGGTTTTACAACAGTAAGTCTCAGGAAACAACCAACCAGACCTAGCATTCCGACGAATGTGATCGCCCAGCCGAGGAGTGTTCCCAGTGTGTAGGCACCGGCATACGCAAAGTCACCAGACAGTGCGAATACTCCGGATGCCAGGGTGCAGCCTACTGAGAATAGGACCAGAGGCAGCATGCCCAGAGTTTTTTGATTCGTTTGCATTTTATTCACCTCACGATTAGTATGATTTCAGAAATAATATGATTTCAGATTATGCCCAGAATCTGAGTGACAGACATGACAGCCCGCCATCGATCTTTCTGAACTCTGATGTATCAACAATCAGTGTCTCATATCCGAGATCCTGTACTGCTTTCAGAACAGCAGGATATCCTTCCGGAACGATGACTGTTTCATTCATCCAGATGCAGTTTGCGCCATATGCTTCCTCTTCAGGAACAACGACCTTATTGTACTGCTCAAATTCAGGCTTTGTGATGAACTCGCCTGCTACGAGCATGTTGTTGTGCTCCAGATAGTTGACGCCTGTCTTCAGGTGCAGAACCTTCTCAAGAGGAACCTGAACGCACTTCATGCCGTATTTGTTCAGGATTTCTCCCAGCTGTCTGATGCCTTCTTCATTAGTTCTTGCAGAAAGACCGACATAGAACGTATCATCAACCATCATGACATCTCCGCCTTCCAGAGTGCCCGGATCCTTAATGTATTCAATCTTGTCTTCCGGGAAGAACTTTCTGATTGCGCCGATGATCTCATCCTTCTCGCCGTTTCTCGACTCTGCGCCAGGATTTGTGATGATTGCGCATGCCTTTGTGATGAGCGCCGGATCTTCTACGAAACAGGAATCCGGATATCTTTCATCAGCTTCCAGTACTGTAACCTCAACGCCGCACTTCTTCAGCGCCTCAATATATTTGTCGTGCTGCTGCAGAGCCTTCTCATAGATCGGCTGTCCCAGCTCAGGAGCTGAAGTGATGCCGTCACAGACTGCTCTGCAAGGTCTTCTTACGATAACATTGTTGAATTTAACCATAACTTTTCCTCCATAAAAAAATGATCTAGTATGAATAACATCTCTTGCATGTCAAATTATAACACCCTTGTATACAGAATACAACCAGCTGAATTGCAGACAAAGGACGCCGTTGTTTCCTGCAAAAAGTATAGCAGAGGCAGCACTCCTGTGTAATCGACACACCAACTGCCTCTGCCGTACCTATTGAGAATAGTGTGGCTATTTACTCTTAATATTGTCCAGCTGCTTTCGGACACTTTCAAAGGATGTGGATCCTTCTGACTTCTTCGCCTTGATGCAGTTCTCTATAGATATTGCATCATAGATATCTTCTGCAAAAGCATCGGAGAAGGATTTGAACTCTTCCATGGTCAGCTCGTCCAGAGCTTTCCCTTCACCGATGGCGTAGAGCACCATCTTTCCGATGATCTCGTGGCAGTCCCGGAATGGGATGCCTTTGCCTACCAGATAGTCGGCGGCATCGGTGGCATTCATGTAACCGTACTTCGCCGCCTTCGCCATGGTGTCTTTTTTGACCGTCATGGTGGAAATCATCTCCGTGAAGATTCCAAGGGAGTTCTTCACGGTATCAGATGCGTCAAATACCGGTTCCTTGTCCTCCTGCAGATCTTTGTTGTAGGCCATCGGGAGGCCTTTGCAGACGGTGAGCAACGCCATGAGGTCTCCATAGACCCGGCCGCTCTTGCCGCGAATGAGTTCCGCCATATCCGGATTCTTCTTCTGCGGCATGATGCTGCTTCCCGTCGAATAGGAATCATCGATTTCAACAAACCCGAATTCCACACTGCTCCACAGAATCAGTTCCTCACAGAATCTGGATAAATGCATCATGCAGATGCTGCAGCAATTCAGAAACTCGATCGCGAAATCCCTGTCGGCAACAGCGTCCATACCATTTGGAAGAACGCTGTCAAACCCGAGCTGTTCAGCCAGGTACTGCCTGTCCGTATTGTACGTGGTGCCTGCCAGTGCCCCGCTTCCCAGGGGCAGCCTGTTGATCCGCTTGAGACCATCGGCAAACCGCTCTCTGTCGCGGCTGAACATCTGATAATACGCCAGCAGGTGATACGCCAAGGTGACAGGCTGTGCTCTCTGCAGGTGGGTATATCCCGGCATCACGGTCTCCTGGTGCGCCTCCGCCAACTCCTGCAGTGTTTTCATCAGTTCTTCCAGTTTACTGTCGATCTCAGCCGTCTCCTTGCGGAGCCATAGCCGGAAATCCAAGGCAACCTGGTCGTTTCTGCTTCTGGCCGTATGGAGCTTCTTGCCCGTCTGCCCGATTCTTTCAGTCAGGATGGTTTCAATGCTCATATGGATGTCTTCTCCCTCTATGGAGAATTCGATCTTTCCGGCCTTGATATCCTCTAGTATTTCACCAAGGGTTTTGATAATCAGGGCGCCCTCCTCTTCTGTGAGGATGCCCTGCTTCGCCAGCATGCCCGCATGGGCTATGCTGCCTTTGATATCCTCTTCGTACATTCTCTGATCGAAGGGAATCGAAGCGTTGAATTCATCACTCGACGAAGTCGCTTCCTTTGAGAACCTTCCTTTCCAGAGCTTCATTGTATACTGCACCTCCTTCAGCTGTCTGTTTCTGGATCGCTCTGATCTTCAGCGGCAGCGACCACAGATTTATGAAGCCTTCCGCATCATACTGATTATATACCTCATCCTTACTGAAGGTAGCGAATTCTTCGTTGTAAAGTGAATATGGAGCCTTCTTGGCGGCTACGGTTGCATTGCCTTTGTACAGTTTCATCTTTACTGTTCCCGTTACGTTCTCCTGGGTCTTGTCGACAAAGGCGCAGATTGCCTCTCTGAGCGGTGTGAACCAGAGTCCCGTGTAGAGCAGCTCAGCGAACTTCTCTCCTACAATCGTCTTGTAGTGAGCTGTGTCTCTGTCGAGGATCAGCTCTTCCAGGCCGGCGTGTGCATTGAAGAGAATGGTTCCGCCCGGCGTCTCATAGACGCCACGGGACTTCATGCCGACCAGTCTGTTTTCAACGATATCAATGGTTCCGATGCCGTTCTTGCTTCCCAGTTCATTGAGCTTCGTCAGCAGTTCGATCGGTCCCAGCTTTTCTCCGTCTACTGCAACCGGAATACCGTCTTCAAAATCGATATCCACATAAGTAACCTCATCTGGTGCCTGTTCAGGCGGAACACTCAGCACGTGAATAGAGTCATAGTGCACGTTCCAAGGGTTCTCCAACTCTCCGCCCTCATGGCTGATATGCCAGATATTTTCATCTCTTGAATAAATCTTAGCGTTGGACTGACTGATTGGAATTCCGTGATCATGGGAATACTGGATCATGTCTTCTCTGGATTCAAACTCCCACTCAGGCATTCTCCAAGGTGCGATGATCTTAATCGCAGGATCAAGGGAATGGATCGCAGATTCAAATCTTACCTGGTCATTACCTTTACCTGTGCAACCATGGGCGATATAGAATGCTCCCTCATTCTGCGCAACTTCAACGAGCTTCTTCGCCATGAGCGGTCTTGCCATGGCCGTACCCAGCAGATAATTCTCATAGGTCGCGCCGGCCTTCAGTGTAGGCCAGATGTAATCTGTGATGAACTCTTCTCTGATGTCCAGGGTCAGCGCTTTGATCGCTCCCGTTGCCATCGCCTTTTCTTCAATTGCCTTAAAATCTTCCTTCTGTCCGGCATTGCAGCATACTGCAATCACATCGTAATCATAGTTCTCCTTGAGCCACTTCATGATGACGGATGTATCGAGTCCGCCGGAATACGCCAGTACAACTTTTTCTTTAGCCACTTTACTCTCTCCTTCTTTTCAATAGATATTTATTGTTTATACAAACTCATGTGCATAATTATACATACCTTTGTATATAATTCAACCCTATTTTTGTTTTTTTATTGTTTTTTGTGAACTTTGTTCAAATGCAATCAAAAATGGCCACCTGCACATCGTGCAGATGACCATTCTGATCTGTTAATTGGAGCTTATTTGTTCTTCGCGATCTCCTCGATCTGCTTCTCAACGTTCTCAAATGATGTTGATCCGTCGGAAACCTTGGACGCGATGACATTTCTGATTGCTACTTTGTCATAGACATCACTGTCGAAGACCTGGGTGAACTGCTTCAGATCATCCAGCCACAGCTCTTCGATCGGCTTGTTATTATTGATGGCGTACTGTACGACCTTGCTGATGATATCTCCGATCTTCTCGGTCTCAACGCCCTTCTCCATCAGATACTCTGCCAGTTCTGTCGCGTTCATGTAGCCGTACTTAGCAGCTCTCTGCATCTCGCCTCTGTTGATCTTCATGGACTTGATCATCTCAACAAACAGAGTCAGGCATGCTTCTACCGTGTGCGCAGCGTCAAGCATTGCGTACTTGTCTTCCTGCATGTCTCTGTTGTAGGACATTGGCAGTCCCTTGAAGACCGTCAGCAGATTGATCATATCGCCGTATACACGTCCGGTCTTACCTCTGATCAGCTCGGCAACATCGAGATTCTTCTTCTGAGGCAGCACTCTGCTTCCGGTTGTGAACTCGTCGTCGATTTCGATGAATCCGAATTCTACGGAACTCCAGAGGATCAAATCCTCACAGAATCTTGACAGGTGCATCATCGTGATGGAACAGTCGTTGATGAACTCCATACCGAAGTCTCTGTCGGCTACTGCATCCATCGCGTTCGGAAGAATTCCGTCAAATCCGAGTTCCTTCGCCATCTTTTTGCGGTCTGTATCGTAGACGGTACCAGCCAGCGCGCCGCAGTCAGGAGGCATGACATTGATGCTCTCCATGCAGTTTTCGAATCTCTTCAGGTCGCGGCGGAACATCTGGTAGTAGGCCAGCATGTGATAAGCCAGCGTGATCGGCTGGGCTCTCTGCAAATGAGAATAACCCGGCATAATCGTGTTCACATGTTCCTTCGCCAGAGCCTCCAGAGTATCCATCAGTTCTCTCAGGGAACCAGTGATGGACTCATTCTCTGCTCTCAGGAACAATCTGGTGTCGGTGACGACCTGATCGTTTACACTGCGTCCGCGGTTGAGCTTCCTGGCAACAGCACCGATTTTCTCTTCCAGCAGCTGCTCAACGCATCCGTGGATGTCATCGTACTCAACTTTGAACTCTACCTTTCCCGCTTCAATGTCGGCCAGAACTTCGTCCAGACCTTTTATCATCTGATCGCATTCTTCTGCTGAGATCAGTTTGTTCTGCTTCAGCATGCGCGCATGCGCTTTGCTTGCAATGATTTCTTCATCGTAGAGCATGTTGTCGACACTGATGGACGACATAAACTCTTTCGCAGTCTGTTTCATTTCATCACCTCTTTTAGTTGAATGTGATTACCGTTCCTGTGTTTCCTTCCAGCGCATCTACTGCCTTGTCCAGAGACGTGATGATTGCCTTCTTGCTTGGGAACAGTCTGACAAATTTCATGGCAGCCTCAACCTTAGGAAGCATGCTTCCTGCCGGGAACTGTCCCTCATTGATGTATTTTGCCGCTTCCATCAGTGTCAGGTGATCCAGATCCTGCTGATTCGGCTTATTGAAGTTGATAGCAACTTTCTCTACTTCCGTCAGGATGATGAGCATATCTGCCTGAATCTGCTCTGCCAGGAGCTCTGCTGCGAAGTCCTTATCGATAACTGCCGCAACGCCTTCCATATGACCGTCCATTCTTTCGACCACCGGGATGCCGCCGCCACCGCAAGTGATGACGATATTGTCTTCCCATAACTGTTTTACGGAATCGATTTCAACGATGCGGACAGGCTTCGGTGAAGCAACGACTCTTCTCCATCCTCTGCCGGCGTCTTCTTTCATTGTCCAGCCTTTTTCCTCTTCCAGAGCTTTTGCTTCTTCTTCTGTGTAGAACGGTCCGATCGGCTTCGTCGGATTCTGGAATGCAGGGTCGTTCTCATCGACGATAACCTGTGTCGCAACGGTCACGACAGGAACATTTCTGTTGCTCTTATTCAGGGCGTATCTCAGACACTGCTGGATGTGATATCCGATGTATCCCTGAGACATTGCTCCGCAGACGTCGAACGGCATGGACGGAGTAACGTCTTTAGCCGCTTCGCTTGCCATGACGATACGTCCAACCTGTGGGCCATTGCCATGTACAACTGCAACTTCATAACCCATGTTGCTGATTTCCGCAACACGTTCACATGTATTCTTTACTACTTCGAGCTGAGCCTCTGCTGTTGCGGGGCCTTTGCCTGACTGCAGCGCATTTCCTCCCAGCGCGATTACAACTTTACCTTTGCTATCTGACATGTTAATTCTCCTTTATTTAATGCTTTCGAACTACAGATCAACTCTGTTTACCGGGCAGCTCATGCATCTTGGGCCGCCTCTTCCTCTTGAAAGCTCTGCACTTGGAATGGACAGAACTTTGACGCCCTTCTTATCGAGAAGTTCGTTGGATACATAGTTTCTCTCGTATGTTACGACGGTTCCCGGTGCAATGCAAAGGGTGTTTGATCCGTCGTTCCACTGCTCTCTCTGTGCAGCCAGAAGATCGCCGCCTCCGCATCTGATCAGTTCTACTGCAGGGATTCCCAGCTCCATGGCCAGAATGTTCTGCAGTTCATCCTTCATGGCGTCAAACTTCAGCTCACCGCCTGCACCCATGGTGATTTCATATACGCCGAGCGGGCCTTCGATCTCAGGGTGGATGGTGAACTTATCGTAGTCAACCATGGTGAATACGGTATCGAGATGCATGAACGCTCTTGTCTTAGGAATGTCAAATACCAGAACCTTCTTGAATGTGGAATTAGACAGCAGGTTCTTCGCGAAACGCTCGATGCCAGCAATCGTCGTTCTCTGTGAAAGACCAATTGCAACCATGTCCTTGGAAAGAACGAGTACGTCGCCGCCTTCGATGGAGAAATCCTCTGAAAGGTCATACCACTGCTTGTTCTCTTCCGTCGCAAAATCTCTGTTGTACTTGTACATATATCTAAGAAGCAGAGCTTCTCTTCTTCTCTCCTGGGTGTGCATGTGATGGATGTTGATTCCGTCACCGACGCATGCGCCCGGGTCTCTGGTGAAGTACAGGTTCGGCATTGGATCTGAGATGTACGGATAGTCATCGTGAATCAGGTCCATCAGGGAGTGCACTTCATCGGATGGCACTTCATTCTTCTTGATGCCGGCAATGAGTTTCGCAACCATTGTCTTCGGATCAAATGTCATGAGGTATGAAATCAGGCTCTCTCTCATTCCCTTTGATGTGATCAGGGAAAGATCGAGGAAGTCTTCGATCAGACTCTGCTGAAGCTGCGGTGTACTTAATGCCTTTGCAGTCTCTTCAACGTAGTATACGACTTCAACGCCATTTTCTCTCAGTACTTCGGCAAATCTGTCGTGCTCCTGCTGTGCGACTTTCAGGAACGGGATGTCATCAAAGAGCAGTCTCTCCATTGTGGACGGCGTCAGTGCTTCCAGTTCCAGTCCCGGTCTGTGCAGCAGAACTTTGTTCAGTTTGCCTATTTCTGAATAGTTGTGGATTCCAGGTATCATTGTTTTACCTCCTGTTTTCACGGTTTGCTTTGATCTGCTGATGATTATCTGCCGATTGTTGCAACCATGACAGCCTTGATTGTGTGCATTCTGTTCTCTGCTTCATCGAATACCTTTGAATGTCTGCTTCTGAATACTTCGTCGGTGACCTCACGGATGTCGTATCCCAGTTCCATCTGGCTCTTAGCCATTGTAGTTTCGAAATCGTGGAAGGATGGCAGGCAGTGCATGAAGATTACATTGTCGTTACCTGTC
The DNA here is from genome assembly GCA_902763505.1 of uncultured Eubacteriales bacterium. GTDB lineage: Bacteria > Bacillota > Clostridia > Peptostreptococcales > Anaerovoracaceae > Lentihominibacter. The sequence continues at coordinate 17,343 of CACWSO010000020.1, read as the reverse complement.
GCCTTGATCATTGCCTCATCTACTCTGTACGGAGTCAGCATTCTTACTCTGTCAGGAATCTGATCCTCTTCACCCATGGAAGCCCAGATGTCAGTGTAGAGAACGTCAGCGCCTTCGATTGCTTCTACATCGGATCTTACTTCGATGACTGCGCCGGTTTCTTCTGCTACAGCCTTTGCTCTTGCAACGACATCAGCGTCAACCTGATCGCACAGTTCCTGTGGTCCGTATGCTACGAAGTGCATTCCCATCTTAGCACAGCCGTACATCCATGCATATGCCATGTTGTTTCTTACGTCACCTACGAAAACGACTTTGCAGTCTCTCAGCGGCTTAGCAACGTGCTCTTCGATTGTGAGCAGGTCAGCCAGGATCTGAGTCGGGTGGTCAACGTCAGTCAGACCATTCCATACAGGAACGCCTGCATACTTCGCCAGGTCTTCAACGACTTTCTGGTCATATCCTCTGTATTCAATACCATCGTAGAATCTTCCGAGAACCTTAGCAGTGTCTTCCAGTGATTCTTTCTTGCCCATCTGTGATGACTTGCTGTCCAGGAATGTAACGTGAGCTCCTTCTTCCAGTGCGCCTGTTTCGAATGCGCATCTAGTTCTTGTTGAAGTCTTCTCGAAAAGCAGTACAACGTTCTTGCCCTTCATTGTTTCACCCAGGATGCCGGCTCTCTTCTTAGCCTTCAGATCGTGAGCCAGATCGAGCATGTATCTGATCTCTTCCGGTGTGAAATCCATCAGTGTGAGAAAACTTCTACCTTTCAAATTAACAGCCATAACATTATTCTCCTTTTCTAAAATATAATCTTTTTAATGGTTTTAACTTTCTTTTTGTCTTACTAAAAAGCACCTTGTCTAGAATATACTATAGGGTATATTTCAAACAAAGTGCCAGTTTATTTGTTTTATTGTGTGCCAGTTCAAAAAGACAATTGAAAGACAATATTCCAAAGGCTATACGCCCTGCTGCAATGCGGCAAGGCTCTCTTCCAGTATGTCCATGCCCTTTTCGATTTCCTCCGTTGTCGGATAAGAGAAGTTAAGTCTGAAAAAACGCGCTCCCATCTGCTTTTTCGGGAAGAACAGGTATCCCGGCATGAACGTCATTCCTCTCTTCTGGGTTTCCTTCAGGAGCTTTTTGGAATTCATATGCTCCGGAAGCTCCACCCAGATGTAGACGCCGCCTACCGGTTTTGTGTACCGCAGGCCGAACCTTCCTGCCATGTTCTCCAGCCTTGTGCACATCCTGTCTCGCTTGCCTTTGCAAACAGTTCGGAAATCATTGAGCCGCTCTGCGAAGACGCCGCTTTTCATGTACTGCATCATGACCATCTGCGACGCCCACTCAGGATTTGCCCCCCGCAGGGAAACCATGTTTGAGAACTGTTCGATGATCTTCTTGTCTGCCGATACGAAGGAGATACCGATGCCCGGAACCATATCCAGAGAAAAGGAATACATATAAATGACATTGTTTCCGTGATCCATCGACTTGATGGATGGCGGAGTCTTCTCGCCATAGTAGAGTTCAGAGCTCTCATCGTCTTCGACGATTGGGATTCTGTACTGGTAAGATAACTCCAGAATCTGTCTGCGCCGTTCCAGCGTCAGGACCGATCCTCTGGGATTATTGAAACTGGAGTCCACATAGATGAACTTCGGATTGCTCGCTTCGATAACTTTGTCCAGATTGTCCGTGATCATGCCGTGCTCGTCGGAAGGAACCGTGATGAGTTTCCCACCGGCAAGTTCGATGGTTCTGTACACATCGGAAGCCATGATCTCATTGACGATGACGCTGTCTCCCGGTGAGAGCATGAGCTGCACGATAAAATCCAGCGCCTGGGTGTTCTCCTTGAAAATCTGAATATTGGTGGCCTTCGTTCTGATGCCGATCGTCGCCATATACTTCACAATCTCATGGATCAACTCCGGGTCTCCCTGATAAGGTACATAGAAATAGGCCTTGTCTTCACTGCCTCTCAGAATCTCTTCAAAGACATCTGCGATTTCTTCCGGTGGATAAGGTTCTCTGGCCGCTACGCCGCCTGCAAAGGAAATGTACGACGGATTGAAACCCTCGCTGTACAATTCATCGAAGTCGCTGCTGAAATCGTCGAATTCACGGCGCATGGCGGCTTCCCAGCTGACGTTCTTTCTCCTGTCGGGCAACGTCTCTTCATCGCCGACGGTCCCCCGTCCAAAGTTGACCCTGTAGCACCTCCCTTGGGAGGCATAGATCAGTCCTTCACTCTTCAGCTCACCGTACGCTTTCGTTACCGTATTTCGATGCACGCCAAGTTCCTCCGCCAGCACTCTCTCTGACGGCAACATGTAGCCGTCGGTGATCGCGCCGGTGTGGAGCATGTTCTTGATCTGACCTGCGATTTGAATGTAGACAGGTGTTTTGTCCGCTCTGTTGATTTCGATCTTCATCTATCAGCACCTGAGACTCACCGTATTTTACAAAATCTCTTCCCCGTATCTCTGGGCATCGATGACCGCCTGATCGATGATCTTCGCCATCTGTTTCACCACTTCAACAGGATGTTTTCCCGATGCTGTCTCACCGGTAACGAGAAGATCCGTTGCGCCGTCAAAAACAGCGTTGGCGATATCTGAAACCTCCGCTCTTGTCGGCGTCAGGTTCTCTGTCATGGAATCAATCAGCTGGGTTGCGATGATGACCGCTTTACCCAGCTCTCTGCACTTGCGGATGATGCGTTTCTGGACAGCCGGCACTTTCTCAAAGCCGATTTCAACGCCCATGTCCCCTCTTGCCACGAGGACCTGATCCGCCTCTTTCGCGATGGCTTCCACATTGCTGACTGCCTCTTTGTTCTCGATCTTGGCGATGATACCGATCTGTTCCCCGCCGTTCTCATCCAGCAGTTTTCTGATGGCGCGCACATCATCGACCCTTCTGATGAAAGACCCCGCGATGTAATCCACATCGTTTTCGATGCACCAAAGAATATCCTCTATGTCATCCTCTCCCAGATACTCCATCTGCAGTTTTACATCCGGGACATTCACGCCTTTGCGGCTCTGGATCTGTCCGCCTCTGTCCACATAGCAGACGATATCCTTCCCTTTCACGCTCTCGACCGTCAGGCTGACCTTGCCGTCGTTGATCAGAATTTGGGTTCCAACGGAGACCTCGTTGCAGAGGCTCTCATAGTTGACTTTGATAATGTTCGCCGTATAGCTGCCCCACTGGTTCGCGTCTGGATCATGCTCTTCCACATCTTCGCAGCGCAGCACCAATGTCTCTCCTGTCGCCGCGAAAATGCTCCCGTCCGGAATCTCCTTGACCCTGATTTCCGGTCCGCGTATATCGAACATGATGGCAGTTTCCATAGCGCCGGTCATTCTGACCGCCCTTCGGAAGTTGACGAGCTTGTCCTCTTGGGATGCAGCTCTTCCATGGGATAGGTTGACTCTCGCCACGCCCATTCCTGCTTCCATCATCTCCGCAAGGATATGTGGGTCATTGCATGACGGACCGATTGTGCACTGTATTGTTACCTCTCTCATGATTTCACTCCGTGGAACTGATAATACGTGGTTTCAATATTTCCGTTGAACAGTTTGCGGCGGCGGTTGGCCCTGCGGCCCATGATTTTCTTCTCCACATCCTTGTCCGGTGTAATGATAAACAGGGACCAGTCAGGATTCTCTTTGCAAAAGCTGCGCAGCGCCTTGAATACCCTCTCGATTTCCTCCTGCTCGCCGATGCGTTCGCCGTACGGCGGATTGGTGATGATGATGCCCCGTTCACCCAGTCTGTCCAGTTCTTTTACATCTGCGCGTTTGAACTCGATGTACTCGTCCACGCCGGCTTCTGCCGCGTTTTCCTGCGCTGCACGCACCGCCTTCGGATCGATATCCGAAGCATAGATCTTTCCTTCCGGCCTTGTAATTGCTGCAAAGGCTGCACTGCGTTCTTCTTTCCAGATCTGGCGCGGGATGATGTCCCACTTCTCACATGCAAAGGTCCGGGACAGTCCCGGCGCGATATTCATGCCGATCATCGCCGCCTCAATAGGAATCGTCCCACTGCCGCAGCATGGATCTGCCAGAATCCTCCCCGGCCGGAAAAAGCTGAGCTGAACAAGGGCTGCCGCCAGCGTTTCCTTGATCGGCGCATCCACTGCCGTCACGCGGTATCCCCGCTTGTGCAGGCCGCTTCCGCTCGTATCGATCGTGATGGTCGCCCTGTCTTTGAGCATGGTGACTTTGACGGTGTACTCGGCGCCCGTCTCCGCGAAACGCTCAATCCCGTAAGCCTCGCTCATGCGCTCGACAATGGCCTTCTTCGACACACTCTGAATGGCAGGCGGATTGTGGAGCTTTGACTTGACGGTAGAACAGGTCACTGTGAATTTGCCGTCCTCGGGAATGATCTCCTCCCATGGGTACGCCTTGATACCCTGAAAGAGATCTTCAAATTCCAGCGCCTGGAATTCACAGGTCTTCAGCAGTACTCTGTCTGCGCACCGCAGCCATAAATTTGAGCGGACGATCGCCCGCTCATCCCCTGCAAAGGTCACCTTGCCATCTTCTGTTTTTATGATTTCATATCCCAGCTCTTCGATTTCTCTCCGCACGACGGCTTCGAGGCCGAAGGTGGCTGTTGCGATTAATTCAAACATATTGTCGTTGATCCCGGTCTGTCCGGCAATCTATTTGTTCATCTTTTTCCAGAAGTCTCCGATACCGTCGTACTTCTCGCCTTTTCTGTCTCTGTACTTGCGCATGAGACTTTCCTTACGCGGATCGTAGTTCAGCTGCTCCTCGAAAATCTTCTGTTCATATGCATTCAGTTCATTGGCGTTCTTGATGTGGGCGCTGATCGGTCGCGGCAGAACAGCCAGATAAATCAGCGGTGAAAACAGGAATACGTCAACAATGGAGAAGGCTACCAGAATCCCCAGCACCGCTTCCGGGCTGACGCCGGCCGGCACCAGCAGCAGACAGAGAATGACGCCCACTGCCCAGACGATTCCGGTCACGAAGAACCGGTCCAGCGTCCTCAGTTTCTTCTCCAGGGCCGGACTGTACAGTACGCCGCTCTTCTTCATTCTCCGCATGGTCGCGCTCCAGCGATTGTTGCCCAGGGACAGTTTCAGCGCAAGGGCGAAATCCGACGCACCGTTCGCTCCATCCGCCGTTTCCTCCGGAACGGAGAAATCCATGACTTCTTCTCTCTCAAAAGCCACTTCGGTCAAGACACACTTACCGGAACCCATGACGGAGATCTCCGCCTGTTCACCCGGTTCCAGCTCAATCACCATCAGCTGGTCTTCTTTGACCATATCCGTATGGCCGTTCGCGGATACAACCGTATATCCGTCCGCGCTGAACAATCCGAAAGACCTGCATCCTTCGAACCTGCTCTCAATATGCTTCGCAGCATCCTCCAGCTCAATGAGCTCCATACGGCCTTTGCAGCCTTTGCGGTAGATGAGGTTGTAGTCTTTGATGAGCTTGCCGAAGCACTTCGTCTTGACCGCCCCGTCAAATTCATCGTATGCAAAGGCATCCAGGCTGGCTGTTCTCTCATCCCCGTGAGCCAGAACAACAGATCCTTCCAGAACCATCAGAATCCGATCGTAATCCGGCAGTTTCGTGAAGGACGACTCCTCCAGATCCGAATCGGCGCTGCTCAGTCTCCAAAGGAAGTCTCTATCCAGATATTCGGCATTGGCCGGGTAAATAGCCAGCTCCCGCGTGTTACCGCCGGACCATTTGCTGGTCTTGTAGTTTTCCTCTTTGTAAATTCGCTTTTTCATAATCTGATTATACTATACTTCCGGTATCAGAATCTATCTCCTATTCGACGTATCCTATTCGGCGTCTCCTATTCGGCGTCTACCTCTTCCCAGCAGAATCGGTTCCCGAACACATCATACCCGATGACATGGAGTTTCCCTTCCGGCAGTGTGCAGAAATCGTTTCCCTTGATGATTTCATGGGCCCGGTGCACATGACCGTCGTAATCTGCATCCAGACTCCAGAAGTCGATAACGGATCTACTGTCATCGTGGAGATACTCGAGAGCGATTTCTTCATCGGCATCGCTCAGTTTCAGAACATCGGGAACGTAATCGTAGATGCGCAGGCATCCCATCTCCTCGCCGCAGCGCACGAGGCGGCTCAGAGCCTCGTCAGGATCCTTTTCGGTTCTGACCACTGCAAAGGCATCAAAACGACTGTCATCATCCATTTTAGTGTTCATGAACCTTCTGATCTGATTGGAGACAGACACCTCTCCTTCATCGCACATGATCCATCTGCGTTTTTTATTCTCGCAGACAACACCCATGGTACCGGACCCGGCGAAGAAGTCTGCGCAAAGATCACCTTCATCGCTGCAGGCTTCCACAATGCGCTCCAGAAGTTTCTCCGGCTTCTGCGTCGCGTATCCTGTTCTCTCATGGGATGTCCTGCCTACCATATCGATGGTCCAGACATCTTTCATGTTGACCATAGTGTACCAGCCCAAGTCGTCCTGGAATTCTTCAACATCTTTGAACCGGTAAGGTTTCAGATCTCTGTTGTAGGACTTCTCCTTGAGCGGATGGAACTTGTACTTGTTGGTTTTGCAGTAGAACAGAAGCGTGTCATGCTTTCGGGCGAAACTCCGTTTGGACGCGCCGCCCGATTTATATGTCCAGGCAACCTCGTTGATGAAGTTGTCATAACCAAATATTTCGTCAAGCAGTATCTTCATGTAATGAGAGCTGTGCCAATCCAGATGAACCCACAGGCATCCTGTGTCTGCAAGCAGTTCCTTCATCAGATAGAACCGTACGCCGAGCATGGTCAGATACTGCTGGAGACTATCCTCCCAGGTATCATCATAGGCTCCTGTCCTAATGGTCGGTGATTTGCCCAGCTTATCGGATTCCAGCCGTACAGAAACCTGATACTTGCTGTTCGAGAAGAACGGCGGATCCACATAGATCAGCTGGATCTTCCCCGCCATATCTTTTTCCTTCAGCAGATACTCCATATAAGCCAGGTTATCGCAGGCGGCAAGAACATTGCCGGGTTCTGTCTCCCGCGCTTCAGAATGCCCCGGAGTGTACACTTCATTCGTATAGAAGTGTGTGTACCTCTTTCTCTTCATAATCCTCTCATAGGCGCGTTTCGCGTCCCTGAGAGCCCTTGTTACATCCTGTATCCTGCTCATCGTCTTCTGCCTCCCAGAAGTTCTTTTTCAGCCTCTGTGCGGCCTGCCGCCTGCAGGGCCTGACGCACCAGCTTCTCATTTTTCTTTTTGTTGAAGTGCAGCAGGGCTCTCTGCATCTTCTTTTCCATCGGATCCTTGGCGACATACACATCCCTGCCGCTGAACGGATCCTTCTCTGTATAATAAATGCATGTGGCCAGAGTCCCCGGCGTAGGATAGAAATCCTGCACCTGATCCGGTACGAATCCCGTCTTCTTCATATAGAGGGCCAGTTCCACCGCATCATCCAGCGTGCTGCCCGGATGGGAAGAGATAAAGTACGGCACCATGTACTGCCTGCAACCCAGTCTCTTGTTCATCGCTTTGTATTCTGATGCAAAAGCATCGAAGACGCTGATGTCAGGCTTATGCATTTGTCTAAGGACCTTCCCGGAAGAGTGTTCCGGCGCCACCTTTAGTATACCACTAACGTGCGCCCTGCACAGTTCTTCCAGAAATCTGTATCCGGAGGAGCTTTTGCCGCCTTTTCTGATGTCTGCCATGATGTAGTCGAAACGCAGACCGGACCTTACAAATACTTTCTTTACCCCTTTGACCTTGCTGACTTCCTGCAGCACGCGGGTGCAGTCATCGTGATCCGTGTTGAGCTGACTGCATGGTTTCGGGAACAGACAGTCCTTCCTGCCGCACATTCCGTATTTCAGCTGTTTCTCACAGGACGGATTCCTGAAGTTCGCCGTCGGACCGCCCACATCGTGGATGTAGCCTTTGAACCGCTCATCCTGTGTCATAAGTTCCGCCTCTCTGACGATGGATTCACAGCTCCTGCTTCTGACCTCTCTCCCCTGATGGTATGTGATTGCGCAAAAGCTGCAGCCTCCGAAACACCCTCTGTTGGAGGTAATGCTGAAGAGGACTTCATCGATGGCCGGAACGCCGCCTTCCTCATCATAGGAAGGATGCCATGTGCGTTCATATGGCAGCTCGTAGAGATCATCCAGTTCCTGCCTCTCCAGAGGCGGCTGCGGCGGATTCTGCACTACGTAAAATCCATCGGGATACTGTTCGAGCAGCCGTTTGCCGAGCACGGAATCGTTGCTCCTGTACTGCATGCGGAAACTCTCGTTGTATGCTGCCTTTGCTTCCGGTGAAGCGTCCATCAGGCGCTCGTAGCCCGGCAGAATCACATCGTCTTCTTCCGGATAGAGTGTTCCGCCCTCCTCTGTTGCCTTTGCTTTGACACAAGTGCCGCGGATCCAGGTGATGTCTCCGGCTGCAATGCCGCTGTCCAATGCCTCTGCGACTTCCAGTACAGCACGTTCGCCCATTCCGTAAATCAGAATGTCCGCGCGGCTGTCCAGAAGTATGGATCTTCTAACTTTATCATCCCAATAATCGTAGTGAGCAAATCGTCTGAGACTCGCCTCCAGACCTCCGATGATGATCGGCGTGTCAGGATAGGCCTGACGTGCCCTGTTGCTGTATACGATGACGGCTCTGTCAGGACATCTTCCAGTCTTGCCGCCGGGTGAATAAACATCCCGTTTTCTGCGGTTTTTCTGCACGGAATAATTGTTGACCATGGAATCGACAGTGCCGCTGTTGATGAGAAAGCCAAGACGAGGCTTTCCGAAGCGCTGAAAATCCTCCGGACCCTTCCAGTCCGGCTGGGCAAGGATGCCCACCTTGTATCCCCTTGACTCAAGCAGCCGGCTGATAATGGCCGTACCAAAAGAAGGATGGTCCACATAGGCGTCTCCCGTAACAAGTACGAAATCCACTTGATTCCATCCTCTCTCTTGCATTTCTTTTCTGTTTATCGGCAGAAAACCACTCATTCTTTTCCGTCTTATCTGTCTGATTCGACTTATCCGAGGAATTTCAGAACGATGTTCTTGACGTCGTTACCGTCGGCCAGACCTTTGACCTTACCCATAACAGGACCCATAAGCTTACCCATGGAAGCTTTGCCGCTGCCTTCTTCGATGCCCAGATCACCTGCTGTTTCACTGACGATTGCCGTCAGTTCTTCATCCGTGAGCTGCTGCGGCATGTACTCCATGAGGATCTCAACTTCAGCCAGATACTCCTGGACCATGTCGTCTCTGCCTCCGGCCTCGAAATCTTTGATTGCATCTTTTCTCATCTTAACCTGCTTAGCCAGAATGGATGCTACGCCCTGATCATCGACTTCTTCTCTCGTATCCACTTCCACCTGCTTGATGGCAGCTCTTACGAAGCTGATCGTATCCTTGCGGACTTTGTCCTTTGCTTTCATCGCTTCCTTAAAGTCAGCGTTCAATCTTTCTTTTAATGTCATAATTCTCTCCTCCTATAGAAAACGGCATCAAAACTGATGCCGTTTCAAGTGCATATTTTCGCTTAGTACTTCTTAGCCTTTTTTCTAGCAGCTTCAGATTTTTTCTTTCTCTTTACGCTTGGCTTTTCGTAATGCTCTCTTTTTCTGACTTCTGCCATGACGCCGTCTCTAGCGCATGATCTCTTGAATCTCTTCAGAGCACTTTCTAAGCTTTCATTTTCTCTTACGATTACCTGTGCCATTCCCGTTTCACCTCCTTGACTTTTTTAGTTTTTCGTCTTGAAAACGGTCCTTGTCGTAATGACAAAGGTCATCCTGCAACGTCAGTTATTATACAATCACTGAGCCTGCAATGCAAGACATATTTTCGTAAGCTCGGAGTCTTCTTTTCATCAGCCTGGAGGCCAAGTCAGTTTTCTCTTGCCGAGGATGTGCAGATGCAGATGCTGCACGGTCTGCAGTCCGTCCTCACCGCAGTTGATGACGACTCTGTATCCGTTCTCCAGTTCAAGCTGCGCTGCGATATCCTTGATTTTCAGCATCATATATGCCAGGATATCCGCATCTTCCTCTGTCACATCATCGATAGATGCGATGTGCTTCTTTGGAATGAGCAGGCAGTGAACAGGAGCCTGCGGATCCACATCGTGGAAGCAGAGCACCTTATCATCTTCATAAACCTTGTTGGATGGTATCTCGCCATCTCTGATCTTGCAGAATAAACAATCGCTCATAGTATTTCTCCTTATCTTTATGAAAAAAGTATCTCTATGAAAATAATGATTCTAAATCATTGTGCAATGTCGTTGCACGGTTATTGTACCACACTTGCGGCGATTCCGTCCTGAAAAACTGCATCGAGTCTCACTTTGGCGAATGAGCCGAGTTTCTCTTCGCCGGCGCCTCTTGCGGGTACGTACACCCTGATGTAATTCCCGGTATAGCCGGTGAGCAGCTGATCCCCTCTCATAATGCCGGATCCTTCCTCGTTGGCGGACACGATTTCTTCGAACAGAACTGTCTCTGTTCTTCCGACTTCCGCTGCTGCAATATTTCGCTCAAAAAATACCTTTGCAGCCTCGCTGCTGACTTTCTGAAGCTCATCACTCCTCTTCTGCTTGACCTGCGGAGAGACCTGTTCCTTCATCATTGCTGCCTTCGTCTTCGGTCTCTTAGAGTACCTGAAGATGTGGGTTTTGCAAAAGCTGCACTCTCTGACCAGGCTGCAGCTGTCTTCGAAATCTCTATCTTTCTCGCCAGGGAAACCGACGATGATATCCGTCGAGATTCCGTAGCACGGGTCAAACTTGTACAGCGCTTCCACCATTTCCACGTAGTGGTTCCGGTCATAGGGCCTGTTCATAGATTTGAGCACTTTATCGCTGCCGCTCTGGGCTGACATATGCAGGTGATGGCATAGCTTATCGTATCGGAACAGTCTCTTCACATAATCCGCATTGACGACGGCAGGTTCCAGCGAACTGAGTCGGATTCTAAACTCACCCGACAGCGCGTTCACCGCCGCAATCGCTTCCTCAATGCCGTATATGCCTTCTTCTGCATCGGTTGGGGCCGGTGCTCCGGCTATTGCCTTTGCACCCGGTGCTCCGTCTTCTGTGGCATCTGCTTTCGTCGCATAAAGGTCGCGGCCTTCCATGCCGTACATGGCGGTATTGATACCTGTCAGAACCAGTTCCTTGTAGCCGGCAGCGATGAGCGCCTTTGCCTCTTCCACAATATCTTCCAACGCCCTGCTCCTGACCGGTCCTCTGGCATATGGGATGACGCAATAGGAACAGAACCGATTGCACCCTTCCTGGACCTTGATGTAAGCACGGGTTCGGTTCTCCGTACTGGTCACTCTGCCCATCTCGTCAAATACGCCGAGTTCATCATATGGGTGAATCGCGGTGAACGGTTCATCTGCGTGCGTGCGTTCCGCAGTAAGTTTTTCAATGTAATCAATCAGCGTGCTCTTCTCATTCGTTCCCGTGACGATATCTACGCCTTTGATCGCCTTGACCTCATCCGGACTGATTTGGGCATAACATCCAGTCACTGCGATGATACTGTCCGGGTTGACCCTCTTCATCCGGCGGATGTACTGGCGCGACTTCTTGTCCGCGATTGCTGTCACCGTACACGTATTGATCACGTAAACATCTGCGAACTCACGCTCATCCACAGTTTCCCAACCTCGACTGCGGAACATCTGCGCCATCGCTTCCGACTCATATTGATTTACTTTGCATCCAAGTGTGTGAAATGCTACTTTCATAATGCAATCATTATAATATACAGCACCGCATTTTGCGACTCTCGCAGCAAAAAAGAAACCGGCAAATTGAATTGCCGGTTTCCAATGTCTCGTGTTTTCTGTTCAGTAACAAATCAATTGTTGATCGTCTACTGTTCAATACCCAGTGCTTCAATGACTTCCTCATGTCCTTCTGCAGGGAATGCTGCCATGAAGTAATTGTGTCTGTAAGTATCATCAAAGCTTGAGTAGAATCCGTATACGAGTCTCTCGAATCCTTCGATCACATATCCGTCCTGGTTGTGGTCGGTGGTGTCATACGGATCTGCCAGAATGAGCACGTCATCTTCTGTCTTTTCCTTGGTGCCCATGTCGTCGTATCCGATGACAACCTGCCAGTGGCCGCCCCATTCATCCCAGCCGACCATCATTGGGATATCGTTATCCAGCAGATAAGGAATCAGACCCGGCCACTCTTCCAGCGTTCCTGCCTGCAGGCAGTAGTCGCCGATGTAGTTTTCTTCTCCTTCAGAATCCAGTTCACCGTCAGGATTCTTCAGATCCTTGGTGCTGACCCATACCCAATCCTGATTGTAAGTATCGTTCATGTAGTTGAAGATATCTTCCATGCCGTCGAGATAGGTTGCGCCAAGCTCGCCGTCCTGTCTGGCGTGCATGAGGGACATGTCTGTTTCACCTTCGTTCTTGCCGAACCAGTTTGTAACCATCGCTGCCGAAGCACAGCCGCAGCTGTATTCGGATGCCTGCTGCAGCGTCTGGAAGTTCTCAAGTACATGCAGCGTTTCGGTATCCTTCAGGTTGTAGCAGTCGATGAACTTGTAGTATGGCGAATTATCGTGGTCACCGGATCTCTCGTATCCTTCTTCCGCAGCACCTCCAAGTCCGTTTTCGCCAACCGGGAGGGCTCCTTCTTCTTCAGGATCCATCTCCGTAGCCTCTTTGTAGTATGTCTGGATGTCTTCTGCTGTCTTGCCGTAAGACATCTTGTTGTCATCTGTAAACACGCCCTTGTTGGATTCGTCAGGGACAATTCCTTCGCCCTTTTCCATCTTGTATTCCCATTCATCCGGAATAGCAACCAGGAACTGCGGTGAGGATACTGTGCCTACTTCCTTGAATCCTTCTTTGTCATCATAGAAAGATGTGCAGGTTCCGTAGATGAGTCTCTCATAAGACTCGATATAGTATCCGTTGTTATCCTGGTCTGTCGTATCATAGGAATCCATCATGATGCAAACATCATCCAGCGTATCTTCTGTACCCATATTGTCATATCCGATGATCGTCTGCCAGTGCCATCCGTACGGATTCCACTCTACCATGATCGGATGTCCCTGTTTCAGCTGTTTCTGTACCCACTTCGGATCTGACAGTTTATCGGGGTCACTGTTGGATGAAATGAATGTCCAGCCGCCTGTGATTCCAAGCTCGGCAAGATTCTCAAATGCATTCTGCAGATACTCAGCATCTGTTCCAACTTCCAGCTGACAAGTCTCTCTGAGCATGCCCAGATCCACATCATTGAGTCCGTTTCTCATGCCGTACCAGTCAAGTGCGCAGAGCGCTGAGCAGCATCCGCATGACCAGCCGTTTGGTTGCAGATAGGTTCCGTAATGCGGAAGAATGGTCAATGTATTTCCTGATACTGTATTGTAGAAATCGATATCCGTCCAGTACGTGATGTTCTCATCGTTCTCGAAGTCATCAGCTCCGGAGTAGTCACCGATACCGAAGCCGGACAGCAGTCTTTCACCGTACGGAATGGTCGATTCATCGCCGTATACTTCCAGTCCGGTTTCATCATCAACAGCCGGTTCTACTTCTGTTCCTGAACCTTCCGCCCATGGCATGGACGAATCCCAGTAACCTTCGGCGTCTGCAAAATCAACAACCTGGACCTTGTCTGCCTTCTCGTTTCCATCCTCATCAATGAGTCTTACGAAGTTGCCTTTGACGGTCTTGTTGTTCAGTTTCGCCTGCTCGAATTCCTCGCTATCAGCATTCCACTCCTCACACGCCGCTGTTTCATCCAGCTCTGTGAAGTTCAGTGTGCCGTCATCTGTGATTCCCAATGTAAGCGCAAACGGCATTAATGTTCCATCCGGATCCGCTTCAACCTGGCCGAGCGTAGGACCTTCCGGCTCCGCCGCTTCCTGTTCTCCGCCGCACCCCGTGAAGGAGAACACGCAGATGGTCATCAGTGATAAAAGAATCGCAATCGTCTTTTTCATTAACAGCCTCCCTTCTACATCCATATCCACTGCAAAAGCAGCACCTATTATTCTACCCACTATATACATAAATTATATCTTCTAACAGACCTTCTTTGCAACAAAAGCACAAAAAAACAAACTGATCCTCTGAGGTGATGTGAGGATCAGCTTGCTCCTTAACGGAAAAGAATGATAGTGAAATAGTATTTATCTTTTGACCTTTACCTTGAACACTACTGTTTTTGTCATCGCGTTGTATCTTGTGTTTCCTGCAGCGGTTACATTGACTTTGATTTTATAGGTTCCCCTTTTAAGTTTTTTCTTGACTGTGACTTTACCTGTCGGTGAAACTGTGATCTTCTTGTTGCCGGATACCTTTGTGTATGTCACGTTGCCCTGGGCTCTGCTGACGGTCAGGACCTTTGAAATATAGAATGCCTGTGTTCTTTTCTTGAGCCTCTTGTATCTGATCTTGACAGTTGTGGTCTTCTTAGCCTTGAGTGTCAGCGTATTGGCAGCCTTTTGTGGAACGACAGCAGCCGGTTTGCTGAAGACGAATATGATGGCGCTGTAGAAACCTGTGACATTCTGCCCTTCCGGTGGTATTTCTACTTGCGTATACTGATCGATCATTGCCTGCGGCATACGGACCGTATAACTATCCTTGATGTTGGCGGTATCCAGTTTCTTGAAGCACAGAAAGTATGCATCACTTGCAGATGTCCCGTCTATTTCCTCCGGGTACAGTTCGAAGTCATAATCATTGCCTGCTCCATCTAAGTTGATATAGCTGTGATGCTCCACAGGACCCGGTACTCCAGTTATCAGTTTTTCTATCTGCATAAATAACAAAATTGTTCCAGCTTCCATTGATATATTCTCGGTGTCGAAGAGAATCTTATTCACACCACCTGACAAATCGACTGTCATTGTGCCCAGATCCTTGAGTGTAGCCTGAGCCTGCACCTGCTGCGGTGCATCAGCCTCTACCTGCGGCTCCTCGACCTGCATCGGAAGCACCTCGGCTTCCGGTGCAGCTTCCTCCGGTACGAATTCCGCTTCGGCATCTTCCGGACCCGGCATCTCCGCCACTACTGCGTCCTGTATTTCGTCGTTTTCTTCATCTGCAAAGGCAACCCCCGCACCCAGAGGGACCATTGCGAATACCATTGTTGCGGCCGTAACCATGGCTACCAGTTTTGATTTGAGGTTCGTTCCTGTCTGCTCTAAAATCTGTTTTTTCATGCTTTCTCCTCCGTTTTGTCTTTCTTCTCATTCCAGCTTCTGTACTTATAAATGACTACTGTGATGATGACGCCTGCGAAAAATGAGATGATCGCTGCCAGAACATATCCGCCGACGCTGTCATCCAACAGTGATGAACCAGTGCTCTGATCTATCATGACTCCGTGATGCAGATTCTGCAGCTGCTGCAAAACGACGACCAGACAGACCAAGAGCCCCCCTGATAAGGAGCCCAGAACTCTAAGTCTGGACATATCCTCCTGTCTCTTGATCTCAGAGGCTCTCTGATGCATCCTTATGAGTCTTTCATCTATGTTTCTCATTTAGAATCAGCTCCTCTATATTGCCAGTTAATACCCTTTCACCTATAGAGATACAAATAATAAAAAAACTCCCCGCATTTGGGGAGATTTTTATAGATTTATTTGAATGAAAAACTAACTTCGGGTTTGCCCGGAACCTCTTGTTTTTGCAAGACTAACTTCGGGTTTGCCTGTTTTTCTCTGGTTTTTCTTCCCATTCCGGCCACTTTTGCCGTATAATTGGTCCAGATACAGCGGTATTTTTTGTATACGAAAAGACAGTCCGAAATTGGTATTGCAAGAGTAACTTCGGGCTTATGTGCTTCACATATCCTTTTCGTATCCTCCTGCCTGAATCTCTACTTCAGCAGTACCGGCTTGAGACATACGTCATCTGCATCGATGATCTGGATCCCAAGCTTTTCCGCCGTGTCATTACCAAAGTGCTGCAAGGCCAGCTTTGCGGGCGTCCCGCCCTGAAGGCTCGGCCTTGCTGTGTTATTGATGTGGTTCATCAGCAGATCCACTTTTTCCTGCGTCAGATCATCGAATGAGGTCCCTGACGGCAGGACATAGCGGATATACTCATGGTTCTTTTCGATCTGCCCCTTCTGCTCGGAGCGGCGCGGGTCACAGTAGAACAGTTTCATTCTTCTGTTTCCATCCCCATCGAATTCTAACAGGTCCGGATCTGCGAATTCCGTTCCGTTGTCTGTCAGCACGACCGGAAACAGCCTCCGGAAGTCTTCCAGGCCAAGCCGTTCTTCCAAAAGATCAAAGGTGCCTGCTGTCCCTTTCTGTTCCTTGCTATCCAGAAGGAACGCCAGCATCAGTTTCTCTGCACGCCAGTAGATCGTTTGCAGCACTTTCCCGCCTCTGCTCCCGATCACTGTGTCCATCTCCACCACCCGTATGCCGGGGTTCCCCTCCAGTTCAAGAAGGAAATCCCTGTAGTGATGATTGATCTTCTTTGTCGGGCTTGTCTTTGTTTCTTCTTTCCGTTTCCGCTTCCTGTACCGTACTTTCCTGCGTAGATCGAGATTCCGCACATTGAGATACTGCTTTTCGATGTAATTGTACAGTGTCCGTTCGCTGCAGGGTATCTCCTGCGCATGTTCCGCGAAGATATGGCTGATCGGCTGCCCTTTGAGGATCAGCGGGCTGACCAGTTCATCCAGTTCGATCAGTTCGTCCTTCGTCAGGTCGATCCCTTTCCTGGATTCCCTGAGTTCTTCCCGATACTCCCTGTTTGCGTAGTCTGCATTGTACAGATACTTGTCGAACAGACAGCTGCGTGACTTGCTGCATGCATTGCACACGTACGGCGGCTTCTTCTCGATCTGACAGGGATAGTCCACGAAATCCGGACACCTCTCATTACAGGCATTGCACTGCCTGCAGGGGATCCTGCACTTGCGCGCCCCCTTCTTTCCGCATATGTTGCGCTTTCGGCAGCTGTCCCTGTACTTGCAGCGATTCTGGTAGAATCTCTGATTGATTTTTACAGGTTTGAAATAGCGATGTTTGCGGATCTCCTTCGATACGGTATCCGGTGAGCAGCCTATGATCAGTGCGATCTCTGTAAATGTCCGGTGCTCCCGCAGACCCCGCTGGATCTCGTGTCTGTCTTCCCAGGTGAGATGTTTTCCTTTCTTTCTTTTTTCAGGCATAGTCCCTCCTATCTGCAGGAGGATACACCGTCATTATCTCATATTGTTTCGCAAAAGAAACTTCCGATTCCATGGTGGGAACCGGAAGTTCAAAATTCAATTAAAG
>CACWSO010000019.1 GCA_902763505.1 uncultured Eubacteriales bacterium | reverse complement strand
GTGCATAAAGGAAGTATATATTAGATTTTCGATTAACCCAACTAAGTTGGGAGAAAGGAAGATCCAATCCCTCTAGAAGAGGATAATTGGATTATACGTAAAAGAAATGAAAAGAGAAAATGTTTCACCTTACAGATGGGTCATTCTCATCGCGGCGATTCCGATCATCATTTCCACGGAAATGGTGTGGCTGACCTTTTCGCCGATTGCCAGTGTCATCGCGGAGCACTACGGTGTCAGTGGGTTCGCCGTCGATATGCTGGCCACAAGCTACATGATCATGTTCATCATCTTCTGCTTCCCAGCGGCTTATGTCATCGACCGGTTCGGGTTCCGCAGGTCTCTTGTCATCGGCGCACTCCTGACGGGCATCTTCGCTCTCACGCGTGCTGTCTTTGCAGGAAGCTTCGCAGTCGTTGCCGTGTCGCAATTCATCATCGCCATCGGCCAGCCGTTCCTGCTGAACATTACAACAAAAGCAGCGGCCAACTGGTTCCCGTTCGAGGAACGTGCGACTGCAGACGGACTTCTGACCATGGCGCAGTACGCGGGATTCGCGATACCGATGGTGCTCTCGCCGATTCTGGTGGACTCCATGGGCGTGCAGAAAATGCTGTTCATCTACGCCGTCATCGCGGTCATTTCCATGCTGGCAGTTCTGATTTTCATTAGAGAAAAGCCGGCCGTTCCGCCTCCTGGTCCGGCCTATGAGCGTGATGATTTCAGCCGCAAAGCCATCACAAGTCTGTTCAAGAATCACGGATATGTACTGTGCCTGATCTGCGCATTCATATCCATCGGCATTTTCAATACGATTCTGACTTTGATCGAAACGATTCTGAAGGGACGCGGCATCACACCGGCAGAAGCAGGCATCATCGGAGCGGCCTTCGTCGTTGCCGGCGTCGTTGGCGCCATCGTCCTGCCGATCAGCTCGGATAAGGTGGGCGTAAGAATCCGGTTCCTGCTTGTGGCCGTCGCACTGCTGGTGCCTTTGTATCTGGGACTGACCTTTGTGAAGAGCTTTATCATCCTCGTTGTGATTGCAGCTGTCGCCGGCTTCTCGATTATGGGCGTAGCGCCGATTCTGTTCCAGCACAGTTCAGAGGTTGCGTATCCGGCACAGGAGGGTACATCTCTTGGTATGATACTGCTCATGGGACAGATCTCCGGTGCGCTATTCGTACTGCTCTTTGAAGCGATCAGTGGATCGACCGGTTCCGTTACTGCACCGATGATCGGTATCGTCATCCTGACAGCAATCGAGATTCCGATCGTCATGAAGATGCAGGAATCCAAACTCATGGGACAGAAACAGCAGTCATAGTGCAAAATCTACAGGCAGAAACATAGAAACATGGATTCCCCGGGACGCATTCCCGGGGAATTTTTGTGTCATTTTTATGGACAGATACTTCTCACAGCGGATGATGTGTGCTATAATCCAAGTGGTTAGTTAGCGTTAACTAACCACTAACGCTGAAAATACAGTTCCGGTTGACAGGATGAAAGGATATAGAAGATGGATCTGGAACTTAAAAACATCAGAAAGTCATATGGTGAAGGCGACAGCAAACAGGAAGTGCTCAGAGGAATCTCCTTTGAACTGAAAGCCGGGGACATCTGTGTGCTTCTAGGACCTTCCGGTTCCGGCAAATCGACGCTGCTCAACATTATCGGCGGCATCGATACGGCAGACAGCGGAAGCGTCACCATCGGCGACCACACAATTGAAAGGATGACGGAGAAGGACCTCTCCCAGTACAGACGGGACCATCTGGGGTTCGTCTTCCAGTCTTACAATCTCATTCCGAATCTGACCGTCAAAGAGAACATCGAAGTGGGCGCGTATCTGAGCGACGACCCGCTGCCTTTGGACGAACTCATCAGAACACTGGGCCTTTGGGAGCACAAAGACAAAACGCCGAATCAGATCTCCGGCGGACAGCAACAGCGGACTGCCATCGGCAGAGCTATCGTCAAGAACCCGGACATACTCCTCTGCGACGAACCGACGGGTGCTTTGGATTACAACACATCAAAAGAGATTCTCCATCTCATTGAGACGGTCAACCACAAATATGGGAGCACCGTTATTCTGGTAACACACAACGATGCCCTCAAGCAGATGGCCGATAGAGTCATCATGCTCCATGATGGACAAGTCAGAGAGAATTACGTGAACGATACGAAGACTCCGGCGGCGGAACTGGAGTGGTAGAACGAGCGAAACCGGAGTTGCAAGACAAGTGGAATTGGAGCGGCAGAATGAAAACGACCAGAAAGAAAAATCCACTGATGAAACGAATCCCCAGAGAACTGAAAAAAGATCTGGGGAAGTATATTGTGCTGTTTCTTTTTCTCGCCCTGACCATAGGATTCGTATCCGGTTTTCTGGTGGCGGATGGAAGCATGATCAAAACCTATAACGACAGCTTTTCCAAATACAACATTGAGAATGGACACTTCATCACATCGCTGAAACTCACGGACAAAGCCATCGAAAACATTGAAGATGAAGATGTGGAACTCTGCGAACTGTTTTATAAGGACAAGCAGACAGATAATGACCGGACGATCCGCGTATACAAAATTCGGGAAGAGATGAATCTGGCCGATGTGATGGAAGGACGCCTGCCGGAGAAGGAAGGCGAAATCGTCGTCGACAGGCTGTTTGCGGAGAACAACACCCTGGATGTGGGCGACCCGATGACAGTTGAAGGAAAACAGTTCAAAGTTGTCGGCACGGTGGCCTTATCCGACTACAGCGCTTTGTTCAAAAACAATTCGGATATGATGTTCGACGCGACGAATTTCAGCGTTGCGCTCGTGACGCAGCAGCAGTTCAAGAACTTCAGCAACGCAGGTCTGAAGTACTGCTACGCCTGGAGATACAACAACCAGGAGATGACCGAAAACGAACAGCAGAACAAGGCAGAAGACCTGATGAATGTTGTCTATGAAAATGCGCTTCTGGGTGCTGACATCTCGTACGGCGCAGTCATCTGGAATAATCTCATGGCGGGATTCCCAGGTGCAGATTATGAGGAACTGGATGTCACATCAGGTGAGAAACCACTGCAGGATTTTGTATCCCGTCAGGACAATCAGGCGATACAGTTCACCGGGGAAGATATGGGAAGCGATAGAGTCATGTTCCAGTGGTTCTTATATATCATCGTCGTGGTTCTTGCCTTTGCATTTGCCATTACCACCAGAAACACCATCGAGCAGGAAGCGAAGACAATCGGGACACTGCGGGCGTCAGGCTTCACCAGAAGTGAACTGCTCGTTCACTACGTCACACTTCCGGTGATCATCACCTTGGCGGCGGCGCAGGTAGGGAACATCCTTGGCTACACCGTATTCAAAATGCCGATGGCGAATATGTATTACCATTCCTATTCTCTGCCGACCTATACAACAATCTGGAGCGCGGATGCCTTTGTGAAAACGACGCTGGTTCCATGCCTGATTGTGTTTGCAGTGGAACTCCTCGTCGTTGGAAGATCACTGTCACTTTCACCGCTTCAGTTCCTGCGGCGGGATCTCAAGAGGCACAAACAGAGCAAGGCGGTCAAGCTGCCGGATATCAGCTTCAAAAAACGTTTCCTGCTTCGCGTTCTTATTCAGAACCGGTCGACTTATGTACTGCTTTTCGCTGGCATATTCTTCGCCAGTTTCATATTCCTGTTCGGCTCGCTGTTCTCACCGCTTTTGCAGAACTTCAAAGCTAACGTGCAGGAGTCAAAGATTTGCGATTACCAATACATACTGAAAGATCAGGTGGAAACAGATGATCCGGATGCGGAGAAATACGCAGTTTACACACTTGAGAACGAGCGAGGGGAGAAGATCACCGTGTACGGCATCCAGGAAGACTCCAAGTATGTGGATATGAAGAGCATCAAAGAAGCTTCTGCAAACAACGTCATTCTCTCCGACGGATATATGGATAAGTACGGACTGGAAGAAGGCGATGAGATTACATTAAAAGAGGAATTCAACAGCGATCGATACGCTTTTAAGGTCAAAGGAGAATACTATTATCCGGCGACACTCTGCATCTTTATGACCCTCGACCAGTTCAACAAGACCTTTGATATGGAATCGGATTACTTCAGCGGCTACTTCAGCGACAGGATGCTGGAGGACATCGACGAATCGGACATTGCGACAATCATCACGGAAAAAGATCTGACGGTCATGGCAAACCAGCTGGAGGATTCCATGGGAAAAGTGTTCTTCATGTTTCTGCTTTTCTCAATTGTCATCTTCCTGCTGATGATCTACCTTCTGGCGCGGCTGATCACCGAACGCAATACCTACGCCATTTCCATGCTGAAGATTCTCGGCTATACGAACCGGGAGGCGGGGCATCTCTACAACAATGCGACGCTGGTGATGACCGTGCTCTCATTCATTCTGTCCGGCGTGCTCGGCGTGGCGGGCATCAAAGTCATCTATTACATCATGATGAAAGCCTTTGCGGGATGGCTCACATTCTATGTGGCGCCGTGGGGCGTGCCGCTTCTGGTCGTAACAGGCGTGTTCTGCTACTTCCTCGTCAACTTTGTTCTGATGCGTAGAATCCGGAAGATCCCAATGGCGGACGCGCTGAAAGACGTAGACTGATTTCGTCAGGCGTTATGTGCTGAAAGATGTGGGCTCGATGAGTCTGTCGTAGTCAGTTCGCTATTTTTCCGCTTTCGCCAGCTCTCTCTTGGCCATATACTTTTCGAACTGCTCTTTGAGGAAGGCTGCGCACGGAACTGCTACAAGCATTCCTGTTAATCCGCCGATCTGTTCTCCGGCGATCAGCGCAAGAAAGACCAGAACCGGGTGAACCTCTACGTTCTTGCTCAGAAGATTCGGGTTCACCAGTTTGCTGTCCAGAAACATGATGCAGGCCAGGATGATACCGCCTACGATCATTTTCATATAAAGACCTTTGACAAAACAGATTATGATGAGGGAAGAAAAGCCAATGATCGGTCCCAAGAACGGAATAAAATTGCCGATGCCGGTCAGGATTCCGATGACAGGGCCATATGGGATACCTGCGATAAGAAACGCAATGGTGGCGACGGTTCCCACAATCAGTGCATCCAGAGCCTGACCGCGTATATATCCGGTACACACCCTGTCTGCATCGCTTGCCAGTTCGGCGCATTTATTCAGAGTAGATTCTTTGAACAGAGTTTGGGATACTTTCACCCAGTATGAAGAGAGACGTTTATTATCCAGAAGGAAGTAGATGGATATGATTCATCCAGTCCTTTAACATTTTCATTCGTAAATCATCCTTCCCCTACCCGTATTTTTTATCAGATGTATGAAAATAACACAAGCTCGGCTGTTCTTCAATGGATAGACAATGTCCATAATATCATAATCATATTTGATAAGTATTGCCCGAGGTGCTGATATGGTGCTATTATGAGTTGTGTAAATTATGCATTAAAGTGTTAATAATTCAAATTTATATAAATGGAAAGAAGGTGCAGACTATGAAAGTCGGAATCGTTGGTTATGGAAATTTAGGAAGAGGTGTTGAAGCGGCCGTGCAGCTTGCAGGCGACATGGAACTGACCGCTGTCTTTACAAGGAGAGATCCTGAAACAGTGAAGATTGCTTCAGAC
Organism: uncultured Eubacteriales bacterium; assembly: GCA_902763505.1. Taxonomy (GTDB): domain Bacteria; phylum Bacillota; class Clostridia; order Peptostreptococcales; family Anaerovoracaceae; genus Lentihominibacter. The sequence goes on along the minus strand of CACWSO010000019.1, from coordinate 35,135 downwards.
GCTCCTGTCGTAGCAATGGATAAACTGGATGAGATGGCGCAGGATATCGACGTCCTGATTCTCTGCGGTGGAAGCGCGACAGATCTTCCGGAGATGACGCCGCAGCTCGCAGCTAAGTGCAACGTGGTTGACAGCTTCGATACGCACGCGAACATCCCGCAGCATCTGGCTACAGTAGACGCCGCTGCAAAAGCAGCAGGAAACATCGGAATCATCTCCGTTGGTTGGGACCCGGGTCTGTTCTCCGTTGCGAGACTCTACGCCAATGCAGCTCTGCCGACAGGCAAAGATTATACGTTCTGGGGAAGAGGCGTCAGCCAGGGACACTCTGATGCAATCAGAAGAATCGACGGCGTTGCCGACGCCCGTCAGTACACAGTGCCGGTACAGGCAGCTGTTGACCGCGTCAGAAACGGTGAGAATCCTGAGCTCACAACACGTGATAAGCACACAAGAGAGTGCTTCGTCGTTGCAGAGGAAGGTGCGGATAAGGCAGCCATTGAAGAAGCCATCGTCACCATGCCGAACTACTTCGCAGATTACGATACAACAGTTACATTCATCACACAGGAAGAGATGGACAGAGACCACACAGGTCTGCCGCATGGAGGCAGCGTACTCAGAAGCGGCGTGACAGGAGTCGATGGTGAGTATCTCGATACAATTGAGTTCACACTGAACCTGGAATCCAACCCGTTCTTCACCGGAAGTGTTCTGGCAGCAGTGGCAAGAGCTGCGTACAGATTGTCGCAGGAGGGCGTCTGCGGAGGCAGAACCATCTTCGACATCCCGCCTTGCTATCTGGCAGAAACCCCACGCGAAGAACTCATCGCACATATGCTGTAGCATTTGCTGAGGGGCGGTTTCGCAGATGCCTGAGGCTGATTCCGCAGGAGCTGATACGATCACAGGCGAAACGAACATAGAGAATAGTAAAAACCCGGAGATGTCTGAGCCGTCAGGCGAGTTTCTCCGGGTTTCTATTATCTAGTGAGTGAGCCGTGGTGATCGTCAGCGACGAGGACCAAAGCCGGAGCATTTGTGGAATCGCCCCTTCTCAGGATATGTTATTGTTTAGCTCCACTGGAAAGACTTAAGTCCAATAAGGTACAGGACGAGGACGACGATCGGAACGACGTACTTGAAGAACGGCTTCATCCAAGGCTGGATCTTCAGACCCTTTCCGGAATTGGCTTCTGCAACCAGGTTGTCCCATCCCCATCCGAAACGGTCGGAGCAGCAGAAGACTGCGAAGATGAGAGCACCGATCGGCAGCAGGTTAGTGCTTACAATGAAGTCCCAGAAATCAAGCCATGCACTGCCTTCTGCGAAAGGCTGGAAGTGGAATACACTGTAGCCCAGAGCTGTCGTCAGGGAAATCAGGAAGATGCCGATACCGCAGACGATGCTGCCTTTGTGTCTGTTCATTCCAGTCATCTCACGGACGCATGCCAGGATGTTCTCAAATACTGCCAGCTCTGTGGAGAGTGCAGCGAAAGTCATGAACAGGAAGAACAGAGCTCCCCAGAACTGACCGCCTGCCATGTTGTTGAATACTGTTGCCATCGTATCAAAGAGCAGGGACGGACCAGCGCCAACTTCCAGATCATAAGTGAAGCAGGCAGGGAATATGATCAGTCCTGCAACGAGTGCAACGAATGTGTCGAGGCAGATTACGTTTACAGATTCACCCATGAGGGAACGCTCTTTGCCGATGTAGCTTCCGAATATTGCCATGGAACCGATACCGATGGACAGTGTGAAGAACGCCTGGTTCATTGCAGCTACGATAACCGGACCGGTGATCTTTGAGAAATCAGGGACCAGATAGAAGTAGAGTCCTTCCTTACCACCGGAAAGCGTCATGCTGCGGACTGCCAGAACCAGCATCAGGAACAGCAGTACAACCATCATGAACTTGGTCGCACGTTCCAGACCGCCCTGGAGGTTGAAACTGAGGATGATAAATCCGACAGCTACAGCAACAGCCAGATAGCCGACATTCACGCCCGGGTTGGTAATCATCGTTACAAAACCAAGATTCTCGTGATTGCCAAGGGCGAAGCTTACGAAGTAATAAATCATCCAGCCGGTTACAACTGTGTAGAATGCCATCAGGCACACGTTTCCTGCGAATGCAAGATATCCGTGGATCTGCCACTTCTGGCCTGGCTTTTCCAGTTTCTGATACATGCGGACCGGGCTGGCCTGTGAAGCTCTACCAAGGGAGAACTCCATCGTCATTGCAGGAAGTCCCAACAGAAGCAGGCAACAGATGTATACGAGTACAAAACCACCGCCGCCGTTCTGACCGCACATCCACGGGAACTTCCAAATATTTCCGCATCCGATAGCGCAGCCTGCGCTCAGCAGAATGAAGCCAAGACGGCTTCCTAATCTTTCACGTTCCATAAAAACTATCTCCTTTAAAAACAAATAATGACTGCGTACCGTCGGCACGCAAAGTGTATTATACAAGCCCGATTTGCAAAACGCAACAGTGTTGTATAAACGTTGAAAACTAAGCAAAAAAGTAAAAGGGCTGAGCGAGGCAGTAGCGACGGGATCATAATCGCCGGAACCCTTGGTGCATATGGGTTGAGAGGAGCTTAGACAAACGGGCGAACAGAATGGGGGTGCACACGGATATGGAAACATTTTACAATTACGCACCCAAAACCGCCCAAAACACAGCAAACAAGTTGCAAATCGGCAGTTGACTTAAGCAAACTAAGTATTACAATAGAATTGTAGATAAGAGCTATCACTTGATACCTGAAAAGAAGATTTATTCGGAAAAGAGGGATATTCATGAGAAACTTAATCAGAACGTTCATCAGGGATATGGCGGAATGCGCCGAGATGATCGACCTTATAGTTTCAAAAGGCAACTTATAAACAAATACGAAGCGTAAACAAAAGCGAAACGTGTTTTTTTTCGGCAGTGCAGAGCACTGCCGTTTTTTTTATTGTGAACAAATTACGCCTATGATAAAATCAAGGCACAGGATAAGCAACGAAAAATGGAGGATACAGACGATGAAAAAGTTATTGAAAATTACAGTCAGCTTGCTCATGTCACTGATGATCGTATTCGCTTTTGCCGGATGCGGCGGATCCGGAACATCACCAGAGGATGAAGCAACAGCATCATTAGATAAGATTCTGTCCGCTCTGAAATCCGCAGATATGACTGCGATTGAAGAACTGGCCGGCGGCGAAGATGTATTCGGTGAAGCTGAGGAAACTTTGGGATCTGAAGAAGATGTACAGTCGATCCTGACATCTATGTTCGGTCATTTTGATTACACGCTCGGAACACCTGAAGTAGTGGATGACACACACATCAACATTCCGGCAACCGTATCAAACGCTGATATGCAAAAGGCAACGGATACATGGCTTGCGGACCTCATGGCATTTGCTATGTCCAACCCTGATATCGCAAGCGATGAAAAAGCGCTTCACGCAAAGACAGTAGAACTGCTCTCAGGAGCGGTAGAAAAAACTGCTTCCGCGGAGGACGGCATTGTTACCAACGACGTTGTATTCCCAATGGTTAAGAATGACGAAGGCGTATGGGATATCAGCGAAGATATTGATGAAAGCGTACTTGATGCCGTTATGGGCGGTTTCATGACTGCAATCAATAATCTGACACAGCAGTTGGGAGAATAGGAATCCTACGCAAAGACGGATATGACGATCATTCTGTTTCATGATATGTAAAAAGTTAACGATATGTAAAAACCGCGGGGCATATGACCCGCGGTCTTTTTATACAGAGAACAATTCGTATTGAGTATCTTATCTTTCAGATTCTTTTCTTCTCATTCCGATCGCTGCTGCTGCCGCTGCCATCAGGAGCATCGCTGCTGCCAGACTTCCGATGATGATCATTGAAGAGTCTGCCTGTGGAGCTGCCGCCGGCATATCTGCCTGACCGATGGTTACAGTATCTGATGAAGGGGCTGCCGTAGGGGCTGCACCGTCTCCGATGATTGCGTGTGCTGCTGAGAAGAGGGATGATCCGCCTGCAGTTCTTCCTGCTGCCTGATTGGCATTTGTTGCCGATGCGGAAACGATCGCTGCCTTTGCTGCTTCTGCGGATGCAACTGCTGTAGTTGATGCCGCTGCGTCAGCTGTTACTGCTGAGTCTTCTGCTGAGATCTCGTCCTCAGAGATGATCTGATCACTGTCTGTGTCGTCAGCCGGTTCTTCAGCCGGAGCTGCTGGTTCTTCAACTGGTGCTACAGGTTCGTCTACAGGGGCTGCAGGTTCATCTATAGGAGCTGCCGGTTCTTCAGCTGGTGCTGCCGGTTCGTCAGCTGGTGCTGCCGGTTCGTCTACAGGAGCTGCCGGTTCTTCAGCCGGAGCTGCTGGTTCTTCAACTGGTGCAACGTATGGTATATATTCGATTCCTGATCCATTCAATGCGTTGTTTGCGATCTTCTCAAGATTTTTGAATCCGGAGATCTCACCTGCGAGCTTCGCTCCGTTGAAAGCATTCTGCAGGACTTTGGTCACAGAGCCTGCGACCTTGCTGAAGTCGACATCTGCGTTTGCAGCGTTTTTGCTTGCGTACTGGTAGAATGCGTATCCTCCGATGATTGACAGGACACCTTCCGCAGGAAGTTCCAGAGTGGCGTTGCCGCCCTTGCCTGCTCCTGCGAACGCGGACTGTGCGATCGTCTGCAGAGCGTTGCAGTTTGAGAGATCTACAGTGTCGAGCAGTTTGCACTCATTGAACGCCTGGTTCATGATGATCTCGAGCTGCGGGCACTTGGTGAAATCGAATTCGTTCAGTTTGTAGCACTTTCTGAATGCGCTCCAGCCGATCTTCTTGATCGTCTCGCAAGGAACGACCTTCTGAAGTACGCTGAAATCCTTGAAGACATCTGTCTTGGACTGATCTACAGTGTAGTCGGTTCTGTCGTAGAGTGGCTCATAACCTTTGTCAGTGTAGAGAGCTGTCCAGCCGATTCCTGTGATGCCTGTCTCGAAGATCACCTGAGTGACCTTGTTCTTGAACTTGTCCTTCTGTGAGTTGCCGTCCTGGTCGAGGATCTGCGTTACTGCGTTTTCTTCATCTACGTCGGATTCGCCGGTAGTGCTGAATACGAGGATGGTGTCTTTACCGTTCGTGTACTCAGTCCACTTTGTTGTCTTTGTGTCGTTTCCGTATCCCCAGTTTCCGGTCGCTTCGCCGTACTGTGATCCTTCAGCTTCCGGTGCTTCGGATTCGATATCCTGATCGGATGATCCTGCGGATGCAGACTCTGATGATGACTGTTCTGCAACTGCCGGTGCGCTCTGTTCCTGTGCAGGAGTCTGAGCTGACTCGAGCTCTGCTGCTACTGCCGGCTGATTTGCTTCCGGTGTACCTTCTGCTTCTGCCGCGAATGCTGCCGCCGGCATGTAAGCTGAGAGTGCCATGATTGCTGCGATTGTGAGCGATGCTGTTCTTTTGAATCTGATTGTCTTTTTCATTGTTCTGTTCTCCTGTTTTCCAATACTGATTGTTTCTGCTTTTGTTGGCTCTATTATCTATTTCAGACCGTCATAAAAAGCGTCACAAAATAAGCAAAAAACAGATATGGCAATATTTTTTTTCGTGACATATAAAAAGACATGCTTTTTTAGCATGTCTACTTTCATCTTATTAGTTCGCCATCTGGAACTGTGTTTTTATGCCTTGCGGGTAATGAGAAGAATCTCCGGCGGATCGTGCTTTTGGTTCGGCATACTGATATAGGCGGTGTGCCAACGTTTCGCTTCAAGCGTTTCTGCGAAGTTCAGCAGGGCAGCTTTTTCTTCCTTGCCTGCGTCGTGGCCGCTGTACATGGTGATGCAGATCACGCCATCCGTTTCCAGGAGTTCCATGGCGGTCTGCACGGCGTTCAGCGTTGATACTGCTTTTGTTGTAATCTCTTTATCACCGCCGGGAAGATAGCCCAGATTGAAAAGGACGGCTTTGACCGGACGAGAGACATAGGCATCCATCTCTTCGTGCGCGACACACTGCACAATGAAACGCCCGTCTGCGATGCTTTTGCGGTAGCCATTGGCTTCCAGGAGCGCAGTTGTTGCGCGGATGGCATTTTCCTGTATGTCAAAGGCATAGAGCTTCGCCGGGGCCATCTGCGCCAGCGCCAGCGTGTCGTGGCCGTTGCCGCAGGTTGCGTCGATGACGGTGCTATCCTTCGTTATATATGGCCGCACAAGATGCAGCGCGAGTTCCGTTGTCTGTCTGATCAGATTTGCCATCTTATTTAATAGCCTCCATAGTTTCCGTGTGCAAGCTGCACTTTCCTGTATGCAAATCATATACAAAACACGGCATCCTGTCAAAACGTTCGATGCAGAACGTAAGGTATTTACTAAGTGCGGGGTGATTGCTATCATATATGTAAATCAGTGTTACAGGAGAATAGGAGATTACATAATAGGAGATAATAATGAAAGTATTAATATTCAACGGAAGCCCGAGAAGGGGAAACACGCTGACTGCAATCAAAGCCCTCGAAGAGGGATTCAGCGGAAGAGCGGACGCAGCGGAAGTAGAAGTGAACGTAATTGAGACGGAAGGGAAGAATATCATTCCGTGCAAAGCCTGCAACGCCTGCGGATGCATGAGCAGGTGTATCTTTGCCGATGATTCGCCGGAGATCAATGAAGCCGTTGAAGCGGCAGATGTGCTGATCTTCGCGACACCTGTCTATTGGTGGGGCGTAACGGCGCAGCTGAAGCTGGTCATAGATAAGTTCTATGCGCGCGCGTCAAAGCTCAAAGGCAACAAGAAAGTCGGCACCGTCGTCATCGGTGAAGCGGAACTGGACGATCCTGAATTTGAAATCATTCAGAAGCAGTTTGCGTGCATCGCGGATTATCTGGAATGGGATATGGCGTTCGCGAAATCGATTTCAGCAGAGAAGCCAAAGGATCTGGCAGTGGATGAAGCGACGCTGGCAGAACTGAAACAGTTCGCCGCAGCGCTGTAATTAGAGATTTATCTCGAAGAAGGTGACGACGCGATTCATGATTTCATCTTTGATTTCAGAGTGTTCGTAAGACATCTCGTAGCCGTGACCGTCGTCAGTCGTCACTTCATAAATCGCAACATTAGAGTAAGCATGGGCACAGTCGAGACTGGTCTTCGGTTCGACGACTGTGTCCTTTGTATTGTAATAGACCATGACCGGTTTATCGCCGAACTTATCGCCGGTGAGGGCAGGGTTCATTTCATAGTATTCGTCAAACCACTTGGCAGTGAAGATGAGCTTACCGCGTTTGTAACTGCCGTCTTTTTCGACAGCAGCGCGGATGTGATCCCATTCCTCCTGCCCGCCTACGTAGTGGATCAGCGCGTATTCGTTTCCGGCAGGGGCGATGAGCGCCATCGCTTTGTAGTCGATGCCGCCGATGCTTTCATTGCCCATGATCATGGCGACGCGGCCGCCGAAGGACCTGCCGTAGACACCGATGCGGTCCTCATCGATATTGTAGTTGTTCAGCGCGTATTCGATGGCGAGCTGATTGGATTCCAGCATGTCTGAAAGAGTATATTCGTTTGTGCGGCCGGACTTGTCTTTGGCAAGAGCCTCTTCGGGATCGTTGGTCAGGCATCTGTTGAAGTCGACGCGGACGGCAGCAATACCGTGTGACGCCAGCATCTCTGAGAGCTGTTTCGCGCCGCCACTGTTGATGGTGCCGTAGATGCCATGGGAAATGGAAACGAGAGGGAATGTGTCTTCCGTCTTTGGAGCAACGATTTCGCCGTATGTGTACGTGCCGTCTTCGTTCATCAGGAAGAACGCTTCGCTGACCGTATCGTAGGTGCCGTCTGACGTAGCGGAGCCGGAATCTGTTCCGCATCCCGCGAGACCTAGCGCAAAAGCAATGCAAAGAGCTGCCGCAATAAATACGGCAGCTGCTTTTTTATATTGACTTGTGCGTTTACGCTTCTTCATTTTTCTTTAAGTATTTTCCTTCCAGCCAGCTAGTGATAAAGGAAGCTCTCAGCGGGCCTTCTGTCAGCAGGTCGTAGAGCTTGACCCAGAATGGAGCCGCTAAGGAAATTCCGGTCAGCAGCGCACTGCCCCAAACCAGGACGTAGAAGACAACCAGGTTCTTTGGACATCCGCCGGCAAGCGGATCCAGCGCACCTGACATGCACAGAGCGAATACTCCGGCGATGGAGAGAACCGTGATGATGATCGATACGGTCCAGTTCTTGTGCTTGCCGTGAAGCAGAGAGATGCCGCCAAACCATGCAACGATTAGGGAGCCAACAACGCCCATGTAGATTCCGTACTGTGTGATGACGTGACGCAGTCCCAGGTGGAACAGGTAGATCGGCATGGTGTTCGTTCCGATGTAGCAGAGGAAGTTCTGCTTTGACGGAAGGATGTTGACCATGAAGGTGATCCATCCGCAGGACAGGCCGAATACCAGCAGTCTCCAAAGCGCATCTGTATACCAAGGCATGCCGAAGTGGCTGCAGTCCGTCTTCAGCAGGAACCATCCGAGTTTCGGTCCGTGGTACATGAGCCAGATGGACATGAACACAAGCACAGCGCCCAGCAGTCCTACGATAACAGGCTTACGCTTGAGGGTTCTGACTTTATCCAGCGTCTCCTTGGAACAGTAGTACCCGATCATAAAGAATGGGAAGTAGGAGAATACACGTCCCAGCGCCATGAACTGTCCGAACGGCAGAACGCCGGCTGCGAACATCATGAAGATACTCATCGGAAGAGCCCATTTGAACTTGATGATGTCCACAAGGAAGTACCTGTAGAGGAACAGGGCAACCAGGAACCATAGTGCGAAGGATGGGGTCAAATATCCGAAGTAGTGTCCAATTGGACAGTTGAAGCCCCATGCAGCAATCATCGTGATTGTAGTGAACACCAGATATGGCCACAGTACGCCGCGAAATGCAGTTTCCCTGGCTCGCTCCGGTTTCTTGGAGAAATACCCGGACAAGAACATGAACGCCTGCATGACGAAGACGTTGATCGTGATGTAGACGAATCCGGTCGGGGATGTGTGCGAGAATCCTGCGCCGCCCCACATGACCGCGTACCAGTTGCCTGAGGCCTTGGTGAAGTGGGAGATAGGGATCGACAGCATCAGTATCCCTCTGAACGTGTCAAACATATAGTCACGTTCCTTTTTCGTTGTGATTGTTTCAGCTGGTTTCGTGTCAGCCATCTTTTGTTTCCTCCTGTTAGACTGCGGTGCGGGCTGAGGAATATGCAAACTGCAGATTATAGCCGCCCGTATCGCCGTTTATATCAAGAGCCTCACCGATCACATGAATGCACGGATATTTGATAAGACTCATGTTTTTCAGATTCATCTCTTCCAGAGATACACCGCCTGCTGTGACCATGGCTTCTTTGAATCCGCCGGTACCGCTGACAGTATGTTTCCGGTCCATCATCAGATGAACAATGTTTTCAAGTTCTTTGTGCCCGATGCTTGAGAGCTTGCGTGAAGGTACGCTGAACAGTTTTTCTGCAAAGGCTTTCGGCAGATCGAACTCACTTGCCAGATAATTTGCGATGCCCTTGCTGTTTGCCGGCTGATCGTCTCGGATCGTTCTGTACACGTCCGCGATGTTTTGATCTGGCAGATAATTGATCGTCAGCTGTGCGCCCGGTTTCACATACTGTGAAATGTGCAGCATGGCAGGTCCGCTGAACCCCTTGTGGGTCAGAAGCATAGGCCCTCGTTCTGTGTGTCCGCCACATGACACCGTAACGTCATCGAAGGAAATCCCCGACAAATTACTGTAAGGATAATTCTCAACGAAGACAGGCGCCAATGCAGGTTTGAGCGCAGTCATTTTAACGTCCAGATCCCGTTTCAGCACTTCCATAAAACTGCCGTCGGATCCTGTTGCAGGATAGGATGCTCCGCCGGTGGCGATCACCAGTTTCTGCGTCCGCAGGGTCCTGCCGTCCGACAAAGAAATGCATACACCATCCGAAGCGTTGCCTTTGCTTCCTTCATCGATGCCGGTCACCGCGCAATCATACAGAAATGCGAAACCGTTTCGGTATGCTTTCGCAAGCAATGCGTCCAGCACATCCGCCGCTCTCATGGAGGCGGGAAAGAGTTTGCCATCCGGACGCTCCGTTAGGGGAACAGCTGCGTTTTCCATAAACTGCATCAATTCCAGATTGCTGTGCTTGTACAGGCAAGTGCGGATCTTAGCGCCCTTGTCTCCATAATGAGCAATAAAATCCTTGATGCTGCCACCGTGGGTGATGTTGCACATACCGTTTCCACTCATCAGCAGCTTCTGCCCCGGGCGGGATGTCTTCTCGATGATGAGTTTGCGTCCTTCTGTTTCGTCAGCCGCAGCATAAAACAGTCCTGCCGCACCGGCGCCAACAATTATGCAGTTATACTCTGTATCTGAACAATTCATACACATTCCTAATAAGAATAACAAATAATATGTGAAAATACAAACAGAGTACCCATAAATCGTGTTATAATCTTTTGTAAGTATTCATAAAGGAGGTTATCGAAATGGTATCAAAGAAAGTAAAAGATTTGCTTAACAATCAGGTCAACGCTGAGTTCTATTCAGCATACCTGTATCTCGATTTTTCAAACTACTATAAGGATGAGGGACTGGATGGATATGCAAACTGGTACATGATCCAGGCGCAGGAAGAGCGTGACCACGCTATGCTGTTCATCAAATATCTGCAGCAGCAGGGTGAGACCGTAGAATTGGAAGCGATTGCTAAGCCTGATAAAGAGTACAAGGCATTCATCGATCCGCTGAAGATGGGCGCAGAGCACGAAAGAGTCGTTACAGATCTGATCAATACAATATATGCAGCAGCTTACGAAGAACATGACTTCAGAACGATGCAGTTCCTTGACTGGTTTGTCAAGGAGCAGGCAGAAGAAGAGGACAATGCGGATGACAACGTGACGAAATTCGAACTCTTCGGAAGCGACAGCAGAAGCCTTTACGAGCTCGATGCTGAGATGAAGGCAAGAGTATACACTGCACCTTCATTCACTCTCGACTAACCGCAAGCGCTAGTGCAGCGCGGCTGGTGAACAAGACAGCTAAGAAGAGAAACCCCGCGATTCATTTCGCGGGGCTTCGTTGCATTCAAGGAACCGATATAAAGGAAAAAAGAATGAGACTGAAAGTATTTACGATAACCATTTCCTTATGTACATTGATTTTTTTGGGCCTGATCTACGGATGGTCAATCTTCGTCGTACCGCTTGAGAATGAATTCGGATGGTCCAGATCTGAAACATCCCTTACATTTACGATTTCCATCATGGCCATGTGCCTGAGCATGCTGGCCGGAGGAATGTTCAACGGCAAGAAGGACAAGCCGCTGATTTCTATGATTATCTCTGCCGTTCTAATTGCGGCAGGCTTCATTTTGACATCACAGGCGAACAGTCTGATGGCATTCTACATCTGCTACGGCGTACTCTGTGGTGCTGGCGTCGGATTTGCCTATGTGGAAATCATAGGGGTCATTTCCAAATGGTTCCCTGCGAAACAGGGCCTTATCTCAGGCATGATGATGATGGCGTTCGGAATGGGCGCCATGGTTCTCGGGCCCGTCTGTACAGCGCTCATGGGAAATGCAGGTTGGCGGACTGTGTTCGTCATGCTCGGAATCATCATGTCCATCGTATTGGCTGTCTCGGGCGTCCTGATGAAAGCAGCCAATACCGGCGCTGATGCAAAGGCAACAGAATCTAACGGAATCGACGGACAGGAAATCGATCCTGCAGCGGAAGACAAGAGACCGGCAGAAACCGTCAGAACAGTGGAGTTCTGGATTCTGTTCTTCTTCACAATGGTGCTCTCCGCTTCCGGGCTGGCACTGATGGGTCATATCGCTCCGTGCGTGATCGGACTTGGCGTATCGGCGCAGACAGCGGCCCTTGTTGCTGGCATTACTTCTTTTGCCAATGGATTTGGCAGGATCGTATACGGATCGAGCTACGACAAATTCGGTATCAGCAAGACAATGCTGATTTCCAGTGTCGTTTTCCTGATTGCAACGATCATCACTGCGGCAGGCATCAGAACAGAAGTGCTGGCGATTCTCGTGGCAGGATGTTTCCTGCTGGGACTTAGCTTCGGTGCAGCGCCGCCGACCAGCGCTACAGCGATTGCACGCATTTTCGGCAACCGGTATTTCTCTGCAAACTTCGGAATCGCAAGTTCACAGCTGATTCTGGCCGCATTTATCGGTCCATATCTGGGCGGTGTCGTCTACACGGCGACGGGATCCTATGCGATTACGTTCTGCTGCTTTATCCCGTTCGGCATCATTGCAATTTTGTTCGCTTTGATCATGAAAAAAAGACTGCATGGAGGAAGCGAGTCTGCCAGACTGTGATATAATGTGACCATGAAAGTGATTAACAATTTATCGGTAAAAATAATAATAGGAATCGTGACTGTCGCACTTGCATGCGTGTCAGCCACGACAACTGAGCAGACGGCCTTCGAAAAGAAGGCCTTTATTGCTGGCGAGAATCCTCTCGTACAGGCCTATGCTCTGGATGTACATGGTCAGATGCAGGAAGCGGAGCAGCTTCCCCGCGGTACGGAGGTCATCCTGAGAGATCAGGAGCCGGAGGAACTGCCGGAAGGAACATTCCAGCGTATTTATATGGATTCCAAAGAGGAAGATGATGCAGAAGGGCAAAGGGCAGAAGCACTTTATGTGCATCCGGAGAACCTGGCTGCCAGCAAGTCAGCAGTCGTACGCGAGAAGGAACTCTATGTCCGCACCCCGATTACCTTATACAAAAACAGCAATGGCCCTGAGATTGCAGGTTTTGCACCGAAGGGAACGAAGCTTGCCGTGACAGGGTTTTACGGACTGGATGCGAAGGGCGTCGTCAGCAAATACAAGGTCCGTGCTGTCAGTGGAGAATCTGCAGAGGCTGCGGATGACGAGGATGCGACGGAAGGATTTGCATACGCGAAATATCTGGTCCGGACGCAGGATGAAGCAAACGCCTATTACAATGAAAACGGCGAATACGATAAAGCCAAAAAAGCGAAATACGACATAAATCTCTACGGCGGAAAAGCCGAAGACCTGGATTATTATCCATATGAGAGGACAGAAATAAATGGGAAAGAATTCTGTCGCGAAGCGAGGGCAATGTATCTCAATTCCTATGCTGCGATTCACAGCGACGCCTACCTAAAGCTCATCAAAGAAACAGGCTGTAATGCGGTGGTTATAGACATCAAGGACGGTTCGCTTTCCTACAAATCTCCGATTGCTGAGCAGCTTTCGCCGACTTCATATAAAAAGGCGTACGTATCTCTGGAAGAGTTTCAGGCAGCGGTGCGGAAGTTCAAGGAGGCAGGCGTTTATACCATCGGAAGAATCACCTGTTTTAATGACAGGTATTATGCGAAAGACCACCCGGAAAACTGCATCAAATCCAAGTCAGCAGGAGCGGGTTGGCCAAGTGCGTTCAGCCGGGAAGTATGGTATTATAATGTTGCGTTGGCAACGGAAGCAGTGGAACACATGGGTTTCGATGAGATCCAGTTCGACTATGTGAGATTTCCGGAGAGCGCCTACGAAATGTCGCAGGACAAAAGTACGAATTTCAGGAATGCATACGGCGAATCCAAGTGCCAGGCTGTTCAGAATTTTTGTTTCTACGCAGCAGATTCCATCCATGAGGCGGGTGCATATTTCAGCGTGGATGTTTTTGGGGAATGTTCCGACGGATATGTGACAGCATATGGCCAGTACTGGCCGGGAATCTCAAATATTGTTGACGCTATCAGCAGCATGCCTTATACGGACCACTTCGGGGATACTGACACCTGGTCTGAGCCGAGGGCAGTCATGACTGCGTGGGCGAAGAGCGCTGCGAAAGAACAGAAGAAAATACCGACGCCGGCTGCAGCGCGGACCTGGATCACAGGGTACAATACGCCGTTTTGGGCGCCGTCGGTAACATATGATAAACAGAAGCTCAAGGAACAGGTCGACGCCCTTTACAAGGCGGGTCTGGACGGGGGTTTTATTCCGTGGAACAGCGCATCATCAATCGATCAATACAGAATGTACAAGGGAATATGGGATTATGAGAAGTAAACTGCTGCGCATCGTCATAGGGCTTGTAATAGTAGCAGTCTTTGGATATCTGCTGCGGGTTGCCTTTGCAGGAGACCCACTGGAAAAGTGGACGAAAATCGACAATCTGCATCTTATGCAGAATGGACTCGAGGTTACGGCATACTGGAGCGACGAAGGTTGCGACAGTTATGAGGTGAAAGTTTGGCATGATGGCAGACTTACCGTGATTCCTCACGTCAAAGGCAACGCGTACACTACAAGAGTGTCCGCTCCGGGGGAACACTGCGTAATCATGGTCAGCGGCCATCTCCGATTCGGCATTATGACCCGCAGCGCCAAGGCGGAAATCACGGTCGAAAAGCTGGACCAGAACATCACTGTTGGCGATACAGCATATTATGGTTTTGATGGTAATGATTTCAATCTGAAAGCATCGGCGAAAGGGGCGCTGCACTACCGGTCAACAGATAGAAAGATCGCGAATGTAGACAAGACTGGTACGGTCGCACTCAAAAGTGTCGGCGAAGCGTTCATAACCATAACAGCGGATGGGAACGGGCTTTATGAAGATGCCGAGAGAGAAGTCAGCATTTTTGTTTATCCTACTGTTCTTGATAAAGTCAAAGGTGCAGTTGCAGAAAACATTTCATCTTCCAGAACAATCATCAAGTGGCAGAAAAATGAATATGCGGCCGCGTACACGGTACTCCGAAGGAATCCTGCAACTCAGCAGTATGAAGAACTCACTGAAATGACAGCCGAGAATAACTTCCTTGAAGTGACGAGAGATGATTACGATTACGAAATCAAAGCAACTGCGGAAGTCAATGGTGAGAAGGTAGACGGGAAAGTGTCGGATCCAGTCAAAGTAAGAGGTACGACAGAGGAAAGCCCGACTTATTCCAAGTTCAAGGTTATAAAGAAGATTACCAAAGAGGATTTGGATGTCGTGGCTGCGATACATGGAGCGCCGAAGACAAGAGTCCCGCAGTCCATTAATATGGTGGGGGATGATTACGTGGTGTCTTATGTAAACATGAAGAATACAGAGGCGAAGCTGATTGCGTACAGCAAATCCGAAGGAAGCATAAGCCTGGTTTCCGACGCCAGAGGCATAGGTCATGGAAATGGAAGTGCCTACAATCCGCATACGAACAAAATCTATGTACTGGGCACAAAGGACGGAAATGTTCAGAACTGCTGCGTATTTGATGGGGATACCCTAGAGATGATCGATACAATCAAGATGCCAGTAGCCTGTACAGCAATCTCCTATGATATCAGTACAGACAAGTTCTATTTGGCAAAAAAAGATAAGATATACGTATGTAGCAGCAATTTCAAGGTTGAGCAGACGATAACAAAAACTGCGCCGTTTTTCCATACGCAGGATATGGGTGCATACAATGGTGCGGTGCTAGTATGCACCTGGCCACAGGAAACAGAGAGTTATCTAGATATTTACAGGGTTTCCGACGGCGCATACCTAGGGAGCTATGACCTGTCGATTGGAGAGATTGAAAGTGTCACTATGGATGACGGGTACCTTGTCATCCTTATGAATACAATCCGCAGTAATGATGATAGAATATATAAAACTAAGGAAAGGATTGCGATACCATGACAGAACATAAACATGACGAACATGCCCATACACATATCCACGATGGACATACGCATACACACGTGCACGGTGAGCATACCCACACCCATTCACCGGAACACAAAAAGTCCATACTGAACAGAATGTCCCGCATCATCGGCCATATGGAATCGGTAAAGAAGATGGTTGAAAACGACAGGGATTGTACAGATGTTCTGATTCAGCTCTCTGCTGTAAGTTCGGCACTGCAAGGTGTCAGCCGAGCTGTTCTGAAAGAACACATGTCGACATGCATTGTTGAAGCGGTACAGGAAGACGATATGGAAGCGCTGAAGGAACTGAATGACGCAATCGACAAGTTTATGAAGTAAAGCCTAGCGCTTTACCCTGCAAGCTGATTATACATCGCGTGCTGAAAGGAGAAATAGAATGGTATTCATTCATTTAGCAGAAGGATATGAAGAAGTGGAAGCCCTTACATGCGTTGACGTTCTGAGAAGAGCGGGCGTGGAAGCAAAGACAGTATCCGTGACAGGGAATCTTCTCGTCAGAGGAGCCCACGGCATCAATATTGAAGCGGATATACTTTTTGAGGATGCTGATTATGACGCATGCGAGATGATTGTGCTGCCGGGAGGACTGCCTGGAGCGACGAACCTGAGAGATCATGTAGGACTCACAGAACAAATCAAAGCTTTTGCAAAGGCAGGAAAACCACTTGCAGCAATCTGTGCCGCGCCGCTGGCATTGGCAGCCCACGGAGCGCTCGAGGGAAAGGAAGCGACGATTTATCCAGGTATGGAGAGTAATCTTGCAGGCGCGAATCCGACTGGCGGAACCGTCACAGTGGACGGAAACGTAATCACAGGCATGGGTCCGGCCCTTGCCATGGAGTTCGCGCTGGTGCTTGTAGAATTCCTAAAAGGGGAAGAAACAAAAAAAGAGGTTGCAACAGGCCTTTTATATGATAGAATTGGGGAAATATAATTGAGATTACTTCGGATAATCCAGACGAATGCATAGGAGAAGCACGTTGGAAGATCAGCTCATTCTGGTAAACGAACAGGACAAAGAAACAGGACGCGTTGGTAAGCTTGAAGCCCACGAAAAGGGGCTTCTTCACCGCGCGTTTTCCATATTTGTCTTCAGGAGGATCCTGATGGACAACCCTGACGGGACCAGGACATTTCACACACAGCTTCTGATGCAGCAGAGAGCAGAAGGAAAGTACCATTCTGCAGGGCTTTGGGCTAACAGCTGCTGTTCCCATCCGCGCGTCGGTGAAAGTCTGGAAGAAGCCACGGCGCGCAGACTTCCGGAAGAGACAGGGTACACAATGGAAGATTTGGAGGACGGGCTCGAAGAGATGGGTGCATTTCTGTACACGGCAGAATTCGATAACGGTCTGACAGAGCATGAGTTCGACCATGTCTTCGTGGGATGGCTCGGAAAGGATAAGCTCGATAAAGAGCCTATGCCAAATCCGGAGGAAGCATCACAGATGGAATTCGTGGATGTAGAAGAAATCATGAACGATGTGCTGAAGAACCCGGGCAAATACGCCGCGTGGTTCATGCCGGCGCTGCTCATTGCGACAGACGGTGAGGAATACGGATCCATGAATAAAGAAGTAACCGACAGAATCATTTACTGAGTTATATAGATTTTGCTTTTAGATATTGCAGATGAAGGGAGATAACATGGCTAAATATTTTGACGAACCATCGAGAACATTTAACGAATACCTGCTGGTACCAGGTTATTCATCATCAGAATGCAGAGTTGAAAATGTTTCGCTGAAGACACCGGTAACGAAGTTCAAAAGAGGCGAAGAGCCGAAGATTACAATGAACATTCCGATGACATCAGCAATCATGCAGGCCGTATCGGGCGATGAACTGGCGATTGCGCTTGCAAAAGAAGGCGGCATCTCCTTCATATTCGGATCCCAGCCTATTGAAAGTCAGGCGGAGATGGTCAGAAGGGTAAAGAACCATAAGGCAGGCTTCGTCCGCAGCAATACGAACATCCGCCCGGATCAGACCCTTGCGGATCTGCTCGATCTGAAGGAACGCACCGGTCACTCGACCACAGCGGTTACAGAGGACGGCACTGCAGAAGGCAGAATGGTCGGCCTGGTTACGAGTCGTGATTACAGAATCAGCAGAATGTCCCCGGACACACTCGTATGCGAATTCATGACACCATTCGAGAAACTGGTTCACGCGAAGGAAGGCATCACACTGAGCGAAGCAAACGATATGCTTTGGGATTACAAACTGAATGCGCTTCCTGTCGTCGATGATAAGCAGCGTCTCGTTTATTTCGTCTTCCGTAAGGACTACATTGCTCATAAGGAATATCCGGACGAACTGCTCGACCCGGACAAGAGATATGTCGTTGGCGCAGGCGTCAACACACGTGATTTTGAGGAGAGAATCCCAGCCCTCGTGGAAGCAGGCGCAGATGTGCTCTGCATTGACTCCAGCGAAGGTTTTTCACAGTGGCAGGCGGATACACTGAAGTTTGTCAGAGACAAGTACGGCGATGATGTGAAAATCGGAGCAGGTAATGTTGTCGACGGTGACGGTTTCCGCTTCCTGGCGGATGCCGGAGCAGACTTCGTAAAGATTGGTATCGGCGGCGGCAGCATCTGCATCACCCGTGAGCAGAAGGGCATCGGTCGCGGACAGGCTTCCGCAGTCATCGAAGTTGCAAAGGCAAGAAACGAGTACTTCAAGGAGACAGGAATCTATGTTCCAATCTGTTCCGACGGCGGTATCGTTTACGATTACCACATGACGCTGGCCCTCGCTATGGGAGCGGACTTCCTCATGCTCGGCCGCTACTTCTCGAGATTTGATGAATCACCGACAAACAAGATTCAGATCAACGGAAACTATTACAAAGAGTATTGGGGTGAAGGTTCCGCCCGTGCCCGCAACTGGCAGCGCTACGATCTCGGCGGCGACGCCCGCATGAAGTTTGAGGAAGGCGTAGACTCCTATGTTCCGTATGCAGGACCACTCAGTGACAACGTCCGTCAGTCCCTGCTCAAGGTCAAGTCAACCATGTGCAACTGCGGTACGATGACCATCAAGGAACTGCAGGAGAACTCCAAACTGACCCTCGTATCCGCGACAAGTATCGTAGAGGGCGGCGCACACGACGTCATCCTGAAGGATTCTGTGAACAGCAACCTGAAGTAAGGCAGTAAGACGGAGGAAAGTAAGACAGCAAAAGCTAATAAAACAACGGCATGGGGTGTGCACCTCATGCCGTTTTGTTATGCGCTGTTTTTGTTGTCGTTATTCTATTGCAGTTGCCGTCCTGCCTGAGTTACCCAAGCGGGATCTCTACGACCTCGGCCATCTTCACGAGCGTGTGCTGAATCTGTGTGGAGATCTCTTCGACCATGCGGTTCTTGATCTCGTCGTTCTTCTCCTGCTCAAGACTTTCGTAGAATGCATCCTTCACATCAGCGCTGATGTTGTCCATGCGGGATGCAAATGCGCTCTTCGGAATCAGACGGCGCATTGCCTTTGGAATATCGGCAGTCAGCATCTTCTCTTGCATCTTGTCTTTGCCCAGGAACAGGATGACGATGGATGTCATGACGCCCACCAGAATGCCGCTCGGATCCGCGAAGAACGGGATGAAGCTCAATGTGGACATCAGAATCGCAAGGAGTGCCGTTACGATGGAGTCGATAAGAATGGTCATCTCGTTGATGGCGAACAGATCCTTCGCATCCACCTTGATGTCGATATCCGATACGGACAGATACGACTTCAAGCTAAGAGCCGTGTACGGTACGCGGTGCTTGATGCAGATCGGCACAGTATACGCCTCCAGATCTTCAATGACAGGACGCAGCCATGATGTGATCGGTCCTGCCAGCATTTCCCTTGTTGAGTCTTCTGCAAGGAATGCACCGATTTCCTGTTTCAGGATCGCATCCGTATCGGCAAGCCTACTGATTTCCCCGGATCTCCATCTCTCGAAGATCGGCAAAGCAACCTTGGAGACAATCGGCTCAACAAGACAGTCGACAGCGTCTTTGTATAAGGTCGTGATGTGCTTGCTGACAATGTCTTCGATGGTATTGGAATGGACCAGTTTATCTAAGTCTTCTTTGAACTCTTTTAGGTCTTCGTCGATACGGCCGCAGTAAGCAAGTCCTCTGGCAACGGAGAATTCCGGATCTGTCGCGGATATGATGACTGCATCCGGGAATACGCTGGTGCACCACTGACGGACAGCCGGCATTTTGCTGACACCACCGGTCAGGAAAATCAGCTCAGGCTGCTTGCCGGTAATGCTGTTTCTGACATCTTCCAGAGATTCTGTGAAGACCTGACGGAAGGAACGTCCGTCCAGTTTTTTCAGTTTTTTATTTACCAGTTTATCGGCGATTTCTTTATCAATACGAAGCGTCAGTTTAACCGGGAGATTGTAGTGGAGTACGATGCTCTCGACGCATTTGTTTCTGCTCCAGTATTCTTCATCTGAGAAATACTTTTCTTTCAGACGACGTGCTGCAAATTCAGCATAGGCTCGCCACGGTTCGCTTTCGTCGAATACGGACTGGATTTTTTTGTGGAACAGACCAGATGCTTCTACAGATTCATTCAGCAGAACTTCATCCATCAGGCCTCCGCCGAGTGCAACTTCTCCCGCTGTGCGCATCTCCACTTCCTTGCCGCCCATTATATACGCAAAGTCAGTTGTGGATGATCCGATGTCTACGACAAGAACCGGCTTGGACAGAATATCCACGCCGATCTGCAGATGCTTGGACTGGCAAGCACTGACCAGAGCAGCTCTCGATTCGGAGATGATTTTGACAGGCGGATACCCCGCGCTTTCGAAGATTTCCCGATAGTGCTCACGGGCATTTCGATCCCAACCGGCAGGACAGCCAACGTAAACGCTGGTTTCTTCATTCTGAATGAGATCTCCGTTTCCATAGAGTTCGCCGAGAACGCCCGCGGCAAAGCTTCTGACATCTGTTGCCGTACCCGTAGTATCTGTGAGGAAGCGGCTCTTGAACCGCAGTCTGCGCTTCGTAACGTTGTCAGCGTAGCAGGCCTTCTCACCGATGAGCAGTTCCCCTGAGGTGAGCTGCGCATAGGCGGTGATAAAGCTCTTCTCACCTGCGACAGGTATCATCTCAGGGACAACCTGATCTTCTTTATATAGTCTGGCGATAGCGCTTTCTGCATCGCCCAGATCAAATCCAAAAAAACGATCCATAGAATCCTCCTAGTTTGATCCTGCTGAAGCAACGCCTTTGCGGAGCAGGTTTCCTTCCGCGACCATTGCAGGTCTGATGGTACCTGCGCGCTG
This sequence comes from uncultured Eubacteriales bacterium, assembly GCA_902763505.1. Classification (GTDB taxonomy): domain Bacteria; phylum Bacillota; class Clostridia; order Peptostreptococcales; family Anaerovoracaceae; genus Lentihominibacter. The sequence continues at coordinate 14,060 of CACWSO010000019.1, read as the reverse complement.
TCCCGGCATCATGTCAAAGAACTGCGCCGTTTCTTTGCTGTATTCAACAACTTCGATCTGCTGTTTGTGCAGATAGTATTTGATTTCTTCGATCTTCTCGAGGGCGTAGTCCGGATCCTTGCTGTATGCGGCCGCAAGCAGATCCGAGAAGATATCCAGCTCTGAAGAGGATGGTTTATGACCGTCGATCAAACCTGCTTCATCACGCTTACTCCAACGTTCCTGGGACTGGATTTCTTCCAGACTCTGGTCTGCTGACAAGATTGCGTTTCTGAAGTTTACATAGACCTTGTTAGAATCCACCTGCACTTCAACACGCTGGCTGCGCTTCGGCGTCTTCTGCGGTTTGCGTCTGCCCAGCAATCCTGCGATGAACCCGCATACAAAGCCTCCCACAACGAAGCCAAGCGGCTTCAGGAGCGCCACATCAAAGTTCTTAATGCTGTCGAGTCCGTCATCAAAGGCCGGTGCCATGAATGGGAACATTCCTAGTCCAATGAGAACCAGTCCACCGATCAGGAACAGGAAGACAAGAGGATTGAGTTTCTTTTTCGTCTTGTCTTTGCCGTCGGCAGTTTCACCTGCCTCCCAGACTTTTGTATCACCTACGGAATCGATCAAAGGCAGGGAAAGTCGAATTGCCTGCGTAATGTACGCCGCAGCATCCCTTTCACGTTCGCTGCTGCAGTGCTCATTGTACATCAGGAGAAGCTTGTCCAGTTCATTCTCCAAGACTGTGACGGCTCGTTCTGCTGTCTTCGAAGCTGCAAGTTCCGTAAGAAGATTCTGTTTATCTTTTTCTAACAATTCGATCAGTTTCATAACACTACTATTATACGCTACTATTTCTTCGAAAGCTATAGTCTCCATTCTGCTTCACTGAACTCACGTACGGCAGTAGGTCGTCCGCATAAGATAGACGGTTTCCCTTTAAATGTAAGGGGCTGTCCGTCGATTGCTGTGACGATGCAACCGGTTTCCTCAGCAATGAGTTTGCCTGCTGCGAAATCCCATGCCGAAAGACTTAACTCCGCATACAATCCAAATCTGCCGCAGGCAGTCCAGCAGCAGTCCAAAGCAGCCGAACCTGTACGCCTGACGTCCGAAGAGAGCTCATACAGCATTTCCGCAAGCCGGAAAGTAGGTCCATTCGTGGAGTCATCATATGGAGCGGTACCGAACACAGTGATTTCGTTTTTCATCGAAGCATCAAAGACAGGAAGTTTCTCTCCGTTCAAAGAGCACCCAAAGCCTTTGCGCGCGCTGAATAGCTCATCGCGGTATGGATCATAGATAACGCCGATCTGCGCTGCGCCATCTTGGACCATAGCTATGGATGTGCAGGAGTGGCGGTTGCCGTGCACGAAATTGGAGGTGCCATCAATAGGGTCGATGATGAAACAGATACCACGTGCGATATCATCGGCATCGGTGATTATTGCGTCCTCCATCTCCGGAACCGACTCTTCGCAAAGAAAACAGCATTCTGGAACGAGTTTTTTCAGCTCTGTCATAAGCATCCGTTGTATCGCCAGATCCATGGAGGTGACCAGATCCCGCCTGCTCGATTTCGTTGTGATTGTCACATCATGCAGAGCAGCGGCGTCCGCACTCAGTATTTTTTTGCCTGCAATACGGGCGAGCTCTTCGATTTGTTTCTTTAGTGTTTCGTAATTCATAACAAGAGTATTGTAGCACAAAAAGTATAGAATGTTCTGCTGCATATGAAGTATACTAAGTGTAGACAAGAAAGAACGACCAGAATGGAAAAGACGATATTATTGTATATTGTACTGGCGAAGGAATCTTACAAGGAGGCTTAGTATTATGAAGAAAGCATTAATCGTTTTATTATGTATGATCGTGTCTTTAGCATTTGTTTCACTGACCGGATGCGGCGGCAGCGGAGACGAATCTGCGGCTGATAGTCCATATGTCGGAACATGGAAGGCAACAGGAGCATCGTTCCAGGATGAAGAAGTTGACATCAATGAAGTACTGGAAGGAAACGATTTCATTATCGATCTGCATGATGACGGCACGGCTACAGTATCAGATCCAGACGGCGGTTCGGACGCAACCTGGGTTGAAACAAAAAATGGTGTCAAAGTTACTGGTGATGAAATCAATATGAAATTCAAGGATAACGACGGCAAGCTTGAATGCAAGATTTTAGGCGTGCACATGTTCTTTGAAAAACAGTAAGAGAAAAAATTCATTGGAACATAAAGAACGGATGGGTGCTGCCCATCCGTTCTTTTGTGTCTGATAAGAGAGCGGATATTAGTTTTTAATACCCGTTAGACAGCAAAGTTGGATTCGCATATAATTGTATCATTAAGATGGAGATTGGAGCGACATGATGTTATTCGAGAGCAAGAAGTTTGACGAACTGTCAGCAGAAGAAGTCTACGAAATACTGAAATCCAGGATTGAAATATTCGTTATCGAGCAGGAGTGCATTTTTCAGGACTGTGATGACCGGGACTACGGGTATCATGTTTTTTGCAGAGACGAAAACGGCAGGGTGGCTGCTTATATGAGACTCTATGAGATCGACGAAGCACCGGATGTGATTCTGTTTGACGGCAAGGCAACCTGGTCAGGAAATCTCACGGAAGAGCAGATCAAGGCCGGAATCAAGATACCTGATTACAGTGATGCGTCCGGAATCAGCCAGGAAAGAAGAGAGAATGCCCGCACTGTTCAAATGGGCAGGGTTCTGACATTGGAGCACGGCAGGGGGCTGGGAAAAGCTCTGCTTGAAGCAGGAATACAGACAGCCTGGAATCAAATGGGAGCGGACCGCATTTTCATCGAAGCAGAGGATTATGTAGAAGGATACTATACAAAAGCAGGATTTACCCGCACATCGGACGTGTTCCTGAAAGATGATATACCGCATATACACATGGAGTTATGGAAATAGAATGGCAAACGGAGGTAAATATGCAGTACAGAGAATTTAAAGATATACAGTTATCCCAGTTGGGATTCGGCGCGATGCGTCTGCCGGTCATCGATGGAGATGATGCGAAGGTGGATGTTCCACAGACCATGCGCATGGTGGAGTACGCCATGGAGCATGGGGTCAACTATTACGATACCGCTTGGGGCTACCATGGAGAGCATTCCGAGGAAATCATGGGCGAAGCCCTTTGCAGATATCCGAGAGACAGCTACTACCTGGCTGACAAGTTTCCGGGCTATGATCTTGCGAACATGCCGAAGGTGAAGGAAATCTTTGAGACACAACTTCAGCGGACGGGGTTGGACTACTTTGATTTCTATCTTCTGCACAATGTCTGCGAGATGAATATCGAACAATATCTTGATCCGCAGTACGGCATCATGGATTATTTGCTTGAGCAGAAGAAGGCTGGTCGCATTAAATATCTGGGCTTTTCCTGTCATGGGGAGTTACCTGTGTTGAAGCGTTTCCTGGAAGCACACGGTAGTGACATGGAATACTGTCAGCTTCAGTTGAATTATCTCGACTGGGAATTCCAGCATGGCAAGGAGAAAGTTGAACTGCTCACAGAATATGGCATTCCTGTTTGGGTTATGGAACCGCTCAGAGGCGGCAAGCTGGCGAAGCTCAGTGAAGAACAGGAAAAAACACTGAAAGCACTGCGTCCGCAGGAGGAGATTCCGGCATGGGCGTTCCGCTTCCTGCAGAGCCTTCCGGAAGTCAAGGTGATTCTCTCTGGTATGTCCAATGAAGAGCAACTGCATGCCAACATCGCTACGTTCGAGGCTGATCTGCCTTTGAATGAGGATGAAATGAGTGCATTGATGCAAGTGGCGGCGCAGATGGCAGATGAAAAATCCGTACCATGCACCGCATGCCATTATTGCACAGATCATTGTCCGCAAGGTCTGGACATTCCGCGTTTGATTGAACTTTACAACGAGCACATCCTAACAACAAAAGCAGGACTGTTCGGCTTTATCGCACCGATGGCTCTAGCGGCGATTCCGCAGGACAAACAGCCTGCAGCGTGTCTGCACTGCGGCAGCTGCGAACAGGTTTGCCCACAGCAGATTCACATTTCCGATGTCATGGAAGATTTCGTGAAAGTGCTGGGGGAATAAATACAGATTATTTTCTGATTTTGACGGAGAACAGCAGGAGCAGCAAACTGCTTGCAAGCGCTACATAGTAAGAAGAAAATGCAGAGGATCCAACCAATGTATTTACAGCAGCGACGATTGCAGGCGTGAAAAACTGAGCCAGATAGAGAGCCATTGACAGCAATGGAATAATGGTTGTTGCCGCGTTTTTTCCTGCTTTTGAAGATCCTTTCGATATGATATACGGTACACCGAATCCATTGGCAAAGCCAATCAACGCGGAACCGAAGAGAATGCCTGGTACATTTACGGCAAAGAGCAGCAAACCATAGGAAATCAGGAAGGCAGAAGGGGCAATCAGCCAGCCGCAGGTTACTGCAGCGCCTTTGATCTTAGAAAAGAGAAGGCCTCCTGCAAATCCCAGCAGATCCATCATTGCCATGATTGGACCAATAGCAGATTGGCTGAAGAGTCCGGTTTTCATCGTTTCAATGGCAAAGTTGGACGGATAAATGAAGAATGTCAGCATGAGGAGAAACATGCAGACGATATATGGTGCGAAACCACTGTGATCAGAGACGGGACTCCCGTCTCTTTTTTTATCAGCAATAAACTCAGAGGGCATCCATAGAATACAAGGAATCAGCGCTGCAATTCCCAACAGATAAACAAGGAAAGACAAACGCCATGAAACCATTGCCAACGCTCCGGCAATCAGTGTTGCAAGCACGCCTCCGAGCATATTCAGTGATGAGGAGTATCCCATCAACACACTGTGTTTGTCCCGCGTGAAGAAAAAGGTGATGAGCCCGGTGGACAGCGGCATGATAATTCCTACGCCAATACCGACGATGGCTCGGAATACAAGAACAATATAGATATTATCAAACACTCCGGCAAGACAACCGCCTGCAGTGTATAGAACGAGACCGATGATTACCAATGCTCTGGCAGTGAACAGACGACTCAGTTTTATGAAGAACAGATTCGTCGCCGCGATGGATATTGCAGGGATACTGATAATCATCTGTACGAGGCCAGGTGGCGCGCAGTTGAAGTGTTCCTGAATGATGTTCAGCGCAGGCGCAACCGCGGCTCCGGCCATGACCGTGAGAAGGGACAATGATAATATCGCTGTCATCAATTTCCAACGTCTGTGCTTCTTAAAAATGTTGTACATATCTAGCTCCATTCTCCTCAAAAAGAAAAGCGCAAGTCCGTTTGGACTTACGCTTTCGCAACTCAACGTTGAGAGAATATCACAAAAAACTGAAAAAAGTCAAGCAATTCTATTCTGAATCACAGAGCGTAATGATTGCATCGCGGCATCAATCAGACTGCTGGTGCTGGTATCCGCAATTCCGGCAATCAAAGTGTCACACATGTTGAATGGAATCAGGATTCGTGTTGCTTTTGCCTGTGCTACGGACTGGGCAATGGCCCCGGTGATTTCCCCAAGCATGGCATCTGTAATCACTATGCCAACGGGACCGATAATGACATCCGCAGCTTTACAGGCGACAACAACTGAATTTTCGCCTGTGGCGCCCTGATCTGCACCAGCCTTGATCATGGCAGATGTCGCGATGCTGTTTGTTCCAACAGCAGTTACTGTTTCAGATGGATATTCTTTTTTGATTCGCGCAACGAGCTGTTTTCCAATGCCGCCACCTTGCGCGTCTATCACTAATATATTCATACAAATCACCTAGTTGGAGAGTATCATAATAGGGAATATGCTTGAAGCCCCATAGGGGGATAAAAAAGCAATCCCATCGATGGGCACAACAAATCGATGGGATTGTGAAAATGAAACGTTTGAATCAATTATCTCTTTGTCAAAGCTGCTTTTACGGTTCCTCTTGGATCTGTCACTAAGACGATGACGGTCCAGATTACAAGTGCCAGAGCGACGACTGCAAAACCAAGGAATCCATCGTTGAGCATATCTGCGCCTGCGGGGGCGAAATAGTCTGCGCCTAGTTCTGAGAATTCAAATACCGCGTCGATCATCCACATCAGGGAAGCACCCCAGAACATCCAGCAAAGAACACCAACCTTGAGATCACGCAGAGCAGGTTTTGTGTACCATACCAATGTAGCTACAACTGCAGCAAAGAGTGTAATCAATAAAGTCATCTTACACCTCCTGTGAAGCTGCAGGGGCTTCTTTTTCTGCTCTATTCTCAATAACATTTGAAACGATCACCATGCCTACCCATACAGCCGTAATTAGAACAGCCATGCATACACCTACGGTTGACATTTCATGCAGCATGACCGCTGTATCCGCAGGATCTGATGCCGCCGTCAGGAACGGTGGGAAAGGAACGACTTCGCCATGCCATAGATGTTCGAAACAGAGCAGTACTGCGCCACCCCAGAGCATGTTTGAAAGCCATCTGAGTTTTCTTACGAAGGACATCTTCACAGGTTTTTCAGAAACTTCAATCCCTGTATCAATGTTTACATCTGTATAATCCTTCTCATCTTTTGCAGTCTTTGCGATGACTGTTGTTACGATTGCTTCTGCTGTTGGTACTAAAAAGCACGCCATAATAAAACCTCCTTATAATAAAAATGACCACGATGCATCCACGGCATTCTTGCCGCAGTTGAGCCTTCGTGGTTCAAATTGATTTCTTCATGAAATCACTTGTCTTATGGTAACGTATGATGATTGAAGAAACAAGCCCCATGGGGGGATATTGATTATCAGCGTTCGAAAGTGCTTTGCACTGATTTTACATGCTCAACACTGATTTTACATGTCAAAGGTAATCGATTTTAAAGAAAACCTTCATGATAGATGTGACAGAACATATTATTTATCGGAGGGTTTAAAATGACAATATTTGATGTGCTGACATTAGCCGGCGGATTATGTTTGTTCCTTTTCGGGATGAACATCATGGGTCAGGCGTTGGAGCGGAGAGCGGGTCCGGGACTTAGAAATATGCTGGAACGGATGACAACGGGAAAGCTGTCCGGATTTCTGACAGGCTGCGGTATCACAGCGGTAATACAGAGCTCATCGGCGACGACCGTTATGGTGGTAGGTTTCGTAAACTCAGGGCTAATGTCGTTAAAGCAGGCAATCAATGTAATTATGGGATCCAATGTAGGGATGACGATCACAGCATGGATCCTTGAGTTTGAGCGGGGTAAGCAGATGTTCGCAGAATATCAGGCACAATACAGTGTGTAAACATGAATCAAAGATGACACTCGGAAGGGTGTCATTTTATTATAACCTGTCTATTATTATTTGCGTCGTTGGATTATAATGAAACACAGGAAAGATATCTGTTTTATTGGAACAGGAATGATGAAAAGAGAGACACGCGCAAATAAGAGAATAAAGAGCGGTATCTGTCTGCATTTACTGGCCGTTTTAGTGGCCACAGTCTTTTTCATGACCGGGGTCAGCACAGCTTTTGCAAACACTGCGGAATACGAAGATTATTCAGATCTTGCAGGCAAGAGGATCTCTATGCTTACGGGAGCACCCTTTGAAGAATTGGTGCGCAGCAAGGTGCCGGATGTAGGTGATTTTTCATACTACAATAGTATGCCGGACATGATACTGGCGCTAAAAAACAACAAAACAGATGCAATCCTGATGAATAATGCTGTCGCAGATTTGGCGCTGAACCGAAATCAGGACCTCGCTTACAGTTTCCTCAAGGGGTCTGTCGAGGATTTGTCATATCATTACGATGAGCAGGCATACTATCCGAACGTCGTCAAGGTCATCATTCGAGAGTAAATGATGCAAAAAAACACTGATGAAAAATTATAATGCAGTCCCTTTTTTTTGTGCGTACAAATTGGACAAATCAGCTCCCTCCAGTTCAAGGAGGGCTGTTTTTTTATTGATCCCGCCGGCGTATCCGGTCAGGCTTCCGTCAGAGCCGACGACCCGGTGACATGGTATGATCAGGGATATGGAGTTGTGGCCGACCGCACCACCGACTGCCTGGGCGGACATATGCGGGAGGCCTTTTTCTTTTGCAATCTGTGCCGCGATCTGTCCGTAGGTCATCGTCTGTCCGAAGGGTATTTCAAGCATGATTTCCCAGACCCGTTTGCGGAATGCTGTCGTCCGCATGGAGAGGGGCGGGATGAACCCCGGATCTCTCCCGGAGAAATAGATGTCCAGCCATTCTGCTGCCTTTGCAAAGACAGGAAGATCCTTTTCTTCATATTCTTCTGTCAGGGTGTCCCCGAAGTACTTCTGGTCATCGAACCAGAGTCCGGTCAAAGCGGTTCCATCTGAGGCCAGCGTGATACCGCCGAGGGGCGAGTCGTAGTGAGCGATGTAATCCATAATAAGCATCCTTTCTGTTTTTCATAATAGCACAGTTTGCTCAAAAACTTGTGCAGATTTGGCAGACCTTCTCTCTGGGACAGGATTATCTATTGGGGAAATCGTTTTAAGGAGAAAACGGGGATGACGCCGCTGGAGTATAGAAGGAAGATGCGGGTATAAAAAAGATATGCAGTTGTATGCATATCCTTGCTATTTTATGGTATATTCCAACTTTTTTTCGTGGACAGCACAATCCGTCAGATACATGTTTATCAGGTTCTGATAAGAAATGCCAGTCTCCTCGGCCTGCTGCTTGAAATATTCGATTGTACCGGCATTCAGGCGAATTGTGATCTGCTTTTTCAGTTTGTCCGCATATGGGTTGCGTCGCGGATTCAGACTTTTGATATCATATTCATCTCTCATGTTCATTACCTTTGTATTCCTTCGCGATAGATTTTGGTTTCATTTTTCGTTGCCTTTCGAGCGGAAATGATCCTGATTATCGTAAAACACAGTTTCTGCTTCCTCAAAACTGATTCCATGTTTCCGCTTATTGATTCTGTTTTTCTTTTCATCCCATTCAAAAGTCATCTCTGTCATACCCGGCTTCCCTTTTATAATTATATTATAATTATAAATTAATTATTGTCAAGAATGTATTATATCCTGTTTCAAAACCGCTGAAGGTAAATAACAATAGAGACCCAAACGGGTCTCTATTGTTATTTGGTACTCGATAGGGGAGTCGAACACTGATGAGTCGGGCCTGAAACCCTTGCAGAAAGGAGGTTCCAGCCACGCCGCGCACGAGTGTAATATGAAGTGTAATAAAACACATAGCAAGGCAAAGGCGATTGTTCTGCAGAAGAAACCGTGATAGAATGCATGCATAAAGAATAATACTTTTTTAAGGGAGGGTATGATCATGAAATTCAAATGCAGAATATGCGGATATATCCATGAGGGGGATTCCGCTCCTGAAGTCTGCCCGAGATGCAAACAGAAGGATGTATTTGAGCCATTGGAAGAAACTCCTTCCAATCCATACGCAGGGACACAGACAGAGAAAAACTTAGAGGCAGCTTTCGCGGGGGAGTCCGAAGCGCGCAACAAGTACACCTACTATTCATCCGTAGCAAAGAAGGAAGGATATGAGCAGATCGCTGCTTTGTTCCTCAAGACGGCAGATAATGAGAAAGAACATGCTAAACTTTGGTACAAAGAACTGCACGGCGGAACAGGAACAACGCCGGAAAACCTCAAGATGGCAGCGGACGGTGAAAATTATGAGTGGACAGACATGTATGCCGGTTTTGCGGAGACCGCCGATGCGGAAGGGTTCCACGAACTGGCAGAAAAGTTCCGCGGCGTTGCTGCGATTGAAAAGCACCACGAAGAACGCTATCGCGCACTGCTGAAGAATGTTGAGTTGAAAGAAGTGTTCGAGAAGAGCGAGGTCAAGATTTGGGAATGCAGGAACTGCGGCCATCTCATGACGGGAACCAAAGCTCCGGACGTCTGTCCTGTGTGTGCGCACCCGCAGAGTTTCTTCGAACTGAACGGCGAGAACTATTAAGACAGAATCACAAAGCAAATATTGAAAGCGAGTACCTTACTGGTGCTCGTTTTTGGTTGTTCTTGCTGTGAATTATAATTCAGTTCAACTGAAATATCATTGTCTTGCCTGAACTATAATTCACATATATGATATGCACGAGTAAAAATGCATTAGGGAGGTAACTATAATGTCTTTTAGTGAAAACTTAAAAAACGCTCTGTCACAGAGCAATATGACAATGACTGACTTAGCGAACAGCACGGGGATTACCTATAACATGATAAAGAAATACTGCGCTGGCGGCGCGGATCCAACAGTTTCTTATGCACTGAAGATTGCAGAAACACTGAATGTCTCCATTGATGAACTGATGGATTACAGAGCTCCGGAACAGAAGAATATGTTCCGGCAGGTATTCGAGCGTGACTTCACATATATCGAGGGTTTCCTTCGTGTCGTGCGCAGGCTGCCGAACAAGGAAGCCATGGTGGATCCGCATACTGACAGCACCTGGACGTACAGCCAGCTCAATGCAGATGTGAATAAACTCTCCAACGCCCTGCTGGATCACAATGTGCAGAAAGGAGACGTGGTTCTGTTCCAGTTGCCGAACTGTCCGGAATTCGTCTTTTCATATCTCGCACCGCAGAAATTCGGCGCTGTAACCAGCCCTGCCAATCCTGGTTTTGCGCCTGAGGAATCGAAAGTGTGTCTGGATTCCAGCGAACCGAAGGTGTATATCTACGACGAAGCGAACAAAGATAATTCAGTCAAGGCACTTGCTTCTGCAGATGCAAAGCCAGAGCTCATTCTCATGGTCGGAGACGGCGAACTACCGGAGGGACATATCCGTTTCAGTGACTTTGTCAGAGATTATCCTGACACGGAGCCTGTTACAGATTTTGTGCCTTATATCTATGACGAAATGATGCGACTCTATACTTCCGGGACCACAGGGAAACCAAAAGGAGTACCATTATACAACGCCAATGAAGTGCTTACTTGCCATGATGTTATGATGCACTTCCCAATGAATTCCACAGACGCAACCATGAATACGACGCCTTGGTTCCACCGCGGCGGAATCCACTCCGGCGGGCCTGCTCCGACATTCTTTGCAGGTGGAAAAGTCGTCATCATGAGATCTTTCCAACCGCAGCTTGCCCTCAAGAACGTACAGAAGTACGGCGTGACATTCTTGATTGGCGCACCTTCCATCATGAAGATGCTGGTAAGGCAGCAGGAAAAATTCGGCGCAGATCTTTCTTCCCTGAAAGGAATCGTCACCATGGGTGCGCCGTTTGAAAGGACCGATTGTATCCGTGTTCAGGAAGTCCTGACACCGAACATCTTCAACGGATATGGCACGACCGAAACCTTCTGGAACACATTCCTCAGACCTTATGAACTGCCGGAGATGGCGGGAACCGCAGGACGCGCCTGCACAGACGATGACGTGAGAGTCGTCAAGGCGTACGAGGATAAATTCGCAGATCCTGACGACATGGTCGCAATGGATGAGATGGAAATCGGCGAGGTCATCATCAGAACGCCGAAGTCATCCTACTGCTACTACAACAACGCCGAAGAGGAAAAGAAGAAATTCCATGGCGGCTGGATGTACACAGGCGACCTGGCAACCTGGGATAGAAACCAGTTCGTTACGATTGCAAGCAGAAAGGACGACATGATCATCTCCAGCGGCGAGAACATTTACCCGACCATCGTGGAAGAGGCTTTGAACCTGCACCCGAAAGTACACCAGACCGCAGTAACGGGTGTTCCTGACAAAATCAGAGGAGAAGCTGTTGTTGCATACGTCGTGCCAGAAGATGATGATCTTACAGTATCAGATATGGTGGAATTCTGCCTGCAGTCAGATCACCTGTCAGTTTACAAGAGACCGCGTTACTACAGATTCGTCAAGGAACTGCCGATGACGGCTACCGGAAAACTGCAGCACTATCTGGTGAAGGAAATGGCTCTTTCTGATATGGAAGCCGGACGTCTGAAACTTGCGATGAAGAAAGAGGGGTAATAATCATGGAGCCGTATTGTTATAAAACACGGGTACAATATTACGACACGGATAAGATGATGGTCATGCACCATGCGAATTACATCCGTTATTTCGAAACTGCCAGGACAGAGTACTTTAGAGAAGAAGGTTTTCCATATTCCGAGATGGAGAAGGAAGATTTCCAGATACCGGTCCTGTCGGTTCAGGCAAAATTTCAGGAACCTGCGGTATACGACGAGATCATCGCGATAACATGCCGCATCGTAAAACTCGGCCCTGCCTCTCTGGAAGTTGATTATGAGGTCAGAAATGCCGAGACCGGGGTGCTTCATGTGAAGGGTCACAGCCGTCACGGATTCACCAATCACGATCTGCGGCCGATTCCATTGAAGAAACGGCTTCCCGAAATATACGAATTCATAGAGAGACTCTATGAGAAGGATAAGCTGTTATAGAATAACGAATCAGAAAACGGAGTACCGAAATCGGTACTCCGTTCGTTATTGGTACTCGATAGGGGAGTTACGCGTATCGCTGCGCGATCCGCCGGTCTGCGGCCGCTCTCTGCAGCGGCCTTGACCCGTCGGCTACTCGGAAGTCCACCGGACTTCCTCGCTTCACGCCGACGCCCTTGCGGGTTCGACTCCCCACTATTTGAATATTAATAACAAGAACGACACCCATTGGGTGTCGTCTTGTTATTGGTACTCGATAGGGGAGTCGAACACGAACGACTGAAAAGGACGAAATTAAAAACGTGCATTTTTCAACGGTTACAGCGTTTAAAAGTCCTGTGTCAAAGAAAAAAGTGTTACCAGTGTTACCTGCTTGGCACTATTTCAGAAAACCCAGTCCTGATGATTCGGACTGGGTTTTTTGTAATCATTATTATAGGTATTTATGTACTTGGTGCCGGCTATTTAAAGATTGCATAGAAGAGAAAGCACTTGTCATATGATTTAAATGCTTTATCGTTCAGAATCGTCGAAACGTCGTTGCACACTTCCATTTCATCATCATTGTCGCCAATCGTAGCCCAAATATATATCTTTTTATTCTTTTCTATTTCAACAGGAGACTCAAGTGTACTAGTTGTAATTCCGCTCATGTCATCAAGTGTCTGATCTTCATTTGAAAGTGGGTCCTTGCTTCCAAGAGAATTCGTTTCTTCCCCGTTGCTTTCTTTTCCACGTATTGTGATCTCTGAATAATCGCTGTCTATATTCGTATATATTTTCCCAAAAGTTGTCTGTGCACCAGCGTCATAAGACAAATCGAGCTGACACTTATCACAGTTTTTTGCAACAAGCTTCCCCTTTTCGTAGTAATCATATCCTACAACAATATGTTTGTATGTTTCATCTACGGTAAACTGTGTTATCGAACTACTCGATGACAAAACCACGTCTACGATTTCCTCCTCTGCCTCTGAAAGGACATATGGTTGGATCGTGTTCATGGCAGCTTCACCTTGAACCGATGAACTATTTCCGCATGCCGTCATAAGAAATCCCATTAATACTGCTATTCCTGCTATTATAATTTTCTTATTCGTTGTCATCCGTACTCCTATCTCTGTTGTTTCTATCAGCTTCACTGTCCTCTTCCAATTCCTCCAAAACATTCTTTCTCATCTTTGATTTCACCTCTGGATACCTTTGCAACAATTCTTCCACAGTATCCAGCTCATCCATTTCATATTTCAATGCATAATAATAGTCTGGAATCAGTCTGATACATACGAGAATAGCCACCATCCAGGCAACCCCATGCTCTGTCACGAAGGCCCCGATAATCATCACGATCAATAGCAGTACAGGGGCAGCTATGGCAGCTGGCGGAAGTTTCCAGAGCCTGTCCCACTGTGGGTATTTCCGGTTGCATTTATGTTCAAGGATGAAAAGCATTACGATCAAGGTGATCATCCAACTGGTTGACTGAGCAGGGAGCCGCAATGTCATAGCAGCCCCAAAGACAATGATGCAGACCGCTGCATTGATTAGTTCAAGAAGTTTTATTGTAGAATATTTCATTTGCCTTCTTCCTTCTGCAAACTGCGGCGATACATGCGATAACAATAAGAATCGGATGGA
>CACWSO010000018.1 GCA_902763505.1 uncultured Eubacteriales bacterium | reverse complement strand
CCAACCAGAGCCCGAGAACAATGCTCCGGTTGAAGAGCCGCAGGAGACCTGGGATGAATCCGTTGCGAAGGCGAAGCAGATTCTCGCAAAGGGCGGTGAGCGCACATGAGGTATGGCCACGAAATGTATTGCCGTGAGAAGTATGTCTACGAATGTAGCGAGCATAGGCGATGTATCGCCGCCGGTGTAGCCGGCCCGGTAAACCGGCCCCGGCCATACACCGGATTGGGGCCTCCCGCCCCTATGACCCCGGGAACTTTCCGGCAGAAATTGATTCGATCGAACAACAAATTAACAGGAAAGGCAGGTTAAAAAATGAGGGAACGAAATACAGGGATCAACATCAGAGTAACGGAATCAGAGAAGAAAACGATCACCGAAAACGCCGGACGATGCAACCTGACAGTATCAGAATATCTCCGGAAACTGGCGATGGAGCATGAGCCAAAAGAGCTTCCGAAGAGAGAAATCTATGAAGAAATGGTCAGTCTTGACCGGAAATTCCGCCGGCTGTTGAGCGAACTGGTGCCAAGTGAAGACGCTGCACTGCAGGAAAAATATATCCATGAGCTGCAGGAACTCAGAGACATCATGAACCGGATCTGGCTGCTTCTGATGGCAAACTACGATGTCAAAAAGGCTGGAAAGAAAGGAGTATCATCAGATGGCAACGACTAAGATATGGCCGATCAAGGACAGTTTGAGACGGGTCACGGAATATGCTTCGAATCCGGAGAAAACAGAATATGATGACCTGAAAGCCTCCATCGGGTACGCAGTCAACGGAGAAAAAACGGGATTCGGTGATGAAAAAGTCTATCTCACCACCGGCATCCGGTGCGATGCAGACACCGCCTTTGAAGAGATGATGGCAGTTAAGGAGTCTTTCGGAAAGACCGGAGGCAATGTAGCCTATCATGCGTATCAGAGCTTCAAACCGGGTGAGGTCACGCCGCAGATGTGTCATCAGATCGGCGTCGAACTTGCCGAAAAACTCTGGGGCGACCGGTATCAGGTGCTGGTCGCGACACATCTTGACAAAGAGCATCTGCACAATCATTTCATCGTAAACTCTGTCTCCTTCGTTGACGGAAAGAAGTTCAATGACAACAAAGCTGCTTACCGGAAGCTGCGGCAGACTTCCGATGAACTATGCAGGGAGCACGAACTGTCCGTGATTGAACGGCCCGGAGGCAGAACGCCGCGGCAGATCTATTTCGCGGAGAAAAATGGCGAAGCGACCAGATACAATCTGATGCGCTGGGCAATCGATGATGCAGTCTCTGCAAGCACAAATATGGAGATGTTCGAGGCTGTTCTCCGGAAGAAGGGCTACCGGATCCGTGCGGACGCAAACCGGAAATACCCAGTGATCTGTTCTGTTTATGGCGGCAGACCTACAAGACTTTATCAGCTTGGACCAGAGTATGAACCGCAGAAGATCTATGCGAGGGTCTGTGAAAATGACCTCAGCACCAGAGAAAACTATTACCGGTTCATGTATGGGAACGGCATGAGATTTCAGCCAAAGAGGATCCATACACGAAGCCCGAAACCAAAGCAGAAAATCACAGGATTGTTCGCTTTGTATCTGCACTATCTGTATCTTCTCGGCTACTGGCCGAAGCGAAATCATTATCAGCCGATGACACCCGAAATGAAAGCGGCGATGCGCAAATGCGACGAATATTCACGGCATGCACGGCTCCTGGCCAAAGAACATCTCAGCACAGAAGATGACGTGAAAGCACTGATCGACAGATGCGATGAACGCATCACCAGCCTTTGCGATGAACGGCAGAAGATCCGCAACAGGATGCGAAGATGTCATGACCAGGATGAGCTCACCGGGCTTCGGCAAATGCGGGACAGCCTGACGGCGGAAATCAAAACGCTTCGAACGGATAAGAAAACCGCCGGTCAGATCCTGGACCGGGCGGAGCAGATCCGGGAGGATGTGACCAGAGAATACGCCGCTCAGGGCAAGGATCAGAGGCGGAAAACAAAGAAGCAGGAGCACGAAACAAGATAAAAAGAATACGGTATCGAGACACCCTTGTGGGAATCCATTTCTCACAGGGGTTTTGAATTTTAAAGGGGAAAGCTATGAAAAAAATAGATTGGAGTTTAAGACCGGAGTTACAGGGAATGGTTGAAGATGGTATAATTACGGAGACACAGGCAAGGGAGGTGATAATGAAAGCGAAAAAAACTGAAGAAGAAAAGAAACGGGATGAACTGCAGGCAATGTTCAGCAAAGTCCATACAGCGCCGATCACGCAGAGCTCCGACGGCAGATGGCGTACGAAAATCACAACACCAGATGGGAAGAAGAAAGCGATTGCGAAGACCTATCTTGAAGACATGGAGCGTGCTCTGAATCTGAACTATTTCGGAGTCGAAGGCACGAAAAAGGTCCTCGAAACCGTAACCATCAGGTCGCTGTATCCGATCTGGCTTGAGGAGAAAAAGCAGCTTCAGGAGGCAAGTACGATCATATCGATCGAATCAAAATGGCGCAACGACATCGAACCTTGTGAGCAGCTTGTAGATACGCCGATCAAGGAACTGAACGTCGATATTATCAAAACATGGGCATTGCGGTTGCTCAATGGGACCGACGGAAAGCCAGGATGCAAGGTTGGACATTTCTACAATGTCAAGGCTATCGTGAATGAGATACTGGACAAGGCTATCGCGCGCGATATCGTGCAGTATAACGTGTCCAGAAACACAAAGATCGAGGGAATGAAAGCCAGAAAGGCAAAGGAAAAGGCAGCAAACTCGGAAGAGGACGAAGACGATAATCAGGAGGGAATCATCACTCTGACAGATGAGGAACTGGCAAAGATAGAGGTCGCTGCAAGAGATCTGATGAACGATAAGCAGACCGAACGTCCGCTGACATATCTGATGTTTCTCTTTGAGAGGGAAGTCGGACTGAGGATCGGCGAGCTGCTTGAACTGAAGCACAAGGATGTCATGAAAGACGGCCTGCATGTGAGAAGGTTCTATGCTTACTCAGAGGACTCGAAAGACCCGGAAACCGGGGAGAAGGTCTATAAGATCAAGAACTGGCTGAAGAATTACAAGATCTCACGAGTGGTTCCGCTGACGGATGAAGCTTTGGCCATCCTTGATGAAGTGAAGCGTATCAAGAAAGAACTAGGGATAGAATCGGATCATCTGTTTTCCATCAATGATCATCCTGTGGATTACAGCCATGCGAACCGCTGCATGAAAAAAATGTGCAAACAGGCCGGTCTTCCCGAACATCGCATGTATGTGTTCCGCAAAACCTGGATCACCGCGATGGTAGATCATTCCGATCTTACACTGGCCCAGATCGCGAATCTGGCCGGAAATACACCGGCAGTCATTATGAAATCTTATTACGGAAGACGTGATGGACTGCCTGATCCAGCAACCATTTCTGCCGCACTCAGAGGTGGAAGTGTTACCAAAAAGACGCAAGAAATTGCGTAAAAATCGAAAAGTGTTACCAAAACTGTTACCAAAATGCAGTTACTTATCTGAAAATCCATTCCAAAAAAGACGAAGGAACGTTGAAATTTCAACGTTCCGTACATGGTGGAGCATAGGGGGATCGAACCCCTGGCCTCCAGATTGCGAACCTGGCGCTCTCCCAGCTGAGCTAATACCCCATGCCTGCAACGCTTATTATAACACAAAGCGTTGCAGATGCAAGGATGCAATCCATTAAAATCACACTAACAACTCTATTAAAATCTCAATGACAGGCAGGTCAGGCTGCCGTCGATTTTGCTGAACTCGCTGTTGTTCAGAACAATGGTAGGATAACCCAGATCCTCGATGATCTTCAGGGTCTTCGGGAATCCTTCCGGAACGAGGACAGTGCCGTTGATGTTCATGCTGTTGATGGCGTAGAGTTCATCCGGATCAATGACGAACTTTGTATACTCCGCGAAAGCAGGCTCTTCATTCATCTTCGGGGAAACGAGCATGTTGCCCTTCTCCAGATAGATGACGAAGTCCTTCAGATGGAGTCCCTCTGTAACGGGGACTGCCGTTGCTTCGTATCCGAACTGTCCCACGATATCAGCGAACTGCTTGAAACCCTCCGCATTGGTGCGGTCTGACTGGCCGACATAGAAGTGCTTGTCAACGAGCATGACGTCTCCGCCTTCCATGGTGCCCGGCGCCTCAATGTGGAAGATCTGATCATCCTTGTAGAATTGCTTGATGGCGTCGACGATTTCAAACTTTTCACCGTTTCTGGAGTCAGTCGCCGGATTTGTGATGATGGCACACTCCGGCATCACAACAGCCGGATCTTCCACGAAACAGGAGTCCGGGAATCTCTCATCTGCTGCCAGGTCCAGAACTTCCAGCCCCAGGTCTCTCAGTGTTTTGATGTAGTTGTCATGCTGCTGCACCGCCAGATCGTAGTCCGGAGTGCCTTCCCCGAACATCGCGGTTGTGATTCCGTCGATCAGCGCGCGGCATGGTTTTCTTGTAATTGCTCTAGTAAACATATTCTGTCTCCTTTCTATTTTACAGACTCTGTCTGAGAATCTCTGCTACCTCATCTTTTGTGAGGACTTTGTATCCGCCCTTCAGGATAATCGTGCTGTCTGCGATGCCTTCCACCATATCCTCACTGGCGCCGAGCTCGGTCAGATTCATCACGAGCCCAAGTTCTTTCATCCAGCTCTCCAATGCTTCCAGTCCTGCATAGGCAAGCTCTTCCTCACTGCGTCCATCCGGACTGACTTTCCATACTTCCGTAGCGAAGCGGGCGAATTTGGCGATGCATGCTTCGCCTGTCGGACCTGCATCCTCCCCTGCTGCCGATTGGATTAGGTATCTGTAATACGGCAGTGAAACTGCTGCCAATGTCATGCCATGTGTCGCGTCGGTGTGTGCGCCGGCCGCCTGTCCCAGCATGTGTACCATCCAGTCTGTGGTTTTGGCTCTTGAAAGCAGTGTGTTGAGTGCCCATGTCGCCGTCCACATAATATTGGAGCGGGCTTCGTAATCCTGGGAATCTACATTGGCAATGCGTGAACTGTGAATCAGAGACCGCATCAGTCCTTCGCTCAGATAATCGCTTACATTGTCATCTGCCCCGCTGAAATACTGCTCACAGATGTGATTGAAGATATCATATATGCCGGCTACCATCTGATAGTGCGGCAGGCTCAGTGTATAGACAGGATTCAGCACAGTGAACTTCGGCATGACTTCCGTTCCGAAGACATGCCCGATCTTCTGTTTTGTCTCATGGTTGGTGATGACGGCTCCTCCGTTCATTTCAGATCCGGTTCCCACCATGGTCAGCACACATCCCACCGGCACGATTTCGCAATCCGGTTCTTCAAAGCGCACATAGTACTTCTCCCAAGGATCGTCATCGCAGTTGATGGAAACTGATACAGCCTTTGCGTAGTCGCAGCAGGAACCGCCGCCGACAGCCAGCAGCAGGTCGACATTGTGATCGCGGGCGATCTGCACGCCTTCACGAAGTTTGTCTACCGTCGGATTCGGCATGACGCCGCCGTCTTCTACGATCGTCTTGCCGCATGCTGTGAGCACGTCTACGACCTCATCATAGATGCCATTCTTCTTGATGGAACCGCCGCCGTAGATCAGCTGCACATTCGGTCCGTATTGTTCAAGTTCCCCAGCCAGATTTTTGAGGGCGTTTTTGCCGAAATACAGTTTGGTCGGATTGCAGTACGTGAATGATCCTCTCATTGTTATTCTCCTTTTTGTTCTTTATTCATATCATCTTCTAATGATTTACCTGCGTTTTCTGCTTTTGCCGGAGCCAACATCAAGCCGACGACACCGGCTAGAATAATGGCGCCGCATATAAAATGATACCACCGCAGCGGCTCTCCCAGTATCAGCGCTCCTGCTATGATTGATACCAGAGTGGATGCGCTGCTGAATACCGTCGATTGAATGATTTCCATATGTGCCAGCATATATGCCATGAACTGGGCGGAGAGCAGGATGCAGAACACACCGAGGAAGGAAACCCAAATCACGAAATCCGGATGTTTCAACGGTTCGATCAGTGCATTCCAGTCACCAGTATACATCGCCCGCACGATGGACGCTCCGATGAAAATAATCGATCCTCCCACCGCTATGGTCGCTGTGATTTCGATCGGCCGGAAGACGCCACGGATATATCTTGCCGAGACATTCTGACAGCCCATGAAAATCGTCGCAACCGTCATGATAATGAGGCCGGTGACATTCAGTGTGATGTCTGTCGCATTCAGAATGATCAGCACAATCAGGGCTGTCACGGTCATGACGATAAAGAGCATCTGCAGTCTGGTGGACCGCTCGCCCAAAACGATCCTTCCGATGATCTTGGCGAAGATTGGTGACATGGCGAAGACGATAGCTCCTTCAATGGAAGTCGCGAAGAACATCGACAGAATCTGCAAAATCATGAAAGCGACATAAAAAGCAGCCGTCATGTAGAGTTTTCCTTTCGGTCTTCCCGGCTCTGCCTTCGGGTATCTTCCTAATGCCTTTGCGATACCGATCCACAGCGCGACGCTGATGAGCGCTGCCACATATCTGTAGCAGAGAATGGTCAGTGTATCCGCATAAGGAACGCACTGTTTGATTCCGAAGAAGGAAAACCCAATTGATAGCGTGAACGCGATACCCGCTGCATATAAACTTATTTTGGGTACGTCATACTCATTCTTGCCCATTAAACAATTCCTCTTATGAAAATCTCAATTCCTATGAATATGAGAATGCATCCTCCCAGTATTCCTGCCTTGCCGGATAGCTTTTCGCTCGCCTTTCTTCCGATGTGAAGTCCTATGGTACAGATGAAATAGGTCACGACTGCAATGATAACTGCGCATACCAACGCCTGTATCCAACCGTAACCGGATATTGCAAAACCAACAGACAGCGCATCGATTGCCGTTGCGATTCCCTGCAAAAGCAGTGTCGGTGCTGTAAGCCGCGCCGTTGCAGCAACCGTTTCTGAAACAATACTGTTTTCATTCCTTTTTTCTCGAATCTGCTGAATGCTCTCAATGAGCATCTTGCCGCCGATATACAAAAGCAGCACGAGAGCGATCCACGGTACCGCTTTCTGGAACATCGCAAAACGGGACGCCAGGGCATGTACGCAGAACCATCCGATCACAGGCATGATGAACTGGAAGAAGGCGAAGGTTCCTGCAATGGTCCATCTTCTGCCTCTTCTCATGTCCGGTTCCAGAAGTCCATCTGCAATGGATACACTGAACGCATCCATGGCCAGTCCGACGCCCAGAAGTATGCTGTTAAAATAGAATGGTATTCCCCAGGTCATGATTCCTTATCCAGCTCCTCAAATGCATCTTCAATCTCTTTCTTCTTTTCAAGTTTATCCGCCTTGTCTTCTGTCTTTGTGCGACTCGATACGATGACCGAAGCGATAATGCTCGCTACCAGCAGCACCAGAATGACTGCTATGGAAATGAGATTGTGGATGTGGATATCGAATATGTCGAGGAGCATCTTCACGCCAGTGAACATCAGGATGACAGCTACCCCGTACTTAACGTACTGGAATCTCTCATGCATGTGTTCCAGGACAAAGAACATCTGCCTCAGTCCCATCACCGCGAACATATTCGATGTGTATACGATAAACAGATCCCGCGTCATGGATATGACGGCAGGAACAGAGTCGATTGCAAAAATAATATCCGAGAACAGCAGCAGGACCATCACCACCATAAGCGGCGTGCACAGCTTTTTCGCTCTCTTGGAAAGCAGGCTGGACTTGTCGTAATTGGTCCCATCGTTGTCCACAATGAACTTTTCGCCTTCAAAGTCAGCGCTCATAGGCAGGAACTTGGCGATCATCTTATAGATCACACCGTCCCTCGGGTCATCCTCATCATCGTCTTTCCGGAACATCCGGACGCCGCTGATCACAAGCAGCGCGCCGAAAGCCCAGAGAAGCCATTCAAACATGTTGATCAGCGAAATACCCACGAATATGAAAAGGAATCTGAGCACGATCGTACCGGCGATTCCGTAGTTGAGCACTTTGTGCTGTGCATGTTCATTGATTCCAAAGCTGATGAAGATCAGCAGGAATACGAACAGGTTGTCCACGGAAAGACTCAGCTCAATCAGATATCCGCTGAAGTAATCAATGGCCTGTGAAGCTCCCTGCCAGAAGTAAATGACCACGCCAAAAAGGCATGCCATAAGGATCCAGAAGTAGAGCCACTTATACTGCCAGATTGCTTCCCATATTCTTCTGCCAGTCGTGTTGGAGTCCTCTTTAGAGTCCATTCACCGCCTCTTTCATTACTTTTCCGATGGCGTCATGTATTACGAGGTCTGCCCTGTTGTCAAAAGATGTACTGCTTTTGTTGATGAGTACAAGCTTGCTTCCTCTGAAGTAATTGATAAATCCGGCTGCCGGATACACCACGAGGGATGTTCCTCCGATGATGAGAACATCCGCCTTTCTGATGGCGTCTACCGCTCCATTGATCTGATACTCATCGAGCGCTTCTTCGTAAAGGACGACGTCCGGTTTTACAACACCGCCGCACTTTTCACACTTCGGAATGAGTCCGTCACAATGCTCCGGATCCATAATATAGTCAAGATCATAGTAGGTTCCGCAGTGCATGCAATTGTTCCTGAGAACGGAACCGTGCAGTTCATAGACTGTTTTGCTTCCTGCTTTCTGGTGGAGCCCATCTATGTTCTGGGTCACGACAGCTTTGAGTTTTCCCATCTCTTCCAGCTTCGCCAGCGCCTTGTGAGCGTCATTCGGCTCCGCATCCGTATAGATCAGGTTGTTTTTGTAGTAGTCAAAGAAGGTCTCCGTATCTCTCACGAAGAAGCTGTGAGACAGCATCTGCTCCGGTGACATGCCGTAGTTGGACTGGGCGCTGTAGAGTCCTGCTTCCGATCTGAAGTCCGGGATATTGCTCTCCGTTGATACGCCTGCACCGCCGAAGAAAACGATATTGTCACTTCCTTTGATTATTTCAGTAAGTTCCTCGTACATTTGAAACCTCCTTCTCGATAAATGATGGATTGTTACTTATTGCTTTTTACCCTGTCGACTGCGAATATGATAACCAATGCTCCCGCTGCTGTCAGAAGTGTCGAAACGAAAGTCAGCATCTTCGAGCCGCTTGCATCCAATATCATTCCGCCACACAGAGTCGCGAATATGGTTGTAATTGTTATCATGGTTGTGAACAGCGCCTGCCCCTTGACCGCTTCGCCCTTACTCATCATCTCATCCGAGAAGTAAACCATCCCCGGGAGGAAGAGCGCGAAGGAAACAGGCTGGAACAACTGTCCGATGTACAGCATGATGACGGAATTCGCCAGCCAGCAGATGGCGATTTTCACCGTGAATCCTATGGCTGCGATCTTCAGCAGGAACTGACAGGAGAATCTGTCCCTCAGTTGCTTGAAGAACACCATGGTCGGTATCTCCAGAAATGCCATCACGCCGAGGATACGACCCATATCCTCTGTACTTCCGCCGACGCCGTCACAGATCTGCGCCATATAATTGTTCAGTACTGCATTGCTGAAGTAGATGCCCAGGACACCAAGATTCATGATGAAGAACATCTTGTTTCTTCTGATGAACTGAACGAGGTTGATTTCCTCTTCCTCTACGATTGACTCTTCCGCCTCCGCTGTCACTTCCGTTTCTTTTTCTACTGGTTCCTCAACTGTCGCCCCTTCGATTTTGCGCTGCGGCGCCTGCTTCTTGCCTTTGTTGAAGTAATACCCCGTGAAGGCAAGACTTGCAATGAGCATCAGACAGGAAATCTCACTTGCGATTGGCATAACGTTGATTCCAAAATGTTCGACGATCGTGCCGAAAATGGCGACGAAAATCGAGTAGGCCAGCGAACCGACGGATCTGGCGATGCCGAAATTGATGGATACACCTGCCTCCTCAAGCCGGAAAGCCAGAGAGTTGAACAATGGCTGCAATACGGTATGGAACGCAATCAGCAGCACGAACACCACGCAGAGTCCCAGACTGCCGCCCTTAAACGTGAACATGCCGATGGTGAATACCATCATGCAGATGGTCATGATTTCGGTCGTGCCGATAACGTCCAGTCTCTTTGACCGGTCCACGAAATCCGCGATGAGCGGCTGCATGATGACTGCAAGCACATTTGCCACAGCCAACGTTACTCCGATTTGTGAATTTGTATATCCTTTTGCCAGCATAAACACGGACGCGAAGCTGCTGACAACTGCGTAGATGATCCAGTATGTCCCGAAGATCGCGCCGTATCCGCTGTTCAGTATTTTACCCATTAACTATCTTTATTTGTCGTAATCTATATCTCTAGTAGTATTATCTTTCTGTCGTTATGATTCTGCGCTCTACAGGTCATAGTAAAGCGAGAATTCTGCCGGATGTGGAATCGAGTGAACCTTCTGGTAGTCCGCCTTTTTCTTTTCGATCCACAGGTCGATCAGTTCCTGTGGGAACACACCGCCTGCTGTCAGATAGTCGTGATCTTCCTTCAGTGCATCGAGTGCATCCATGAGACTCCTCGGCAACGCCTTGACTTCTTTTTTCTGCTCCTCGGTCAGATCATAGAGGTTGAAGTCGTATGGACCCCATCCGCCATCCATGGCGTTGATTTTGTTCTTCACGCCGTCGATACCTGCCATCAGAATCGCTGCAAATGCGTAGTAAGGATTTGCCGTGCCGTCCGGGTTTCTCAGTTCGAAACGTTTCTTGTCCGGTGCCTTTGCGTATGCAGGAATTCTGATAACAGAGCTTCTGTTTGCTGTTGCAAAACCAATCGTAACCGGTGCCTCGAATCCAGGAACCAGTCTCTTGTAGGAGTTGGTCGATGGATTGGTGAATGCGCACAGGCTTCTCGCATGCTTGAGCAGTCCGCCCATGAAGCAGAGTGCCAGCTCGGATAGTCCAGAGTAACCATTCTCGTCGTAGAAGAGTGGTTTGCCGTCTTTGAACAGATGCATATGCACGTGCAGACCGGATCCCGCTTCATCATAGATCGGCTTCGGCAGGAAGGTTGCAGTTCTGTCATCTTCCACAGCTGTATTCTTGATGATGTACTTCGTCGCCATGACTGCGTCAGCCATTTCTGTCATCTCGCCGAGCTCAACTTCGATCTCAACCTGTCCCGGGCCGCCTACTTCGTGGTGGTGGTACTTGACTTTGATGCCCCAGTCCTCCATGGTCATGCACATCTTGGCTCTGGAGTTATATGTAATATCCTGCGGGATGTCTGCGTGGTAACCCTTTTTACGGCCGACCTGATATCCCTTGTTTCTGATGTCGTCTTCCATTGCAGAATTCCACTCAGCCTGCTTCGTATCGACCTCACAGAATACGGATTCTTCTCTGACCTGATAGGCGACTCTGTCGAAGAGGTAGAATTCAAATTCCGGTCCTACGATCATCTGATCCGCGATGCCCTGCTCTCTCATGTATCTCTCCGCAGCCAGGGAAACGTTTCTCGGATACTGATTGAACGGTCTGTTTTCCGGCTCATCGATGACGAATACGTCGCCCATCATTGTGATGGTCGGAATCTCTGAAAACTTGTCGAAGATCGCTGTCTTCAGATTCGGGATGAAGACCATGTCCGACTTTTCGATCGGAGCATAGCCGTAATTCGATCCGTCGAAACCAATACCCTCGACCATGGTGTCTTCTGTGAAACGCTCTACAGGGATGGACAGATGCCTCCATCTTCCCTCCAAATCGACCATCTTGAAGTCGACCATCTTCACGTCATATTCCTTGATGAATTTCTGGACTTCTGCAACTGAATTAAACATAGTATTCTCCTTTCAGTTTACGTAACTGTTTCTAAACTGCTGTTATACTGTTTCCTCAAACTGATTGTGGCAATGAGGACAGTTTATTTTGATCTTTCCTGCGCCGACAGGAACTCTCAGTTTTTCTTTGCAGTATGGACAGATGAGAACACGCTTGCCGTCATTCTTCGGTCTGCTGCCAGGCTTGCTGAACCCTCCGCCGCCTGTCTTTCCCGACGTGAACTTGCTCTTCATCTCCAGATACTTCATGTTTTCTGCTCTTCTCTTATCGTAGAATCTGGAGAATGCTCTGCTGTACACAAGGATCAGCAGGATGACAGCCGCCACCCACAGTGCTCTGATTTCTACAAATATATTCAGCACCATAAGCGCTGCTGATACGATGAGCATGAATCTGCCCAGCTCATCCATTCCATATCTTCCATTGAACATCTATTTTTCCTCCATTCCCAGCACCAGTTCCTCGAACACTTTCTGTGCTGCTTCCACAGATTTCATCGCATCACTGCAGTAGAAATCCGCTCCCATTTTATATGCATAATCTTCCGTCAGAACGGCGCCTCCCACCATGACCTTCACCGTAGGATCTTCTTCCTTGATGGCCTTGATGGTCTCCTCCATGCTAGCCAATGTTGTCGTCATAAGTGCCGAGAGTCCTACGAGGCGGATTCCCTCAGAGCGCACTTTTTCGACCACATCCTCAACAGGCACATCCCGCCCCAGATCGATCATATTGAATCCATAGTTCTCCATGATGACTTTGACGATGTTCTTGCCGATATCGTGGATGTCGCCCTTCACGGTAGCAATCACGACATCGCCTGCGTTTTCACCTCTGACGCCGGCCTCTTCCATGCGTTTTTTGATCACATCGAATCCGACCTGAGCTGCCTGGGCAGCCTGCAGCATGGACGGCAGGAACACTTCCCCTCTCTCGAATCCTTTGCCGACTCTGTCGAGTGCAGGAATCAGATCCTGATTGACAATGTCCAGCGGATCCTTCGTCTTGAGCAGGTTTTCGATTGCTTTTGCGGCATCTCCTTCCAGACCGTTTTCGATGGCGTAGGCAACTGCTTCCTCCCCTGTCCTGCCGGAACCGGAAGCTGCTGCTTTTGCACCGGATGGTTCTGCTGCCCCACGTGTGGTTGATGTGGTTTTCGCAGCTGCGTCTTTGTATCGTTCAATGTAGGCCGCCGCACCCTCGTCCCTGTTCTTGAGGACGTTGAAGGCGTAGATGGAAGCCATCATATCTTCATCGTTCGGATTGATGATCGGAAGGTCCAGTCCGTTTTCCAATGCCATCGTCATAAAAGTCCTGTTGACGACAGGGCGCAAAGGCAACCCGAAGCTTACGTTGGACACACCCAGAGCCGTCGCCAGTCCCAGCTGTTCCTTGACCATGCAGACGGTCTTCAGCGTCTCATCGACCTCCTTCTGCTGAGCAGATGCTGTCAGCGTAAGACAGTCAATGATCACATCTTCACGCGGAATGCCGTATTCCTGTGCCTTCGCCAGTATGCGCTGGGCGATTTCAAAACGCTCTTCGCAGGTGGCTGGAATTCCTCTGCTGTCCAGTGTCAGACCGATGACCGCTGCACCGTATTTCTTTACGATCGGAAGAATGCGGTCTATGACCTCTTCATCGCCGTTTACGGAGTTCACGATCGGCTTGCCGTTGTAGACGCGGAGAGCCGCTTCAATAGCATCCGCATTGGATGAGTCTATCTGCAAAGGCAGATTTGTCACTGCCTGAAGTTTCTTGATCAATTCGGGCATGAGCGCTGCTTCATCGATACCCGGAACACCTACGTTCACATCCAGAATCTCCGCTCCCGCATCGATCTGCTTCATGGCCTGATCGATGACGTAATCGAAGTCCTTATTGATGAGCGCATTTTTCAGTTTCTTTTTTCCTGTCGGGTTCAGACGCTCGCCGATAACCGTCACGTGATCAACGGTGACCACCTTGCTGGCACTGCAGACCTTCAGCGGTTTCTGCGGTTTCTCCAAACCGAATAAGCTCTTCAGAGAGAAGTCCTGCGGCCTGTGCGCTTCTGCAATCGCCTCACTGAGCGGACCTCTCGGACGACGGAAGTGTTCCCCTGTATAAAGACCGATTCCCTCTTCGATATCGGTCTGCTTCTCGGACACTTCCGCAACGTACTGAGCGACACCTCTGATGTAATCCGGCGTTGTACCGCAGCATCCGCCGACCATGGCAACGCCCGCGTCCACATACTGTTTCATGATTTCAATGAACTCAGCTGCGTCGATGTCGTATTCACCTGTTGCCGGATCAGGTAACCCTGCATTCGGCTTCGCGATGACCGGCAGATTCGTATAGGACATCAGCTCCTCGATGAGCGGCAGAATCTGTGCCGGCCCAAGAGAGCAGTTGATACCGATGGCATCTGCACCGAGTCCTTCCAGAATCATCGCCATGTTCTCAAGGCCTGTCCCCAGGAACGTCCGTCCGTTCTGTTCGAAAGTCATCGTAACCATAAGCGGAAGGTCTGTATTCTCTTTTACCGCCAGTACGGCTGCCTTTGTATCGTAGATGTCTGTCATCGTTTCAATGGTGACAGCATCCGCATCACATGCCACAGCAGCCTTCGCCTGCAGCGCATAGAACTCGTAGGCGTCCTCGAAGGTCAGTCTTCCAAGGGGTTCCACAAGTTCTCCCTGCGGTCCCATATCGAAGACCATCAGGACGCTTTTGCCTTTGCCTGCGTACTCCTCGCGGAGCTTGCGCGCCGGTGCGGTCAGTTTCAGACACAGGGATTCAACCGTCTCTCCCAAACCTGCCACCTTGTCTCTGGTCAGATTGAAGGTCGGTGTGTAGACGACCTGTGATCCCGCCTCGATGTACTGCCTTGCGACATCTTCTAAAATATCAGGATTGCGGTATGCAAAGGCAGTCGAATCCTCGCCTGCTTTCATTCCCCTGGCCTGGAGCATGGTCCCCATGCCGCCGTCCAATATGATTGTTCTGGTTCTTTTTGTGTTCATGTTATCTCTTCCCCACTCACTTGATTGGATTACTTATTCTTGGTGAGCGTTCCCATAATATTTCTTCCTATAGTTGAACCGATATTGCCGAAGATTGTTCTTCCTTTCTTACCGAGCACTGCTTCTCCGACGATCTTGCCAACTTCTCTGCCCACAGAGCTGCCTGTTGTCTTGGCCACGTTGGTCTTGATCTTGTTCACTTCTTTTTCTTTCTTCGCGGCTTCCTTTTCAGCTTCCTTCTGGGCTTTCTCTTCGGCCTTTGCCTGTTCCTTGGCTTCTTTCTCTTCCTGTTTCTGCTGTGCGGCCAGTGCTGCAGCCTGTTCCTGAGCTTCTGTGACCTGGGCTTTCATCCTTGCCAGAATCTCATACGCGGAATCCGGATCCACCATGGTCCCGTACTTGGTGTACAGCAGGGACTCTTTGACCAGCCTGTCTCTTGTCTCATCGGAGATGGCCCTCATGGAGCTCTCAGGCGGAAGTATGTAAGCATACTCGGCTACGGAAGGCGCGCCGTTCTCGTCCAGTGTGGAAACGACCGCTTCTCCTGTGCCCAGATTCTTCAGTACGTCCTCAGTGTCGAAATCAGGATTCTCTCTGAAGGAATCCGCCGCAGCCTTCACGACTTTCTGCTCTGCCGGCGTGTACGCGTGCAGACCGTGCTCGATCTTGTTGCCCAGCTGCGCCATGACTGCGCTCGGAATGTCGCCAGGGCTCTGTGTAATGAAGAAGAGTCCGATACCCTTGGAACGTATCAGCTTCACAACCTGCTGGATCTTCTCCAGAAGCGCTTTCGATGCGTTGTTGAACAACAAGTGCGCTTCATCAAAGAAGAAGACCATCTTCGGCTTCTCCAGATCTCCCACTTCAGGGAGGATCTCAAAGAGCTCGCTGAGCAGATACAGCATGAACGCGGAATAGAGTTTCGGCTTGCTGATCAGGGTCTCTGCATCCAGAATGTTGACCATGCCTCTGCCGTCAGGGCCGAGGGTGAAGAAGTCTGTGATGTTGATGGCAGGTTCTCCGAAGAACCTGTCTGCTCCTTCTGCTTCCAGCGCTACGATGGATCGGATGATCGTCGCCATGGATGTCTTTGTGATATGGCCGTACTCCATCTCAAAATCCGCCGCATTCTCTGAAATGTACGTGAGCATGGACTTCAGATCCTTCGTGTCTATGAGCAGCATCTGCTGATCATCTGCGATCTTGTAGGAAACAGCCAGCAAGTCTGACTGTGTATCGTTCAGATCCAGAATCTGTGCCATGAGCTGCGGTCCCATCTCGCTGACCGTCGTTCTGAGCGGAATGCCCTTTTCACCGTAGATATCGTATATGGTTACCGGGAATCCTCTGTACTGGAACTGATCTCTGATATCAAAGCGGTCGAGACGCTTCTGCATGCCTTCGTTGTCCTCACCTGGCACAGCGATTCCGGCCATATCTCCCTTAACATCTGAGAAGAATGTCGGCACTCCCATATCTGAGAAAGACTCTGCCAGAACTTTCAGTGTGACTGACTTTCCGGTACCTGTCGCACCGCCGATGAATCCATGCCTATTGGCCATCGATGGATTCAGATATATCTTCTCATCAGGTCTTTCTTCCGGGCCTTTTTTCGCGAAATAAATCTTCCCATTATCGTTCATAACAGTACCTCCTGAGTACTCCCTGTTTCACGCATAAATATACGAATACATTATACTACATATAGGGGTTTACGTGCGCTTTAATTTACTGAAAACACAAAAAAAGACGCGCCATTTCAGCGCGTTTTCCTGTATGCCGCAAAATCAATAAAACGTCTCGCAGATAACATCTTACAGATACGAGATCGATGCAGCAAAACCATCCCCGTCTGCCGTCATCACCGCCGCGGAGCCTTTGCTGTTCATCTCACGCGGCCGCCGGGTACTGCCAGGGTTTACGAACAGGATGCCATTTCTCTCTTCAATCACTGCTCTATGGGTGTGTCCGAAGCAGACCGCCGTGCATTTCTCACGGCGCGCCAGATATTCAGCGCTTTCCAGGGAGAATCCCACATCCTCATTGTGCCCGTGGATGACGAGGATATTCCCCGCCGGCGTCTGGGCGACCTTAAACTCCTCGCCCCAGCCGCCATCGCAGTTGCCGTGCACAGCAAAGACCCTCTGTCCATATAGTTCAGACAGCCTTACACCATCGCTGTAAAAATCACCGCAATGGATGATGAAATCAACGGGCCCTCCTTCCAGGGCCCTGTCGTATAGTTCTATTGCATTTTTCAGATCACCGTGAGTATCGCTCACGACAAAAATTCTCATAACAGATCCTTGATTCCCTCGTGCACTCTGACCGCTACCTTCGGATCGTTCATGGTGTAAATATGAACGCCGTCAACACCACGTGCGATCAGATCACGGCACTGCCCTACTGCATACTCGATACCAGCCTCATACAGGGCTTTCGGCTCATGCTGGTAGCGGGCGATCATCTCTGTGAAATCATGCGGCAAACTTGCACCGGAAAGCTGCACTGTCTTTTCGATCTGCTTCGCTTTGACAATCGGCATGATGCCGGCGGAAATCGGAACATGGATACCATCTTCTCTGACCCGTTCCAGGAAACTGCAGAATTTGTAGTTATCAAAGAACAGCTGCGAAATCAGCACTCTGACGCCTGCGCCGATCTTGTACTTCAGATTCTGGATATCTTCCTCAAGAGAGTTGGCTTCATAGTGTCCTTCCGGGTAGCATGCTCCCATAATTTCCAGTTCGCCTCTGGATTTTCTCTGTATCTCGATGGCCAGTTCATTAGCGTGTGCGAATTCCCGCTTGATGTCCTCGCCCGGAACGATGTCGCCGCGCAAAGCCATGATGTTTTCGATCTTCGCATCCCTGAGCATCTGTATCATGGTCTTGACGTCTTCCTGGCTTGAGTTGATGCATGTCAGGTGTGCTAATGTCTCTATCTTATACTCTTTTTTGATGTTCGATGCGATCTCGCAAGTCGAAAAGTCTGCGACGCTTCCTCCGGCGCCGTATGTCACGCTGATAAAATCCGGCTCTGTCACCTTGAGGATCTCAACAGCTTCATAAATGGAATCCCTGTTGCTTTTGCGCTTCGGCGGGAAGACCTCCAGCGAAAATACAGGCTTTCCTTCCGCTCTCTTTTTCTTATATATCTCCGGGATTTTCATCTCATCACCCTCACTCTCCGCGCTGTCCGCGCAGTTTATTTGTAAATATGGAACGTTACGATGATTCTGTCCTTGCGGCTCCTGCCGCCCGTTTCTGCCAGAACAACTTTGCCTTTGCCCCGCAGGACGATCCGATCGCCTTCCGTGATCTCCTGGTCCACTTTGAGCGCTTCCATGCTGTTGACCGAAACGATGCCCCGCCGAATGGCTTCTGCCGCCTTTGCTCTCGATAATGCAAAGGCAGACGAAACGATGTTGTCAAGCCTCAGAGACGCCACTGTGTCGTGCTTCTGCACAATATTCTGCTCACCGGTTTCGAGTCTGTCAATCGGCAGAATTTCTACGGTCAGATTCGTTCGTCCTGCCTTATCATAATTCATCTCGATGAACTGCGCAATGCCTGTTTCAACAATAATATCAGCACCGCCGCCCGTCTTCTCATCCGGCTGATGAACGAGGATATCGCCTGTTACTTCCCGGTCCAGCCCAAGAGCCAGAAGAGAACCCAGATAGTCTCTGTGTGTCAGGATGCGCCCGCCCTTCGGTGCAGTCACCCTGACGATACGCAAAAGGTCTGATACTTCTTCCGGTACCTGCCAGCCATCGGATGCATCCGGCATCTCAATATAGTCAGGCAAAAACACCGGCATGCAGCGTTCCGCATCTTCGTATCCGCCGTAGAACAGGTGCTTGACCGGAAGCTTCCTGCTTTTGCAGTAGTCGGAAGCGATCTTTCGCTGATGCATATCGAGGAAATCGCCTGCCGTCAGCATGTAGTTATCGGACGCCTGCTGAATTTTATCTTCCAGGCGTGCGAGGAGCATGTCGTCACTCTTCATTGGATGCTCCCTGTTCTCCGTGCTCCGGTTCGTACATCACATAGGTGTTCTCAAGCCCGAACTCCTCGGATCTGGTGACGCCGATGATTCTGAATCCGTTCTTCTGATAAAAACGAATATCCTCCGCGCCGTTGGTGAAGAGCATCAGCGGCAGACCGATTTCATCCGCAAACCGGCATGCTGCCTGAATGATCTTCGACCCTCTTCCCTGTCCCTGGACCTCCTCGCTGACGCAGAGAAAATCCGCGTACAGATACTGCTCAGGTATGGTTTCCAATTCGGCTTCCGTTCTGTCCAGTTCCTCGAAGAAATCCCACCAGCGTTTTATGTTTTCCTCGCTCAGCCGAGAAGCCGCGCATCTGAATTCCTCGCTGTCACAGCCGGCCGCCGCAAGACGCTCATCGGAATAGTCCACTTCCTCTGAGTACATGATCATCAGCACTTCACTGATTGTCTCATCCAGGCTATAGGCGCTGCCGTATTTGAAATCAAAGGCTCCGTAATAACGCAGCACCATTTCGATAGCCGCCTGACGGTCATCCCAGTCCGGGAATGTGCCGATGAGTTTCGGATAATTCCGGAAGGAACGGCACATCATTTCATAGGCGCCGGCCATCTCTTCTTCTGTTAATTTGTGCAGTTCTTTAATCTCAGGTTTCATGGTACAATTGTACCACAGGAGGCAACGGTTACTATGGATAAATTCAGCAAATATTTCGATCACACTCTGTTAAAACCCGATGCGATGCCACAGGATATCCTGAAAGTCGTCAGTGAGGCTGTCGCTCTAGGCACTGCCGCTGTCTGCGTAAACGGATGTCATGTGCGTTCCGTCCGCCGCTTCATCGACGCGGCCGGATCCGACGTAAAAGTCGCTGCCGTTGCAGGGTTCCCTCTGGGCGCCATGTCAACGAATGCCAAAGCGTACGAAGTACAGCTGGCCCTTGAAGACGGCGCCGATGAAATCGATCTCGTCATGAATATCGGCAATGCAAAGGCAGGAAACTGGGCTTATGTCGAAGATGAAGTGTACACCATCACTGAGATGTGCCATGAGAGCGGTGCTGTTCTGAAGCTGATTATTGAGACCTGCCTTCTGACGGATGATGAAATCATCCGGGCATGTGAATCCGCCCGGAATGCCGGCGCTGACTTTATGAAAACGTCCACCGGATTCTCCAGCGGAGGCGCTACGGTCCATGCAGTTTCGCTCATGAAAAAAACCGTCGGCGATGACCTCAAGATCAAAGCCTCCGGCGGTATTCGTACATTAGATGATGCGCGCGCCATGATTGATGCGGGCGCTGACCGTCTTGGCTGCAGCGCCACTGCAGCAATTCTTACAGAATTCGAACAGGAGTAGCACTATGAATTACGGAAAAAGACTTGCATATATATTGTTAGCCGGCGGCGGCATGATGATTACGGTCATCGGAATCGCCTACAAGACCGGGTACTTTCCGGGCCACTCAGAGATGAGCGCCTACGCCTGCATGATCATCGGCATCATCCTCGCCCTCATCGGCCTGATGAACATGCGCCGATTTTGATTCTCCGACAAGCGTCAAGTCAACAGATTCTCGGCAGCCCTTCTCCATAAAGTACGTCGAATCTGCGTGTTGCGCCAAGATGCGTCTTAATGAAGGCGCCTTCCCCATCCAGAACGCGACCGATCAGGGCTGCGTCTTTGCCGTGTTCCGTGGAACGCATGGCGGCCAGTGCCGCTTCTGCCTGTTCTGCCGGAACCACTGCAATCATCTTTCCTTCATTGCCCATATAGAGCGGATCCAGTCCTAAGATATCTGAAAACCCTTTCACCTGAGGGCTGACAGGAATAGCTTCCTCATCCAGTTCAATCTTGCAGGATGAACTCTCCGCGATTTCATTGATGACGGTACCAAGACCTCCGCGGGTTACATCGCGCATGGTCCTGACATTTATTCCTGCGTCAAACAGTGCGCCGACCACATCATTCAGTGCTGCGCAGTCGCTGACGATATCGTTTTCGATTTCCATTCTGTGGCTCAGAATGCACGCATGGTGATCTCCCAGATTTCCGGAGCAGAGAATCACGTCTCCTTCTCTGCAGTTTGCGCTGCTCACATCGCGTCCTTCCGGAATCAGACCGATTCCCGTTGTATTGATGTAGAGACCGCCGTTTCCTTCAACGACCTTGGTATCTCCTGCCGCGATGATGACGCCGGCTTCCCTTGCCTGGGCTGCCATGGATGCGACGAGCTGATCCAGCAGTTCTGTATCGAGCCCCTCTTCCATGATGAATCCGCATGTCAGATACTTCGGCTGTGCTCCCATCATCAGAAGATCGTTCACTGTACCGCAAACGCAGAGTTTGCCGATGTCGCCGCCTTTGAATACCAGCGGCGTCACAACAAATGAATCTGTACTGCAGGCAATGCGCCCCGGGATGTCCAGCACTGCTGCGTCTTCCATCTTGTTCAGTACATCGTTGCTGAAATGTTTTCCGAATATATCTTTCATGAGCTGGGCAGAGGACTTG
Source organism: uncultured Eubacteriales bacterium (assembly GCA_902763505.1). Lineage (GTDB taxonomy): Bacteria > Bacillota > Clostridia > Peptostreptococcales > Anaerovoracaceae > Lentihominibacter. Next base: position 24,490 of record CACWSO010000018.1, on the reverse strand, counting down.
CCGCCGCTGCCATGCGCCATTGTGATCTTCATTTTCTCCTCCGATTGGCAGTTTCCCACCGCCTGATTAGTGTTTATTCCTGTACCAGATTCCGCAGGATCCTTCGCTGGAAACCATGCATGGCCCGAATGGATCCATTGGAGTACAGCTTCCTCCTGCAAACATCGGACACTGGTCCGGATTGATTCTGCCAGTGATAACGTCGCCGCATCTGCAGCCTTCCGGCAGTTCCATATCGTCATCAAGTCCGCGGCTCCCGCCGTCATAGACCTCATATTCATCCTTTAGATAGAGTCCTGACCCATCGATGGGGCCAAGGCCTCTCCAGACAGCTGCTCCAGATGTGAATACTTCTTCAATCGCCTGCAGCGCTTTCGGGTTGCCATCCTCTTTCACCGCGTTCGGATACATGTTCTCTACACGGCCCTCTCCCGCTTCAATCTGCTTCACGATTCTGTAAATCGCTGCGAGAATGTGCTCTGCCTCAAAGCCGGAAACAACGAAAGGCTTGTGATAGTCCTCAGCCAGCTGATCATAAACATGGACTCCTGTGATGACACTGACATGTCCCGGACAAATAAACCCATCGATATCGTTCTGATTCTCACAGATCCATCTCAGTGCCGGTATCGCCGTTTTGAGGGCGGTTACGAGCCTGATGTTTTCAACACCCTGTCTGGCCGCCTCTTTGACCAGCAGCGCGTATGTCGGCGCTGTAGTTTCAAAGCCTACTGCTGCGACGGCATAGGTGATTTCCGGGTTTGCTTTTGCCTTTTCAATGGCTTCCAGCGGCGAGTACATGATGGTGATGTTTGCTTTTGCGCCATCTTCTCCCGCAGCTTTATTCTCTGAGAGACTGCCTGCTGTACCCGGCACTTTCATCATATCACCAAAGGTCAGCAGTTCGCAGTTCAGTGCCTTTGCATACGCAACGCATTTGTCGATAAAGGCGGTCGGCGTCACGCATACGGGGCATCCCGGACCCGATATCAGCTTGATCTTCGGTGAAATCAAGTCACGGATGCCGTTCTTAAAAATTGCGGCAGTGTGAGTGCCGCAAACTTCCATCAGCTTCAGCTGTCTTCCGTCATAGTTTTTGAGATACTCAATTACCTGTGTGATTTCCATCACGCCATCGCCTCCAGATCGGCAAAGAGATCGATGATCTCCTGTGCCTGTTCCTTCTCCATGACTTCAATAGCGCAGCCTGCGTGCACCAGAACATACTGGTCGATCTTAGGCTCCACCAGTCCGATATTCACGTTAACAAGGTTTCCGTTGAAGTCCACCTTGGCTGTACTTCCGTTTATTTCAGCGACTCTTCCGGGAATTGCGACGCACATAATCTACGCCTCCTCTTCCGGCAGCTTGCAGATGTCCACCCAGCCGATCGCATTGGAATACTTATATATTTCATCACAGGTCAGTTCGATGGCGCTGTTGTCAGATCCGCAGGCAGGAAATACTGTTTCAAACCGCTTCAGTGTTTCGTCACAGTACACATCCACATCATCACGCTCTATCGCAAAGGCGCAAACGCCACCAATGGCGTGACCTGTGTATTCCAGCACCTCATCCGGCTTCAGCATTTTCGCTTTGAACCCGAACTGATCCTTGAACTTTCTATTGTTGATTCTTCCATCGCCTGCCATCTGCACGAGAATGGCCCCTTCGCCATTCGGTTTGAGAAATGACATGGTTTTGCAGATACGTGCGCCTTCTACGCCGACTGCTTCCGCTGCCAGATCAACGGTAGCGCTGGAAACGTCAAACTCCATCACTCTGTCTTCCATTCCGAACTGACGGAAATATTCTCTTACTTTATCAATTGCCATTTGTTACCTCCACACAAAGCGCATTCTAACATGTTTGCGCGTGTTCGTAAAGAAGACTACTCTTCTATCAGATTCTCTAATGTCTCAAAGAGAATATCCGGCTGGACCGGTTTGCTTAGATGAGCGTTGAGACCTGCCTGCATACTCTTCTGCACATCCTCATCAAAGGCATTCGCCGTCAGCGCGATAATCGGGATGTTCTTTGCATCCGGGCGATTCATTGCGCGAATTGTACGCGTCGCTTCCAGACCGTCCATTTCAGGCATACGCATATCCATCAGAATCGCAGAGTAGTATCCCGGCTCATGGGATTCAAACTTTTCTACAGCGATTTTTCCGTTTTCAGCCAGATCCGCATCTATCTGCCGTGTCTGAAGTACCATCATCATAATATCCGCATTCACCTGTACATCCTCTGCCAGCAGGATATGACGTCCTTCCAAATCAGCCTTGACCTTTTCATTGTCGATGACGATTCCCTTCTTGGTCATGGCGCTCTTGTATTCTTCAATTACCGTCGGAGCGAACAACGGTTTTGAGAGGAAACTGTCGACGCCGGCTTGCAGCGCTTCTTCCAGCACGTCTTCCCATCGATACGCTGTCAGGATGATGATTGCTGACTCACCGCCAACAATTTCGCGTATCCTGCGGGATGTTTCAACACCATCCATCTCCGGCATCTTCCAGTCGACCAGAATGAGATTGTACGGATTCATACGCGCACTACGCAGCTGCACCATTTCGATTGCTTCTTTACCGGACTCGGCAATCTCCGAAGAAATCCCTGCCTTTCCCAGTACCAACTTGGCATGTTCGCATGCAATCGGATCATCATCGATGATCAGGACACACATTTTCTGTGGATCGACATCAAAATCGATGTTCCCTGACGACCGTTCTGAATTCATCAGAGTGACCGTAACGGTGAATACGGTGCCTTTGCCCTTCTCACTTTCGACCTGAATGTTGCCGTTCATCATTTCCACGATGCTCTTTGTGATTGCGAGGCCGAGTCCGGAGCTTCCGTATTTGTTTGTCGAAGACGAATCCTCCTGTGCAAATGCGTCGAAAATATGCGGCAGGAATTCTTCACTCATTCCGATGCCGGTGTCTGAAATCCTAAATTGCAGTGTGGTCTGTCCTTCGTATTCCGCCTTCTTCTCTGCCTCCAGTTCCACTTTGCCGCCTTCCGGCGTAAACTTAACAGCATTGCCGAGGATGTTGATCAGCACCTGCTTCAGTTTCATGCTGTCGCCGACATAATACTCGTCGATATGGCCGTTGATGTGGCATTGGTAATCCTGCCCGTTGTCTGCGCACTGGCTGCTGAACATAGTATTGATACCTTCCAGCAGCTTCTGAAAGGAGAACTCTTCATTCCGCATTACAAGTCTTCCGGATTCAATGCGGGACATGTCCAGAATATCGTTAATGAGTCCCAGCAGATGATCTGCGGAATCCCCGATCTTCTCGAGATATTCCTTGGTCTTTTCCGGTGTTTCAGGATCATTCAGCGCGATATTGTCCAGCCCGATGATAGCGTTCATCGGTGTACGAATCTCATGGCTCATATTTGACAGGAATGCTGTCTTGGCTTTGTTCGCCTCCTCCGCTGCGCCGAGGGCGTCGCTCAGCATCTGGCTCTGTTCCTCCAGCTTCTTCTGTACAGAGATTCTGTAATCCAGTTCCTCCTGACGTGTTCTTGCCTCCGCATCTGCAGCCTCCTTCGCAAGCAGCAGTTCTGTGTTCCTTCTGTTCTGCCGAAGGACAAATAAGAGAACTGCAAGCATAATCAGTATCGTCAGAATAGACATCAGGACGCTTCTGGTTATGATTCCCTGCGACAAAGAGCCTACTTTATCACTGATGACACTTTCCCGGATCAGATACGTCAGCATCCAGTCTGTCCCCTCGATGGGAACATAACTCAGTGTTTCATAAATATCGTTATATGTAAAAGAGGCTTCCCCTTGTTTCAGATTCGCAAAATCATCACAAACCTTCTCGTAAGAATATCCCTCATCATAATCAGCGTGTGACATAGCCTCCAGCAAATTATCTTCTACGGCGAGTCCGCCCAGGATCTGGTTCGTCAGCGCAACACCGCTTTGGGTATAGATATTTGAGAACGTTGCATCGCTTTCCTGAGACTGCATAGATACGCCAGCGAGCATTTCTTCCATGCTGATTTCCTCAAAGCAGGCAACCAGTTTCTTGCCCTCTAGAGACAGCTCAACAGGCTCAGCGATAATGACGGACTTGTTCTTCTCATCCAGGTCTTTGATCGATATGTCAGCGCCTTCAATCGAATGATAATCAAAGGCGTATGTGCCGATATCATTCTGCTGCCCTTTTGATGTGTAAATCACGCCGTCTTCATCCACAAAGGCGAACTTCTCCAGGCGGAAGTACTTCTTCATCTTGGCTTGGTATGCTTGCAGATGTTCCTCATCAATCAGGTCTTCTTCGCCCATCATCTCAAGGGCGGTCTGCATATCGAAGACTCGTCCCTTCAGATTATCCGAGACAACCTGCTCACGGCGGCCTGCCAGCTCATCCAAATACAAATGGCTGACCACCTTGACAGATTCATCTGCATTCTTCTTTGCGGTATGCCCCATCCAAATCGTTCCGAGTACGAGAATCAGCATGACCAGCATAATGCCGCCAAATGCAATCAGCGTGCCTTTTTTGCCCATGCCCTTCCGTATATCATTCTTTACCATTGTTCCACCTATCATCAATGCTTTCGCTTTGCGCAGATTCTTACAATTACTATTATAGCACAAATTCTGCATAGAAAAAGCACGCCGTTTCCGGCGTGCTTTTGTTTCTGATTTTATTATTTGCGGTCCAGAATTTTCTGTGCCTGCTCTCTTCTGCGTTCGTCTTCGTCAGGGAGCATTTCTGCATCAGCCCATTCCTTAGCAAATGAAGAATCTGTTCCGCCTGCAGCTTCGGCCTTCTTTCTGTTGCTCTTCATCATGATGACGAGAGAAACAGCAATACCGCCCCACAGTCCGATGCATGCGATCAGCATCATAATGATTGCACTTGCGCTCATTGTGTTACCTCCTTCTTAGTCATCATATCCAGGAGCATCATCCGGCTTCTTGTAGAAGCTTGGTTTGCCCTTGGCCATAGTCAAAACGAATGTGCCGATTACCAGGAACAGAATGAAGATGACGCCGATCCAAAGCGGATATACATCATATCCATCTCTGAAGTAAGTAATCAGGTTGGAAATCGTCGTGTAGCCGAGTACGATTACAGTGACGATCTTCAGACACCAAATCCACCATTTACCAATGCTGAAGTTGGAGTACTCGTTAGCAGCTGCTCTGATCTTTTCAGGCTTGAAGAACCAGCCGATCAGGACAACTTCGATAACGCCGCTGGCTACGATGCCGATGTTGTTTGCAACGTAGTCCGCCAGATCCAGGAAGTACAGACCTGCTCTTGTGACAAACAGGAATGATACGATGAATGCAGGGATCAGAACCATTGTAACTGCCTTTGTGTGTGACAGTTCCCACTTGTCCTGTACGCCTGTGATAACAGCCTGGATGATGGAAATCAGTGAAGTGATACCTGCTGTGAACAGTGATACGAAGAACAGTACTCCGAAGAGTGAGTTCAGTGCAGGCAGTGTGCTGATTGCGGTTGGGAATACAACGAATGCCAGACCAACGCCTGCTGCAGCAACGTCTTCTACGCCGCAGTTCTGAGCGTATGCCATGTAACCGATGATGGAGAAGATGCCGATGCCGGCGAAGATCTCAAATCCATGGTTCGTGCATGCAGTCAGGAACGCAGTGTTGACAACGTCTTCTTCCTTAGGCAGGTATGATGAGTAACTGATCATGATTGCGAATGCGATGGATAAGCTGAAGAATACCTGTCCATACGCAGCTACCCAAACATCCGGCTTGGCGATTGCACTCCAATCAGGTGTGAACATGTAAGCAATACCATCGATAGCGCCCGGCAGTGTGATTCCTCTGAAGAAGATGACAACTACGCAAAGCAGCAGAATCGGCAGACAGATCTTACATGCAATGTCGATGCCCTTGTTGATACCGCCGTACATGATAATTGCTACAACGATCCATACGATGAAGAATGGAGCAAGCAGTCCCGGATTGATACCGCCAACATCTGTGATGCTGTCAGTGATCTCCAGTGTTCCCGAGAAGAATGATCCGGATGTATCATCACCCCAGGTGCAACCGAACGCCTTGCCGATGTAGCAGAGTACCCATACTACGATTGCGAAATAGTAAACGGTGATCAGGAATGAAATCAATACCTGGAACCAGCCGAGGAACTCAAACTTCGTGTTGATTCTCGCCAGTGTACCAGGAGCACCTGATCTGTAGGTTTTCCCTAATGTGTATTCCAGAATAAGAATAGGAATACCAGCTGTGAGAATGGCAAACAGGTACGGGAAAATGAATGCGCCGCCACCGTTGGTTGCTGCGATATATGGGAATCTCCACAGATTACCAAGACCTACCGCGGAACCGATAGCAGCGAGTATGAAACCTAGTTTGCTGTTCCATTGTGCTCTCAAATTAAACACTTCCTCTCTAAAAAATAATAATACCGATTTGTGATTATACACAATATAATGAACTCAAATATTATACTTTTTCCACAAGTGTGTGTCAATGGTTTCTGTGATATAATATCGTTATGCATGAACTACCAATCACAGAACAAATCGTAAAAACAGCCGACCGGTTCTGCCGTGAAAACAACGGCAGCCGCGTTCTCAAAGTCAACATGGTCATCGGTGACTACTCCGGTTATGTCGGAGAAGCCATCCAGACCTATTTCGGCATCATAGCAGAAGGCACCCTCTGCGAGGGCGCCTCTCTTGAATTTGTTAAAGTTGAACCGAAACTCCGCTGCACCAAATGCGGCGAACTGTTCAAAAAACAGCCCTTCACCTTTGAATGCCCATACTGCGGCGGCCAGGGTGAAAAATCTGAAGTCGGCAGCGAGTTCTACATTGACACAATCGAAATCGAGTAATGTAGATATTTGCTACAGCACCTGTACGCCTGCTTCTCTCAGCTTCGCTTCAGCCCCTTCGATGTCATCAACACGGAATACGACGTTCGCGCTTCCGGTGACCTCACCTGTGTACGCATACATGTATTCAATGTTTACATTTGCTGATTCGAGCGCCTGGAGTATGTCATAAAGCGCTCCTGCCTTATCTTCCATGACTGCAGAAACAACTTCTGTCGTCGTGATAATGTGATCGTCCTGCAGAACTGCCATGGCCTTTTCTACATCTGATACGATGATTCTCAGTATGCCGAAGTCCCTTACTTCCGCAATGGTCATTGCGCGGATATTGACACCAGCCTCTGAAATACGCTTTACAGTCTCGTGCAGCGTTCCCGGTTTGTTCTCCAGGAAGATTGATAATTGTGTAATAGCCATTTCTGTTCCTCCTTAATCATGCAGTTTACGATTATCGATAACCCTTACTGCCTTACCTTCACTTCTTGTAATCGATTTAGGCGGCACAAGGTGAATCTTAGGTCCGATGCCAAGCATCGTACGCATCGCTGACGCCAGTCCGCTCTCCATATCCTGGATATCGGCAATCTTATCGGATATCTTCGATGGATCTGCCTCAACATAGATATCAAGGGTATCTGTGTTGTTCTTACGTCCGATTTCAATCTGATAATTCGGCGTGTATCCCTCGTTCAGGAGCACTGTCTCGATCTGGCTCGGGAATACATTGACGCCGCGGATAATCAACATGTCATCGCTTCTTCCCATCGGTTTGGTCATCTTCACATGAGTACGACCGCATGAGCACTTTTCACGGCTGAGCACACAAATGTCACGAGTACGATAACGCAAAAGCGGGAACGCTTCTTTGTCCAATGCTGTGAATACCAGTTCGCCTTTAGATCCTTCCGGCAGCACTTCGCCTGTATCCGGATCGATGATCTCTGCGTAGAAGTGGTCTTCATTAATGTGCATACCGTTTTGTGCTTCACATTCGAAGGCAACGCCCGGACCGCTGGTTTCCGTTAATCCATAGATATCGTACGCCTTGATTCCCAGGCTCTTCTGGATACTCTGACGCATCTCCTCTGTCCAAGGTTCTGCTCCGAAAATACCTGCCTTGAGCTTGTTGTCCTCCGGCTTATATCCTCTCTCTGCGAGAGATTCTCCGATGAACGCCGCATAGGAAGGTGTGCAGCAGATGATGGTAGAGTTGAGGTCCATCATGAACTGAATCTGGCGCTCTGTGTTACCAGATGACATCGGCAGTGTGAGGCATCCCACTTTGTGTGAGCCGCCATGCAATCCGGACCCCCCTGTGAACAGCCCGTATCCGTAACATACCTGAACAACATCCTCTTCACTGCCGCCTGCTGCCACGATAGCTCTGGCGCAGCACTCCTCCCACAGATCGATATCATGCTGTGTGTAGAATGCGACGACGCGTTTTCCCGTAGTTCCTGAGGTGGAATGGATTCGTACACAGTCGTTCAAAGGCACAGCCAGCAATCCGTAGGGATAGGATTCTCTCAAATCAGCTTTTGAGAGGAACGGCAGTTTCTTGATATCCTCAATGGTTTGAATGTCATCAGGCGTCAGCCCCTTCTCTTCCATCAGATTTCGGTAATAGGGTACGTTTTCATATACATGTTTGACCTGCTTGCGGAGCTTTTCGTTTTGGATTCTGATGATTTCCTCACGCGGCGCGGTCTCTATTTCTTTCTGATAATAAGTAGTCATAATTCATTAACTCCTTGGTGTTACTGTATCAATAATACCGGGTCCTGTCTATTTACCCAGATTGTCTGTGATTCCAACTGTCCGCTTTGACTCGTAGCAGCTGAATATCTCATCTGTATTCTTTGGAATCGCCCTGGCGCTGAGCGCTGTGACGATCGGTACAATGATGAGCCCTCCAACCATGGCGAATACACCTGAGTAGAGCGAATTTCTGAACACGAATCCCAGCAGTGCGCTTCCTGAAACATCGAGCATTCCAAGAGAGATGAACAGCTGCAGAATCTCAAGGCAGGTAGCCCATATGAAGCAGCAGGCAACGGCCACCTTGGAAACGTGCTTCGTGTACAGCCCATACAGGAACGGTGCCAGGAAGGACCCTGCCAGCGCGCCCCATGAAATACCCATCATCTGTGCAATAAAGAGGCTCTTCGCATGTGCCTGCTTGATTGCTATGATTGCTGAGATGATGACAAATATGACGATGAATACACGCATGATGACGACTTTCTTTCTCTCGTCAATAGGATTCTTCTTCAGCGGTCCGATAAAGTCCAGTGTAATCGTGGATGAACTTGTCAGCACCAATGATGACAGCGTGGACATGGATGCGGATAAAACCAGCACGATGATGATACCGATAATAATCGGTGAAACTGTTGAAAGCATGCTTGGGATGACTGCGTCGAATCCTTCTGCTTCTACATCTATATCATACAGTCTGCCGAAACCTCCGAGGAAGTAACATCCGCCTGCGACAATCAGGGCAAAGAATGTTGAAATAACAGTTCCCTTCTTGATTGCATCTTCGTTTGTGATGGCGTAGAATTTTCCGACCATCTGCGGCAGTCCCCAGGTTCCCAGGGATGTCAGCATGATGACGAAGAACAGGAATCCTGGATCTGCGCCAAGAAATGCTGTGTACTGCCATCCTCCGTTTTCTCCCGTAGCCAGTGTCTCCATTGCGGCGTTCAGACCACCATTGTCATGCAGTACTGCCAGGATGACCGCAACAATGCCGATCAACATGATGCAGCCCTGGATGAAGTCATTGGTTGCCGTCGCCATGTAGCCTCCGAGAACTACATAGACGCAGGTCAGTACTGCCATAACGACAACGCAGACTGCATAGTCAAGTCCAGGAAATGCAATGGCAAAGAGTCTTGAAAGTCCGTTGTACAGAGATGCTGTATACGGGATCAGAAAGACGAATGTAATAACGGATGCCGCAACTCTGAGTCTCTGAGATCCGAATCTTGATCCGAAGAAATCAGGCATCGTACGGCTGTCCAGATGCTGTGTCATGATCCTGGTACGTCTTCCGAGAATCAGCCATGCGAGGAGTGAGCCGATAAAGGCGTTTCCCAGACCGATCCATGTGGAAGCGATTCCGAAGTTCCATCCGAACTGTCCGGCATATCCTACGAAGATAACTGCCGAAAAGTATGAAGTACCGAATGCAAAAGCACTCAGCCACGGGCCTACGGATCTGGAACCAAGGACGAATCCTGCCACGCTTCTGGCGTGTCTTCTTGTCCTTATGCCTATCGTGATCATCACTGCAAAGAAGATGATGATAAGCACTAAGGTCAGCACTGTTGTGATGTTCATAAATAATTCCTTTCTCTATAACGAATAATATAAATAATAAACCCCGAAAAGAAAAAGCGCCTCAGGTTAACCTGTGACGCTTCAAACTTAACTAGTTCCTCCAAATAAGCTAATCATTCCAGCATCGCAAATTAACCTTACTGTCCACGCCAGTAAAGCCGAAATAAAAGTAGTAATATTCGTTTGCGATGTTGATTCTCTTACTCATTTGGCTCTCCTGTCTGCAATTTCAGGTTGCAGCACTTTAATTACATAAACCAAACTAACACACTTGCCAAAAGCTGTCAACACATTTTTATAATCTGTTGCGAATTTTTATCAATAGTCTTTGATGAGCAGCAATCTGCCTTTTGCAATAGATACTTCAGCAGTCTTTCCGGACAGGACCTCGTTACTGACCGCATACTGGTAGCTGCAGTCCACCTTCCCATCTTCCAGAGGATACTTGGCGTTCCGAATCGAAATACCCTCTGCTGTTCCTGTAATATTCAGCAAGGAGAAGAATGAGAAGGAATCTTCAATGGATGCCCTTCCCGTTTTTCCTGCCTTTGCAGAAATAACTTCCATCTCAGAATAGTCGTCGATTGCCTTTGCATCTTTGTCCGCTTCGTCGAGCATCAGAAGAATCGATAGATTCGCCAGGGTGTGATCGAGACGCGCCCCGATAACGCCTACCAGCAGGAATGCATCGAAACCGCGCTTTACCATTTCCTTCGCCGCGAAGAAGGTGTCCGTATCATCTTTTTCTGCAGGGAGCACGATGGTTTCCACGTCCATGTGCGGGTCTTCCCAGGAATCAAAATCCCCTACGATGAGATCCGGTTTCACACCGAGCCCCGGCATGTGTTTCAGGCCGCTGTCGCAGAATACAAAAAAATCATCCCTGTGCAGCGCCTTCCGCACCAGGTCATACCGCTCTATTCCGGCTCCTCCAACGATGACGCAACGTTTCATAATAAATTTCCTCCCGGCAACATTATACATCAGGCTCCTCTCTTATGATAGCTCCTGCCGCAATACAGATCACAATAATTACCGCGCCTGCGATGCCCCCTGCTGAGAGCTTTTCTCCAAGCAAAAGCAGCGCAAACACTGCCGTCATGACCGGACAGAGACTCTGCAGCAGCGCAACTGCACGGTCGGATATCTTCGTGAGCGCCAGGTTCTGCATCAGATAGCCGAGGAACGTGCATGTGATCGCCAGATAGAGAATAATCAGCCAGGCGGTTCCTGTCGTCGTTTCCAGCCGCAGTCCTCCTTCGAAACAGATGCACCCGATCAGCGCAAGGACAGCGGAGCACCCCGCCTGCAGTGATGTCATGCTGGCCGGGTCGACCACATCGAGATAGTTCTTGCTGAAGACCAGTGCACCGGCCATCAGTGCCGCGGCTGCCAGCGCAATGATCTCACCGATGCCGAAGCCGGATAATCCGCCGCGTACGCACAGCAAATACATGCCGGGCAATACCATCACCTGAATCAGGATCATCTGCCATTTGTAGTTGGTGCGGTACAGGAGAAAGGCGAAAGCAGGTGTCATAACCACCGACAGCGACCGGAGAAACGCGACGGACGTCGCATCCGTCATCGACAGCGCCACATTGTTCAGAAGGTAGCTCAGCCCAATGCACATGCCCGGAATCAGCCACATTCTGACCGGCACTGTCCTAAGTGTCTCCATGATTCTTTTGCGGAAAAGAATAGCGCAGACAACAAAGGCAATCAAATAGCGAACCGACATCATCGTATAGACCGGCGTTACCTCAAATGCGATCTTTGATATGGGATCACCAAACCCATAAATGATGGACTGCATGATGATCAGGGCCTCGGGCCATCTGCTGAATCGTTCCTGCTTCATGTCAGTTATTATATCACCCGTCAACGTAAACACCTTAAAAACTTTTTCTTGACAAGGATAATCTGCTGTGTTACTTTATCCCCATAAAGAATACTTTTCAGGAGAGTTATGATGACGATTTCAAGAATCATGATAAACGGATATTGGTGGTGCAGCAGCTTTACAATCTAAGATGTAAGGCCTGTTAGCATATGCTGAGGATCTGAACCAACTGATAAGTAATACATATCATTACAGAACAAAAGCGGCACAGGTTGAACTGGAGCCGCTCTTTTATTTAGGAGAACAAAATGATGAGATATACGAAAACATGGCGCACCTGCGCCGGAAAATGAACCATTTAGTAAAACAAAAGCCGACAGCAATACCAACCTAAACACCATATTGGAAATATATTATTACAAACAAACCAACGCATAAAGCAAAGCAAGACTTTGTTTCTATAACAGAAAGGAACCGATACAATGACTACGAAAGAAATCCCTTATAAGATATACCTCGAAGAAAATGAGATGCCGAAGGCATGGTACAACCTGAGGGCGGACATGATCAACAAGCCCGCCCCTCTCATCCATCCGGGAACACATCAGCCGATGACCTTGGAGGACCTCTCGCCTGTATTCTGCGAAGAGCTCTGCAAGCAGGAGCTGAACAATACCGATCCGTTTATTGAAATCCCGCAGGAGATTCGGGACTTCTACAAGATGTACCGTCCTTCACCCCTTGTCAGGGCATACTGTCTTGAAGAGAAGCTGGGTACTCCTGCAAAAATCTACTACAAGTTCGAAGGAAACAACACAAGCGGAAGCCACAAGCTGAACTCCGCCATTGCGCAGGCATACTACGCCAAGCAGCAGGGGCTCAAAGGTGTGACGACAGAGACCGGAGCCGGTCAGTGGGGTACTGCCCTCTCGATGGCTTGTTCTTATTTCGATCTTGACTGCAAAGTCTTCATGGTCAAGGTGTCCTATGAACAGAAGCCTTTCAGAAGAGAAGTGATGCGCACTTACGGCGCTTCCGTCACGCCATCTCCTTCTGAGACGACCCAGATTGGAAAGAAGATTCTCGAAGAACATCCGGGCACAACAGGCAGCCTCGGTTGCGCCATTTCCGAAGCCGTAGAGGTTGCAACTTCAACACCAGGCTACAGATATGTGCTGGGAAGCGTGCTCAATCAGGTGCTGCTCCACCAGTCCATCATCGGTCTGGAAACGAAGGCAGCTCTGGACAAATACGGTATCGTCCCTGATATGGTCATTGGATGCGCCGGCGGCGGTTCCAACCTCGGCGGACTCATCGCGCCGTTCATGGGTGAAAAGATCAAAGGCAACGCAGACTATCGCATCGTTGCCGTTGAACCTGCATCCTGTCCAAGCTTCACAAGAGGAAAATACGCATATGACTTTGCCGACACTGGTCAGGTTTGCCCTCTTGCTAAGATGTACACTCTGGGCAGCGGATTTATTCCTGCGCCGAACCACGCAGGCGGTCTCAGATACCACGGTATGAGCCCTGTTCTCTCACAGCTCTACGATGACGGCCTTATGGAAGCCATCGCTGTGCCTCAGACAGAAGTATTTGCAGCTGCGGAAGAGTTCGCAAGAGTTGAGGGGATTCTCCCGGCTCCGGAAAGTTCCCATGCAATCAAAGTCGCTCTCGACGAAGCCAAGAAGTGTATTGAAACAGGTGAGGAAAAGACCATCGTATTCGGCCTGACCGGAACCGGCTACTTCGATATGGTCGCCTACGAAAAGTACCACGACGGCATCATGGACGACTATGTTCCAACGGACGAAGAACTGGAGAAGTACTTTGAAACACTTCCACCGATTGCATAATACTCTGCGTAGTAAGCGCAATAAAAAATGTGCCTTGCGGCACATTTTTTATTTGTGTTTTTCATTCGACTTCTCAATCGTGTCAGCGAAGAACTGGTTCAGCTTCCTCAGTCCACTGAGCAGAGCCTCCTTTTCTTCTTCTGACATATCCTCGCCGAGTGTCTCGGCCATTTCCTCGATGTAAGTCTGTTGATAACGGGCATATATTCTGCCCTTTCGCGTCACTTTGACGATAGCATTTCTGTGATTTGAAGGATCCACCTTCCTCTCGACAAGACCGTTTTTTTCTAACTTCTTGATCGTCATAGTTGCAGAAGGTCTCGTGATCTTCAGGTAATCCGCCACACTGCTGATATTGGTTCCGTTTCTGAAGCCCAATATGAAAGTGACAGCGTTTCTGTCTCTGAACGTGAAATTCCCGCTGCTGTACTTTCTCTTGGTCTCCTCAGCAAGGAGCGCATTATGATATGCCTCTGTCAAAATGGCACTTAACTTGCTGGTATAATCACTCATACTATTTGTACGCTCCAACGATAATACTTGAGTTCTGTCCGCCGAATCCGAAGGCGTTGGACATTGCATACTCAAGTTCCTTAACGGTTACTTTTGATACATAATTCAGATCGCACAGAGGATCCGGATTCTCCAGATTGAGTGTCGGCGCAATCAGACCTGTCTCAATGCTCTTAATGCATGTGATGACTTCTGTAATGCCGCCGGCGCCCATCATATGCCCTGTCGCACCTTTGGTCGAATTCAGGACGAGATTCTTTACTGCGTCTCCGAACACATTCTTTACTGCATCTGTCTCAGCCACGTCACCCTTGATCGTCGCTGTGCCGTGGGAATTGATATATCCGATATCGGAAGGATTGATTCCGGCCATTTCAATCGCCTGCTTCATACAAAGAATCTCGCCTTCTCCATCCGGACGAGGCGTGACTGGATGATAGGCGTCCGTATTGTTGCCGCATCCTGCCAGTTCTGCGTAAATTTTCGCACCTCTTGCCTTTGCATGCTCCTCTGTCTCGATGACGATAGCTCCCGCGCCCTCTCCGATGACGAAGCCATCTCTGTCGATGTCAAATGGTCTGCACGCTTTCTGCGGCTCATCATTCCTGGTGCTGAGCGCTTTCGCGGAAGCCAGTGACTGGATCAGGATCGGCTCCGTTGCTGATTCAGCGCCTACTGCAACCATCATATCCGCGAAATCAGACTGAAGCATCATTGCAGCCAGTGAAATCGCATCGCCTCCGGATGCACAGGCCGTGTTCAGCGTCATGCTTGGACCATGCAGATCGTGTTCGATTGCGATCTGTGATGCGCAGACATTGCCGAGGGATTTCGGAAGAAATCTCGGACCTACTCTCTTCAGTGCGGAACCCTGATATGATCTCTCTGTTTCTGTGATCGTTCTGATTCCGTTGAGGGCGGTTCCTACCGTAATACCTGTTCTGTAAGGGTCGATCTCAATCTCAGACAGCGCCTCATTCGCGGCAACATAAGCCATCTGCATGAAGCGGTCCATCTCGCCTGCTTTTTTGCGCGGGATAAAATCCTTTGCTTTGAAGTCACTGACTTCTCCGGCGAATCTGATCGGCAGATCACTCGCATCAATTGTTGTAATGTAATCAATTCCTGTTTTACCGGCCATCAGATTGTCCCAGTACTCAGCCACTCCTATGCCGATAGGAGTAACTGCGCCCATGCCGGTTATAACCAGTTTCTTATTCATTATTTCTCCTTAACAAGCGCAAATGAGAACTCAGCCTTGACAGCTACCTTGCCGTTTACACGTCCTTCGCCCTTGGCGAAATAGAACGGCGGCATCGCTCTGGTGAGCTCGCACTTTGACTCGAATGTGTCTCCCGGCTTTACAGGTGTTTTGAACTTCACGTCCTTGAGACCTGTAAACAGTGATACCATACCTTCCTCCATTGCGTCCTGCAGAAGCACGCAGGAAGACTGGGCCAGCATCTCGCAGAGGATGACGCCAGGCACGATAGGATTTCCCGGGAAGTGTCCCTGCAGGAAAAACTCATCGCCGCGAACATGGTACTTGCCGTGAGAAACCTTTTTCTCATTGCCGTCTTTATCTGTTTCTGTTACAACTTCAGCCTCCTCCACGAGCAGCATATTGTCTCTGTGAGGCAGTATTGTCATTAATTCTTCTTTATTCATATTTCTTAAATCCTATACATGCATTGTGACCGCCGAATCCGAGGGAAGTGGAGAGAGCACAGTCAAACGCACCTTCCGCTGCAACATTCGGTGTGTAGTTAAGATCGCACTCCGGATCCGGAACATCCAGATTGATTGTCGGAGGTACGATGCCGTTTCTGATTGTAAGAATGGAAGCAATCGCTTCAACTGCGCCTGTGCCGCCCAACATATGTCCTGTCATGGACTTTGTGGAGCTGATCGTCAGCTTGTAAGCGTCATCGCCGAATACCTTCTTCAGTGCGATGGTCTCGGACTTATCGTTGAGCGGTGTGCCTGTTCCGTGAGCATTTACATAAACCCTTGCCGGATCTATGATGCCCTCTTTGCAGCATTCTTCATAAGCATCCTTGATTGCCTTTGATCCTGCCTTTGCTTCAGGGTCAGGTGCCGTCATGTGATGCGCGTCACAAGTGGAACCGTATCCTGCCAGCTCAGCGTAGATCTTAGCGCCTCTCGCCTTAGCGTGCTCTTCACTCTCGACGACCAGAGCGCCTGCGCCTTCGCCGATGACGAAGCCGCCTCTTTCCTTATTGAATGGAAGGCTGGCTCTGTTCACATCGTCTGTCAGATTGAGCGCCTGCATTTTGATGAATCCTGCCACGCTGGAACGAGTCAGCGCAGCTTCTGTTCCGCCTGTGATGACGACATCAGCGTATCCGTGTCTGATGAGACGGAGCGCTTCGCCGATGGCGTTTGTTCCGGATGCGCATGCGGATACGGAAGGAAGCGCAGGGCCTCTCATGCCATATCTGATTGCGATCGTACCTGCAGCCATATTCGGAATCATCATTGGAATGAAGTATGGTGATACGAATCTCGGTCCCTTCTCCATCAGCTTTTCGAACGTGTTTTCAAAAGTCTCGATGCCGCCGATACCGGAGCCGAAGTATACTGCTGCTCTATCAGGCTCATACTGTCCTTCGATGCCGCTGTCCTCAAATGCCTGTGTTGCTGCTGCAACCGCCATGTGCACATTGTGGTCGGATCTCCTGATGTCGCCCTTTTCCATGTACTGGGAAGGGTCGAAATCCTTGACTTCCGCACCGATTTTTACTGCGTAATCAGTCGTGTCGAATCTGGTGATCGGTCCGATTCCGTTCACGCCTGAGATGATGTTGTTCCAGAATGTATCAATGTCATTGCCTACAGGTGAGATGACACCCATTCCGGTTACTACTACTTTTCTATCCATTTGTTTCTCCTACATTGCTATTCCGCCATCAACTTTGATGACTTCACCGGTAATATAGCTTGCCGCATCAGATGCCAGGAAGAAGATCAGGTCAGCAACTTCTTCTGCCGTTCCCATTCTCTTCATCGGAATCATGTCGACCAGCTTATTGTTCTTGCTGAGGTTCGCTGTCATATCAGTTGCGATGAATCCAGGGGCAACTGCATTGCAGCGAACGCCTCTTCCAACCAGTTCCTTCGCTGTTGACTTGGTAAGACCAACAACGCCGGCCTTTGAGGTGCTGTAGTTTGCCTGTCCAGGATTTCCAATGAGTCCTGATACAGATGATACGTTTACGATGCATCCGCTTCTCTGCTTCATGAATACAGGTGTGCAGTGGCGGATCATGTTGAACGTTCCCTTAAGATTGACTCCGATAACAGCGTCGAAGTTTTCTTCTTTCATCATTGCGATGAGACCGTCTCTTGTGATACCTGCGCAGTTGATGAGAATATCGATGCTTCCGAATTCCTCAACGATGGCTGCTACCGTTTCTTTGACAGCTTCGAAGTCTGCTACATTCATGCGTATTGCTTTTGCCTTAACGCCAAAAGCTTCGATTTCCTTGACGACCTCAGCTGCTTTTTCTTCCGGATCCATGTGGATGATGACGATGTCAGCCCCGTCAGCTGCGAGCTTCAGCGCTGTCTGTCTGCCGATACCGGATCCTCCGCCTGTAACGACTGCTGTTTTACCCATTGTTCTTCACTCCTTCCAGTGTCTTCTGAAGAGTTTCCATATCACTTACGCGATACATCTTTACATCCTTTGAAATTCTGGTGATCATGGAAGTCAGCGCCTTGCCAGGTCCGAGCTCGATGAATGTATCAACGCCTTCATCGATCATGTTTCTGACGAGTTTCTTCCAATATACAGGATTGATGATCTGCTCTACCAGAAGCTGTTTGTAGTCACCCTCATATGCAAGGGCTGTGCGGTTTGAGTAAACCGGAATGTTTACTTCTCCGATTTCAGCATCTTCCAGGAACTTGCTGAAATCTTCCGCCGCCTGGTTCATGTATGGTGAATGGAACGCGCCGCTGACGTCGAGGATCTTCGCCAGACCTTTCTCGGCCTTGACGTCCTCAGCCATCGCCTTGATCTGTTCCTTATCGCCTGCTACAGAAACCTGTCCGTCACTGTTGTAGTTGACCGGATAAAGATCCGGGTACTTGCTGCAGATTTCTTCTACCTTCTCATCAGGCAGCTTCAGAACTGCGGCCATCCCAGTCTCATGAGCCTCTGACGCGATCTGCATCAGTCTACCTCTCTCGCTTACGACTCTTGTTCCTTCTTCAATTGTCATGGCGCCTGCATAGGTAAGCGCTGCCAGTTCTCCCAGAGAGTATCCGGCTGCCATGTCGGCGTGGATACCTTCTGCTTCCAGAGCTGCGGCCATAGCCAGATCCACTGTATATACGCAAGGCTGCGTATTCTTTGTCTGCATCAGCTCGGCTGCATCCGCTTCGAAGCACTGCGCGCTGGTTTCCGGTCTTACTGCGTCGGCCTTGGCAAATACTTCGCGTGCAGCCGGAACTGCATCATAAACGTCTTTGCCCATGCCCGGACTCTGGGCACCCTGACCTGCAAATACAAAAGCTATTTTTCCCATTTTTTAAGATCTCCTAATACTCTATCTGCATCCTGCATGAGGTCTGCGATGATTTCCGCGCATGTCTGTTCTTTCGTGACCATACCTGCGCTCTGACCTGCCAGGAAGCATCCGTTCTTCTCATCGCCTTCTACGACTGCCATACGCAGTCTGCCTGCTGCAAACTGATCCAGTTCCTCGTCGGAAATATCTGTGTACTCAATCTTTCCGTACTCTCTGGCGAACTGGTTCTTGATGCTTCTTACAGGATGTCCCAGTCTTCTGCCTGTTACGACAGTCGCGGTATCTCCTGCCTTGAAGACTTTGCTTCTATAATTCTCATGGATATTGCACTCTGTTGCTGAGAGGAATCTTGTTCCCAGCTGCACTGCTTCTGCTCCCAGAGCAAGCGCTGCAGCAATACCGCGTCCGTCAGCGATACCGCCTGCTGCGATAACAGGCAGATCGATTGCGTCGCATACCTGAGGAACCAGTGTCATCGTGGCCAGTTCTCCAATGTGGCCGCCGCTTTCTCCGCCTTCTGCGATGACTGCAAAGGCACCGGTTCTTGCCGCCATTTTGGCAAAGGTTACAGATGGAACAACAGGGATGACTTTCACGCCGGCTTCATTCCAGAGGCTCATATACTTGCCTGCATTTCCTGCGCCGGTGGTGACAACCTGCACGCCCTCATCCACAACGATCTGTGCGATCTCATCTGCGAAAGGACTCAGAAGCATGATGTTCAGTCCGAATGGTTTGTTGGTGAGTTCCTTCGCCTTTCTAATCTGACCCCTTACGTAATCCGCATCAGCGTTTCCTGCAGCGATGATTCCTAAGCCTCCTGCATTTGATACAGCAGCTGCGAGATCAGCGTCTGCGATCCATGCCATGCCGCCCTGGAAAATCGGATATTCGATTCCCAGCATTTCAGCGATTCTTCCTCTTTTCATAATCTGTTCTCCATGCTTTTTGCACATTGCTAATTGACGGCCATAAAACGGCCGTCAATTCAGTTTCTTATTTATTCAATATTGTTATTAGTTCATCTTTTCTTCTACGAACTTGATGAGCTCATCAACAGTTTCCAGATCTCTGTCGAGGTCCATCTGAACGCCGAGCTCTTCTTCGATCTTCATAACCAGTTCAACTGCATCCAGTGAATCGATTCCCAGTGATTCGAAAGTTGACTCTCTTTTGATTTCCTCAACATCACAATCCAGGTGTTCTGCTACGATAGCCGCAATCTGATCAAATAACATTTTCATTTCCTCCTTGTTTACAACAATTAAAATCAAGCATTCTTGATTAGATGCTCAAATGATTAAATTATCTAACTGTCAATAAGTATAACGAATTATTAAGGTTTTGTCAACTATATGATATGCATGCCGATAAAGGCCTGCCCGAGGGCTATTCCACCATCGTTCGGGCTGACGCTGATGTTGTAATAGACATCGAAGTCTCTTTCGCGCAGCTCCTTCAAAACGCCTTCCATCAGGATCTTGTTCTGGAACGTTCCCCCTGTCAGCGCCACCTGCCGCGCTCCTGTCTTCTCTCTGATTGCAACACACTGCTCGGTGATCATTCTTATGATTCTCTCGTGGAAGGAAAGCGCCAGATCGGATGCTTTGTCCGCGCCCGGATTCTTCAGTGCAAAGGCAGCAGCATCCTCGAGCATGATCGCGCACTGCCCTTCATAGTCGTTGTAATCCTTGATGCCCAAAAGTGCAGACACGCCGTCAAAAAGACGTCCCATACTCGAGCTTCTGATCGCGTTGATTCCGTTTTCCAGCGCCTTTAGTATCAGCAGGCTGTCCGGACACCCTGCAATCTGTGCCGCTCCGAACTCGATGATGTCGGAGATGTCCACGCAGATTTCCGCCGCGCCTTCCGCATCTGTTTTGGTTGCTTTTGCATCCGGATCCAGATAACCATTCTGATAGGCAGCCATATAACTCAGGGCTGATCTGCGCGCATCCTTCATGGAGGAATCCCCACCGATCATATCCACATATTTCAGATGCGCCATGCGCTTGAATTCTCCGCCTTCGCAGAGCAGAAATTCTCCGCCCCAGATCGCTCCGTCTGTTCCATATCCTGTGCCGTCAAAGGCAACGCCTATGACTTGACCTTCCAGGTTGTTTTCGGCCATCACAGAAGCTGTATGCGCATGATGATGCTGTACCTTCAGCAAAGGCAGTCCATTCTTTTCGGCATACTTCTCGGCGTAGAGTGTCGGCTGATAGAGCGGATGCATGTCGCAGACCACTGCCTGCGGTCTGATTCGGAACAGGTCCTCCATGCGTTTGATATTCTCTTCATAGATCTGCTGATTTTCGACGGTGTCCATATCGCCGAAGTACTGACTCACATAAGCGAAGGGACCCTTCGTCAGCGCAAAGGAATTCTTCAGCTGTCCGCCGCAAGCGAGCAGGCTGAACTTCGACTCATCATCCTTGCTACCAGCGCTGAGGTAGAGCGGCACCGGCGCGTAGCCTTTGCTTCTCCTGATCATCTGCGGCTGATCGTCTATGACGCGCACGACGGAATCATCGACGCGCACGTTGATTCTCCGCAGATTGTAGAGAATGCCGTCCACCTTGCCAACTCTGGCGCAAAAGCTGTCGATCTCATTCTCATCTTTGATCATCGGCATATCCGATGGGTTGGCGCTCGTGAAGATCAGCGGACTGATACGATCCAGCAGCATATACTGCGCTGCGAAGCTCGGAAGAAATGACCCAATGAATCTGCTTCGTTTGAGATCTGTAAATGACCGCTCCTTATTCGGGTCTGTGTTTTTTGCCTCTTCCAGTTCGTGCAGTCTGTGCTCAAGCAGTATGATTGGACGGGCGGAAGACTGCAGGAGTTTTTCTTCTGTTTCGTTCACATTGCAGTATTCCCGTATTTCGTCAATACTGCGGAACATCACGGCAAATGGTTTGTTCTCTCTGTCTTTGATTTCTCTGAGCTTTGCGACGGCATCGTCGTTAAAAGGATCCGCCACCAGATTGTACCCACCGACAGACTTGAAAGCGATGACTCCGCCGGCTTTCAGTACTCCGGCTGCCTTGTCCAGAATCACTGCATCGCTGTTTCTATCCTCATCTGATTCAAAGACCCCGTCAGCGTCCTTCCAGATCAGCTTCGGTCCGCAGGTATGACAGGATATGGTCTGAGCGTGATGACGACGGTCATGCAAATCCGTATACTCCCCTTCGCAGAAATCGCACATCGGAAAATCAATCATCGATGTATTGTCTCTGTCGTAAGGGATTCTATCGATAATCGTATATCTTGGACCGCACAACTGACAGCTGATGAAAGGATGCAGATGACGCGGATTATCTTCTTCATAGAGCTCTCTGAGACAGTCCGGGCAGATCGCAAGGTCCGCCGGAATCATAGCGGCCTCGTCATCACCCTCATCACTCTTTATAATTGTGAATTGGCTGAACTCCTGATGCGGCAGCCTTTGCCTCTTGATATGCACAATTTCAGAAGGGCCTGGTTTCTCTTCAACGAGAGTCGCAATAAACCGGTTGATCCGTTCCTCGGCATCCGTTACGGTAATGTCGACAAGTCCTCCGATGTTCAGCACTTCGCCCTTCATGGACAGCCTGTCCGCAATCTTTGCAACAAAAGGCCGGAACCCGACTCCCTGGACGATTCCCCAAAGCCTTATGCGCTCTGTTATCTGTTCTGTATTGTTTTCCATTATCATCTTATTCATATTGTCCATGGGTTTATTATACCATGACGGCCTTGGAAGTCTTATCAAATTGTAAGGTTTCTTTTATTGTTTGGTGATTTTGCCGTTGCTATAATATAAGTGGTATGAAAGGCAGAAAATTCAGGGAAAAAATGTTCTCGACGGAGACTTTATCACAGGGGGAACTGGACGAAATCACCAAAGGCTCGGAAGGATACGACCGCGGTGAAGCGCCGGTGAACCGCAACACCCAGAGTGCAGCGGATCTGGAAGATATGGCCCGGCTTCAAAAAGACGCCCACGGCCGTGAGCAGATGAGCCGTACTCACAGTTACGATGCCCTGAATGCTGTCCGCGACTTCGGCCCGGTCGATCCTGAACCGGAATACACGTATGAGGAACCGGATTACTCTGCAGAACCAGAGCCGGATTATGTGCCGGACTACGGCGCTGACTCCGTCCCTGCGCCGGAACCTGATCAGGAGTATTACGACGGTGAGGACAGCGACGGCAGTGAACCTGCGAGCAGCGGTTTCGCTCTCCAGCCTTTGCTTCCTAATGACGAGAAGTATGATGACATCATGGACAACTATGAGGAAGTCATTGAGAAGATGTCATCCAATCCTACCAAGCCGAAATACTGGTTCAAGGAGCAAGGCGACCACTGGTACTGCACCTGCGGCCAGCTGAACAAAGGTGACTCCTGTTCAAACTGCGGTTTGGAGCGTGATCTGCTCAGAGCCCTGTTCTTCCTGCATGAGCCTGGTGATGAACCGGGGAAATATGAGGGAATGGATGTTTCGTATACTGACGTTGAGGTGAAAGAAAACAAGCTTTCGACGAAAGCCAAACTGATCATCGCCATTGCAGTCATCGTGATCCTCGGAGCGGCAGCAGGTCTCTATTCCTACTTCTACATCATAAAACCAAACATGGAAAAAGAAGCAGCGGCTACTGCAAAGGCTGCCGCGGAAAGCATACAGAATAATATTCCTGTCTGTTCGAAGGACATGAATGAATTCCTTCGGAACAGCTATGTTACGGCCGGAGATCAGAGCCTTGAAAGCGAAAGCTATGAGCGCGCGCTGCGGTTTTACGGCAAAGCGTCCGCCATCGAGGGCGGCGACGACCTTTCCGACAAAATCAACAAAGCCAAGTATGAATATGTGAAATCTCACAAATCCGACGGCGGTGAAAAATTCGAAAAGTATCTCGCCGAACTTCATGAGATCGGCTATGAAGGTGTTGACGAAATATATAACGAGTACTATGCTTGGCATTTCAATATCGTTGCTAACCTGAGCCCGGATGATTATTCCAACGATATCGGAACCGCCAGCAGAGCCGACACCGTATACTTCCACGTATCCGTAAGCGGAGGCCCTCCGGGAGAAACGCTCGACATCTACTACGATGCGACCTGGCCTTCGGGAGCACGTCAGACCGATATGATAGGAACGGGCTGGAAATCCGGCTCAAAGGGCTACGCCCGCTTCTCCTACCCTGTTCCGCTGTTTGCACAGGAGGGAACACTGTCGTTCAAAATCTACAACAAGAGCAATCAGGAGCAGCTGGGAAGCGACTCCATCCAGTTCAGTAAATAACACAGCTGCAGCCCAATAATGCTGCTGCAAAAGCAGCGCAGACAAAAGCAATAAAAAAGCGTCGGAGCTTATGCTCCAACGCTTTTTGTTATATGCGTAATCTGTAATTATTCGATAACTTCAGTTACAACGCCGGATCCTACTGTTCTGCCGCCTTCTCTGATAGCGAATCTCAGTCCTTCTTCGATCGCGATCGGTGTGATCAGCTTG
>CACWSO010000017.1 GCA_902763505.1 uncultured Eubacteriales bacterium | reverse complement strand
ACTTAGGGTAATTGCAAGGCGTTTATTGCCGTCTGCAAAACAATGAAACTTGCACACACAAAAGAATAGATGCGTAAGTTTGCTTTCAAATGTCGGATATTTGCCATATTTCTTGTAGTATTCCTCATCATCTGATACTCCATCTTTATTGAACATTTCTTTGAAGAAGTCTTTGCTGTTTCTTCTGCTTTCTTCTGTCACCGGAGATCCTGTCACATCTTGAGGAAGGTCTCCTCCGACACCTATTAATCCTTTTCCCATTTCTTATATCTCATATTTCCGAAGATCGATTCCTTGTTTCTGTGCCATTTCAATCAGTTCCTCATATCCGCTGAAAAGAACAGCGCATAGCAATTGTCCAGCATATCTTTTCTTAATTTGTCTATATCGATAATCATTTTCTATTCATCCCTATGCACTTAATGTTACATTTTTCGATTCCGATAACGACCCTTATCGGAAGAGTTGGCGTTTTTATCAATGTCCTGCCCTATTACAGGACATCAGATACTCACCTATCATCTCATCTGACATATCTGCAATATTCTCTCGTAAGCCTCGCTTCAATGTGTCCACATATGCTTCTGCTGGCTCATTGTACTCACGGAGTTCATCATTTGTAATTGTTACTATGTCACATCCGTCCATTGTCCCCAGTGAAACAACTGTATTATACCATCCGTGGCTATACTCACGCCGGCATCCTCCGTTTTCCTGACATGCTACATGATCGAACTGTTCTCGGGTAATCAGATAAGCAACTCCCTTAGCAGCTCCTGTCTTTGTAATGTCAAGGAATGAAACTCCTTTTCCTCCCCATGAACCGGAGCTGTTTCCGTAATACATATCGTATGGAATTTCGCAGGCTCTGATATCCAGCGGTTCAGTCAGATTTTCACATGCCTCATGTTCTGCTCCACCTGCTTCGAAAGAGCCGCCTTTTATGTAACACATGAACCTTTTCTTAAGCATATTGCTGCCATAAGACACATACCATACATAATCGTGACGTTTCCATACGGGTAGCTTTTCCAGTCCGTCAATACTGCCATTGTATACATATATCCATGCAAAAGCTCTCTCCCCAGTCGACATGGTTACAGGAACGTTTCTTCTGGTATAAAGACTGCCCTCGCCCTCGAGACAATCAAGTCTCTGCAAAGTCTCATAATCAACTTTGTAGAGCTCCCCAGGTACAGTGCCTTCGCCTGGTACGATTCCTGGGAACGCGCCGATATCATACATCTCAAACCCAGAAGCAGTTGCCCTGCCTTTGCACCAGCTGTTGCTCAGATAATAATCGTGATTCGCTTCACCTCTCATCAAAGTCCCGTATACGAACACATTGCGGCAGTGTTTATCCATGATTCTGCTGAATCTATGGCAAAGATCGTGATGGTGCTTCAGAAAGCCACTGATATCTGCCTGTTCGAAGAACTCCATGCCGTTACCACGAATCCGAATTTCGCTGCATCTATACAGAGCTTTTCGCAAAATCTGTTCTGCGGTGTTATCAAAGATGACTTCCTCTTTCATGTAAGCCTTCATCAAGATGGCGGTACAAATGTATGTAGGAATATGACAGAAGTCCACTCTGGCATCCATTGGAATCTTGTATGAATCCACCAAACGGAAGCTGCCGTCTTCATCCTGGAATTCCAGAATAGCCTCAAGGTTGTCTTCCCAATCCTGATTGTCTGGTTTCGGCTCCTCTGTCAGGAATGCTTTCATTTCTTCCAGCATCCGCTTGAATTCTTCAAAATTCGGTTCATTGCTGCTGATTCTGTTTAGATTAATTTTTGTCATAATTATCATCCTCCTTTAATTAACATAAGCTTTATTTGATCTGCCTATATTGTCCCACGAGAATGATAATTAATCGCCAAGCTGGTTTACCGATTTACTTGTATTCAAGACTTTCTATGATGAAATCCACTTCCATTGGATCTGCATCAAGTTTTTCACCAGATTCCAGTTCGATATAAGCTTTTCTGTCATATTTCAGCCTACCGGAGTATTCCTGTCCATTCCAGAAGAATCTGCATGGTTGTCCGCTCTTCATCAGATACATACGAATGCCGTTTCTCTGACGGGCCAGACTCTCATCATCTACATAACTGTTTTTTTTATAATCATGCCTTTCATAAGGGTATAATTTATTCAGAGCGTATTCTGAAAGCTGTGACTTGATTCTCTCGGTTATGTCTCGGATAATCTGAGTGTTTTGATCTTCTGAGTCCAACACCTTATCCAAATATGTCGTAAGCGCATAAACTTCTGTCAGATTCAGAGGCAGGAACACCGGATGCATCGTGCTTTTGTAATAGTCTTTCCTGTTCTTTCTCTCTTTCTTTATGCGGATTGTTGCGCCCAGGACTTCGATGCCTTCTTCTAATGCCCGAATATCTTTCTTCCTTGTTTCCTCACTGATATCAAATCGTTCTTCAATCTCATTAAGTGTGTGTGGTTCATGTAGGAATTTGGCAATCTCAAGTTGTCTTTCAAATGGATAGTCGTAGAATCTCTTTTCACGCAGTATTGTTTTTACTTTCTCTCCACTCTTCTTTTCGAGATAATCAAAAAAAGTGACTATAATCTTGCGATTTGTCTCTTTTCTGCTTGAAGCCCTGCAGACATATTCATCAATGTCAAATACTGATTCACATGATTCAAGTGCGTAAGAGATATCTTTCCTTGTCCTTTCCAGATTGTTCAAACCAAGGTATTGACTTTTTTCATCCCAAAATTGTTGGAATTCTTTTGCGTAATTCATCTCTATTACCCCACTTATTTATATGGTTTTACTGCAGTAATTTTGACTTTCGCTTGCCTGTTTATCTTATAATGTTCAACAAACTCCAGGTCTTTTTTCCATTTGCTCACAGCAATAGCCTTATTTTTCTGTCCCAGTCCTTTCTTTATGAAGGTTGACAAATAGTTCTCAACCTTATGCTTACTCAATGCCCCATAATCCATAATATTCCCCAATAACCTCTGTCTATAAGCATCTGAATAATCATCCTTTTGAGTAACATTATAGCCCAATAAATGTAATGGTCCTTCTGGTGCCAGCTCCGTTTCATATTCGCTTGGATATGTTCCATCAGACTTAACACGCGCAAGCCTTATTGCTGGGAGTATTCCTTTGTCGCGATACTGCTCATATACCGTGTCATTAATAAAACACTTATGGCAATCTTTGCAATAATTAATATTTATCTGAACTATTTCATCGGAATTTCCTACTGGAACCTCTGCCGTTACACTTATCACATCATGGTGTTTCTTTTCACAAACGATATTTCCTCTATGTATATATAATGTTTTCCCGCTTGCTAATTCTTTTTCTAACAATGATGCAGCTGCATCGTCCTCATCTGGTTCCCTATTAATAAATACCTCCAATAAATTTACTGTCGAAAGACCTGCCTCCATGTATTCGAGTAGCTGATTATCTTCTATGTAAATAAGACCACAGTTCTTACAGTAGCAACCCTTTAGGTAATATTCTTCAGTATCATCGTCTCTATATAGTAAAAGCAGATCTTTCTGAAATGCAAAAACTCTATCGCATATAGGACAAACACTCGGTAATGTCTTCCCTTTAACTATCTTAAAGGCCGTATCTTCTTTTACTTCGTTTATCTTGTCAAGCATATTACGAAGTATTGCTTCATTATGAAGTGATTCAATATTAGCAGCTTTTTCAATATAGTGTTTGAAATTAGATAGAACATCAATCTTTATTTTTTCAATACTATTATTCGGTAGGAACTCATCTATTTCTAAAACATCCTCCTCATTTACGTAGATCATATCGCAATTCGAACAGTAATAGCTATTTAACCCAAATATCCCATTCTTGCCATCAGTAATAATAATCATGTTCTCTACTTTGTGCAGAGATTCGTCACACTTAGAACAGAGTAGTTTCCCGTCTTGTTGTTTGGCATTCTCAAGTGGTGCAACGACATGCTGGGGGATCTTTTGCTGAATTAGCTCAAGTGATATTGTTTGATTGTCACTTACATTATTTATATCCCCAGATTTATCCTCAGGATTCTTTGAAACTACCGTTTCTGAATCCACGTTATTGATTTTTTTATGAAACACCATAAATGGGTTTTTATTCTTTTTCTTCTTTCCCATTATTATGCTTTCCTTTTCTCAGGCTACTCATCGTCCCTCTGAGCACAGTAATACTATCTTTAACTTCAAAGATCATTCACTGTTCCATAACACTTTTCAACATCATCATATATTCATCAATAGCCTTATTAGGTGATATAATCCTTATTCCGCCTGCGAACTGGAACACCCAAGCGTAGAATGTTGGGCTCAAAGATACATTTACCTTTACCGTAAAGCTTTCATCTGATGTCTGTCTTGTCTCAAGCTTTGCCCCAAATCTGTCTACAATGTACTTCGCCAGTTCGTTCTTGACTTCGAGTTTAACCGTAACACGTTCCGGCCCTTCGAACATATCAAATATTGGGGTTGAGTAGTCGTCCAAATCGAAGTCATCCGGTCTCTTAACAGCCTTTTCATCCAAAATTACTGGACGATACAGTCGATCCACGCGGAATACAGATACATTGTCATGCTTACCGGACCAGCCAACAACATAGTAATAATCCTCATTCCACAAAAGCGCATACGGACTCAACTCATATACTTCTCCATCACCTCGAAGAATCTCTTTTAGGTCTGGTCCGAATTCAGTGTACTGAAACCGAATTTTCTTCCTGCGGCTAATTGCCTCATTAACTGTATTGACGGAATAGTAGATCGACTCATTCTCTGATTTCACCCGATTAGTGGCCTGAATATGTCTTCTCAGATCTTTTCTCTGGTTCTCACTGGCCAGTTGCGCAAGTTTTTTGCCAAGAGCATTGCTCTTTTTCTTTGTGATGAAACGTGATGATGCCACTGCATCAACTAAAAGCTTCAGCTCTGGCAATTCAAACTGTCGCTCACCCCAATAAAACAGATTTGGTCGGCTGACAATCTTAACAATATCAAGGCCTAAATTCTGTAACAATTGTATATCCCCGCGTACAGTTTTTTCATTTGCGGGTACATTATGATCTGCCAGATAATCCAATATATCCTGCCCAGTCATTGGATTTTCCTGATCTGTATGTTCGTAGAACATCTGAACAAGAACCAACAAGCGAGCTTTGATCATATTTTTCTCTTTTGCTTTTCCTGCTGGCATATTACACCTCTCAATACAATCTGGATTATTTCATACTGCTGTGAACATGATTATCCAATAGAATCGTTTGTTTTCAATCTGTTGATTATTTGAACTAATGTCGTTGAGATTTTCTTAACCTCTTCCATTGTGTTGTCCTTATTTAGAGTGATTCGTACTGTTCCAGTGGCATATGCTTCTGGAACTCTTATAGCTTGTATTACATGAGTAGATTTGATATCGACACTGTCACAAGCGGAACCAGTAGATATGCAAATGCCTTGCAAGTCCATTTGATGCATAATGGCTTCCCCATCTGCGTTCTTAAATGATAGGCTTATACACCCTGGGATGCGATTTCCAGAACCGTTTTTGATATAATCCAATGAACTGATACCTTGCAACAATTCTTGTTCCAGCGACTCAACATATCTTTTATTCTCTTCTATCTTTTCAATGTTCTTTTTTAATGCAGTAGCCATACCAACAATGCCGGCAATATTTTCTGTTCCTGCCCTAAGCCCTTGTTCTTGAGCTCCACCATCATTAAGGGGTTTTAGCTCTGTCCCTTTTCGTATAAATAAAAAACCTATCCCTTTTGGCCCATTGAATTTATGTGCAGATGCAGAAAGCATATCAACGCCAAGATTATTGACATCAATAGGGATGTGTCCGACTGCTTGAACCGCGTCTGTATGAAATATCGCACCTTTTCCATGAACAATTGACGACATCTCTTGAATAGGTTCAATAGTACCAATTTCGTTATTAGAGAGCATTATGGACACAAGGTGTGTATTGTCCGTCATTATTTCTTTTAACCTATTTGATGTGATAACGCCATTTTTATCAGGGGGAATATATAGTACGGGGTATCCTAATTCTTCTATCGCAGCACACGCTTTTAGGATAGCATGATGTTCGATAGAAGATGTGATTGTAACCCGTTTTAGAGGATCAGAAAAGGCAGCGCCTTTTATTGCCCAATTATCACTCTCTGTTCCTCCCGATGTGAAGAATATTTCCTCAGGCGACGCATTAATAGCGTCAGCAATAATTTGTCTAGCTTCCGCAAGAACCTTTTTAGGACGTCTAGCAAAAGTATATAGTTGTGAAGCGTTACCATATTCTTCAGTTAACCACGGGATCATCGCATCAAATGCCGTCTTGTCCAGCTTTGTTGTCGCAGCATTATCTGCATAGATAAACTGTTTCATAATACTTTCCTCACTGAAAGAGAGAACACCCTTCTGCCTTAAACTCTTCTATTTTGTCTAACAAATCATCAACAGTACATCCCAGGTAATCCGCTAAGCAATTCATGCAATAGAAATTAGCAATACCTTTGCCAAGCATTTTTTTGTTGATACCTATTGTATCTTTACTTAATGGTTTTTTCCCACAGGCCACACACTCTTTTTCCATATCAGCCCTCCACTGTTAATAGTGGAATATCTTTCCCTTTATATTCAATATCAACCATTCCTTGTTGCATTTTAATGATTCTTCGCATTTTCATTGCGGGCGAGAGACAATAATCACGAAATTGTATTACATCAACATCATGTTCATTCCTAACATTAGGGAACAATAGTTTCAAATAGGCTGTTGCGATTCTCTTAATTGCTTCCGTGTCGCGAGTATCTGCTTGTTCAGGAACTTTAACCATTTTTTCAATGATGGCACGATAACTCAAATCATTTCTCAACTCATGAAGAATAGAACAGAAATACTCTGAATTCAACGCCCAGCCTGTAATCTTTAAGCTATCATTCATTCTTGGAATATCCCATCCCTTAACAAACCCATGAATTCGATCTAGAAGCGCTGTCTCTTGAAATAGCGTTGGCAATTCACCAAGCATATATTCATATTCATTCATGTTCTCTTCTTTGATATTGCCTAAGAAAACAACACCTGCATCAGATTCTCCGTTATAACCATTGGCATTAAATGTACCGTATTCTAAATAACCTTGAAGAATTGAACGCATTTCATTTTCATCGCCAAAGTCAACAAGCTTTACTTCATCTATTGCAAGAAAATCCGGCCCGCAGATATATCCTGGCTTTCTTCTGTTTGCATCATAAAACATTTTTGAACGGGTGACTTTTCCACCGTCTGTAAGAAGACCATATTTACTAACATGCCCAAAGACATAGCTTTTACCAGTTCCTTTAGGTGCTAGCTCAATGATATTAACTCTTTTTTCTACAAATGGTAGAAGCCTGGTCAGCATCGAGAGTTTCTGCAGCTTTGTCTCGTAACCAGCTGCGTTATAATCAATTGCACCTAACAAAACGTCTATCCATTCCTCAATAGTGAAGTAGGACCTCATCTCCTTATAATAATCAAGGTCGACTTCATACGGGCAGAAATTCTTAAACGCATTTAACTTTATCTTACCAGGAATTTTGGGCTTTACAGAATCATCTGGTGGACGATATCCTAGCTTAATAATGCCCCAAGTTTCACCACCACTTGTTAATTCATCTTTGTACAATTCCCAAATTCCAGGTTCAATCATGGTTTCTTTCTCTGTTACTCCAAAATTTGGAATTGCAAAAGAAATTTCTCCTGTTTTAATATTGATGTCAACAGAAATCTTCGTTAGTATCTGAACATTCTCATTCTCATAAACGATTCTATTCTTAATGCTCATCCAATCTTCTTTCTTTGGGATGAACTTCTTTACGAATTCTGATACTTCTTCCATATCAAAATTCCCATAATCATCACAAAAGCTCTTAAGGAGATAGTCTCTTAGGAAAGCTGGTAGACCTAAGGATGAAAAATAGTTATTGTTTTTCAGGTCCTTATATACAACCATCTCATCAAAATATTCTCTTAGTTTTTCGGTCATTTCCTTTCCTCCTCTTTTATCCGAACAAATCAACTTCGGATATACCCTTTTTCTTTATTTCAAATTGTTGTCCAACAGCGATTACATCACATCCGTTAATAATATCGAACGAATATATACCCTTCTTCGAATAGTCTGGTAGATCAACAGTATAGACATAAGAATCGTTTGTCATATCTGCGTCATAATAGTGGTTATTAATCCTGATCAAGATGTTATTACTCTTGATCCCAACATATATTCTAATAACTGCATGCTCTTTTGCACCAAGTGTTATAATCTTCGAGTCATCAGTTATGAACGCTTCTATATTGGTCTGTTTTTGTGTTATTTCAATAATCGGTACTGCTACTTCCTCTAATGAAGCGCCTCCATGCACTTCAACATTGGCTTTTCTTCCGCCCTTGAACCTATCATAATTCGCTAGTATCCAATACTCAGACTCTTCAATTGCGAAATCTGGTTTACTGTCAATCTCACTAACTTTGCAACATCTTCCCGAGTGTTTGCCACTGGTAGCCATGCTCCAAATATTCTCGGTTCCATGAAGAACTGCAAGTCTACTGGCGCCATGATCTGAAATAATAATTGCTTTATCATACTGACCACCGAATACACTGGCTCTAATTTTATTTAGCAATTCATCTATTATTTCTAGTTCTCTGATTAGGTAAATTGGTGTTTTTTCCTTCTCATAGTCAAAGTTATCTTCTCCGTGATGCTTTACTTCATCTAGGTCCTTAATATCTGAAACCATACATCCCCTTTTGTTCAGAGTTTCAACAAACTCTTTGTTAAATGAGGTAATGGATGGTAGTTCACACCTTGCATATGAAATGTTTGCAGATAATCCGTACTCATTACATTTTGCTTGAATATATCCAAGATACTCCACACCAAGAGCATCAAAGAAAAATGCCCGGGCGTTTAAGACATCAAGCTTATCAACAATTGATGTTCTAGGTTTCAACAAAGAAACGAAATCCATCCTTGTAGATTGTTCGTCAACAATTGCCTCAAAAGAAGGCAATATACGATTAATAACTTTCTGATATTTATATGTTTCAAAATAGTGATCTAACAGTTCATTCTTGAAACGAAAACTTGTGAGATAACATGCCAAGTCTGGGTAAACGGTACTAAGGATAGAAACAATCTTTTCCGCCGAATAATGTTCGCCATAAATGTCAAGCCATTTTATCACCTTCTCTTTTTCAGGCTGCGTCAAATCAGTCAAATAATAAATTGAATCTTCTCCTTTAATCGAAAGGACTTTACAATAATCCACCACTTCCAGGAGAAAACTATTAAAATGGCGAACAATCTCTTTGCGTTGTTTGTACAACATAGAGAATTTTTCATCTGTTTTGTCAACCGCAAGAATTGTACGATAGAGTGATTTAACAAACTCATCAGAATTTGCTGCATTATTTACGGCTAATTGAAGATACTCGTTATCACTTACACCACAGATAGAGAGCGCAATATAGTATAACCATTGTTTCCGCTTATCAAATAAAGGATAGGCAGCAATAGCTTGCGCAAGATTGTTCTCTGAACCAAAGTGTTCAACAATTACAGAGTTCCAATCTCCTTTACTTCCCATATGTTGCAGTACATAGTTCCACTGAGAATCATTTCCGAAGCTTTGAGGGACAATACTTGTTCTAGGATCTTTGTCACGTAAAATATCATAGCCATTATTTAATTGTGAAATATGATATACAGATTCTGAGAAAACACTTGTATCAACTGTAGTTGCAATATACGCAGTATCATTTGTACAATTCTCTATCACATCTCCAATCTTCTGTATCCCTTGATATGCTCCTGGAAAAGCATTTGACAGCACTGGTGAAATAAGACAGATTTCTGTTATGTTATCTGGAGAACCATCAACTATAACAACCCTTCCACTTTCGGTGATTCTTGGATCTGAAAACTTAAGATAGTTTTTACACTGATATGTACAGATTACTACATGCCCTGAAATGGTAGTTGTAACCATTGTCTTTAAGGCCTTTTTTGTTTCAATTTCACCCAGCAGTTTTATAAAACCTGTAATGCCTGAAATGAAAGTGTTACCAACGTTGTTTGAAATAGCGGCATAAAGTTCGTCCATTTTCAAAAGACCATCTTGGCTACAGAATTTTTCTGTAATGGGAAACTGATTGTCTCCGATATTAAAGAAATCAATAATATCATGTAAATCTGTCTTTGTTTGAACATCTACAATTAATGGCCAGGTTTTCGTTGATTTCAAATAGCTTTGTACTCTATTCTTCGCCTCATTCAGATTCATATAATGACCTCCGAACTATTTGTTCCCCTTCATGATTTCTACACCTACTAAGGTGTTATCTTTGATAAGCTCAATCAAATACTCTTTAACTTGATCTGCTGTCATCTCATCGATTGCCTTTTTAACTTCCTCAAAACCGCTTTCTTTATAACAAACATCTGCCATCTCTTTAATCAACGCAGTTACTTCTTTACTTCCCAACCAATAGTATGGATTTTCGGAAATATTACTCCTCAATTTTGCCTTTAATTTATCAACGTCTTCAAACAACACTGAGTAGTTGGCAAGGAAAGAGTCCTTAAACGCCTTATCCCGATCATCCTTATTGTTTAATTTTGATACATAAGACATTTTACTGATGTAGTCTT
This sequence comes from uncultured Eubacteriales bacterium, assembly GCA_902763505.1. Taxonomy (GTDB): domain Bacteria; phylum Bacillota; class Clostridia; order Peptostreptococcales; family Anaerovoracaceae; genus Lentihominibacter. The sequence continues at coordinate 76,832 of CACWSO010000017.1, read as the reverse complement.
CTGCCATTGCAATTGAATCCTCATCTTTTGTTTTTGAATTAATAATTCCAAACGCTTTTCTTGCTGTAATCATCTCATCACTTGGGACCAATGCAAGAATTGGCATGCTATACTTATTAGACCATCCATATGGAGAGTCCGTACCGGTCAGTTCTGTCCAATGTGCTCTAAGTTGAGTAAATTTTTGTGCGTTTTTATAAGCCTCGACGGCCTTTTGCACTTTTTCCGTATATTTATCAGATTCTGTCAGATACGAGTTGACAAAACCATAGGTATCGTCATCCAGTATGTATCTAACATCTTCCTCATTAAGATCATCCAAATAAGAACTGCACGACTTCATTAAGAGATCACTCTGATTACTCATAAAACGCTTAAAGCTATCAATGCTATCTCGAAGCAAATTAAGAAATACGCTCTTTTGTGAATCAAGTAAACTCCTCTGTTTATATAGAGTGTAGAGCATTTCAAAGAAAGGCTTATCATCTCCTAAATCATTTTTTATTACAGAGTATGCCAGTCGTACCTGTCCAATTTTGTCTATCCAGGCACGAATTGTATCCACATAGGTAGTATTTTTTGCAAGGATTTTGTTGCTGGTTTCAACTATTTCATATTCACAAATCAGTTCGTCAATTTTGGCATTGACGGTATCGGTATTCCAAACCCAATTTGCAGCGTCTGAATTGAATTTGTATTGCAGCTGGTTGATATATTGACCCCCATCGTTGATTTTTGCTGCAATCGATGGCATCTTTCCTCCCTCATAAACCTTAAGGTATTCAAGCATCCCACTCTTACAATTATCCTTTGTCATGAGGGACTTTAAGTCCTCTGCTGCATCGATATTCTCAAGGCATAATCTCCCTATTGCAAGTGCAATATCACTGTCTGATTTGTCACCGTCAAGGTTCTTGTTATTAGCTATTCCGCAATAGTTGTCAATCAACTTGGATACAACATCCTTGCTGGATTTAAACGAATAGTCATCAAGTACATACTTAATTACCCAAATTGGGAAAGAAAAACCTTTCATTTGCTCTCGTATTCTTGCCCGAGTTTCGGTAATTGAAACGCAATACATTTCCGGAATATCGAATGCTACAGAAGTTGCTTTATTGAATGCCCTTTCTTCTTCTGTAAGTGTGACAATGAACTTGTCCTTATAACGCCTATCCGGAGTATTGTCTTGCTTAATGATTTCGGAAATCATACCGGCAAGCTTGTCAGTATCTAAAGGAACTGTAGTAAGATTGTCACTATAGGAATAGATACTGTTGGCATATTCTTTTAAGATGAATCCAAGGATAAAAGCGGTAAGGTTACAAGGCATAAATCCATAAGGCTCTGCTTTTAACATTTCATATATAGATCCGATGGATACTCTGTCGCCTTTAGAAAATGCTGTTTCAATAAACTCATCTACATTCTTTTTTAAGGTTGCGATATAAATATGCGCCGACTTCCAATAATCCGGAGTCTTCCAGGCTCCTTTTAATGCGTTTTCAAGCTTTGTTGCTTCGTTTGCAGAACGGTATGTTCCTTTCGTCTCCTCATTGATACCACATGTCGCCCCTGCTCCAAGAGAGTTGGCATCATACATCGTATTTAAGACGTTTGGATAAGCCCCTTCAAGGCACTGGGGATAATGATACTTATTAATCTCCATCATTTTAATAAAGAGGTCTTGCATATTCGCTACACGTTCCCCATTGGGCGTATATCTGGAGTGCACATAAAACGCGCCGTCCTTTATTCGTTTTGCCCAATTAGAAAGCACTTCAATGGCATAGCTCTCATACGTCTTTCGTTGGTCTAGATCGCTACTTCCAATCGCCAACGACATCGCATAATTCTCAATAAAATTGTCATATTCATTATCGCTAAGGTTGCATGATGAACTGTCAATTACAATAGCATTAGAGTCCGGATTGTTGACAAAGAAGTTCTCAATTTTCTTCTTTATCGCACCACCTTCCGATGAATTCCTCCCAATGGTACAAACAGCATATAACTTGTTGCTGTTTGTACTAGGATTGTTTGCCTTTTTTATTTCACTATCGAAGTCCGTAACAGTTGCATATGCAAGCGAATAACGCAACTTTAAGGCACCTACTAGTTCTATTGTGCTTCGTAAGCCGCTGCCTGCCATGAAAGACATGTCTTTAGTAGACTTGGCCTTTGCATGTGGAAGGAATTGAGTAATGTCCACAATAGGCCCTGAGTTTTTACAACAATAAGAGAAAACATCACCTGTTAATGGTGTCCGTGTTAATATATGGTCATTTAACAATTTGTTTGCTATTTTCGGTGCAGTAAATTCAAGATCTGTTCCTTCAAAAGCCAAAGTCAAATTCTTATTATTTGGCAAGAACATATCTCGATTGCCAGTCATTCTTTCTGAAATGGCTTGAAGCAACAGAACAACTTTCATTACTCGTTTTTCATCAGTTAAAAGATCTTTGTCGAGTTTTGGTGTATAGCAACTCAATACTTCCCTGATTCCATCTGCAAGTTTCTGACTTCCGGTTTCATAGAAAAAATTCCACAACATATCAATAGTTACAAATGGATTCTGAGAACTGAAATCATAATTATCTATAAACCATTGAAATGCTTTCACCTCATCGCCTTCATCGTTTTTGATAAAGTTAAACATGCTACGAGCCGTGGATGTGTAATATATGGAAATGTGTTGCAGAATCAATGCCGCATAAGGATGAATCGGCAAAACACTGCTTAAATCCCTATCACTCAAATTAATCTTATTTTTTACAGCTGTTCGACTTTGCATTGTACGATGATCCAAACTTGCTTTGTGTTTTTCCCATTTGGCTGCTTTGTCAATGTCATCAGTTATCTTCATTGCCTGAGCCATAAGCTCAAAGGCGATATTTTCGGGCAGAGAAATATGTATTGGGGAGACAAATCTATCAAGTATCTTTCTTTTATCGGGATCGCCGTCTGAAAAATATCCCTCTGCTTTATGTGTCACAATCATCAAGCAAAACGGAGCTGTTGCAGCTAATTCAGCAATTTGCTGAAAACCAGTTAAATGATGCATATTGTTCTCAAAGTACTCTGAGAACTCATCCCAAATGAACACCAATTCCTTGAGATTATTTTTCTCAATTACTTCACGTATCCAGTCACATAATTCACTTGTGTTCATGGAAAAACCACCCTTTACAACTGGAACCTTAAATATCTTTGTGATAAGGGCGCGAAGTGCTTCTTCTTCATATTCATTTAACTTATTAAGAATATCAACTGCTGTATCTCCACCAAGGACAGTCTTATACTTTCCATTGGCATAAACATCAAAGCTCTGTCTGTTCTCTTCATCTTCAAAGAATCTAATAAGTGAATTTTTTAAGGATGTATTCGCAGTGTTATCTATTCCAGCCTCTTCAAGTGCTTTCTCTATGCCTTCCTGTATCGCAATAATTAAATCTGTATCACTCTGAATGTCTGATGATCCATAACGATGGCAAACAAGGATCTTACCTTCGTTCTTTTGAGCAATCAGTTTTTTACAGAGGAAATCATCCAGTTCATATCTATCAAAGTATGCCTTTGTATCTTCTTCTGTTGCATCGATTAACTTCTTAAGCGTAAAAACAGCATGAGACTTGCCCGTGCCGTAAGCACCATCAACCCAAACAGAAAGCTTTTGTTTGCGCTCCAACACATCCACCATCGCCTTAAGCAGTTGGATAAATGACGGATGTGGATAAAACTTCTTCCAAAGATCCGGTTGTTCGTCAATTATTTGTTTGTCCACTTGCGGAAAGTATTCTGGATCGATGTCGAAATATTCTCTATAACTCATCTTTTTCCTCCTTAGAACAACTCAGCCAAAACTTCTTCTGCGCTTTTTTCACTCTTTAATGTAATGCTATCTAGACCCAAAGTAAATCTCGCTTCAATCAGATCCGGATAATCAAACGTTAAACCGTTAAGTATTTTCTCCATTGTATCTCTATCTAACCCAAAGATTTGAACTGGACTTATTCCATTGCTTTCCACAGATAAATCCATTAATCTATCAAGTGTAAATTGTTTGTAGTTACCACACGCCTCTGCAAACTTATATAGCGAATAAAGAATGACTCTCTCATCTGGATTTGGCCACGGAATGCGCTGAATTGAAATCATCTTCTTTTTTATATCACCGGTTTTTGTGATTTTCTCTTCAATCTCTGGTATTCCAAATCCGATAGTGTTAAGTGGTTTTGTTGTATCTAAAATGACCTTAAATCCATTCCAAAACTCTTTAATTGCTTTATCTGTAACGTCTTCTTGCTGCAAACGAAGTGTTACAGATTCTAAATTAACGTACTCGAAGAATGGAATGTTTTTGATATACCATCCGTATTGGGATGAATACGCAAGATTGCACAACATTAATGCCCAAGGCAACTCTGCGTCTAAATCATATCCAAAAATCGTATCACCAACAGGTGTTAGTTTTTTCTTTTTTACAATACCTGCATCAGACATAAAACCAAACATTACGTCTGTTTTTCTATTTCCGGGTTCAAACGTGTGGTCTCTTGAATATGCCTCTATCCAATTGGCGTCAATGCCAACACTTAGATACTTGTTGATTCCTGTTAGTTTTTTCATAATTTTGCTCCCTTTAATTGAATTGTATAAGATGCATCCATATTTCATTTTCAAACACTCATGGCACCTAATACAATCGCCTGAAATAACAGTTCGTCCATCTTGCATACTAATATTTCTATATGGGCATTCTGCCTCACATGTTCCACAGTTAACGCAGTATTGAGATTTTGCTAAAACACTTCTAAAGAACGAAACAAATTCAATTGCATTTTTTGTTCTGTGTTCGTTTTCAATATTGATAATGTCATATTTGTCTTTATGATAAATTGTACATCTTCTGATAATACCATTATATTCTAGTAGGTAAGTATCCGGATCGACCTCATTTATCTCTCCAATGGTCTTGTACCACTCTTTCCAGACTATGTTTAATTGTCTGACCTTGAACTCAAATAGGCCCTTCTTTTCTTCGTAAGAAAATCTCTCGTCTTCGCTGAACTTTAATTCGCGTCCGCTTAGACGAGTTTTCCACCCTCCAGTTTCTAAAAAGCTCCTTGCGTTATCTCCAGATAGATCTTTAGCACTATTACTAATAATTATATTAGCAAACTTTATAACCTCATCTTCAAATACTTTTCGTTTCATGAACTCATGCTTTTCAGAGGAATTCGGGCACATTATACAACCCACTCTATTAAAGCCGAATTTATATGCTTCATTCATGAGTAAATCATTTGCAAAAATATATAAATAGATTTCTGCTGATGACCACTCAAGAATTGGATGGTAACTGTACTGGCCAGCAATTTTCTTTCCTTTACTCAATTCATCATACTCTGATCTACTAGCACTCTCATCTGCCCGCACTCCAGTTATCATCATGGTCCTTATATATTCCTTATTGTACAGATCGTTGAGTTTGTTTATTACTGGCGCAGTTTTATGTACAGTGCAACACCATCGAACTCTCCTTGCTGGAGGTCCAAATAGGTCCCAAGATTCCTCCGCAGACATCTTTGATTTTGCAACATGAAAATCTATCTCCTGCTCGGCACAGTATGTCTTTATTTTTTCAACTAGCTCCATCGTAGTGGGGAATTCCATATCTGTGTCGCCGAAAAGCACCTTAAACATGTTGTGAGGCAATGCACGCTGGACTAAATCGAGTACAACAACGCTATCTTTTCCGCCGGAAAAGGCAACATAAAATACATCCGTTTTCCCTTGATAATCAATATAAGTGTTGTATATTTTTTTAATAGTCTCCTGAACAAGTTGCTTAAGTATGGGGCTATTTTTCTCTACCATTGCAGGAATATCAACGAATCTTAAATCATATCCTTCTGGCTCAGGCTCCTCTATCATTTGTATCTCAGGAGCGGTGAAGATTGTTCCTCCTTTTATCTTTGCCACAAGCCTACCACGATAATAGTAATTATTTGCTTCTGCCCACATATAAGGAAAGCTATCATTTTTATCATAGGTGCAATACTTATCAAAGCCCAATATATCAAGTTCCTTATAATAAACTGGCCGAGGTTCTTTTGAAAATTTCAAAGGTATTGGTTTTAATATGTATCCGCCTGTGGAACTATCCCATTCATATGCGTACATAGTCTGTTATCCTTTCCTCATTCGAATCTGCTTTGCTTTATTAATTGCTTCTTCTAAATCCTTAAATCTTCGTCTCGTTATCATGTTGACATCAGCAAGGTAATTAAGAGCTTCGGTCTTATTCAATGAAATAGGGCTATCCGCAAGCACAGCAGCACAAGCGTCCACAAATTCATTTATTGAGCCCTCCTTTTTCACAATAACTCCTGCTACATTATTAAGTGCAAAGCCGTTGTTAAGAAGGCTATACTTTTCGCTATACATATTTACAAAGCTTTCTAATAAATACTCATTCCACTCATATTCCACATTAGGAAACACAAGAAACGAGTCTATCTCACGAATTCTTATGTAATCTTTTGACATAAAGCTATTGATCGCATTATCTATTGCAGCTACATCGAAAGATATCTGGTCCTTTGAAATGAATAAATCGTGGCTTACACGAACAGATACTTCGGAAAGTGCATTAAAGTATATAATTGAATCTAATTCCTTCGCTAATTCATATATTTCATCCGCAGAAAACTTGATATGATGTTTTGCATAAAGTTGGAAAATATCCCTCATAGCAAATCGATCTTTAGCTAAACTAATAACCGCGCTTTCAAAGTGAAACGTCCCTTCAAGGTGTTGCTCCAATGCATTACGAACACCCAAGCCGGAAAGATAAAGATTGTTTTCTAGAAACAGGGGCATTTCTTCTTGGATTATCGTAAAAACATTCGTCCAAATTGCATATTCTTCTTTTTCAATAAACCCATTGATAATGCTAGTAATCTGCTTAATCTCATCAGTAGTAATCTGAAAAATATTAATATGAAAATATTCGCCCTTTGCGTTTCTCAAAAACCGGTGATCGGTTGTAATAATACGAACAACTTGGTCTCTAGGAATGTGAGAAAGTGCACTGCATATATCGTTTGTAGCCATAGGTTTTCCTGCAGTAAGTAGATATTCTTCAATTTCTGCGCTATGATCTACAGTCACCTGCTCTTCTTTTGACATGTAATTGGGGAAAAAGTAATAGCAATTGTCCTCAGCTGCATATTCAATATATGATTTGAGCATATTTTCATCTGTTAACGAATAGCAGTTGGCAAAAATATTTGAAAGATCCTCAAAAATAGCCTTGTAGTACAAGACTTTTTTTCCGGATTGAAAACTGCTTTCAATATAGTAAAACAACTTTTCTTTTGTATCGTTATCAATAATACCCTCTGCAGGGAAAAGCCTATCTTTATAGACGATTCCACATAAACGAAGCCTCTTTTCAAGTTCAGCATCATCAATATCGAGTTTTTCATCGTATAGAGTGCTATACATCTCACGGAAATTTTCAAAGTCTATTGAATCGAACTGCATCCCGCTACGATATCTACAAAGAAGAGTCTTTTCTAACCTTTCTTTTTCAACAACACCACCCTTTGTTTCATTTTGATTATTTGAATGTGCAGTTATATGACAAGTAACAATTTTAGGCTCCTCAAGAGGTTCATCATCAACTACTAATGGTTTAATTTCATCTAAATCATTTTTGCTCTTTTCAGAGGGATAATAGAAAATACCTATTGATGATAGTTCTTCCAATGCATCCTTCAATATCAAACCAAACTCAGTTGGAGAGTTCTTCCACAAATCAACTGTTCTAATAAATGTGCTTGAATTATGTCTATGCCCCGCAGATTCTCCTTCTATTAAAAGGCTAATGTTTTCTAATTGCATTGTGATACCGTTCTCGTTTCGAAAATCGCTATCAATATCAATACCTTTAGATGCAGCCCTGCTTCGCAACACTGTAGACAAGGAATGAATGGCTTCTCCTTTTGTCACCTCTCCCGAAGAAATTTTTAAGTATGTGTCAATAAGCAGCGCCGTTTCATTTTGGTTCCAAATAATACGAACAGGCTTTTTCTTTTCATTATTCTTTGGTTCATCATACTTCGAAGAATCAGAAACCTGATTGTTTCCTACTGCTTTACTGCTTTTATTAGTCGCATGGCCATATTCTAGAGCATTATCTAATACTTCATCTGTCTTCATACTATACCGGATTTTACATTGCTTGTAATCAAGGCCGCAATACTCAAGTAATGCCTTCATCCTTTGTATTAGACCAGAAATTGGATAATCAGTTTCAACGAAAAACAACTTGTCTATCTCTACTGGTTTTCTCATTCTATGTACCCTAGTTTCTTTGCAAAGATCTATGTCATCAGAGTTTTCAATAAATGATCCAGAGCTTAAATTTTGTATTAAGCCTGGATATTGATTCAAAAGCAAATTTACAAAGGATACATATAATTGTGTCCAATCGGAACACTTTATAGTTCTTCCCATCAACCAAAGAGAGGTTGGCTCTATTTCTTTGTACTTATCCGTTTTACTAAAACCTATTGTTTCTTTATTGGGTTCATCTTCGTTCATATTACTATCTTTTGCTATATCTTGAATGATAGTAGTAACTTCTGCGCTACGAATTAAAGTAGGATCGTCGCTCATCACACCAATCTGAAGATAATACTCTTTAGCAGAAATATCATATAGCTCACGTGTCCATGCGTTAACGCTATTCAGATTAAGATCCGGATTGTCAAAAAACAGTTCCTTTAAGGTTGTTGGTTTCTCCTTGCCAGCATACTTTTCTATTAGTGCTTTTTTTACCTCATCAAGTTTCTCCTCTAAAGTTCGATTATCTTTCTTTGGTAGTTCTTCTTCTGGAATAATGACTCCTATATCAACCAATCGCTCTTTTGCTGTTTTGTTGTAAACGGTCCGTGTTAAAGGATTGATTTTTCCGAAAGAAATGTCAGTATTCTCATCCTTAATCTGCATCAGTGACTTGGCAGGATTGTTTTTATACCTAAGCAATAACAATTCTTCGATTAAATGAAGTTCATCCTCTGCAGATAAATCCATTGAATTATTACTATCCTGATAAGGTGCTAACACTCCTAAATCACAAAGATAATCACTAACAGACATGTTAAACTTGTTCCTTATATAACGCGCAAATCTAGATTGGGAAATATAAGGGTTCTGTTTATAAAACGCCCTTAATGTGGATATAGGATTATCTCGATACTCATCGAAAACCTTTGCGATAATTTGCTCTGGTGTGAGTGTAATTTTATCCTCATATTCTATTGTTAGTATTGATTCATGCTTATCCAATTATTCCTCGTAATTACTTGAACTACTTCAATCTTCATCGATAATTAAATCTTATAATACGTATAACAAACCAGTATATAGTATACCATTTTAATTAATTGCTGACAATTACCTTGTTTGAGAGCAGGTACATATTTACCGATTATTCACGGTTTTTTTTGTATATATAAAGCGATGGTCCCTTCTACCACTATTTTGCCACTATTTGTCACTATTATTCTCATACAATTTCCCAATATTAGTCGATAATCAGTATCTCGGTACGCAATACCCATATATAGTTCCACTCCCAACTCTATAGGATCCGCGACTTACTGCATCACTTCGATTGCCTTCAATGGTATAAACCGTTCTACCATCACATCGTTCAACAAGACCTACATGGTCTCTGGTTCCATCTGCATACCAGTCAATGATGATAATATCCCCAGGAGACGGCTTATAATTTCTGCTCTGCCATTGATGATGGTTCTTTGCCCAGTCGACGATATCCGGCACCCAGGAGAATTTCGGAATTGTTCCTGATTTGATATATCCACACTGATTTGCACACCAACTGACGAAGCATCCGCACCAACTGACCCTGTTGTTATATCCGTACCAGCTCCAAAACTTCTTTCCGCCGTGGTTTCCGAGTTCCTTGGTAGCAACCTGTACGATAGCTGTGTTCCCTACGCCGATGTTGTAACTGCCGTATGGATAATAGCGGAGCACATGCGCAGGATACTGCTTATCCCCATAGCTGTCCCAGCCATGTTTCTTCGCCTGCATGTCAGAAAAGGCAATGGCGTTGGCAACGGTATAACCACCGTCTCTCTTGATGGCCCAGGAGATATAACCATTTCCGTAGTTATAGCCCTGCAGTGCCAGACGGATGTGATTCATATCTATCGGGCTTTTGCACTGGGCCTGTTTCAGGCAGTCCGCGAGATAATGCACGCCGCAGTTGATGGAGTACTCCGGATCCTTGATGCTGTTTGGAGCATGGGAGTATTTCTTATTGTATGGGCTTTCAGAGCACTGCATTGGATCGGTGCCTCTGCCACCGGACTCCTGCATCATGACAGCTTTGATCAGTTCCACGTACTCACCGATACCGTACTGCTGTGCGTATCTGCTGATCAGCGGCGTATAGGCCTCCACCTCTGGGCTGACTTCGATATAGTTATCGGAGCTGTCATCCCCGAAGGTATAGAACGCCGCTCCAAAGAGCACGAATATCAGGATGATGGCGACGGCAACGCTTCCTCCGGCGGTCAGAGCCGTTATCAACAGCTTCGCGCTCTCCAGAAGCGCCTTGATGCTCCGTAAAGCCCTCACTGCTGCTTTTCTGGAGATCCTTGCCGCTATCCGGGTCTGTCTCTGCATCTGGAACTGCTTCTTAGCCATTTTGAGACCTGCATTCGCCGGCATTCTCGTTGTCCTCGCCGGTCTGGAAAGCCGCTGCCTTCTTGATGCAAAAGCAGGACGGCCTTTGCTTCTGATGCGCTGGGACCGCAGAACGACCTCTCTTGTACGGATCGCCGAGGTTTCACGCGCCACTTCTTCCCCGGCCATTTTCTGTTCTGCCTTTCTTTGCAGGATGCTCTCCTTGGATCTGATCGCACGGTATCCTGCCTTTGCAGCATCTGTACTGTAAGCGGCGGCTTTTCTCGCACTTCGCTCCACGCCTCGTCCCATCTGATCAGACGCCTGAGAGGATGCCTGCTCCCTGCTCTGTTCTCTGGAGTGCAGCATCTCTTCTTTCGTCTTGGCGTGCACATCCTTGACATGCGATGTCATCGCTGAGGCCCGGTCAATGGTTCTGATCGTACCTTTATTGCTCTGCCTTGTCTTTATATCTGCCATTTCAGCACCCTCCTTTCCTGTTACTTTTAACCTTCAACAACAGTTGCTTTTAAGCCTCTGTCTATGTATTCTGTATTTGGTAGGAGGTGTGGTTATGTACATGGATGAAAAGACCTTTGAACTTTCAGCTGAACCTATGGAGCATGGAGTGCAGATCGATGATCTTATTGCTCCAACGATACAGATCTTGAACCTGAAAGGTTACAGAACTGCCTGGTGCTGCAGCGGGCATGTGAGAGAAGGTTTCGACAGCGCATATATTCAATTCGAATTCGCGGGAATCACACCGGAAGAACTGCCCTCCGGATGGATCTGGGAAGAAGACGGCCATATGCTGTATCAGTATGAATCATGTTCTCCTGATGAATTAAGCCGGGAGATAGAAGAAGTAATGGATACGCTGTCTAAGTGGGCAGATTCTCTGCCCTCGACATATTAAATCCATGTATCCGGAGGCAGCGGTCCTGCCTCCAATGTCTGTTTAGTCTGCCGGTTTCAGATACTTGTCCACCAGTTTCTCATACTCTTCCGGTGTCCTGGCGATCTCGCGGATCTTCTCCAGAATCGCTTGCTCTTTCTTTGTCATCACAGGCCTTGACTCCGGCTTCAGGTTCTGCTGAAAGAAGCCTTCACCGGGCTTGGACGTCATGAGTTGGTACAGTTTCGTATCCTTCGGGAAGTTGTTCTCGAAAGGCACCAGAGACGATCCAACCTTGATCAGACCATGCCCTGCGTCCACGTTGGTAATATACGAAAGCTGCCTGTCTGAGATATTCAGGAGCTTGGCAAGTTCGATCCTGTCCGTCGCTGCCTGATTCAGCATGACGATGAACTCAGAGTTTGAGAGCATGGTCCTGGCAGTATGAGACTGCAGCAGATCCAGCACGTTCTGCGTGATGCCCGTACAGAACGCTCCGTATTTTCTGACCCTCTTCCAGAGTTTGAACAGGAACTGCGCCGAATACTCATGCATGAACAGCAGGTAGATCTCGTCGATGAATACGAAGGTCTGCTTGCCCTTCTGCCTGTTCTGCGTGATCCTGTTCAGGATGGAATCCAGAATGACCAGCATACCAATTGCCCTGAGCTGTTCGCCCAGTTCCAGGATGTCATAGCAGATCAGGCGGTTGTTGGTATCCACGTTAGTCTGCTTGGCGAAGGTGTTCAGAGATCCTCTTGTGAAGAGTTCCAGTTCCAGCGCCAGAGACTTTGCCTCCGGCTCCGGCTGCTTCAGCAGTTCTTCACGGAAGTCCTGCAGCGTCGGCGGCGTTCCCTGATAGTTGCCCTGCTGATAGAACCGGTAGACGTTTTCTGTACAGCGGTCGATGATGGACTGCTGGCCCTTTGCGAACTTGTGACCGGCAATGATCTGCTCGCAAAGGCTCTGCAGGAACTGCGACTTCTCGATGATCGGGTCTGTTTCGCCGTATTCCCTGTTCATATCCATGGCATTGATATGGTTGGATGAGGTCGCTGAAATCTCGATGACCGAGCCTCCCAGCGCTCTGATCAGCGGCGCGTATTCGCGTTCAGGGTCAACGATGATGATATCCGCATCCGTTCCCAGGATCAGATTTGTGATCTCATTCTTTGCTGTGAACGACTTGCCGGACCCGGACACTCCCAGGATGAAGGAATTTCCGTTGAGCAGCCTCCTTCTGTCTGCGATCATCATGTTTTTGCTGATGACGTTCTGCCCGTAATAGATGCCGTGGCGGTCATAGACCTCCTGTACTCTGAACGGCATGAGGACTGCCAGCGACTCCGTGGTCAGTGTGCGGAAGGCGTCGATCTTTCGAGTGCCATACGGCAGCGTGGTCTTAAGCCCGTCCAGCTGCTGCTGTTTCAAAATGCTCATCTGGCACAGCTTCTTCCTGACGATAGTCATGATCTCCTCGGTATCGTTATCCAGCTGCTCTTTGGTATCTGCCGTGTGTACCAGCGTCATGACGGCAAACATCATGCGTTGGTCTCTCGTGGTCAGATCCTCCAGAAAGTCTCTGGTTTCCTTACGCTGCTGCTCAATATCGTACGGGAGAACTGCGGAAAAGTTGTTATTCATGTTCTGCCGTCTCTGCCAGTTAGCGGCGTTCGTTTCGACACCAAGAAGCCTTTGTTCCACGAACTTCACCGCCTCATCGGTGGGAATCGGGATCACATCCACGGAAAGCATCAGATTCCGGTTGATGTCCGTGATCTCCGCGATCATGTCGTCCCTGATATACGCAGCGTAATCGCGCAAAAGCAGGACGCGGCCAAACCGATTCCCGATTTTGAAATAGTCGCCGTGGTTCTCATAGATGTCCGGACAGATATAGTCCCGGAAGTCATGTCCTTTCTTCATGTGATCCTTCAAGTCGAAGTAGAAGCTGGTCTCTTCCCCGGTCCGCATGAAGTCATGGATGATCCGCAGTCGCTCCACTGCAGTGATCTCTGTGCATACGGATCCCAGCCTGGCAAAGTGTGCCACCATATCCGCGCCTACTCTCGCAAAGTAGATGCGGGCATCCTCGATATTCTTACGTACCACGGAGATCGTCACATACTTGTCCTGGATGATGGCGTTGCTACCGGTGGCTTTGTCCAGCAGCATCTGGTTGTACTCTTCACGGTATTCATTCAGCCCATCCTCCTGCATCCGGATCAGGATCTGCTCCTCGAAGTCCAGGCGGTTCAGCCTGCGGTTGTTGATGGTGATCTTCGTAGTGCTGCCGGAATCCAGCGAGTTCAGAAGCTCCGAATACTCCAGGAACATTCCCTCCTTGTCATCCCGGGACGCCACCGCATAGTTGATATCCGTAAAACGGTACATTTTACTGAACTTGTTTTTGCCGTTCAAAAAGATCCCGTCAGGCCAGATGGTCTGGATCGGGATCATATCCTGTACCTTCTTCGGAATGATGAAGGCCTCCCTGTCCTGCTTCAGGATGTTACTTAGCGTTTTGATCATGCTTTCTTTTCACCCCCTTCTTCCTACTTCCCCGTCTGTGAAACGGCGTCTTCTGCTTTTGCTTCGGCTCCTGCAAAAGCCTGTAATACACGTTGGTATTGCCGAAGGTCAGGACCTTCGGAATCAGGAAGGTGGAGCGAAACCATGCCAGAAGGAATCTCTCTGCCGTCATGCCGTTGTATTTGAGGAATCCGATCACGGCAAACGGGAAGGCCGCCAGGATGCAGAGCCAGCTGGTGATCTCAAGACCCAAGAGGGGCCTGAGACCAAAATACACGCCGACTGCGATCAGACATGCCAGCACAGAAAAAACGAACTGTCTCAGTGACAGTCCGAAGAACATCGATTCCGTGTAATCACGGATCTCCTTATTGATCTTCACTTCCATCGCTAGCACCTCCCGGATTCAGCGACCATGGTTCCTTTCTCTGCCTGCGGAATCGCAAGCTCAAACTTCTTCTCATCCCTGTCGTAGTGGAAGACGGTGTCCGTGAGCACGTCCTTCGGCTCGACCACAGACTGATTTGCCTGCCTGACCATCTCCGCCAGCTCGCCTCTGTCGACTCCGGCGGAATCCGGGATGATCAGCACCTCATGCTGGGAAGATGGGAGCACGCAGTAGCCTTCGCCAAGAACTTCCGCAACATGCTCCCGCGTATCCGGGTAGAACAGCACTGCAGAGCCGAGCATCCCGCCTGTATTGCTCAGGACGTACATATTGCTCACATCCTCCGGCGGCAGTGGTTCGCTTCTCTTCAGCAGATTCTCGCCCTCATGGGTAAAGAGCGCCTGCCCCATATCCACAAGGATCGGCGGATCGATCAGCTGGGCGTTGTCCATGGCTGCGATGAAAAGCTCTCTCTTGTCGTAGTTCTGGCCTTCCAGCATGCTCTGGGTCACGGTCGCTCTCCAGGAACCTTCGTCGCCGTCCTTCATCTTGATGTCGCAGACCATGGCCAGACCATGACCGACAGTCATATACGGCGTAGTTGACAGGAAATCACGGTTCCGCTTGATCTCAAGCAGTCTGACCGTCAGCTTGTCCTTGATCTTGTCATAATCAAAGTCGATCTTCTGCGGCTCCGGCATGCTGAGGGTCTGCAGGTACGCGTCCTTCAGCTCCGCCGTGAGCGTATGCAGCTCTTCTCCATTGGTGAATCTGGCGTATGCATCATCCAGATAGATCGTCGGAGCTGCGTCTGACTCCTCTCTCTTAAAGGTCAGACCATGGTGCTTCTGGTCGTTGGACTTCAGGACCATAGTGTCCTGGATTTCAAGGCCGTCCCTGAGTTCCTCCGGGATCATTTCCATCAGTTCTTCTTTAACACGGCTGATAAATTCATCTCTTGTCATGCTTTTCCCTCTCTTTCTTCATCAAAGTGATATACGCTCCCATGCGCCGGATCTGATCACGGCGATGCGGGCTGCTTTTGGTAATGATTCTGTCTGTCATTCTTTCCTCCTTCTTTATCCAAGCCCCAATAACTCTCTTGATATCCTGTCGCTCATCTTGACCGCGCCTACCAGCACAAGCATGTTGAACACCAGCTCTCCAACGTACTTCCATACCATGGCTGCCGGCGCAGCGTCTCCGTCCACCGCAGGCGGGCTACCTGCGAATTTCGTGAAGATGATGCACGCCAGGATGATGACCGCACCTTCCATGCAGACCGCAGCATAGCTTTTGAGGAAGCCAATACCGATGCTCTGGGACGGTTGTCCCGCAAAGGATGCCAGCGGGATCGGCGAGAGCGCGGTGTACATATACAGTTTGAAGAAGCGGCCGTACACGGTCAGGATGATGATGAAGGACAGCACGGTGATGAACAGGCTGCCAATCAGCGTGACCGCCCACAGCGGGATGCTCTCAAAGAACCCGCAGTCCTCAATGGCCTTCACCATCTTGTCCGGCAGCGTCGCCTTGCCTATCTTTGCTACTCCCGATGCCTTCATCATTGTGCTCATCACTCCCTGGGCGATGGTGAACAATGCCAGCATCAGCTCCAATCCGTAGGTCACTACTCCCTTTGCGATGCAGAAGCGCAGAAAGAGCTTCAGTGCATGCTCCGGACGCTTGATCTCCGTCAGACTCGCTGTCGTCTTCACAACACCTACCAGAAAAAACAAAACGAGCAGTGCAAGCCCAATTGCCTGTACTGCTCCGTTAATCTGCAGGATGACCTTCCATATACCGCCGCCCTTAAAGCTCTGGGGCGACATCAGCAGAAGTTCCCACACTTCCGCCAGTTTTTCATTCCACGTATTCAGCGCGTTGTTAAGATTCTGCACGACCCACGAATCCGACATGTCAGCAGACCTCCCTTCTTTTGTCTTGTGATCACGGTTTTTCTCACCTCCATTCCTCTTGACTTTTGACAAAACAAAAACCAGTGATCATCAGACCACTGGTCATGTATCTTATGTTTATCATTATTTACTTTCCAAAGACTGCCTTCATTATTTGTCCTACTATTTCACCCTTGCTACTTGTATCAGAAATATTTTTAAGCGCATTTTCTAGTTTCTTAATAAGTTCAGGCGATATTTTTTCTTCAATTACCTTTTTAATCCACTCTATGTCTGAAACGGATTTCTTTCCTAAAGATATTTGTTCGAATATATAAAGACATCCTTCTCCTAACGCTGCCACGATACTACCAGCAACTACTGCATTTAGGACCGAAGCTGCAACATTAATTCCCGGAATCAATTTGAATGCGCTTATTATTGCTTTTGCAGCAGCTCCTGCAGTTCCTGCCGCTATTAAAGTATCAAACATCTCTTTCGATTTGTCATCGCTTTTCACACCGTATATGGATGCAATCGATTTAATTAGCGTAGACTCAACCGCAGTTAAAATTACTCCATCCGCAATTGGAATATTTGGTACGGCACCTACTGTAACACCTGCTGCTGTTGCAGTTCCTACAACACTGTGAGCCAAAGCCCTTTTTCTGCTCAGCTTAAAATCCTGTATAATCTTCTCAGCTTCCCTGATTCCCTCTGGTAATACTTCATTTGTCTTATCGATTAATTCGGAGATTCCTTCGGGTGCAACATACGTACTATCGTTTATCTCATATGTTTGCGCGACAACTGGGATAATAGCCTTAACGCACTCTGACCTCTTGCTTTTGGAAAAGGCTTCTTTGACCATCATAATATTTGCCTGACGATCAGTATTGGAATATGATTTCGTGATCACTACAATGATTGGTGTCTTTTTCCACATTGACGTTGCTTTTAAGAGCATGTCTATTGTGTCAACAAACAGCTTTCTTGCCGTTCCATCTACACAGAACCATATCGCATTAATATCGTTGTCTGGAAGGTCGTCTTTTGCTCTTGCCTTACACCATTTCTGCACTTCACGTACTGCTTTATATTTTCTGCGGATTGTTGGCTCAAATCCCATTGTGTCAATCAGTCGGAAGTTTACTTTTTTTGATTCGTATACTGTTATTGTTGGTGTTGTTCCTGTCGTACCCCATCCAGTTTTGGCCACTTCTTCTCCAAATACGGAATTAATCAATGTTGATTTGCCTACACCAGAGTTGCCGAGTACTAGAACATTGCCTTTCTCTTTGCTCATTACATCACCCCGTTTCTTTTGTTTATCATATTATACTACATCAATACTTCCTATTATAGGAGTTGTAGAAATTACGAGGTAAAAACTCATATATGTATTGGCAGCATTGCTGCTGCCATGATCACTCATTCTTTATCACGTCAGTCATGACAATGAAAGAAATCTGATCAAACGGGACTGTATAACTACCAAGGATGTCACTAAACTCAACGAATTGTTTTTCCCCTCTCTTGAGGTCTCCGATAACACCATCTTCGTATGGAAGATCATAATCCTCAATAATTCTCAGTATTTCTCCGTTATTCATATGCAGTTCATAGCACTGAACAAATTCTGGCTCTTTTGTTTGACACATTGTTCTTTCCTTTCCGACACTGATTGCCTTTACTATCCTACGATCATATTCAGGATTTCTTTGGTGAATGTGATGATAATCCCGCCTGCCAAGGTCAGAAACCCGTTTGCTCTCTGGCTCGGGTCATGCGACTTCAACGACAGGCCGACCTGCATGATTCCAAGTCCCAGCAAAATCAGGCCGATGGCTCTGATCAGGCTGAAGATGAAGTTGGACAGGTTGTTGACAGTCTGGATTGGATCCCCTGCCGCATAGCAGATGCCCGCGCAGACTGTGAAGCACAGCACGGCTGCCACATACATCACCAGGCCCAGCCTCATGGTGCTGGTGCTCCCGTTCAGATTGATGATTCTATTCTTGTTTTCCATAGATGCGTTTCTCCTCCTTCTCCTTTGATGCTATTTGTCTTTCCACGTCTTCCTCTGACAGCAGCTCATATCCCATATCCGGGATCTCCGGCATATCCTCAGGCAGCTTTGCGTCGAACGTCAGCGTGATCGTGTTCACAGCTCTGCTAGCATCGCCGTGCGCAAAAGGCTTTGCTTTGCCATCTGCCGTCAGCGCTACGTTCGGATGCTTCAGGATCTCATACTTCAGATCCTTCACCGGCCGCTCTCCACGGATAAAAAGAAGCGCGTACTGGTTATCCAGCATACGCACTTCATCCGGAGTCATGAGCTCACGTCCGGTGTTCTGATCATTCTTCGAGTAGTTTCCGTTTCTGCCGAAGCTCCTGCCATAGGTATTGGTGTCGATGGTCTCCTTGCCCAGCAGCTCACTGACATACTTATGGGTCGCCTGTTCATTGCCGCCCAGGTAAACAAACTCATCGCAATTACCAACGACGCTTTCCCAGTCCTTCTCATACAAAGCCTTCAGCTGCGTCAGGTTCTGCAGGATAATGCTGACCGACACGCCGCGGGAGCGCATGGTCGAAAGGATCTTCTGAAAATCCTCCGGCATGGCGATATTGGGAAACTCGTCACAAAGGAACTGCACATGGACAGGAAGGCTTCCGCCATACTTCTTGTCCGCCAGCTCAAAAAGCTGCTGGAACAGCTGCGTATAGAGAATGCTGACCAGAAAGTTGAACGACGTATCATTATCCGGGATGATGGCGAAGAGCGCGGTCTTCTGCTCTCCGATGGTATTCAGTTCCAGCTCATCCGTTATGGTGAGCTTCGCCACACTCTCCAGATTGAATTTCTCCAGCCTTGCGGCCAGCGTGATCTGGATAGACTTCAGAGTCTTCGCGGCGCCTGAATGATACGCGTCATAGTATTTCAGCGCGATATGTTCTGGATCTGTCTTACGAAGATCACTGAAAAGTGAGTCCAGCGCGCTTGGTGCGTTGTCCTCTTCATCCACTTCCCCTGCCCTGAGCATCTCCATGACCATGGCGAAGTTCTGCTCGTCCGGCGGAGCTTCATACTTCAGATAGAACATGAGCGCCAGAAGCAGCATCTGCGCTGACGTATCCCAGAAAGGATCGTTTGTCTGCGCACCCTTCGGCGTTGTTGACTTGAACAGGTTCGTCGCCAGCCTTTGCACATCGTTGTCATCCCTCAGATAGACGAAGGGATTGAAGCAATGGCTCTTCTCCATGGAGATCAGATCCAGGACTTTCAGAGAATATCCCTTATCCAGCAGCATCTGTCCTGTATCACGAAGGATCTCTCCTTTCGGATCCAGGATGACCATGCTGCTTTCAGATGCCTGCATCACATTCGGTTTCACGAAGAAGCGGGTCTTGCCAGCTCCGGAACCTCCGATGACCAGCACGTTCAGATTCCTTCTGTGTTTCTTCCCGTCAAAGCCGATCATGACATGCTGCGTCAGGATCTTATTCATGTTGTCAGGTTTTTGCCTGTACTTCCTGTTTACGGCCGCCGCGTCGCCCCACTTCGCTGAGCCATGTTCTTCTCCCCGCCGGTAATTCTTCCTTGAGGAAAGCCAGATGAAGATACCCATGGCATATGCCAGCAGACAGAAAAAAACAGCCCGGAGGCTGACTTCTGTCCACTGGATATGCAAAGGCTTTTTTAAGATTTCATCGATGTTCTCAAAAACTTCAAATAGATTTCCATTCCAGTACGGTGCGACCAAAAACGCGATCCACACCACAGGAATCACTCCGGCGAGAGAATAGATCAGGATGTCCCTCCTATCGGTATTCGTGAGCGACACTCCCCTCCGCTACCAGAAAGTGTTTGGGTCTGGTCTTGTAGATCTTCATTATCAGCTCATCCACCGGATCTGTGGGGCGTTCCTCTCTGATGAGCTGCGTGCGGAGATCATTCAGTGCGCGGATGAGGATACGCTGCTCGTATCCGTCAAGCGCCAGAATCAGTTTCTTCTCCATTTCATCTCTCCGCCTCTCTGTGTCCTCTGCTGAGCTCCACCTGCTCCTGCACCTTGTGATGGATGCGGTCTGCTGTGAAGCGCATGCCGCCGAGTTCCTCACGAACCTTCTTCTCCTCCATGCCATGGAAACGCTCCGACATTCTGCCGAAGTCGATGTCCGGGGCATTCAGTCCGTATCTTTCTGTGACGAGATAGGCGCTGAACTCCGCCTGCGGGATCACATCGTCTCTTCCGAGCACCTCGTCCCGGGTCAGCATGGCGACGGCCTGTTCCCTTGCGATCACGAAGAACTTCGTGTCAGGATCCAGTCCTTCCTTCACGTGGATTTCATTCGTCTGAGGATCATAAAGAGCATATGCTTCATCAGGAAGCTCCGGCTTCTCGATGGTCTGCGGACTGCATTCCATCAGAAGCTCTGCCGCGCTTCTGTAGACCGGTCTGGTCACATTGCGGTCTGCCGCCGCTGTCTGGGAAATATCAAAGAGCTTCTCGACCTTTGAGGTCATGCCCATGGTTCCGTCCGGCTTCTCATAGTAGTCCGCCACCAGAGTCAGGATGCCCTTCTCGCCCTTCTTCAGCGATACGTTATCACTCTTCCAGTCATCGAAGTTCCTGACCCACGTTGCCTCCGGCTTCTGCTCCATAATGAGCAGCACGTTCGATGCGGAGTGGCCGAACAGCTTCGCCTGCAGATCGGCATACTCTCTCAGCTTGTCCGCGGAAAGCAGACTCTGTGTCGCGTCCGAAAGCATTTCGAACACATCTTCCTTCTCCTTCTGCTTGAGTGCTCTGTACTCTTCATTACTCATTCTTTCCGTCATATGTTACCTGTCCTTTCCCGGTGCCTTCTTTCCCGGCACCGATTTCACTGCATTTCTGACTGCTTCGCTCGCCTTCGGATCCAGAGTCTGCGCTCTTGCACGTTCTCTTTCCTTCTTCTGGCGGGCGGCTTCTGCTCTGTAGCCATTCAGCTTTTCTCTTACCGACGGTCTACTCGGCTCCCCAGTCTTTCCATTTGATCGGCCTTCCTGCTTCGAGTCTGGCTCGGACAGAGGGCCGCGGTCTGTCCTTGCCGAATTGGGGTTTGGGAACATTCTGTCCTTCTCCTTCTGGATATCCGTGACCACTGTTCCCTGATCCACTGTTGCAAGGCGGAACCTCTCTGTGATGCGCTGGATCTTTGACGCATCATCCGCTCTGGCGATCACGTCTACCGCTGCCTTTGGATCCGGATTGTTCTTGTCCTTCAGCACGCAGTACAGCACGCCGTACCGCTTTGCCTCCTGCGAGAACTTCTTCAGGTCCTCCTGGCGGATGGTGAACACCTTCAGTTCCTTGCCGGACTTCAACATACTGGTCAGTCTGGCCTTGCCTTTTGTACGCTGTTCCTGCTTTAACGTTGCGTATAACAGCAATCCGATGTTTTTTGCACCGTTACCTGAGATCTTTGCAGCGACTTCCACTCCTTCCAAAGATAATCTGACGATCTGTTCCGCTGCGTCTCCTCCTGGATTCATGTTTTGCCTCACTCCCTTCCTTATCTGCTCTTTTCTTTCTCTTTCTGCCTGTCACGGTCCACGATCTCGAGATTCTCTTTCACATGGCCGGAACGCTCCCTGATCTGCTCGCATACCTTCACTTCTCTTCTCAGCTGTCTGAGTTCAGTCGTGAGCTGTTTGATCTCGTCCTTTGTCTTCGTGGCCTCTGTCTCCGGAAGCGTGCGTCTGGCTTTCTTCCTGAGTTCATCCCTTCTGGCTGTGATATCCGCCATCTTCTCTTCCACCTTCTCCTGATGTGAAGAAAGATCCTCATCAGTGCTGATGTGGTACCTGCTGAGCAGCTTCGCCTGCTCGCTGTACTGATCGCACTTCAGAAGATCCTCTTTCAGGACGATGTGGAGTCTGGTCGGATTCTGCCGGTACTTCGGAAGATAACCAAGTTCATAGCAGTACCTGAGATACAGTTTCTCAAGTCCAGACCTGCCCATGATGCGATCGACCCTCCTCTTCAGGCTGTAGTTGTTCGGGATGTGGTAATGCTGCCGCAGACGCACAGCCCTGACACTGATGTCATTGTCTGAAATCCGCTCCTGGATCCGCTCTCTGGTGTAGTCCTCGCCCAGCTTGTGGATACGGATCGGCTTCTTCCATCCCGGTGGTACGATCGACCAGTACTTTAGTTTGGAATCGAACTTCAGCAGATAGCCCCGGTTCCTCATCTCCGTCTGAAACTCCTCCATGGTAACGGAAAGCGCAACAGCTTCATCGATTGCCTGCCGTGCCACGTTATACCTGGTCATCATGCCGGCTTTCTCCATCTTGTATAGATACTGACTGACGCCTTTACCCTTCGGTTCCTCAATGATCGACAGACCGTGCTCCAAACAGATCCGGTCGCTTACCTCACGCATCAGCCGGTATGTGGCCGTGCAGTCATGGTACCGGCCGCCGTCCTTGAAGGATACCGAGTTGATGACAAAATGGTTGTGAGTACACCTCGTATTCACATGTGTTGCAATGACGACCTGAAAGCGGTCGCCCCAGAGCTCCTTCGCCATCTGCAGTCCAATCTCGTGGGCCTGCGGCGGCGTGACCTCGCCAGGTTTGAAGCTCTGGTACCCATGGTAGGCAATGATGCCGCCCTCCTTATCGAACCGCTTCTTTACTATCTGGAACTCATCCCTTGCAAAGTTTTTATTGCAGTTGAGTGTGGAGACGAAGTACTTCATTTCAGTCTTGTCCTCATTCGCCGCGTATTCAATGACATCATCCAGCGTCTGCAGCTCCGCCTCGGTATGATCATTCAGATCGGGGTTCTCTGTCTTCTCTTCGTTGCTGACGTACTTGATTGGAGCGTCCAGGCTTCCCCGGACATCCCATATCTTCGTTACTGCCATGGCTACTCACTCCTTTCCGGAAGCAGATACCGCTTCTCGATAGCGTGCTGGAATGCGTACCACTTGTTCGCTTCTTCCCGCAAGAGCTTCTGCACCTGCGGATCCGTGATCCTGCTCTCCATCAGCTCCAGCCTGTCGCCCATTGTCTTGATTAGTTCCATGGTTTTATAGAACTGTTCATCCGGTGCCGGCCGCGGCGTGTAGCCCTTGATCAGCATGCGGATGAAAGACGATTCGTCCAGGCATGCGTCAAAGACCTTCTGCTCAAGATCCATCTTCTCCTCATCAGACAGCCAGATCTGTATCCTGCGTTGTCTTTTTCTCATGTCCTGTTATTCCCTCCTGACTTGTGATAGACTACCTTCAGCAAGGGTGTGCATGCTCAACCATCGATGTTATAGAGAACATCAAACCCGTGCCTACACCCTTACCTATAAGGGAGCTTCCTGCTTTCCACTGGGGAGACGGTCGGCTCCCTTTTTTACTGATTCAAAAATGCCACCTCGCAATTAAGATGACTGTCGTGTGCTCCCATGTGTGCTCTCACCTGTGCTCCCGCGTGTGCTCTCACGTGTGCTCTCAGCACACCAGGGGTTTTAGGGCCTTGCCCTAAGGTTGCCAGAGAGAGCTGAGCTCTCGGAGGCAGTGCTTGTTAAATCAAAACAGCCTTCCCTGCCCCTGTCTCTGCGTGTGCGCTCACCGTTCCTTGCCTCTCCCTTTTGAAGCTGGCCCAGGCTCATATTTCTCCGCGAAAATACCATCTTTTCCCTGAAAAAACATCTCCGGAAGCTCAAACCTTTTCCTGAATTTCTCCTCCAGATCCTTCGGGAGTGACAAGAATTTCTCGCTCTCGATCGGTGCATAACAGATAAAAAATGGACCTGCGATGATGTCCAGGATCTTCCCGTTTTCGTCCTGGATCGCGCGGTTCATCTGCCTTCTTTTCATTTTTCCTTCGTCATCGCAGATGATGGCAATGTCCTCAACGCGGGGGTCATTTTCATCGTAAAACGGCATATATTCTTCGATCATTCCGCCGACAGTTTCCTGCATGGATCTGAGATCATCACCGATTTCGATGACCTCAGCTTTCTCCATCGGGCGGCATACGATGACCCTGATCTGCTCCTGCTCTCTTACTTCATCCTGGTGTTCTGTCATATACTTTTCCTCCCATGATTCTTTCTCCTCTGTGTCTTAAATGCTGCAGATAATCGTTGCAGTCCTTGCCGATTGGCGGCGGTTCATTGCGGATCCTGTAGTATGGCTGCAGCTGATCCGCGATGGATGCGGCAGCGTTTCTTCCCGCAAAATCCGCATCCAGATGAAGAGCGATGGTATCAACATCCTCATGAAAATCGAGCGCTTTCGTCAAAGCAACGGGCAGTTTCATCTGGTGTGTTCCGCCTTTTGAAGCATAGACTCCGCCCAGTGAAACCATCGGTTCCGCTCTCCACTGTCCGGTTCTCTGTTTCATGATCGTTGCAAAAGACAGCAGATCGATAGCACTCTCAAAGATGTGTATCGTGCTGCCGGCACGCTCTATCCGAAAGGCGTATCGCTTGTCCGATCCTGCAGCGTCGCCCATGATTTTTTCCGGTCCGGTCGCTCTGAAACAGGCGTATCTCGGCACGTGTTTATGGTCATATCCGACGAAAATGCAGCTGTGATACGGCAGTGATTCATAGAGAAAACCCTCACGGATGCAACTGTCGATGACCTCGCGGTCAATGCCTCTGTCGGTCAGATAGCGAATGATCTGATCATTGCTGCTCGATTTTTGAGGCAAAAGCAGACGTTTTTCAGCTGTCTTTATCGGCCGCTTTTGCTTTTGCCCATCAAAAAACGAAGGGCTCTTACCCTCCGTATCCAGAATCATTCCCATCGCTTCGATGAACGGGATCCCCTTGACTTTGACCAGATAATCCAAAGCCGACTGCCCTCCGAATCCTCTACTCCACCAGTTCCATTTCCCGTTGGAAATCTTCAGACTGTCATGCTCTCTCGTGCAGTATTCGTTCCCGGATACATGCACCAGTTCGCCCGGATCGTGGAGCCTGAGATAGGTCAGAAGGTCCATCTCACGGGCCTGCGCGATCTGCTCTTTTGTGTAATACGGCATACTGCTCACCTGCCTTCATCGCGGGATTTCTGCTTCTCGCGGTTCGCCTGTTTTTGCAGGGAATGATCGATTGCAGTGATCATTTCATCAGACGCAGAGCGGATCCGCTCCAGGGAATCCTTGAGTTCCTTTGTATCTTTTCCGGATGCCCAGGATGCCAGATACGGGAACGTGTAATCCCCGGAATCTACGATTGACAGTGCGCTTCCTACACAGAACGCGATGCTTTCGGCTTCGGTTTCCTTGTGTCTGCGGTCAATCGGACGTTCCGGATCTGCCTTATCTCTGGTGTGATATGTGGCGTGACTGACCTCATGCAGCAATGTTTTGATCGTCTGCGCCTGACTCATGCCGGATTTGATTGCAATGCGTTTTTCTCCATCGTGATAGTAACCTTTTGCTCCGTTCTCGATATCCTCAAAGCCGACCGGGACAGGACTGATGCTGACAAGTGCGTTGAAGATTCTCTGGTAGTCCTTGACGTCTCCGGTCAGTTCGTCGACACCAATAGAAGGCAGTTCTTTGCCTTCCGTCTGTTCCAGGGCGAATACCGATACGACTCTGAAGCCGGTCAGTTCCATCATCTTCGGATCACCGTTCTCATCCTTTTCATCGGTCTCGACCTTGTATTTGCACGGTGCCAGGATCTTGATTCCCTTCTCGCCCTTGCGGACCTGTCTGCCGAAGTTCTGCTGCCACGCCCTGTATCCCGCAACCGCTGTTGCTGTCGGATACTGCGCTGCGATCAGCAGGCAGTTGTTCAGGGAATAGCTGTGAAACTTGCTCATGCAGGCAAGGTATTTCTTGTACCGATTGCTTTCAAAGACCGCCTTTACACCCTCCTCCAGCTTCTCCGTGATCTCTTTGATCCGCTCCTTCTGCGACTTCTTATCCGGACTTCTGTTATGCTTCTGATCTGTCAATTTGGGTTCCTCCCTTCTGTTCTCATTCATATGTTGCTATGTCCTCATAGGGACAGAATGGCGTATCCTTCAGCATGGCGAACAGATACTGTCCGTCATACGGGCACTTGCTTTTATGCTTGGTGCATCCACTCATGCGGCATGTGTTATAACAAAAAATGTGAGGATTTCTCCTCACCTGCTTTGCGTATTTACTTAACTTGTTTCTCACTTTGTTCCTCCTTTATCCCATGAAAAAACCGTGAGCGTCATTGCCCACGGCTGATGTAACTTTCACATTATTCGATCCAATATACTCGATTCTCTTTTCTGGCTGGAGGATCAGGAAGTTCGCAATCCATATAACCAACTGCACAATGTCCAATTCCCTCCCATTCTCCTTCTATACCAAGTTCTTTAAGCAAGGATTGATATTCCTCAGTCTCAAACTCTTCTTTTGCTCTGTGGATCCAGATGCTACCTAATCCCAGAGAATGTGCTGCAAGCATCATATTTCCAATCACCAAACTCCCATCATAAACATAAGTGATTCTACTTTTTCGGCCGAGAACAATCAGTATTACCGGTGCGCCATAGAATGGATCCGTGCTTTCGCTCCATCCACCAATCTTGCAATTATCTTTACTGATCTTATTCCGCAACTCCTGATTTGTTACAGCAATTGTGATTACAGCCTGTTCATTTCTGCCACTAGCAGCGTACAGTCCCGCCTCAATGATTTGCTCCAAATCTTCCTTTGATGGCATATCAGGCTTGAATTTACGAATACTCCTTCGCTCTTTCATCGCTTGTAAGATTGTATTGGTGTTTGATTCTCTTTTAATAATGTCATCGCTGTTCAAATGCTTCACGGTAATGTTCGAATTCCACTTTGAAACAGTCTCTGCAATTTCCCCAATAATCCTTACATGTTCTGATTCGGGGTTCATCCCATTTTGAATAATTGTAATTGTTATTGGTTCATTAACATCACCCAAGCAATCGTTCAATGCGTCAAAATTCATCCCAAAATACCCAGGGAATTGCAGCTGGTCCGCAATATATTTCAATATTTCGTTTTCTGTTTTATTCTCACGTTCATCTATTACTATTTCTTTTTTTATATCTTTCAACATTGTGGCCGCCCTCCTAATATATCTGCTTAAAGGTTGTATAGTGATCATCCGTATAATATGCCGCGCTATAATCGTCAGCAAATACAATGCGCTTTTCACCCCGTTCTACTGCGTTTGGACAATCTACGTCACATTCTATATACCTTTTATCTGTAGGTAATTTCTTATTCCAATTATGAAAAGTATCTCCTCCAACTTGCTTCCCTGGAATTACCTGTGATGGGTTGTTACCAAACGATTGGATTCCAGAATCCCGTTTTAAGGCCTTCGCTTCATCTAATTTCATATAATTTGGAGGAAGTGATTTATACTTTCTCGCATATATTGCAACATC
Organism: uncultured Eubacteriales bacterium; assembly: GCA_902763505.1. Classification (GTDB taxonomy): domain Bacteria; phylum Bacillota; class Clostridia; order Peptostreptococcales; family Anaerovoracaceae; genus Lentihominibacter. The sequence continues at coordinate 48,973 of CACWSO010000017.1, read as the reverse complement.
ATCAAGGCTTGTGTACTCCAAATTTTTTCTTATTTTAAGTGCCTTCTTGAATAGCTTGGCTTTTTCAAGATGTGTAAGTGATACTTTTGCAACAATTACTGACTGATCAGCATTTTTTGTAAGTGCAATACTGTTATCAATAATGCTATTTACTTGTTTCGCAGCAACAGTTGTTCCGCCCAGCAAGTCCTTGGCTGCCTTTGCACCTTTCTTCGCGCCTTTCCCGGCTTCTTTTGAATACTTCAAATACTTTACTGTTCCGACAACAGGAATCAACGCAACTGTATCTGCAGCCAAACATAATGCAAAATAATCTTCTTCGCCCCAATGAGTTATATCGTAAGACAAATCTCTTACATCCGATGCAATGTCAACACCTATCAGTGACGTTGCTACTTCGCCGCTTACTGATAGCAGTGTAACATCCTCATCATAGTAATCGCCAAGAACAAACTTTTTTCCGCTTTTTGTAACATATTCTCCAGCTTCTTTCTTGGCCTTTTCAACATCAACCTCTCCCGAAGAGAACTTTCCTTTTATTTCAATAATCTTTTCTGCAACATTATTCTTCGCCTTATAAAGAGGATTCTTACATTCCTTAATGTATATCCGAAGATCATTAAACTCATCGCAATCATATATCTCGATTGCCTTATCCACTACATTTAATGCTTCCTTATATTGCTCCTGTTGAACAGCATCATTTACTATCTGGGCTGTTTCTACAACATACACATTATGGTATTCATTAAGTGTATCTATTAAAAATATATTGTTTGGATTCTTTTTTTCGGCAGTCTCCAACGTTTGAAAAGCTGCTTCATATTTTTCTTTTTCAAATTCAGAAGCTGCCTTTTCAAGAGCTGGTGCTGCATTGTAGAAGTCATCATGTTGTGCCTCAAGTTCTGACTTTCTAGCCTTAAAACAATCCGCATCGTCAACTGACAAATATAAATCAATCTTCTTTTCATAATCTGCATATTCATCTCTCGTCGTCGGGGATGATATGAGCGCTAATAATATCGTTTCACACTCCTTCTTGAAATCTTCAACATAATAGTATTGAGAGTATGAAGGATCTATTTCAGACAGAGCAACTAATGCCTGATAAAAATCACCGTTTTCAAACTGCTTTTCTGACTCTGCGCATGAACTGTTTCCATTCACTTCAATATTAATGAATCGTAGTTCTTTTTTTGCATTTGCAGATAAACTTTCACTCTCTATATTTTGTAATTGACTTAGCTCCTTTACTGCAGTTTCATCATCAATATCATCTGATGACCATGATGCAACGACATCATCAATTGCCTGTTCAACTGCAGGATCATATTGGGCTTCTTTTTCTTCATCTCCAAAAATGACTGCGTTATAAACTTTTACTGCCTTACTATAATCGTTGTTTTCAATGCTTTGGACTAGATCCTGTTCACTAAAGTTACTCAATAAGCTTTGTGATGGACTAATTCGAAGTGCCACCAAAGCAGCAAGACATATTACAGCGATCGTTATTACTGTAATGATTACCGGTTTTTTTCTACTATGTCTCTTATTATCACCCATTACAAACACCTTCCTTATTGATATTGTACTGCCCGCAATCAATAAATCCAAGACATTTACACGCAAAGAAATCTTTAGCATATGATAATTCTTCTGAATACATTACAACATCGCTGAATTTGCATTGTAACTACTGTTTTTGCCGCAAAAAATACAAAATATGAAGAAATGTAATTAGTAACTGTTACACATTTGTCTGTTTATAATGCTTGAAATACAATACCTCTACCATTGAAACGGAGGTGCATATTATGATCAACACAATCGGAACAAAAGACAGTTTCTTCACTCAGGTCTACATTTCCAGTGAGGCCCGATTTTACTCAATTAAGGATGTCATGGAGATGACAGGCTGGAGCGAAGGTACTGTTCAAAAGCTGTTTAATGACCCCAAGTTTCCGTCCGCTGACTATGGCAAAACAAAAGTCGTGGAAGTACATGCACTGATCCAGTTCTTCTCCGTGCCTCACAATAAAGAGCGGGAACGTTACTGGCAGCCCAGCTATGTGCACAACAGGGTTCCCCGTCGCTGATGTATGGGATCCTCTCAAACAGGATCCCTTTTTACTTATCGCTCACAGATGTCTGTGCGCATATTCTGCCTGATCTCATCCATCAGTCCATTGGCCTTGAAGCTGTACATCTCGCCTGTTCCACCAGCTATGATGCAGTGATCCAGTAGCGGTATGTCCAGGTATTTCCCTGCCGTGGCGAGCTTCTGCGTCACGGTTTTATCCTCTTCACTGGGCTCCGGACAGCCGCTCGGATGCACATGGAAGCAGATGAATGACCCGGCATTTGACAGTATCGCTGATTTGAAAACTTCCCGTCCATTGACCATGGAAGCGTTCAGCGTCCCTATGCTGCAGATGTTCATGTTGATGATCTGACCGTTGCTTTTCAGGTTCAGGACGCCGAACACTTCGCGGTCATAGGTCGCAAATTCCTTAGCGATTACCTCCATCACATCCTGCGGCGTGCTGACAGGCGTTTCGCTGTACAGGGACGGTTCTCTGACCATCCTGATGTTCACGACCCGTATCTCATTCGGATTTCCCATCACCCTGCTCATTGGTCAGTACCACCTCCATCTGCAACGAATAGACTGTACCTTCCGGAATCTCATCAATCAGTTTCTTCAGCTCTTCCGGACTGTTAACCTCAATCGTCTCACACATTTTACACGCCCTCCTTTCCGGGCTTTTCATCGCTTCCGTCGCAAAGATACGCAATCTCTCTATGGGCTCTGATGGCATCCTGCAGATCCAGGATCCCGCTGATATCATCATCCAGACCGTTGTCACGGGCGGCTCTCATATCAATTGCAAGAATCTTCTTATGCGTATCGAACCCCTTGTCGCAGAGCCTTGTCAGCGTCTTCAGTTTTGCCTTGTTTATTGCCATTTGAATCCTCCTTCTTCTTTATGTCGTCGATTATTTCGATCAGGCAGTATCCGCAGAACCTGGCCTCGTGGTTTCTGTAGATACAGTTTTCCGGGCATAATCTCATTGCTTTTGTCCTGCCTTTGCTCATGAAAACGTGCCCGGTTCCATCATCTCAAAGCCGTAGTCCGTGAATGCGTACCAGTGGGTGTGGTCGAACTTATCATCATTGAATACAGCTCTCATGATGATGCCTTCCTCTGCGAGCTTCTTCAGTGATCTGCGGGCCATATCCACCGACATGAACGGCAGCGCGACAGTGATCATTCTCTGTGAGATGCGTGTCCATACTCTTCCGTTGCGTTCTATGGATTCCAGATCTCTGTCCAGAAGCTCCCATAAATAAGTGGCGATCACGGACTCTCTCAGGCCGTAATCTCTGGCGATATCCTTATTAAAATCGATTGTATTTACCATTTTCTTTTCCTCCATATGATGAAGGGAGACGGTCATCCGCCTCCCTGTTACACTGCTATTCCACTATTTCTTCACTATCGTCATCATCGTCTGTCTTAAGGGCTTTTCTGCGTCTGAATAGAACATAGATGACCTCTGCTGCCAGCAGCATCAGAGCAACCGCCAGCAGGATATGAGCGTTGTCACCGGTCTTCGGAGAATGCTCGATCGGCGTTCCCGGCGTAACGACCTTGATCGTCTGGCCCTTGTCCTTCAGGTCTTTATGATCTGCAACGATGGTCTTCGGAGCCTTTGTTACGTCATCGCCCTTCTTATAGCCATCCAGTCTGTAGGCTGTTTCAAAGGCAACAAGTTCCTTTCCTGCAAGGCCCTTGGTGTTGACCTCAAAGGTGACCTTCACCTTGCCGTTTTTAAGTAAAGGCTTGAACGGTTTACTGGTGACCGTTATAGGTTTGCCATGCTCGACCAGTGGGTCTCCGGTGTCTTTTACCATCAGCTCGCCTGTGAAGACATACCACTTGGACGTATCCAGAGCCTTGTAGGCGATGGTATCGACCAGGATCGTTTTCTCTCCTTCAACGACGGCTTTATCACCGTTCTTCGCAGTCAGAGTCGTTCCGATTTCAGGCTTCTGAACAGGTGTCTGCGCATAGTCTTCCTTCGGTTCCAGTGTCCCCGGTTCGTCCGGCTTCTCCGGATTCGGATAGGTCACGTTCTCGCATCTCGCTGTGTTCCAGTAACCGTCATGATCATCCGTTTTGTTCTTCTGATAGACGATATTGGTGTCATGTCCCTTCTCATCCAGTGAGTCGGAGTCCTTCGCGGCAGCGGCCAGGTATTCCTTCGCTTCATCCTTAACCTTAGCTGTGTAAGTGACTGTAGCCTTTTCTTTTGGATTCAGGGTGATGTTTGCAACGAACTTGTCCTTGCCCTGGTTGTTCCAGGTCCCCTTTCCTGTGAATACAGCGCTCTTCAGCTCCGGAACCGTGAAGTAATCGACGCCTTCCATGAAGTTGTCAGTCACATCCATGGTCAGCGCGATGTTTCCGGTATTCTCGATGTGGACCTCATATTCGACCTCGTCCTGCGCGAAGAAACCGTACTTATCGCCCTTGGACGGAGCCTTGGTCGTTCTGATCTTGTACATCTCGTACGCAGGATTCAGCTTCTCCCAGGTGACTGTCTGACCCTCATCTTCCAGGTCTTCGTGCTTCGCTGTAATATGACCTTCCATGTCATAGACAGCTTCAAAGACAACGGTGTCTTTGCCGTACATCAGGCTTCCGTCAAAGCTGAATTCGACCTTTACCTTGCCATTTGAGAAGTGGGCTGTGAATTCTTTTTCGGAGGTGATCTCCTTGCCGGCTGCATCCTTGATGATTTCTCCCGTCTTCTTATCTACAAGACGGCCCTTAGCGACATATTTCTGCCCTCTGACGAGGTTTTTGTACTCGATGGTGTCAATGAGTGTAATCTGCTTATCCGGCGTGATATTGGCGTTTTCGCCGTTTACAGCGGCGGTCGTTCCGATCTCCGGCACATCGTCCGTGATGGTCTCCAGGTCCACGAATCCGTTCTGGGACTTCTGATCTACAGTGAAATAGAACTTCTGCAGAATATATCCTTCGTTCGTTTCGCAGGGCATCTCCTCCAGGATATAGGAATCGTACGGGAGTGCTCCAAACTTGTTGTTCATCTCAGCAGTGCTACCGAACTCGCCGGTACCGAACCATACGCCCTGCAGGATCTGCTGCGCCCTCTTCTGAAGGTCAGCGGCTTTGATTTCCTTTGCCTTAAGCAGGTCATCGAACGGATTCTGGACTCTCGCAGTATCCGCATCCTCATCCTCATCCAGATCTCCTGCAGTCCTTCTGTCTTTTGTGGAGAAGAAGCCGTTCTTGTCCGTCACGACCACATGGGTCTCATTGTTAGTCACGCTGATGATCTTGAACGGTACGAAGCTGAATCGCCTGGAATCGCCGTCGCCGATCTTGGTGCCCTGCACGTCAGAGCGGTACACATAGTTATCAAATGTCAGCGGTGCTTCATTGCTTCCATCGTCATAGGAATAGATGGTGCCATCCTCTCTGACTTCAAACATGTGCTCTGTCTTATCGGTTCTCTGATAGGTATCGTTGGTCTTGGATTCACGGATGGTGTACGTACCGTATGGGAGATCATCACTGAGAGTCTCAGCCGTGTAGGCTTTCTTGTCTGCATTCCAGTGGACCGTGATCTTTCCTACGTCCTCTCCAGACTTCACTCTTTTGATGGTTCCTGCCTCGAAGAGTTCTTTCCTGGACTTCAGCTCCTTCCAGTTAATTTTGTCAGTCTTATTGTCCAGATCCTTTCTGACGACTACATCATGTCCGGAGACATTCTTGATAGTCATGACGATGCCGTTCAGAGTTGCCCCGCCAAGTGCTTCGGACTTCTTCAGCTCCTTATCGCGCTTGATGATCTGCACGCCGCCTCTTTCCACGGCTTCTCTGACCTTATCCGCAGTCAGATCGACCATTTCACCATCAGTGCGGATACGGAACGCTCTGGACCACTTCTCATTGAGGAGATATCCCTTGCTCGGCTTGGTCTCTTTCACCAGATAGGATCCATATGGCAGGACTTTCTGCGCGGATGTCGCAATGCCCTCTGCGTTCGTTGTGATCACAAGGGCAGCGCCGTCAACCGCGATCTCCTTGCCGTTCACCATGATGGATTCCTTTGATTTGTTGTAGATGGTGAACTCTGCACCTTCCAGCGTGGCGTCGCCTTGCGCATAGGCTTCATCCAGGTCATTGTCGATCTTGGACAGCTTCACGCCGCCGCGGATGATCGTTTCATCTCCTTTGACGGACTCATTGTAGGTCTTCACATGGAGATTGTCTGTGCCATCCTCTGTAATGTGGACGACGAGCTTTTCGCTATTGAGAAGATAGCCTGTTGACGGTGTTACTTCCTGGATGACATAAGTCCCCAGCGGATAGCAGATCTTGCCGTCTTTATCCTTGTAGAAGGCGGAATTGGTCTTGCCCTCTGCTGTAACCGGAGACTGACCATTGATCTTTCCTTTTGCGTCTGTTACAAGATGCCATGTGGCAGTCGCGCTGCCAGAGCCTTCCGCAGCTGATGCAGTGCTGTACTGCCCGTCATAATAACTGAACTTGAATATAGCTCCCGCAAGCGTTGCGTCACCTTCACCATGGTCATGGGGATAACCTGCAGGATTCTTGGTCAGAAGCAGGTTCACAAGGTCTGTGATCGGTTCTTCCTTAGCTGTGAAGGTCGTGGTCTCATCAGATTCCACGTTCACGGTATAAGTCGACGTGTCCTTGGCGTATCCCGGAGGCGCTGTCGTTTCCTTGACCGTGTAGGTTCCTTCCGGTACATCGATGGTGTTGCTGGTTCCGTCTTCCTTGACAGTCAGCGTCCCAACGGACTTTCCGTCAGAGTCATAGACGGTATAGACTGCACCTTTGATGCTGTAGCAGGCGTTTCCGTTTGTGATGCTGGTGCGGTTGCTTGCCTTTTTCATGTTGATATGGCCCGGTGCTTCCAGATATCCGACGATCATGTCCTGTACGCCGGACATATAGCAGATGAACACCTTGAAGCTGTCGGGGACAGCATCATCCTTTGCGGAATCAGGCGTCCAGAGAGCATCGCCCAGTCTCTTCGCCTTTGTCCAGACCTCTCCGAGATCGGATGCGTGGGTTCCGCCCCATGTCGCCATATCAGACGGTCTTCCGGCGTAGATATATGACAGAGCCAGGTGCGCGATGCCCCAGTCCTTGCTGAAGTTACCGGTGTAATAGGTCTCCTTGACGTTCTTCACGTTGTTTTCGTAGCCGGGATAGGACGGTGAGTAATAGACGACGTTTCTCAGGGCGTTCCATTTGCCTGTGTCGTTGTCGTCTGTGATGACCTTATCTACGGTCACAGTGCCTGTCCCCGGTGACGCCTTGGACGGCTGCACGCAGTAGGAATAACGGGTGCCCAGGTCATCGTCCAGATCGCACTTTCTGGAGTTGCTGTACCCGCCGTTTCCGGAACCGTATGTGATCTGTCCGCCGTCCCATACAGTGTACTTGCTGCCCTTCTTACCTGTGAAGGCAGCGTAGGATGGATCCGTAATCAGCGGCACAAGCAGGCTGAAGACCATGAGGACGGCGATTCCCATGGTCAGGATCCGTTTCGTTTTGTTGTTTCTTACGTAATCTGTCATTGGTTCCTCCTCTCTCAGATCATGACTGCCAGAATGATGAACGGCAGGGTCAGGACGCCGATGGCTCCGGTCAGGACCCAGGCGATCCGGGACGCCGCTTCCTCTGACAGCGCTACATAGATGCCGTCGTCGCATCTGCAGATGATGTTTTCTTCGTTTTCTCTTTTCTCTTTCATGCTTCCCCTTTCCGGCAAACAAAAAACGCCGGATCTCTCCGACGTTCGTATTGCCTTTGTTGAATTGTCTTAGTTATATTCTCTTTTTCAGTAAGTACTGGTTGTTTAAGCAGGTTGGGTTATAGGGAAGGATCAGGAATCCGTGCTCCCACTGTGATTCGCCTACCTTGCATCATCCCTGTTCTTCTGCTTTGCTCTGTGCCTGCTATAGTATTCCATGGCTGCTGCCACATAGTCCTCACGTTTTGCAGGCGGCAGTTCCGGTGGGAACAGCTCTTTGAATCGCTCTCCCCTAAGCACGATCCGCTCCTTCTGGTTCGGTTTTTCTTCCAGCATGATCGTTTCGATGGCGTCTGACGTAAGTTTACCCTTATCCAGCAGTTTTCTCATTCGGATGGTCTGGGCGTGTGATGGCGTACACTGTTCCATTTCGATGCAGTCCGCGAGGATCTCCTGCAGTTCTTTCGGAAGATAGGATATCTCAACAGCAGGCCGCATGGCGATCTTCTTCTCATCGACCAGCGTCAAGAGTTCCGGAATCAGTTCTGTGAGACGGATATATCTACGTACTTGATCTTTACTCTCTCCCACCTCTGCACCTAACTCAACATCTGACCTTCCGAAATTCGTCGCCAGTGGCGACTCATTTTTTCTTGGTCTCCCTGGTATCCGTTTCATTGCCTCCAATCTCATTTTATACGCAAAGGCCTTCTCACTTGGGAGCACAGTGTTTCTGTGGATATTGGACTCCACCATGAAAATGGTCGCCTCATCGCGGTCCATATCCACGACTTCACAGCGCAGGGTGTTGATCCCGTTTATCATGCACGCACGCATCCTGCGGTGTCCTGACAGAAGCTCATACCGACCATCTTCCTTCTTCCGGACGGTCGCCGGTGTAATAACTCCGTTTTCTTTCACAGATTCTACAAGCGCCATCATCTCCTCGTCATCTCGGACCTTATATGGATGATCCGGGAACGGGTCAATCTGGTCCAATGGGATCTCATGGATCCGTTTCAGTCTCGCATCGTCCCGCTCTTCCTGTGAGGAAAACAGATCATCGAGTGACGGTAGCTTTATTGTGCTTTCTTTCTCTCTCGGCATCCTTCATCACCTCCTTCGTCAGTTTCTCATATGCCAGCGCCGGACGGGAGTTTGCGTCATAGGAAAAGATACTTTTGCCTTCCTTTGCCGCTTCCGCCGCCTTCACAGCGACCGGGATCTGAGCATCGAAGATCCTGATCGACATCCCGTAGTTGGTGCGGATGGTACTGATGACTTCCTTGGCCAGATTCGTCCTGCCGTCCACCAGTGTCATAACGATACCGCCGATCTTCAGATGCTCATTCGTATGCGTCCTGACCATATTGATACTGCGCAGAAGCTGCGTCATGCCCTTTGCCGGCAGATACTGGGTCTGTACCGGAATGATCACGTTGTCTGCTGCCGTCAGTGCATTGATCGTGATCATACCAAGAGACGGAGAACAATCCTGAAAGCAGTTTCTCCCTGCTCATGGCGTTCACCAGCTGGCTCTCCATGGATGACAGATCCAGATTGGAAGGCAGTACATCCATGCCTTCCTCATGATGCAGGATGGTGTCTTTTACACTGGGCATACTGTCCTGTGTTGCAAGATACATCAGGCTACCAAGAGACCGATCCAGTTCGTCTGCCTGATATCCAAGCGACTGCGTCAGATCTCCCTGCGGATCGCAGTCTACAAGCAAAACACGTCTGCCTGCTCTAACCAGCCCAGCGCCCAGGTTCACAGCGGTGGTGGTCTTTCCGACCCCACCTTTCTGATTACATATTGCGATTGTCTTACATTCACTCATACAGTCCTCCTAATTTAGCCGGTTATTCTGCTCCTTGGTATTTTCCTTGAGCAGGTTCTCCATAGAATACCAACCTATTTGATCTGTTTCAAAAAAAGCATCCCGAAAATAAAACATCGTGTCTCCCCAATGCTCAATAATAATATTCAGGAATGTTAATTCATCCGCTGCCGCATTCATTCCGTGGCTGAGAAACAACACTTTTAACATGGAAATAAGAGCTTTTGGATCTGCCTCATCAAAACGCTTTACAATAGATAACGCTGATTCTTTATTCACATTCTCAAGAATAATAACCATGTTTTCTGCTGCACGAATTGCCTGCCAGACGCCTACTAATGCAGCCAGCTCTTCCACCTTCATGAAATAGCCATCGTCTTCTCGGTCCATGTTATTCCGATCGTTCTCAGACCTCTCCGCATTTTCATCTTCACATTTTGATATTAGTGCCTCAACCAGCCCTTCAAAGACTTCTGCCAACTCATCTGACATTTCAACAGCAATAACCCTACCGTCCATTATCACTTCCGATTCTTCCTTCTTGTTGACTCCTCCTGCAATAACTTTCATTGTTTCTTTTGTAGTTGCCATAACACTTCCTTTCTCCTTATTAGGTGTTCCGAAATAACAAAAGCTCCGCATTTGCATGCAGAGCAATGTATTTCGGCATCCAGGGAAAAGGATTTTAATCGACAAACTTCACTAAAAGCTCATCAATAGGATCGGTATATCTTCCTTCCTGGATCAGCTGGTTCTTCAGTTCTACCAGAGCCAGTACGATGACCCTAACCTCGTCATATGTGAATCGGTATTTCGTCTTTGACATAACTGCACCTCCTTTATCCAATCCCTTTTCTGCAGTATACATAACAAAAACGCGATCCACAATTATGCGAACCGCGCTATCATTTCAAAAACACATAAAAACGTTGTATTCACCGGATACGAGGTGTTGTATTCACCGAACTCGCCTACCTTAAAAAAGTCCTCATAGGTCAGTATTTTGTCGCTTTTCCTCATCTTATACAATTCTCGAAATTCGTTGAAATTTCAACGATTAATTGCTTTTTCTTTTTTGTATTAATGCCACGGTCTCGACGTGACTGCTGTTCGGGAACATGTCCACAGGCGTCGCTTCCACAAGCTCATACCCTGCTTCATGCAAAAGCTTCACATCCCGCGCCAGTGTCGCCGGATCGCAGGACACATATATCACAGCCGGTATCGATGCCTCTGCAATCGTGTGCAGCAACTCCGGTTTACAGCCGGCGCGCGGCGGATCCAGTATAGCGATATCCGCCTGTGCTTCTTCTCTTCCTTCCGCAGCCCACTGCGGGATCAATTCTTCCGCCTTGCCGCATGTGAAGGTCGCATTTACGATGCCGTTAATTGTCGCATTCCGATTGGCGTCAAGCACGGCGTCTTTCACGATTTCGATGCCGTGAACGTGGTTCGCCAAATCTGCGATACATAAGCCTATGGTTCCCGTGCCGCAGTACAGATCCAACACGTTCGGACCAGATTCCCTGCCGTTCTCGCATGCAGTGTCACTCTCACGCATGCTGCAGACTGAAACGCAATATCGGCGCACGATACCGTATAGTTTTTCCATCTGATCGTGGTTTACTTGGTAGAAAGAATTTGCTGATATCTCAAATGTCAACTCGCGGACGGGCATCTCGTCAGTAGATGCCCCGCCATCCGACGAATCATCAATCACCACAATATCAGTGATGGTATTTTTGCCTGCGATGGTTTCTGTCTTTTTACCATTTCTGATGACAACACTTTCCAGTGAGCCGCCGGCTTCGTATACTGCATCATCCAGATATTCCACGAGTTTCGCCGCATTCGGAATGCCCTTGCCGCTGATGTCGTAAATGACCATAACCTCGCCTGTCCCAAATGCAGTACGTACGGTCATCTGCTTCATGAGGCCCTTATCCCAGCGATCGTCGTAGGAACAAATGTGGTCCTCCTCCATAAACCGGCGCGTCGCTTCTGCAGCCGCCATGGCTGTACCGATCTGCAAACGGCAGTCCCGGCAGTCCGTCACTTCGTGGGATTTCGGCGGTAAAAACCCGATGCGTGGCTCGTGAACAGGAACCTGTATGCCTCCTTTTTTCGTCATCAGCCCGCCGGTTGAGATTTTCATTACGGCTTTATTTCTGTATCGTTCCGCGATTGCATCATACATACCATCCATGCCGACGATTGGCTGCATCTTTGGCTCAATTCCTGAGATGCGTGCAAGACGGTTTCTGACCTGGTTTTCTTTGACCTCGAGCTGCTTGCTGTATTCCAATCTGCCATACGGGCAGCCGCCGCACTGATTCTGATACGGGCACCATTCCTCATCGCGGCGGAATTCTGACACATGCAAAAACTCCACGGCTCTTCCGATGGCATAATTTTTCTTCACTTTGGTCAGTTCGACACTGGCCAGGTCGCCTGGAAATGCTCCCTGCACGAAGACAACCATTCCATCTTCAGTCCTGCCGATTCCCTGGCCTTCCGTGCTGATATCTTCAATTGTCAGTTCCACGATTTGTCCTTTTTCCATCATAATCCTTTCGCAATCTCACTGATGCGCCGCAGTCTGTTGTTCACGCCGGATTTGCTCAGCGGCGGAGACACAAGCTGCCCCAGTTCTTCAATGCTGAGATCCGGATTCTCGAGTCGCAGGACCGCGATTTCACTGAGCTTCGGTGAAAGACTCTTCAGTCCTCGTTTCTCTGCAATGCGTTTGATATCTGTGATTTGACGCTCCGCTGCGTGTATAGATTTATCCATGTTGACCAGATCCAGCTGTTCAATTTTCCTGGCAGCCGAAATCGTATCTTTCCTGATAATCTTATCCTGATAGTCGAAATAGGTTTTGCTGGCGCCCATAATAGCCAGCGTATCCGCAATCTGATCGCGCGCTTTCAAATACACACCGTATCCGGTTTTCCGTTCTACGATCCGGGCATTGATATCAACAAAGGTATTCATCAGCCTTCTGAGATCTTTTGCACAGATTTCCGAAGAAGTGCTGATCTCGAAGTGGTGACTGCTGTCTGGATTGTTTACTGTACCCGCTCCGAGAAAGGCTCCGCGCAGATAGGATTTGCGGCAGCACTTTGTGCGGATGAGCCCGTCATAGATGCCGTCGCTCAAGGTGTTCAATCCCTCGCGGACAATCAGGATGCCCATTTCACGCAAAATCATTTCAGAATTGTTTTCCGGACCTATGCGGATGATGTACTCTTTTGCCTTTGCGCCTTTCAGACCCCGTACATTGCTGCTGCCGGCGCCCACTTCAATGTCCGTATCCACATCAAAATAGTTTCGGATGAGTTTTTTGTAGTGTCGCACAACAGCCAGATTCGGTGTCGTCATGACCATGCGGAACTTTCCGCTGCCAGCGAATCCAACGCTTCCCGCGAAGCGCATGAAGCCGGCGATTTCCGCCAGCATACAGCATTTCTTCTCAGGTTCTATCCTGGCCAGTTCATTTTTTGTTTCTGATGCATATGACATGTGGGGATCTCCTCAAACAAGCAGTTGCACACTCCCTTCGTGTGCCCTTAATAAGGTTAAAATGATGCCGGGAAGGAGCTCTCCCCGGCATACTACTCTCTTTTAGTCTTTTCCCTCTTGCTTATTTCTTTCTTGGCGGGATGCTCAGGATTTCTCTCGCTTCGTCAGGAGTTGCGACTTCACGTCCGAAGAGCTTCGCCATCTCAACGACTTTGGCGACCATTTCGCCATTGCTCTTTGCAAGAACTCCCTTTTCCATGTAGAGGTTATCTTCGAAACCAATTCTGCAGTGTCCACCCATAATGATGGATGCCGCAGCGATCTTGAACGCATCTCTTCCGATAGCGCATCCTGTCCAAGTGCATCCTGGAGGAACGGAATCAACGCAGAATGACAGATCTCTGATAGTAGCAGTCATCTGTACACCGAGAACGAAGTCGAAGTGCATCGGCATATCGAGATATCCCTTTCTGCCTGCTGTCTTCAGAACGATGTCCAGCATACCCTTGTCGAAGCATTCCAGTTCCGGCTTCATACCCTTTTCCTGCATTGTCTTCGCAAAGTTGATGATTGTGTTGTCAGTGTTTACGAAAATCTCGTCTCCGCCGAAGTTGCAAGTTCCGCAGTCGAGTGTTACGAATTCCGGTGTCGGAGTAACGTTGGTGGAATCCAGTCTCTCTTCATCTGTCATTCCAACTGCTCCGCCTGTGGAAGGCTGAATGATAACGTCAGGGCATACCTCGTAAATGGCATCCATGCATTCCTGGAATCTCTCATGAGACTGTGTCGGTGTGCCGTCATCTTCTCTTACGTGAAGATGGATAACTGATGCGCCCGCATCATATGCTGACTTAGCTTCTCTTACGATTTCCTCTACAGTGTATGGTACTGCAGGATTGTGTTCTTTCGTAACTTCTGCGCCGCAGATGCAAGCTGCAATGATCAATTTTTCCATGTCGATAAATCCTCCTCTAAAATCATATATGATCTTTCAATCATTTTTATACCTTGCCTATTCTAACACTATAAATCTCTGTGTTCAAGGGTCGTTCTTATGCCTTTCGCCGTAAGCCTGTCGTTCAGGTCATTGGCCAGTGTCACCGATCTGTGGTGACCGCCTGTGCAACCGAAACAAACGCTGAGAGAGAATTTGCCCTCCTTCTTGTAGAACGGAATCAGGACTTCTATCATTCCTCTCACTTCGTCTGCAAAGAGCTTCGCAATATCGTGGCTCATGACGTAATCCCTGACCGCTTTGTCATTTCCCGTCAGATGTTTGAGCTCTTCAACGTAAAACGGGTTCGGCAGGAATCTGGCGTCAAACACCATATCCGCGGATACCGGCATCCCATTCTTGTAGCCAAAAGACATGATATTTACTGTAAATGTCCTGTTGTCTTTCCCCTCGCTGACGATGTTTCTGATTTCCGCTGCCAGCTGGGCGTTGTTGAAGTAGGATGTATCTATGATGGCATCTGCCTCCTTGCGGATGGCTTCCAGACGTTCCTTCTCGCGCTTGATTCCATTTGCAACAGATTCCCCATGAGCGAGTGGGTGCTCTCTGCGCGTCTCGTTATATCTTCTTGCCAGCACTTTATCGGATGCCTCCAGAAAGAGAATCTTGAAATCCACATCCTCTTTCTTCATCGCTTCCATAGTGTCTTTCAAATCATCAAAAAGACTGCCGCCTCTGACGTCTATTCCAAAAGCTGCTTTTTCCATTTCCTTGTTCTTTGCTGCCATGTCCAGGAAGTTCTTGATCAAAAGGGGTGGCATATTATCGATGCAATAGTACCCCATGTCTTCCAGAACATCCATTGCCTGTGTTTTTCCGGAACCCGAAAGTCCTGTCACGATGATGATTTTCATTAATAATCTCTCCTGATGTTCACAATACGTGATATATCAAGCCCTGCGTCCAACGCTCTCTGCAGCGCTTCTTTGTACGTTCCTACTGCATCAGGGCTGTGAGCGTCGCTGCTGATGATAAAATTCAGTCCTTCCACCTGCATCGCCTCTTTGATCTCATCAACCGTCAGGTGGCCGTGTCTTCCATTGATTTCTATCAGTGTGTCTGTTTCTGCACAGACTTTCGCAATCTCAAGGATATCGAACGGTCCCTTGTCGCCAGGGTGGGTGATGATTGCAATATCGTTAAGACGCAGCGCGTCTGTTATCATTTTCGTATTGGATTTTCTGAGGCTCTCCTCCCCTGCTTTGATACCGTGGGACCAGAGCCAGTTCTTGATGGAACTGCAGTTTCTGCATCCGAAGTGGAATCCAGCGATGATGAAGTCAAATTTCTCAAACTCCTCAGGCTTAATATCCAGCCCATTGGCGTGATCTGTACCGGGCTGCGCATGGAGTATATTGGCCTCCACACTTGCACGCACGCTGATCTGCGGATATTTCTCCGCCATCTGTTCCACATCTTTCTTGAAGCTTGGAATCTCATTCCGCTTGATGCCGTAGAACATATGTCCCGGACCGTGGTCGCTGATGGCGATAAACTCAAGACCTTTTTCCATCGCGACTTTCACATTATCCTCTACGGAACCTGTTCCGTGGGAGTAGGTCGTATGTGTATGCAGGTCATAGGTCATGACATAATCATCAACGGTTCCTACCGGCTCACCGGATACTGCGTCCGCTGCACCATCCGGTTCCTCGCCGATGATGCGCACTTCCGGTTCCAGCATGACGCCGAACTGATCAAAAACGCGAGCCTGCACCAGTTCTTTGAGCTGCGTGATATCCGTCGCTGTCGCGCCGCCTTTGTTGATGATAAATCCGCTGTGAAGGGTCGAAACTTCTGCTCCGCCGACAGACAGTCCTTTGCAGCTGGCGTCCTGGACAAGCTTCCCTGCGAAATACCCTTCCGGTCTCTTAAAAAAGCTTCCTGCGCTCGGATACTGAACGGGTTGCTTGGAGTTACGCTTCTTCATGAGATCAGACATGTGTTCTCTGATCTCCGCTTCGTCTCCTTCTTCCAGTTTGAGGACGACTTTTGTCACTACATCGCCTGTTTCATGCAGCACAGTGTGTCGGTATCCCATCTGAAGATCGTCCGCTGTCATCACGGTCTGACTACTTCCATCCGCAGAGATGACATGGGCTTCTTCGAGGATATCCTTCGTTTCGCCGCCGTATGCTCCGGCGTTCATGAATACGGCTCCGCCGATGCTCCCGGGGATTCCTGAGGCAAACTCAAATCCGGACAAGCCTTCTGACGCAGCTTTCTTCGCAACTGCTGACATGAGCGTGCCTGCCCCGCAGATGAGCTTGTTTCCTTCTCTGCGTATATAATTGAAGTGCTCCCCGATTTTAACGATTACCCCTCTGTAGCCGCCGTCGCGCACCAGCACATTGGACCCGTTGCCGAGCACCATGTGCGGCACATCCGAAAGAACTGCCAACACCTGTTGAAGCTGTTCTGCATCGGATGGACAGACAAGAACATCTGCGCATCCACCGGCTTTGAATGATGTATGCTGAGCCATATCAGCGTTCTCAATGATCTGATCCGGCTCCAATATTTCTTTAAGTTTTTCTATGATTGTTTCCATATGGTTTCTATTGTTTTTGCCTATATTGCCTTTGTTGTCTAGTCATACGTTTTCTGATCGTCATCATGGTATTCCACGAGCGTCGCTTCCATGATCGTATGTCCATCATCCTGCGCCTGCTTTACTTCTTCCTCGGTCATCTCCTTGACCTCGTCCTCAACATAGGCGTCGATAGGTTCATTGTCCTCTAATACAGGTTTCTTTCTCTTCCCGCGCGGTTTGTGTGTGCGGTATTTGTCGACTTTATAATCCAGAGTATTTGTTGAGAATCCCCTCTTGGCGAGACGTCTGTTCAACGCCCTTCCACAGTAAGCATAAATGACTGCAAAGACAGGAATGCTCAGTACCATTCCAGGGAATCCGAAGAGTCCTCCGCCGACCAAAACTGCGAACAGTACCCAGAAGCTGTCGAGGCCTGTGCTGTCGCCCAGGATCTTAGGTCCCAGAATGTTTCCATCAAATTGCTGCAGTATGATGACCAAAATGACGAAATACAGGCAGTGCATCGGATTGACCATGAGCAAAAGCAACGCCGACGGGATAGCTCCGATGAACGGTCCGAAGAACGGGATGATGTTCGTGATACCTATGATGCAGCTGATCAGCAGACTGTACTCCCATCCGAAGATGCTCATGATGATGAAGCAAAGGATTCCGATGATGATGGAGTCGATGATCTTGCCGCTGATGAATCCGCCGAATGTCTTGTTGGTGTATTCTGCTCCTTCGAGGATCTCGCTGGCTGTGTTTTCCTTGAAGTGTGCTACGATGATCTTCTTGGCCTGCGCTGCCAAAGTGTCCTTGATGTTCAGGAAGTATACGCAGACGATGATGCCGATCACGAAGTTCATGAAGAAACCGATCGCTCCGAACACTGTACCGGAAATGGCTGCTGCCATGTTTCCTGAATTCGGCAGGATCGTATTGGTTGCGAAATCGATTGCATATTCGGTGATATTGTTACTGATCTGATCCAGATAATCTTTCGCGACAGGCAGGTTCGCAAACTTGACATCGACCCAGTTCGTAAAGCTCTTCATCGCGCCCGGAATGATGTCAATGACTTTCATGATGCTGTCGAACAGTCCCGGTATAATCATCCACAGCACGCCGGCGATTCCAATCAGCAGTATCGCCAGCGAAATGATGGTTCCGATGACTTTGGCTATGGTGAGATCGTGTTTGAACTTGTATTTGCCTTTATTGAATATGCCATACGATCTGGATACGACGAAATTATAAATCGGGCACAGCAGGTAAGCCATGATCATACCGTATACGAGCGGTGCGATGGCCTTTCCTATGAGGCCCAGTACATGTCCCACTGAATCTGATCGGTAAATCAGGAAGAACACTATGAAACAGCATACGATGACAAGAAATGCCGTCAGTCCCCATTGATAGTGTTTTTTCTCAAGTTTTATTCTCATACGTAACCTCTGCAGGCGTGAATCGTGCCTTTCATCTTCTCCACAATAGCATCCCTGAAAAATTCATATTCTTCATCGACTCTGACGCCTTTGAGACAGGCTGTCACGAGTTCAATGTAATCTTTTCTCTCCATCGGCATATCGATCGGCATGAACCCCTGTTCCATCAGGTAGTAGTTCATGGCAAACACTGCCAACTCGCCGTTGTACTCCTCGAAGGGCCAGATATCGATGACACAATTGTGCACATACATGGCCCTGGCCGCAATGTCGTTCTCGATGCGCCCCGCGTACAATCTGCGGAAAGAATTGGTCAGCCGGTCATCAATGTCCTCCCAGTCAGGCGGAACATGACTGAAGGCGAATACGACCGGACTGTCCTTTCTGAAGTCGGCGTCCGGATCTTCCTCCAGTATCCGGTAAGCGCTCTTGAGCAGCCCAGCACTCATGGAATTCCCCATATTGAGATTATTGTATGCGGCTTTCACCAGCTCGCAGTAGTTCTCGATGAAAACGAAATCTCCTACCGCCACATCGGTAGGAAGTTCCCCTTCCAGAATCCTGTCGATCTTCAGGCTCTGGTGTTTCGGCGTGCGCACAATAAGCGAAGCCTTGATCATGTCAAGCTTATTGACCTCACGCAAAGCCTGCTTCAGCGCTTTGTTGCTCGCCAGCATTTGGGCGAGTTCTTTTTTCATTTCCATTAATTGTTCTTGCATATGCAATCTCTTACCCTTCAGTTACCCTTTCAGTTCTTCATAAAACCAATGCGCCCTTTAGCAACAGCGTATTTATACATTTCGACTTCACCAAAATCCCCCTCGATCTTATGCAGACCAGGCATCTTGGCTTTGATCTTATCGTAATCCATGGTCGGCAGGAAAATGATATCGTACTTATACATCAGTGTAAGCTGAAGAAAATCCAGCACTTCATCATCATTGAATCCCTCTTCGAGTCCAACATGCAGCGTGATATGCATTCCCGCGTCTTCCGCCTTGTTGATTCCATTGATCACCGGCTGCAGTTCTTTGCCTCCATTAGATTTCTTGTACTTAGTATAGTTGAATGTATTGACAACAACTGTAACGTCTGTGACGCCGTTTTTCTTAAGGTCTTCGACCTGTTCTGCAAGGTCCTGACCATCTGTAACAACAGTTTTCTTTTCTGTATTATTTTCTGTCATATTGTCTGTTTTTGTCCTTTAATAGAATTGTTTCCTCAAAAAGCCCATACCTATTTATATTGTACTTGAATTCTATAGCAGTGTCAAAGACTGAAACCCATTATTCCAAGCACCTGAGCCGTTTTTTCTCTTGAATGTAATGCCATATTCTGTTACTATTAACTAGGCAAAAACATAGAGAGGTTTCGTTATATGCTTATTTTATTCATAGCATTGATATTTGGTGTTGTCGTCCTGCTGATTCTTCTGAAGAACATGAAGGGCGACTTCAGAGCGCAGCTCCAGGGCCAGGGTTCACAAAAGATTCGTGCGATCATCAAACTGATACTGCTTGTTGAAGTTGTGATTTATATCCTGATCTTCCTGGTCATCATCATTAAGACAATAATCATTTAGAAAAAAGACCGCCTTTATAGGCGGTCACTGTAATTCATAAGGCTGCTTATATATCCGGTACTGCCGGATTTTTTCTTTGCCTGTTTTTCCTTATCTGTATCGACATTCATATAGATGGACGTTGCTGTAGCAGCCAGCTTTCCCGTCGACTTGATCCGCGCTTCACCGGTAAGCTGCGTGATCCTGCGCCCCGTCGAGGTTGCCTTTGCAGTAACGACGAGTACCTCACCCATTGGAACAGGTCTGATGTAGTTCACATCGAGATTGATCGTTGGGGCGAAGTTCTCTTTGGCATAAAATCTCGCCAGCGCTGCAATCGTAAGATCAAACGCAGTGCAAATAGCTCCGCCATGCATATTGCCAATCCTGTTTGCCTGCCACTGCTGAACAGGAAATTCGAATGTCAGAGTTTTGTCTTCATAGGAGCATCCGCCCCACTCCCCTTTCATCATGCCGTTCATCGTATCCTTCTGGACCACATTGTTGCTGTGTAAGGTCTTACGGACATGTTCTTCAAGGGCTTCCTGTCCTGTTATATTTGTTTTCTTCTCTTCAGCACACATTTCGGTTACCTCTTCGCTTACTTCTTTCCTCTCTCATAGTATGCGGTTTTCTCATCCTCAGGCACCATGTTTCCTCCGGTCGCCCAGATCACATGGATGGAATTCTCATCCGGCGCCGGCACATACTCTCCGCCGCAGATGTATTTCAATCCCTCAAAGGCAGCACAGGCTGATGGCTCAATAAATATGCCAGTGCTGTCTTTCAGCGCTGCCAGATATGGATAGAGCTTCTCGTCTTCCACAGTAAAGCATCCTGTGAGCATGGTCTGCATTGCCTTTGCAACCAATCCTGAAGGGCGTCCTACTGCAAGGCCGTCTGCTTCTGTTTTGCCATCAATACCGATATCCCCTACCGCGATTTCATTCAACTTGCCGGAGATCAGTCCCAAAGCCATGCATGGCGCATGAGTCGGTTCTGCGAAGAAACAGTATGCGCCTTCTCCAAACTCATCCCTGATTCCGTACGTCACGCCGCCCGGCGCACCGCCTACGCCGCAAGGAAGATATACGTACATTCTGTGGTCTTTGTCGACCTTCACGCCCAACTCATCCAGCTGTCTCTTAAGTCTTCTTCCAGCGACGGAATATCCGGCAAAGAGATCCAGAGAATTCTCATCGTCTACGAAGTGGCATGTCGGATCCGCCTGCGCCTCTCTTCTCCCCTGAGCAACGGCCGCTTCGTAATCGTCAGGATACTCAACGACTGTAACACCCTTGGAGCGAAGCATATCCTTCTTCCACTGCCGCGCATCTGCCGACATGTGCACGGTTACTTCAAAGCCAATCGCAGCGCTGATGATTCCGATGCTCAGCCCCAGATTTCCTGTAGAGCCAACGGCGACTTTGTATTTGGAGAAGAATTCCTTCATCTCCGGATCACCCAGCTTCGCATAATCATCATGCTCTCCGGTCTGCGGATCCCAGTGGAGCAATCCTGCCTCCACAGCCAATGTTTCCGCCAGTTTCAGCACTTCATAGATACCGCCTCTGGCTTTGATGGATCCGGAGATCGGAAGGTGTGAGTCCTGCTTGACGAAGATCCTGCCCTGCCCGGAAGCGTCTGCCAGACCAGCAAGCTTTGCCACCTCTGCTGCATCCGTTATCTCTGCCAGCGGCGATTCGATGATACCACCATCAACTTCCGGGAACATGCGCTCGATGAACGGCGCGAATCTCAGCAGCCTCGCTTCCGCGTCATCGATATCCACAATCTGTTCGCTCTTCTCTTCCGCAGCATCTGCTGCCGGCGGTACGAACCCCGGATTGATCCAGAAAAACTCGTCGCAATTTCTCAATTTATCCATATAATCAGCCATGATCTGTCCTCCTTACACTTTCTCAGCTGCAATGATTATATCATCAATAGGCATTCCGCGACATATGATTTCAATCTCCCCTCCAGAGGAACTTTTCTCTATGACGCAGCTTGATAAACTTTCTCAAATATTCTTGTTGAAATGCCCCGAGGTAATGTGTATAATAGTCTAGCGGGTTTCAAGAAAACCATGCGCCATTAGCTCAATTGGATAGAGTCGCGCACTACGAATGCGAAGGTTGGGGGTTCGAGTCCCTCATGGCGCGCCATACAGAAAGCGGGAGACCAAATGGTCTCCCGCTTTCTGTATGGTGTGCATCTAATCCAGGGACTCGAACCCGCAAGGGCCGGAGCGTCGTGAGACAGTCCAGTGGACTGTCGAACAGCGACGGGTCCAAGCCGCCTGTGCGAGGCGGCGCAGGACGGCGGATTGTGAAACAATACGCAAAAGTCCCTCATGGCGCGCCAATAAAATAGACAGGTCCGAAGGGCCTGTCTATTTTTTTGTGTGCATCTAATCCAAGAGCTCGAAATACTTGCTGTTTTTTCTATTGTCTGTATATAATACCTGCATAGGGAGGTAACGGTTTATGAAACTCATATCTTGGAACGTCAACGGAATCAGGGCTGCCATGAAAAAAGGCTTTCTGGATTTTGCAGCAGAAGCGGATCCGGATATTCTGTGTCTGCAGGAGACGAAGATGCAGGAAGGCCAGGCCGAGGTGCCTTTGGAAGGATACCATCAGTACTGGTGCTCCGCCGATAAGAAAGGATATTCCGGAACGGCTGTATTCACCAAGGCGGAACCGATTTCTGTCACCCGCGGGATCGGCATCGACGAACATGATCATGAGGGCCGTGTCATCACCTGCGAATATGACGATTTCTATCTTGTGAATGTATACGTTCCCAACGCGCAGAATGAACTGAAGCGTTTGGATTACCGCATGAAATGGGAAGATGACTTCCGCGCCTATCTCAAATCCCTTGAAAAGACAAAGCCTGTCATCACCTGCGGTGATTTCAATGTCGCCCACGAAGAAATCGATCTGAAGAATCCTAAGACCAACCGCGGAAACGCCGGTTTCTCCGATGAAGAGCGCGGTAAAATGACGGAGCTGCTCGGCGCCGGATTCATCGATACCTGGCGTTACTTCTATCCTGAACTGGAAGGTGTGTACTCCTGGTGGAGCTACCGTTTCAGAGCCAGAGACAACAACGCCGGATGGCGTATCGACTACTTCCTCGTCTCAGATGCACTAAAAGACCGGCTCCGAGGAGCCGGTATCATGACAGATGTCTTCGGCAGCGACCACTGCCCTGTCACATTGGAAATCGACTAAAAACGGCGCCGCAAGGCGCCGCTCTCAATTCCATCAGAATTCTTTTCTCAGCAGATATCTGTCTTTGCCGCCATAGAGCTTTCTGCGGTCGACGATCTCCCAGTTGAGTATCAAAAAGTTATTGTAACTGTACGGATTCTCCGGCGAAATCGATGTGATTCCTTCTGTCGCTCCGAGCTCGATTGCCTTTGCGATGCGAATCTTGTTGAAAAGCCTCTGCAGTCCATGTCCCCGATACTTCGGCACAACCATCGTCATGTCGAAGGACGCCGTGCGGCTGAGATGCTCTTCATCATAATCGAAGTAATGGCCGTAGTTGTAACTCTGATCTTCTCTGTTGCTTGGTTTCAAAACTGATACTCCCGCCACATCACCATTCTCTGCAAAGGCAAGCCAGCAGCAATCGTTTTCCAACTGGTCAATCGTCTCCTCATCTGTAAACGGTGCATAGATATCCTTGTCCGGCAACGCGTCCATGATGATGTCCTGAAGTTCCATGAACAGATCATAATCATTGATGTCAGCCTCTCTGATGTGGAATTTCTGCGGTTCTCCTCGGCCATTCATCAGTTCAATATCATAAGGCATCTGAATCATAATGCTTCCTCCATTTCTTTTTTGTGTTTTTCATGCACGAAAGTATTATAGCATGAAAATTAATAATTTTCTTTCATTTTTTACTTTAATGCGTTATAATTTTATAAAATTAAAACGTAAAAGGAGAACGCTATGTGTGAATATCCTAAGACAATAACTTTGTCGCGGAAATCGGGTCAGAAACAGGACTTTCTGATCCGCAGATGCACGGAAGCTGACCTCTCTGACATTATGGAATTGCAGCAAAAGGTATATGAGGACATTGGCAATCCGGATCTTTATGCAATCGTACCGGAAGAAAACATCCATGAGTCCATTCTTGAAGATTATTGTTTCGGAACATACGTCAACGACAGACTTATCGCGTTCACGATGATGATCGCAAACCGCATTTCATACCGTAACTATGGCACATATGTCGGTTTCCCGGAAGAACGGCAGGCTAAATGTGTCTCCATGGAGATATCCCTAGTGGATGACGAGTTCCGTGGCTATGGACTGCAGAAGCAGTTTGTCACCCTCCGTGAGGAGGAAGCATTGCGCGCAGGTGCAGCTGAGGCACTGGTCACCATTGCGCCGGGCAACGACTACAGCCTGGCAAACTTCATCAATTCAGGATATACAATCATTGAAACGAAGCCTCTCTATGAAGGCGCTGTGCGACATATCCTGAGCAAACAATTGTAAAAGGATTATTTGAAACCAACCGATGCAAAAGGTGCTGGAAGCGAACCCGTCAATGGTCAACTTCCAGCGCTATTTGTTTTTTTCTGCTTGCCTTTTTATTTACATCCACTTTTTTAGCTTAAAGTAGTATAATGATTGATGTCATCATACAGTTATCAAACAGCGAGGAAACATTATGGAAAACATCAATCAACAAGGACCTGTCAAGCAGGTCGACAACCTGAAAAAAGTTAAAATGACACCAATCAGAATGGCTGGTATGCTCTTCTGCCTGACCGCAGCGGGTGCTTTTGGCATCGAAGATATGATCCCCCTCAGCGGTCCTGGCTTCACACTAGTCATGCTGGTTATCTTCGCAGTCATTTGGGCGTACCCTATTTCGCAGATCGTTTCGGAACTCAGTGCCATCATGCCGTCAGAGGGCGGTATCTATATCTGGGTCAAGGAAGCTCTCGGTGAATTCTGGGGATTCTGCACCAGTTGGTGGGGCATCATGAACTGCTATCTGGGTCTTTCCGTATACATCGTCCTGATCACGGACTACGCTTCTAAATTCGTTCCTGCCCTGCAGGATCCTGTCACGAGATTTATCGTGCAGTTCCTGATCGTTGCGATCTTCGTCGCATTGAACCTCAAAGGCTTATCAGATGTATCCTGGGTCAACACTGTTTTCTCGATCCTGATTCTTCTTGCCTTTGCACTAGTTACAATCGTAGGGCTGACCCATTGGACTTACAATCCAATGGTTCCGTTCACACCGGAAGGACAGTCCTGGGTCGACAGCTTAGGAGGCAGCATCTGCATCGTCATCTGGATGTACTGCGGTTACGAGAGCATCTCCAATATGGGTGGTGAAATCGAAAACCCGGAAGTAATTCCGAAGGGATTCCGCCTTGTTATGCCAGTCATCGCACTCAGCTATATTCTTCCGACTCTTGCCGGAATCGTTTCCGTCGGTCCTTGGGATGAATGGGCAACAGATGGCATCGGCTACGGCGATGTTCTTGGACAGTGCCTCGGCTATGGATGGGGCGTTGGTTTCCTGGTCGTTGCAATTCTTTCTCAGATGGCTATTTTCAATGCTTACATTGCATCAGGCTCCCGTGCATTCTTCGTGATCGCTGACGATCACCTGTCACCGAAATTCCTCGCCAAGACGAGTCCAAAGAGCGGCCTTCCGGTTCTCTCCATCATGCTGCTTGCTATCATGGTCGTCATCATGATGAACTTTGATTTTACAACACTGATGATCATCACAGCGCCGCTGATGCTGATCGTATATGTTACATTGAGCCTGTCCCTTCTGGTCATCCGCAAAAAGTATCCGGTCGAAGAGCGGAACTGCTGGTACATCAAGGGGCCAAAGGCGAAGATCTATCTGTACGGTGTGCTCCCTATGATCATCACCGTCATTGCGCTTTTGGTCAACGGAACCGAGTACTTCCTGCTGGGCTTCGTTTCCATCGGATCCGCGGTTCTCTTCTACATTGCGTTCAAGTGGATCTACGGCGGTCTGTACGTTGATAATCCGGAGCGCTATCCGATCAACCCGAAGACTCGTTTGGCAAAGGGAGACATCACCAGGTTCGGCGTCTACATTCTGGCCTTCGGTCTCTACGCAATCGTAGGCTCCTTCTTCCTGGCTTGGTATGAAGGTGCCTGGGGTCCGGAGTACTATCTGGATTTGTATGGTGAAGGAACTCTGATCGGCAACTTCTGGCTGATGATCAAAGTCGCCAGGGTTGGCGGAATCATCGCAACCATTGTGAGCCTGATCATGATTGCAATCGGTAAAAAAGTCGACCCTCCTGCCAGAGGACTGTTTGACGTCCGCCCTGGCGATGTTCCGGGAAGATAATAAAAAATCGTGACACTTTGGAGATTATCATGACTATCGTTACATCAAATCACTCTGTACCAGACAGGCTCATCGCTCTGCGGGAGCTTATGCGCGCAAAGGCAATCGATGCGTGCATTGTCCCGACTGGTGACCCGCACATGTCGGAGTACACGAGCGATCATTATAAAACAAGAGAATTCATCACAGGCTTTACCGGCTCCGCGGGCACGGCCGTCATCACCATGAATGACGCCGGTCTTTGGACGGACAGCCGGTACTTTCTGCAGGCGGCAGACCAGCTTGCGGGAAGCGGTATCACCCTGTACAAACAAGGCCTGCCGGACACAATAAAAGTCCATGCGTATCTGATGCAAAAGTTGCAGAGAGGCAGCACCATCTGCGTCGATGGACGTCTGGTCAGCAGCGCCTGGGCGGACAAACTGCGCACGGATACTTCCGTGGGAGGTTTCAATCTGCGCACAGACCTGGACCTGATCGGCGAAATCTGGGCGGACCGTCCAGTCGCAGAATTCAATGATGTCTTTGACTATCCTATTCAGTACGCCGGTGTGCCGCGTGCAGAAAAAATAAAGTTGATCCGGGAGGACATGGAGAAAGCAGGCGCAGAAGCACTTGTTCTGACACAGCTCAGTGACATTGCGTGGTTTACGAATCTGCGGGGCAGCGATGTCATGTGCAACCCGGTGTTCTTCTCCTTTGTGATTCTAACAAAAGACAGCGTGAAGCTCTTTGCGAACGCGAATGCCTTTGCACCGGAACTCAAGGAATTATTGCGCGGCGACGGCGTGGAGCTGCTACCATATGATTCTTTCTACGAAGCACTTAAGACCATCTGCGGACCTGTCCTTCTGGACCGCGAAACCTGCAGTGAGCTGATTCTTCAGTCTCTGCAAAAGGACACCAAGGTAATTAACGACTACAACCCAGTCATGAAGAGAAAGGCTGTCAAAAATCCGGTCGAGATGGAAGGTGTCCACTCTGCCCATTTGAAGGATGGCGTGGCCATGTGCAAGTTTCTCTATTGGCTGAAGACTGTCGCAGCAAAAGCAGCCGCCGCAGGCGCAAATGTCTGCAGGGACGAAGATGCCGATGTAATCACCGAAATCTCTGCTGCGGAGAAGCTCCACGAGTTCCGTGCAGAGCAAGACCTGTTTATGGGCGACAGTTTCGAAGCAATCGTCGGATACGGTCCGCATGCGGCCATTGTGCACTACTGCGCGACACCTGAGAGCGATGCAGCACTTGAACCTTATGGTATGGTTCTGATTGATTCCGGCGGGCAGTATTTGGATGGCACGACAGATATCACCCGCACTATCGTGCTGGGTCCACTGACTGAACAGGAAAAGACGCTTTTCACCGCCGTTCTACGTGGACACATCAATCTGGCAAGAGCCAGATTCCCGGAAGGACTAAGCGGCGCCAATCTGGACTACCTGGCTCATGAACCGCTCTGGCAGATGGGACTGGATTATCGTCACAGCACCGGTCACGGCGTTGGGCATTATCTCAATGTCCACGAAGATCCCAATGAAATCTACTGGGATGAGCGGGATATGATTCCGCCGATGCCTCCGTTTGAAATCGGCATGCTGACTTCTGACGAACCGGGATACTATGAAGAAGGAGCGTTTGGAATCAGACATGAGAGCCTGCTTCTGACTGTTTCTGCCGGAGAAACCGACTACGGCAAGTTCCTGGAGTTTGAAGAAGTAACGCTGGTTCCATTTGATTTGGACGGCATCAACATAGAGCAGATGCAGCCTGATGAAATTGAATACCTGAATCAGTATCACGAAACCGTATATCAAAAGATTGCCCCTCATCTGAATGAGGAAGAATGCGAGTGGCTGCGTTTGGCAACTGCAAGTATCTAACTGGTATTTAACTAAGTGATGAGTATGCGATAGGAGAATGACTGATGTTTTCAGAAAAGTTGTTAGAAGAATCAAGACAATCTGCAGCCAGAGCCAAACAGAATCTGGAACATATTACGGACCGGCCTACCGGAATCACCGGCGGCGGCAGTGCTGCCGGTCATACTGTGACCAGAACAGCCATGCGAAAGAATGTGGATCATATCCGTAAATCGATCCATATCGATAGGATTTTAGCGTTCATCGCGAAAATCAGCGGTAAAAGCAGTGAGCAATACGGCATCATCCCTCACCCTCTCGCATGGGATCTTTGTTTTGATGGAGACACGGTCTACGCCCACACCATCGACGGACCTGAAGTAGAGTGTGTTTTTGAAGATCCTGAAAAAAACGCAGCAAAAAAATACTGCGTCTATCGTCTTATTGTCGATGGTAAACATCTCATAAATCAGGAAACCAGTATCGCGCTCGCCGTGAATAAAAAACACAAGATGATTGGTGTCATCGCCGTCATCGCTGTAATCCTTTTCTTTGCAATTCTAATACTGCCGTCATACCTATGATTCTTTTTACCAGAATGCGCATGGGGACCCGGTGATGCATTTACCGCAGACATCGCTTCCCTCGCTATTCGCTTCTGTTCCTTCTTCATTGAGATAGGAACTTCCGAACTGTGTGTACACTTTCGCATTTTCCATACAGATTTCATAGCATTTGAATCTGTTGAATGCATCCGGCATCAGTGCGCCTGCCGGACAGTTCTTCATGCAGATTCCACAGGAGCCATTCTTTTTATATAGACAGTTCTCCCCTTCTGCGGGAGCATCCGGAACCAAATCAAGATTGGTAATCACGGAGCTGTACCGACCGCAACATCCATCTTTTGTGATAAGCATATTATTCACTCCGAATGTTCCAAGTCCTGCCGCATAAGCAATATGCCGCTGGGACCAGTCACTGATCAAATCGGTTTCGCTAAAAGTAGCTGCCTTCGGTGATATGCCAGCTTTTCCTGCATTTGCGCTTATGTACTGTATCAGGGCGTTGTTGAGCTCTGCGAAGAGCGCATTTGTCTCCTCGTAACCTCTGGCCCATTCCGGAGAAGCCATGATTCCTTCGATTCTGTTCGTCTTCGCCAGTTTCTCCGTGAATGGTATATAATAGGCAACGATAATGCTCGCATCCGGCAGCACATCCTGCGGCAAAGCATGGGTCGGGCTGATCAGTTCCGTGAGGTTCTGAATATACGGGTGATGCGCGTCAGCAAACCCGACCAGAGGCTGTCCGTATTCTGTCGCGATGGACTCTCTGCTCTGGTATTCCTTTATGTAGTTTTCGATGAATTCGGTAATCAGGTGTTTCATAAAATTATCATACCATGAAATCATCACCGCACGAGATATTTCTTTGTAATCTCATGCATTGAAGATATAATCAACATGTAATAGAAGTCATCTTTGAAAACAGGAGGAATGAACATGTCTTTTCATAACATAGAAGAAGTCAGCGACAGACATCTGCACATCATCTGGACCAATGCGGATCCTGCGACTTCCGCGAACATGGTCATGATGTATGCGAAGAATTCCCTGCTGAACAACTGGTGGGATAAAGTCACTGTCGTCCTGTGGGGAGCGCCTCAGAAACTGATTTTTGAAAATGAAGAAGTCCGTACAGAAATGGAATTCGCCCGCGACGCGGGCGTTGAATTCTCGGCTTGTATCAGCTGCTCTAATATTCTGGGGCTGACAGATGCCCTTAACAAGGAAAACATCGAAACGATCCGCTGGGGTCAGAAGCTGACTCTCCTTACGCAGAACGGCCGCCATGTGCTGACCATTTAATAATATAGTTCTGCAGGGCCTTTGTATTCCTGTATGGTATTTCCACCGTCCACGAACAGACTCTCGCCTGTAATGTAAGAGGCTTCTTCTGATGCCAGAAATACAATGGCATTCGCCACTTCTCTGGCGTCAGCACTTCTGCGCAGCGGCGTATTCAATCCGCCTGCTGCTTCCGCTTCTGTTTGGGATGCTGTACCGATCCAACCTGGCAGAACACAGTTCACTGTAATTCCATTCGAACCGAATTCAATGGCAAGAGCGCGGGAAAGACCGACAACGCCGGCTTTTGCTGCGCTATAGGATGCCTCTCCCGGATTACTGACGACAGGTCCTGTTACACTGGAAACATTGACGATTCTGCCGTAGCCTGCGTCCACCATGAACGGCATGACTTCTTTCGTCACATTGAAGGTGATGTTCAGATTGCGGTCAATAGCATCGTCCCAACTTTCATAAGTCATGTCCAAAAATCCAGAGAAGTCTTCTTCCACTCCCACCTGAACCATGCCTGCGTTATTGACCAGAACATCGATTTGACCAAACTCCTCTGTCACAGCCGCCACCAGTTTTTTCACCTGTTCCCGGTCCATGAGATCTGCGATATATCCTTTGGCATCGATTCCTTCCACCTTCAGTTCTTCTGCCCGCTCATAGATCCGATCCGTTGTAGCAACAATGGCGATCTTGCCTCCAAGACCGCCAAGAATTTTTGCTGTGTTGAAACCGATACCCGTCGGGCTGCCTGCCCCTGTTACGAGGCAGACACGGTTCTCAAAATCAACAAACTTCATATTGTTTTCTCCCGATTATCTATTGTATGTGCCGATTTCCGCTAACTCTGCAATACAATTATCCCATCCCTGGATCAGGCGGTCAATATCTTCATCCGTCGTCACTGGTGATACGAGCATCATGTTGTGGAACGGTGTGATAATAATACCGCGGTTGTGCAGATAAAGGTGTGTGTAGTACATGAGATCCCAGTCGAAGTTGTTCTTCGCATCTGTTCCGTTGATTGGCATCGTCGGCATGAACTGAAGCTCGCATCTGGCGCCGGAACGCGTCAGACTCCACGGTACGTTATGCTTTGACAGAACCGCTTCCAGACCTTTCGCCAGTCTGTCGAGGCCTGCAAACATTCTCTCAAAGGCTTCCTCGGTTGCAACTTCTGCCAGCTGTGTTCTCATGCATGCAATGGCAAACTGATTTGCTGCCAGTGTTCCGCCGATTCCCATCGGGTCGGAAACGCCGCCGTTACCATAGGTCTCTCCGATTTTGTCAGTGATTTCCTTTGTAAATCCGTAAACGGAAATCGGAATTCCTCCTGCGATGGACTTGCCGAGCGTTACGAAATCCGGCTTCAGATTATGAGCTCTCGTATACCCGCCGTATCCTTCTGAAAGAGTATGTGTTTCATCGATGATCATATAGGAACCGTATTTATCGCAAAGGCTGCGCACACCGTCGAGATATCCTTCATCAGGAAGGACCATGCCGCAGTTGGTCATGACGGGCTCCAGCAGAACAGCTGCAACATCCTCATGGGCCAGTTCCCTTTCCATAGCTTCCAGATCGTTGAATTCAACAACTCTCGTCAGTTGATCCTTCGGCAGACCAGGATTGGAATCAAAATGTGAACGCAGGCAGAGCTTGCCGTCATCACCGATGTGCGGCAGGGTTTCGTCAAGACTTCCGTGATAGCATTCCTGCATCACCAGAATCTTAGGACGACCAGTCAGCGTTCTTGCATTACGGATGACATATCTGTTCGCTTCTGTTGCTGTCATTGCAACCTGCCAGGTCGGAAGGCCGAATCTCTTGCTCAGTTCTTTGCCGATTTCAAGTGAGTCCAGCGTCGGCATCATTGTTGTGATTCCCTGATACGCCTTCTCTGCAATCGTCTTCGCTGTCGCGTCCGGGGAGTGACCGAACATGGCGCCGGTGTCTCCCAGGCAGAAATCGATGTATTCATTTCCGTCGATGTCCCAGCACTTCTGATCCTTTGCTTTTTCCAGGAAAACAGGATGATCCGTTCCCCAGTCAGCCATCCAAGGCATTGGAACGCCGTCCAGTAAGTTCTCGTGCGCTTTCTCAAAAGCCTCACGGCTCTTCGGTGTTCTCTCATTGAACAGCTTATCTTCTCTTTCTCTCAGCTTCGCCAGTTCTTCTACCGTAACTAATCTGTAAGGGCTTTTCTTATCTGTAATCATTCTATTTTTCCTCCTGTTATCATTCCACATCGGGTTTGATGCCTTTGCATCTTCTTGTTTAAAGTATATTCCCCTATTGCGCTCAAAAAAATAGACAATTTTCATGTGTTTCGCTATACTTATCTTAATTATAAACTATTTTTGAGGAGAAATGCCGTGTTTGCGAAAGAACAATCTGTTGCTTTTGAACATAATAGTCCCGTTGCCGTCACCCTGTACCGCGTCAGCCGTCAGATGCCGCATTATCATAGAAACGAACTGGAGATCATCATGTGCCTCCAAGGGACGGTCGAGGTTTACAGCATGCACGAAAAGCATGTGCTTCACGCCGGTGATATCAAGGAAGCGGATACCTACGACATCCATACTGTAACGGCAGATGTAGAAAACACTGACAACCTGGTTGTGTCATTTCATTTTGATTTGACGCATCCGCTTTTCGCTGGTAAAGGCTATGAACTTCTGTATTATGTCTGCAGCAGTGACGGAATCGACAATGCAAAAAAGCCAGCCCTTGATAAACTACGCAAGGTTCTTTGGGCGATGCTCTATGAAGAAGTGCACAAATACACACATTCCGCAGATGACAACGAAGAAAGAATCAACAATCTCTCCAAAGAAGTACTGCGCATCTTGCGGAACAGCTTCCAGTATTTCAATGACATCAATCTGGATGACACTTACTCCAAAGACATGCAGGACCGGTTCGAACACATCATCGCTTACATGCTCGAAAACTATGCGGACAAAATCACCATGCGTGACATCTGTCAGATGGAGCATCTGAATTACAATTATCTCTCACAGTTTTTCAAGACCACTTCCCTGAAGACCTTCCGCGCCTTTCTCCATGAAATCAGAGTCTACCATTCAGAACATCTGCTTTTATGCAATCCGGAGCTGTCTGTTCCGGAAGTGGGATACGCCTGCGGATTTTCGGACCCGAAATTCTTTTATCGCGAATTCAAAAAGAAACATGGGCACACTCCGCATCAGCACCGCATCTGGTACCGCAACTACAACCGGCTCGTGTCGGATGATACCGTTTATTCTCTGCAAGAAAAAAAACAGGCGCTCTATGAGTCTATCGCCTGCTTCTATTCTGAAATGATTAAACTGTGATTGCATTTTCTTGATGTTTGGCGGTAAAATTTCAGCGAGGGAGATTATTCATGGACATCAATCGAATCATCATATATATCATGCTCTTCTTTGTCCTGGTAGGCGCAGCGGATCAGATCACCGGCAGCCGTCTCAGGCTTGGAAACAAGTGGGAAGACGGTATCATGGCCATGGGAACCCTGGTCATCTCTACGGCCGGTTTACTTGTGCTGGCGCCGCTTCTGGGCAGCATCCTGAAACCTGTGGTCGGTCCAGTTTTTGGCTGGCTTGGCGCGGACCCCGGCGTCTTCGGAGGTATGATTCTCGATCTGGACACCGGCGGTGCTGCACTGGTAAAGCAGCTTGCCGAAAGCAATGATGGTTACGCAGTGGGATTGATCACAGCCTCCATGCTGGGTGCAACGATCACCTTCAATATTCCGGTTGCCATGAACCTGACAAAGAAAGAATACCAAAAGGATGTTGCAAAAGGCATCCTGATTGGTATTATTGCGATTCCGGTGGGGATATTGGTGGGTAGTCTCTTCGCTGGAATCTCTATCAAAGCGATTCTCATCAACCTGATTCCGGTGACAGTGCTGTCTCTGATCATCATCATCTGTCTTTGGAAATGGGAAAAAACCATCGTACGAGTCTTTATTATCTTTGGAAAAGTGATTCTGGGCATCAGCGTAGCAGGTACCTGTATCGGCGCTCTCTCGGAGTTCACCGGCTTCACGCCGTTTCCGAACATTATGCCTCTCGTAGAGGTCTTCGGGATCATCGGCAATGTAGCTGTGATTCTCGCCGGTGCATTCGTATTGGTGGAAATCATCACGCGTATCCTGAGAAAACCGATGCAAAAGGCAGGCGCACGAATCGGCGTCAACGAGACTGCAATCAGCGCCCTTCTGATCATCCTGGCAAATGCGATTCCGATCTTCAGCATGATGGAAAACATGAACGAGAGAGGAAGAATCGTCACTTCTGCCTTTTGTGTATCCGCTGCTTTTGTCTTAGGCGATCACCTGGGCTTTATCGCAGGGTATGCTCCTGATATGATTGCGGCCATCGTCATTTCCAAACTGGCAGGCGGTATTGCCGCTGTAGTGATTGCACTAATGATTTCACAGAGCAAAGAAAAAGAGGAACATTAGGTTCCTCTTTTCATCTTAGTGGAATATACGTTTCAGCCTATCTCTTGTACGTCGTTTCACCGTTCATGATTGTTTCACAGACGCGTGTCTTGTAAACATCCTCAATCGGTATTTCAAAAACATTTTGATCCAGAACGATTAAGTCTGCATACTTACCCACTTCGATGGATCCGATCTTGTCTTCCATGCGCATCTGATATGCATTACTGATCGTATATGATGTGATGATATCATCCATCGACAGCTTTTCAGATGCAGGTGCAAGTTCATATGCACTAGGCATGATATCATCCCGATACATTTTCCTCGTACATCCCATCTGAAATCCCTTCATTGGTTCAAATCCAAAATCATCGGTCGGATAGTCCGATCCTGCGCCGACTTTCCCTCCGCCATTGAGCACGGACTTCAGTTCATACATCGGCGGAAGTTCCGGAGAAAGAATATCCTTCTCTTCTTCGAATGCAGCATGCCATACGTATGTCGTATTGGCGAGGATGCCGAGCTCCCCGAACTTCGGAACATCTCCTTTGTAGATGTATGTGGAATGAGAATCTGTTACTCTCGTGTCGTGATATCCTGCGTCCCGCAGGGCCTCTGTCATTTTGACGAGTCCGTGGGCTGCCATATCGCCGATGCAGTGAACATTGATATCAAAACCTGCTTCTGCGATCTTCAGTCCTGCCTGGATCATCTCCTCCTCGGAGAAAAACGGTTCCGGCGCAGAGCCAATATTGAGATACGGAACGGAGATTGCCGCAGTCAAATCCTCCAATGTTCCATCCTGGAACATCTTCACGAAGCTGAACCTGCATAAATCGTTGTTCGCTCTCTTGTTCAGTTCCCGTGTTAAAGCGATTCCTGCATCAACTTCCCCAATACTGTTCACCATTGCTCCGCAGCCGCTGAGTCTTTGTTTCAAGACTCCTGATTCAACAAGATCGATCAACCCATTTTTCATGTAATCGAGCATTCCCCCGAAGCCGCCCATGTCACAGAGTGAGGTCACACCGTTCTCGGCATATTCTTCCGAGAGTTCCAGCAAGCTGCGCTCCACATCTTCCTGATCGATGACTTCAATTTTTTCATTCACCATTGACGTGGCCATGTTTTCAAGTACATACCCTGTCGGATTTCCCTCGGCATCTCTGGCAAAATAGCTACGTCCCGGATGAGGATCCGGCGTATCCGCTGTAATGCCTGCCTTTTCAAGGGCACAAGAATTGCACCAGGCCACATGTCCGCTTGATCCAAAGATGAAAACAGGTGTGTCATCACAAATGCTGTCCAGCATGGATTTGTCAGGCCGTATTTCGTTCTGGATAAAATATTCTTCCTGAAAACCTTTTCCGTGATAATACTTTCTGCCTGGGTGAGCTTCGATATATCTCCTGATTTCTGCAAGCATCTCATCAAGAGTAAACAACCCGTTCAGAACCACGCCTGATTTAAACAGTGCGCCCATAATAGGATGACAGTGTCCATCGATCAGGCCAGGCAGCATCAGTTTCCCTTCAAGGTCTTCGACCTCTGCCTGTTCCCCGGCAATATAATCTTTTGCGCCTTTATCATCTCCCACATATACGATGCGGTTTCCGTCTATGACGACAGCCTGCGCCCAATCGCGATTCTCATTGACTGTATAGATCTTTCCATTCGTATAAGCTTTCATCATAAGCTTTCATCATCCTTCCTCATCTTTCCTCGTTTCTATGCCTTATATAC
This sequence comes from uncultured Eubacteriales bacterium, assembly GCA_902763505.1. Taxonomy (GTDB): domain Bacteria; phylum Bacillota; class Clostridia; order Peptostreptococcales; family Anaerovoracaceae; genus Lentihominibacter. The sequence continues at coordinate 12,931 of CACWSO010000017.1, read as the reverse complement.
GGTTTCTCCCCGCAGCAGCGTCTCAAGAACCTTGATCGTATACAGCTCTTCCGCGGGTGTTGCTTCAATATCATGGTCGATCAGCACGAGGTCCGCGGATTTGCCGACTTCTATAGAACCTGTTACGTCTTCCAGATGCCACTGGTAAGCGGTATTGATCGTAAAGGCCTGAATCGCCTGCTGAAGAGTGATACAGTCTTCCGGATTGTAACAGGTCGCATCCTTTGCAATCTCGTAATTCGGATCGAGCGGCGTTTCACGCCTTGTTATTGCAATCTGCATCCCCTGGAACGGATTGATCGGAGTCACCGGGAAGTCCGATCCAAAAGCACACCTTACGCCTGCGTCCATGTAGCTTTTGCATAGGAACGCCTCTTTCGCGCGTTCCAGGCCAAGCATCAGAAGGTATTCCGGCGTTGCTTCCAGACATCCACTCATCCAGTACGGCTGGATGCTTCCGATGATATTATGCTCGCCCATTCTCTTCCTGTCTTCCGGCGTCACGAAAGAACAATGCGCGATCGCATCCCGCAGATCTCTTCCATCGTTGTATTTCTGCGCATTGATCATGCAGTCGATGGTTGCCTGCGCCCCGTAATCTCCCATGGCGTGCACATGGATATTGTGGCCGTCTTTCCGGACGGTTTCCATGGACTTCATGAGGTTGTCGTAGTCCCAGAGAAAATCGCCTTTATATTCCGCCGGCATTCCGCTTTCTTTACAGAATTCCTCAGTATATGGCACCAGCATGGCAGGGGTTCCGTCGACGAAATATTTGATGGTGTCGACCTTGAATACATCTTCTACATTGTACTTTCCCCATTCTGCATTTTCTTTGGCATAATCTTCTTCCCAGTCATCGTTGTAGACCGTATGGACGCCATTCATCCGCACTTTCAGAATTCCCTCTTCCGCCATTTCCTTGATGTATGTGTAGTTTTCCTCATCTCCCAGAAGATCGGCGCCCAAAGTCGTACCATTCTGAAAAAATGCTTCCTGACATTTGAGCATAGCCTCCATGTTCTGTTCCTTTGTGAAGGCGTAACCCGGAATGGCAGCCATGATTCGAGTCATCAGATCCGGTTCCTGAATATACCCATCGGGATATCCGTCCGCTTCTCTCCGGATGATTCCATTATCCGGCTCCGGCGTATCGGCAGACAGCCCTGCCGCTTCAATTGCCTTTGTGTTCAGGACCATAACATGTCCGCAGTAGGACAGCATGACGACCGGCCGGTCCGGTACGGCGGCATCCAAGTCATGCCGTGTGAACGGTCTTGTGATGCCTTGCAGTGCGCCCAGGAACCAGAACCGGTCCCATCCGATACCTTGTATCACTGCGTAATTCTTATGCTCCTCCGCATAATCTTTCAGGACGCCCTGTATTTTCTTGATGACATCGTCCGGCGTATCCTTTTTCTTGTCTACGATGTTTGCCACATCAGCTACAGCATACTTCTTCGCCGACCATGCGAAATGCATGTGGGCGTCTCCAAATCCCGGTAAAACGCTCTTGCCTTCGCAATCGGTGACGACCGTATCTTCTCCGATGTATGCTTCGGCATCCTGATTGGAGCCGACAAAGATGATCTTGCCGTCGGAGATACCAACTGCGTCCGCGCGTATCACCTGATCGTCCAGCGTGACCGAATACACCTTCGCGTTTTTCAAAATCCTATCAGCTTTTGCTGTCATTTCTTCCGCCTCCTTTTCCAGATATGCAAACTGCGGCATGATTGTGATTTCGTATCCTATAATCAAAGTATAGGAAAAACAATAAGAAAAAGCAAGCTGATGGAGCCTCTGAACGGCTCATAATGTCTTTGAACAACAGCCTGTTTTCACGTATAATATCTTCAGTAGAAAGGCGACAAAACTATGGACCGATTCAAGAACCTGCTCTCACGATTAAAAGATATCATCCTTCGTGGATTTGCGATGTTTCAGGACAACAATATGTCGGTGTATTCGGGCTACGCGACGCTGTTCATCGTCACAGCGGTGTTCCCTTGCATCATTCTGATTATATCCATCGTAAACCTGATCCCTGGCTACTCAGCAAAGGACGTTGCAGATATCCTGTTTCAACTTTTGCCTGACCTGGGATCCATCGAGGATTTTGTTGTATCTTTGATGCTGGATATTAAAGATCAGTCCGGCGGACTGTTAGCTTCGGCGGCAGCTGTAACGACATTATGGGCAGCGAGCAAAGGTGTCATGGCAATTCAAAAGGGATTGAATCAACTGGACAGCGAAGACGTTGATAGCGAAGCGAAGGACGAAGTAGAGGCCGAAACAAAAGAAGATAAAAAACGCGGATTGCTGGAAAAAGGTATCGCCATCGCAAAGCCTATTCTGAAAAGGTTGCTTTTCACCCTGATGCTGATCATCCTGATTCCTGCGCTTCTGATATTTGAAATGCTGGGAGACTCCCTTGCGAGTACCATCTGTTCAGCGGTAAAAAAAGCAAATCCGGATGTGCTCAACTCAACCCTAGAGAATATCGACTCATTCTTTCACATCAGTTCGCTGGTCGTCATTCTGTTGGCGCTTTTGGTGATTATGATCATCTTCGCAAAACTACCTGCAAAAGGCAGAACGCTGAAGAGCCAGCTTCCAGGTGCGTTAGCCACCGGTATATGCTGGTTCTTGTTTACCGAGCTGTTCGCCTTCTTCATCCCGCGGTTTTACCACGCTTCCAATCTGTATGGATCACTGGCATCGCTGTTCCTGGTGCTTCTGTGGCTCCGGTTCATCGTCATGATCCTGTTTGGCGGCGGTGTTCTGAACCGTACTCTTGAAGAGAGGCGTCAGGAGGGATTATAATAAGCAGACCTAGATGAAAGGAGTCCTTTATGAACAGGGAAAACGATGAAAAGGACAGACAAAAAATAGAAGAACAGGCCGCAACGATCCGTCTATTTACCGATCTGACACAGGCGGGAAGCTGGATCATCAACTATGAGCCAAACGGTTCCATAGCATCTGTACAATGGCGCGACGGCTTCCGCCGACTGATGGGTTATCACGACCAGAGTGATTGCCCGAATGAAATGGGCCCATTCTTGCGGGGCATTCACCCGGAAGACAGGGATGCTTTTCTTAGCAATATGACCGCCAGTGTTTTGGATGCAAACATCATGCAGACAGCGGGCTATGATTACCGTTTTTGCAGAAAGGACGGCACGATCAGGTGGTTCCGCAGCATGGGCAAGATATCCCGGGATTCTGAAGGCAGGCCGTTGCAGTACAAAGGCGTTACGATCGACGTAACGCAGGAAAAGGAACATGATGTTCTGTACGCTGAACTGCAAAACGAATCTGCGTCTCTCGACACCATTCATGAAATGCTCGGATCCGGCAAATGGACGATGGAATTTGATGAATCCGGCGTGATGAAGCAGGTCATCTGGAGTGACGAATTCCGAAGGATGCTTGGGTATCATGGCACAGATGACTTTCCGGATGTACTGGAGTCCTGGTCTGACCTGCTGCATCCTGACGACAAGGAGCGCATACTGAAGGAATTTAATGAAACGATTTCCGACTATACAGGTCAAAAGACCTATGATGTAGAGTACCGTCTGCTGACGAAAAACAGAGGATATCGCTGGTATCGGGCTGTCGGCAAACCTACGCGTCGTCCTGATGGTTCTCCTAAAACGTATGTTGGTGTGTTCATAGATATCAATGAACAGAAGGAAATGATGCAGGAACTGGTGCAACAGCGGGAATCTCTGAGTGTTGCGTTAGAAGAGGCAAATCAGGCCAACAAGGCAAAGACAGCTTTCCTGTCTAATATGAGCCATGAAATCCGCACCCCAATGAATGCAATCATTGGGCTGGACAGAATTGCGCTGAATGACCCCGGCATTTCTGAGACGACGCGAGAACACCTTGAAAAGATCGGACTATCAGCACAGCATCTGCTCAGCATAATCAACGACATTCTCGATATGAGCCGTATTGAATCCGGTCGTATGACCGTGAAGAATGAAGAGTTTTCTTTCGCAAGAGCGTTGGCTCAGGTCAACACGATCATAAGCGGGCAGTGCCGGGATAAGGGGCTTGAGTATGAGTGTCGTGTAAAAGGCGCGGTTGACGATTATTACATTGGCGATGAAATGAAGTTGCGGCAGGTGATGATCAATATCCTCGGGAATGCAGTCAAGTTTACGCCGTCAGGCGGAAGTGTCACATTTGTTGTGGAAGAAGTTGCTCGATTTGATGGGAAATCCACCCTTCGCTTTATCATCAGCGATACAGGTATTGGAATGAATCAGGATTTTCTTCCAAAGCTGTTTGATGCATTCAGTCAGGAAGATTCTTCCAGCACAAGCCGTTATGGAAGCACAGGTTTGGGCATGGCCATAACCAAGAACTTCATCGAGCTGATGAACGGAACAATTTCGGTAGAGAGCGAAAAACACAAGGGAACAACGTTTACCGTTACTGTCACACTGATCGACTGCGATCGCAAAAGCACTGAAATAGAAGATAATATGCTGCATCCTCATGAGATGTGTGTATTGGTGATTGATGATGATCCAATCGCCTGTGAAAACGCCCAGCTTGTGCTGGGACAGGTGGGTGTGAATTGTGAAAAGGCACTGTCTGGAGAAGAAGGCCTGCAAATGGTGAAAGTTCGCCATGCCAGACGGGAACCTTATAATCTGATTCTGGTAGATTGGCGCATGCCTGATATGGATGGCATAGAAACGACTCGGCAGATTCGTGCTGTCGTGGGCACTGAAACGCCTGTCATCATTCTTACCTCATATAATTGGGATGAAGTTGAGGATGAAGCAAAGGCGGCAGGTGTGGACACATTTGTTGCGAAACCGCTTTTTGCAGGGAATGTGCTTGATGAGTTCAGGGAGGCCTTCAAAAAGAAGAACGCAGAACTTGTACGAAAAACGGCAGACCTCAAGGGACGCAGAGTGCTGTTGGCGGAAGATGTTGCAGTAAATGCCGAAATAATTGCCATGGTACTTTCCATGCGTGAGATGCAAGTGGATCACGCAGAAAATGGGCGTATTGCTGTAGAATTGTTTGGAGAACACGAAGAGGGCTATTATGACGCTATCCTGATGGATATGCGGATGCCTGAAATGGATGGTCTGGAAGCGACCCGGAGAATCAGGGCTATGAACAGGTCTGACGCAAAGACAACCCCTATCATAGCGTTAACTGCAAATGCATTTGATGAGGATGTCCAGCGCAGTATGCAGGCAGGTCTGAATGCACATCTGAGCAAGCCGGTAGAACCGGACGTTTTGTTTGAAACGTTAGAAGGATTACTGCATCATTAAAACAGATACGAAAAAAGACGGGTGTTACCCGTCTTTTTTGATTTGGTGGAGCATAGGGGGATCGAACACTCAAAATGAGTTTGACCGATTTTAAAAACGTGCATTTTTCAACGGTTACAGCGTTTGAAAGTCCTGTGTCAAAGCAAAAAGTGTTACCAGTGTTACCTGCTGGGCACTATTTCAGAAAACCCAGTCCTGATTTTTCGGACTGGGTTTTTGTAATACTTATTCAGGCTTCCACTCGGCTCGGTTCTTATTGCTGACAGGTCTTATGACATTCTTGACCATGGTACCGCCTGCAAGTTCCTCTATTGCCTTGATATCCTCTTCCGTACTGCCGTAGTCAATATCAACAAAGCTGCTCCTCAGTAGTCCGCTGTAGATGATGCCGGTTTTGTCTATCACAGCGCACTCGAGTTCTGCATTTCGAAGACCGAGCTTTGGATCTCCTGCCGGGGAATTCTGGACTAACGCCACTTTGCCTTCCTGTGCGGTAACTGCAAGCCCCATAGCATTGCCGTGTTCATATCTGTCATGCGAATTCTTTCTTGCGGCCATTTCCGTCGTAAACAATTCATCATCGAGACCTTCTGCGACCTCGCCGGAATAGTTGTTTCAAGCACACCTTTTTTGTTGTGCAGAGAAACGGCTGTGTATGCCGGCTTTTTTTCGTGGTCTGAAAGCCGGCGCTCCCAAGTCAGGCAAAAGCTGGATGATGCTGGACATGTGCCTTGCTGTATCATCCGGGAGGTCGTTTCTGGGAAGGAAGACGCTCCGCTGCGAGGTCGCATACTTTCCCCTGGAGGATCAGGAAGAACGGGTGAAAAAAAGGATGCTGGATCTGGGTGAGGCGGTGGATGAGAAAGAGATGCAGCCAAACATGCTCAACGCGAAGATATCGAAGTTCTACTACACGGTCTTCTACCCAGCAGGCATCACCATGACGCAGAAGCGTACGGCCAGCGAACGCCCCAACCAGAGCCCGAGAACAATGCTCCGGTTGAAGAGCCGCAGGAGACCTGGGATGAATCCGTTGCGAAGGCGAAGCAGATTCTCGCAAAGGGCGGTGATCGCACATGAGGTATGGCCACGAAATGTATTGCCGTAAAAAGTATGTCTACGAATGTAGCAAAGCATAGCAAAAGGCATAACAATAAGACACGACAAAAGCAGGACGGCGCGGGTGCCGTCCTGCTTTTATTATGAGATATGCTTTATGGCGTTTACATTTCCAGTGATTTAAGAATGGAATCCAGCAGCTGTTCTGCCGGGCCGGCCTTCTTGCCGCCGTCGATATAGATGTCTTCGCCGGTGATGTATCTGCAGTCATCGGATGCCAGGAAGTGATACAGTGCTGCTGCTTCCTTCGGATCGCACATGCGGGCCAGAGGAGTCTGGATCTTCATGCAGTTCAGTTCTGTCTCACATCCTTCGGCGTAAGCCATTGGCGTATCCATGGTGTTCGGGCAAATGCAGTTGACGCGGATGTTTCTTGGTGCCAGCTCCAATGCCGCCACCTTGGTCAGGCCAACGATGGCGATTTTGCTCATAATATACGGCCCGTATCCGGAATAATCCCCATTTGCCGAATCCGATGCGGTATTAAGAATCGTGCCTCCATCATTCATGTACTTCTGGCCATACTTGAGGCCGAAGACAACGCCCATGACGTTGATGTGGAACAATGCTTCATAAGTCTTCTGGTTCGCATCTTCCAGTCTTTCTTCCGGGCAGATGATGCCGGCGTTATTTACAACGATGTCCAGTTTGCCGTGTCTTTCGGCAGCTGTCTTCATCAGGTTTTCTACAGCTTCTTCCTTGCTGACGTCGGTCTGAATGAAATCAGCGCCAATTTCGTTGGCCAGCTCGGTGCAGTCTTTAATGTCAGCCATGATTACATCCGCTCCTGCAGCCTTGAAGCGCTTTGCAGTTTCAAGGCCAAGCCCCTGTGATGCTCCTGTAACGACTGCTACTTTTCCTGTCAGATCAAACATTTTATCCTCCTTAATGCTATCAACAGCTTACTTTATAGACCATTCGTTTCCCCTGGGCGGTGATGACCATGCGGTATCCGCACAGATCCTGATTGACCTGCTCGTCTCCCGTATCCACCAGCAAAGGCTTTCCGTCCAGTCCGATCATCTTGCTTTCTGTGGCAATGACTGTGATGTTCTTATACCCGGCCAGCTGCAGCACCTCCGCGCTGAACTGCTGGTTGCCGCGGCCAAAAATGTATCCCTGGCCACCGATAACAGTCACGATCACGTGGGTCTTGCCTTCCGCCTCGCCTCGCAAAAGCCCCAGCAGATCGGATTCATTGGCGTCAGCTTTAATGAGCTGGCGGTTTTTGACCACATCAACGCCAAGCAATGTGGCCGGCAGATCCAGCATTTCCATGATTCCTCTGGTCGTGCTGCCCGGTCCGATGAAGTAGTATTCATCCGGCTGCATGTTGGAAATCACATCGGATGCGATGGACTGGATCGTGGCCCGCTCCGACATGGAGCTTCCGGCCTTTGCACTCTGCAAAAGCCTTCTCTCGAACGGGACCTTCATGTATCCGTAAAGCCGGGCGGAAACCCGATCTTTACGGAATTCGTCTTCATCGATATCCATGACTTCCATTTCGCGCAACTGCATGCTGCCGCCGCCGAAAAGGTACATGTCAGCTGCCTCTCCGGCGTGGATAGGGGACGCGCCGTATACGCCGGAATGGATCTTGACGCCGGCCGGAATGCCGACCGCCGGAATGTCCGTTCCGATCACGCTGCAGACGTCTCTGGCCGTACCGTCGCCGCCGGCGAACATGAGAAGATCAACGCCGCGCTCCATCAGAATCTCCGCGGCCTTTTTTGTGTCGTCCGCACTGGTGATCTCTGTGGCAATGCCGTCTATGATTTCCGGATCATAGCCTGCGGCTTTTGCTTCGTCCTCGCCCATCTTGCCGGGACAGGTGATGATATGCACGTCGTGACCTGCTTCCGCCATCCGCTTCAAAGCACGGATGACTTTATCAGGCGCCTCTTGCTTGGCACCCAAAGAGAATGCAAGCTTGCGGATTTCCTCACCGTCGCTGCCTTTGAGTCCTACTTTGCCGCCGATCCCGGCCATTGGATTTACGATTAGTCCAAGCTGTTTCAACTTATACTCCTGTTACTTGTTATTCTTACGCTTATATGCCTGCCATGTGCAAGCCCACTTGCTCTCGTCGTCTACGATGCTGGTATCCATCATTCTGCCGATTGGCTGTGCATAAGGCGCGCCCATGGTGAACTGCGGATCTTCCCAGGCCTCTTCGATGGACTGCCTCATGGCAGCTGCCCAGTAATCCAGGTCTTCCTTGGAATAGGTCTCGCATGGTTCCGGCGTAAATGGTTCCGGAACGATGAATGGGTGATGGCTCATCCAGTAGCTCTGGATACCGAAGTCGACCAGTCTGCTTCTGATATCATCTGTGCCGACGCCGGTTGCCTGAGTCAGCTCATCCATGGAGTATCTGACCTGTTCAAACCGGAAACCATCCTTGTAAGGTCTGGTTACGCCCTTGATCTGCTGGAGCAGCTTATCAAGATAGTTGTTGTTGAGTACGGATGTTTCTGCTGTCATCTTCAGTCCATCCGGTCCCATGGTTCTGATCCATGCGTATGCCTTCAGCATGCATTCCGGATTGCCGATGTAGCTTCTTACCTTGCCCAGTGACTTTGGTCTGTTGTAGTCCAGGTAATAGCCGTCTTCGCCCTTCTCTACGGTCGGGGTTGGAATGAAGTCGGCCAGTTCCTGTCTGACGCAGTATGCACCGGATGCAGGGCCTTCACAGCCGTGCGGTGCGGAGAATGTCTTGTGCAGATTGAAGTGGCATGCATCAAATCCGGCATCGAACGCTCTGGCGATTCCCAGAATGCCGTTGGCGTTGGCCTGATCGTAGAAGCAAAGGCCGCCTACGCTGTGTACCAGTTCAACATATTCTGCAACGTCCGGGTTGTAGATGCCAGTGTCTTCCGGATTGGTAAACATGATTCCGGCTATTCTTTCGCCGTATTCTTCGACCAGTGCCTTCAGTGCGTTCAGGTCAGGGTATCCGCTTTCATCCGGCATGAGTGTGGCTACCTTGAAGCCCGCCGTTGCCGGCGTGGCGCCGTCGCAAGGGTGAGAGAAGATTGTTGTGATAACGATGTCCTTCTTGTCCAGGTTGCCGTGCGCTCTGTGATATTCTCTGACCGTGCAGGCGTTGGTGTAAGTCGCGTGGGAGCCGCCGCCCGGCTGGAATGAAATCTTGTACATTCCGGAAACTTCTTTCAGATACTGTTCCAGGTTGTAGATGATTTCCAGAACGCCCTGAATATCTTCGACCGGCTGGTTCGGGTGAACATCTGCCAGTTTCGTGTGATTTGCCATCTGATCGTGGAGCTTCGGGCTGTACTTCATGGTGCAGGTTCCTTCACCGATATCGGATGCCAGATCCATGCCCATGGTTTCCTGTGACAATCTCAGCCAGTGCTGAAGCACATGGTACTGATCCAGTTCAGGAAGCTTCGGTGCAGCTTTTCTCTTGATGCCTGCAGGAATCAGTGCATCAGCGCTGCCAACTGCGTTTACTACCTCATCAGGTGAGAGTGGCGGCAGCAAACCTCTTGTTCCAGGAACGGTCTGTTCCATGATGAAAGGTTCGTCCCATTTTGCCGCGTGGTATCTTCTAAGTTTAACTTCGCTCATCTTAACAAACCTCCTTCAATGCATCAACAAGAGTTTTGATATCTTCTACTGTAATGACTTCCGTGAAGCAGTACAGTGCGCTCTGTCCAAGTTCAGGATACTGCTGGCTCAGATCGATGCCGCCGTAGATTTTCCTGGCTCTCAGCGCTTCATTGATCTCTGCAACGGTCTTGCCGGTCTTGTCAAAGTTGACAACGAATTCCTTGAAGGTGCTGTCGAACTTTGTTTCTACGCCAGGGATCTCGTCGATCAGCTTCTTGGCAAAGCTTGCGTTCTGCACCAGCGTTTCGCCGATTTCCTGCATGCCCTGCGGTCCCATCAGCGACATGTATGCAGCCGCTGCGATCGTCCAAAGGCCGGAAGCTGTTCCTACCCAGTCTTTACCTTTATCTCTTGCTTCGTAAGATGTTCTTTCCGGAAGCATTTCTGCGTATCCGAACTGACCATCGACTGTTTCAACTAATGTATAGAATGCCAGCGGACATTCGCCAACGTATTTCTCTTCGTCCTTCATGGCAATGAAGCCGGACTGTCCGCCGCCGCAGTACATGTGTACGCCCAGTGACTGCAGATCGCCGCAGATGATGTCGGCGTCATAGTTGCCCGGAGCTTCCAGAACGCCCAGGGAAATTGGGTCTACGCCAACGATGGCAACGGCGCCTGCTTCGTGAGCTGCCGCGCAGATCGCTGCCGGATCATCTTCGATCACGCCGAAGTATCCAGGTACTTCGAAGTAAACGCCGGCGGTCTTTTCGCTCAGTTTAGATCTAAGGTCATCCATGTCCATGCGGCCGGTTTTTTCGTCATAGGCAACCGGGATTACATGAACGCTGTTTGCCATTTCTTCTGGCTGGCACTGCGTCTTGATGACAGCCAGTCTGTCCGGTGACATCTGTGCCGGAATGAGCACTTCGTTTCTGCCGGTAACTCTGGCCGCCATTCTAAGTGAGAAGCCTGCAGCTGTTGCCCAGTCATAGATAGGTTCACTGACTGCTTCAACGCCCAGCATCTCGCCCATCATGGAATAGAATTCGAATCTTGCCTGGAACTTACCAAGGTCAGAGTAGGTGCCGCCGCAATATGCCGTTACAAACTCTGCTCTGTTGACGATTTCATCAACAACTGCCGGAACATAGTGCTGCCAGCATCCGCCGCCCAGGAAGCTCAGGTATTCCTTGCAGGTAACGTTCTTGTTCAGGATTCTTTCCAGATGACTTCTCATCTCCGCTTCGGATCTGATTGGTTCAGGAAGATCCAGCCGTCTGCGGAATCTGAGTTTCTCCGGAATCCAAGCATAGATTTCCTCCGTGTCCTTAATTCCGATAAAGTCCATCATTTCCTGCCTGACTTCCGGAACGGAATTAGGAATGTACGGATGAACGAAAGGTTTGTTTGCCATATTCATACCTCCTATATAAGTATTGTTAACGATTTTATGGTTGTATCATAGCCGAACCGGATCCCAATAAAAAACCTCTTTGGGAGTATTTTGAGTTTTTTTGATTCTACTTTAGTATTATAAATATACTCCTTTTTTCTTGTTTTTTAGCTGGTGCTATGGTATTGTGAAACTGATCGGACGGCTTTTGCTGCGATTTCGGTCGAGCGGCTTCTGCGTTGCAGGCTGAAGCCTTGACATAACTTAAAGCTTTTGCTTATAGAATAGGAGCGGTATCCATGGCGCTGAGCACGAAGGACTGGGAGCAAATCAACGATTCGCTTAAAAAAATCAATGAGATTTCCACCGACGAACGACAGGTGCGAAAGAATATCATGACCGCCATACGGTCGGCGGTTTATTATGATTTCGGGGACTTTTGCTACATCACCCGCGAGGACGACGGATCCCAGGTCGCGATCACGGATCCGGTCTCTCTTTCACGATTCCCGCGGGAATTTCAAGTGGACTATGAATACGAATACCAGCGCCATTTCGGCAGCATGGACTATACGAAGTGGTATGTGAACAGCAGCGAATCCCTGGTGTTCCGGGAAAGCGACTTTATCGATGCCGAAACGCGGCAGAAGGCCAAGTACTACAAAGAATTTCTGGAACCTCGTGGATTAATTTACTGTATGGGATGCTATATCATAAACGATAAATTCATTTCTACGCCAAGCACGGTTACCCTGTACCGCGACAGCAATCAGCCGGACTTCTCCAAGCGCGATCTCGAAGTGTTCAACGTGCTTCTACCGCACATCGAAAACCGCATGTCCCAGCTAAGCTTCCCGGGCCTTGGCAAATCCGGTTCCAATAAAAAATCATCCGGCGTGGATGCCGTAGACATCTACCTGATGAACAAGTACGGCCTGACCCGCCGGGAAATCGCGGTCGCCAAAGAGGTTTCCCTCGGCTATTCCAATGCGGAAATCGCCGAGCACCTGGAGATCAGCGTCCACACCGTGAAGAAGCACATCTCCCACATCCTGCAGAAAACCGAAGTCTCCAGCAGAGCCAGGCTGATGAAACTGCTGTAATGCACTATGCAAGTCAGGATTCATTTAATTCGCCAAATTGGGGGTTATCGGGCTCATGTCCGGTTAACTTCTTACACAACAGTCCTAAAAAGCAAAAGGGGATTGTAACGGGTGTTTTAATGGCCTAACTATCCATTTTTGAAGGAAAAAGATGGTTTGAAAGAGATTTGGATAACATAAGTGGACAGTAAACCACTTTTTATAGCGGTTACTATCCATTTTGGTTAGAGAAAAAACCAAATCAACAAGGAAAAGACAAAAAAGTGGAATTCCAAAAGATGCATTCCGATGCATCCGAAACTTCAGAGAGCATTCAAAGCGCACAAGGGTCAAGTCCTAATTGTGGTGTAAATTGCTCATCCCGCATATTTGCTTATGCTGCATCGAGCAATGCCTGTTGAGTTGATGCAATGTCTTTCAGTTTA
>CACWSO010000016.1 GCA_902763505.1 uncultured Eubacteriales bacterium | reverse complement strand
GCTTTTCAAAGCAGCAGCCTTGAAGGGCTTATTTGCTATACTCTTTTTTACATTTTCATTCTTTCAAAAATACCTTGACTTTTAATAGCTAGTCACCTCATATTGATTTGTTCAAACAGCTTTTTGTTGCTGCTGTGGAGCTTTGTAAATACCTGATAGTTTCTTTCATAGGCTGCGCGGCCTTCCTCTCCGCAGCTGCCCGGATAGTAGGTCGCAGCCGGTTTGATCAGGCCGGAGATCTCTTCGATGCTGCCGATTGCTCCCGCCCCAACGGCCGCCGTAAGGGCTGCACCGACAGAGCCTACGTTCTGCGGCTGCGCCGGTACTTCGACCTGTCTGTTCAGAATGTCAGCCAGAATCTGTGATATGGCAGGCGACAATGCACCACCCCCGCAGAACCGGATTGTGTCAGCTGCCTTCACTTTCTTTTCCTGACATTCCAGCATCCAACGCAGATGGTAACAGACGCCTTCCACAACGGCACGGATCATCTCCGTCTTTCCCGTATCCAGTGAAATGTTGAAGAATATGCCTGCGGCATTTGCGTCCTCAAATGGGCAGCGGTTTCCGTGCAGCCAAGGCGTGAAGATGACACCTCCCGCACCAGGCTGACAGGAGGCCACGACCTCAGACATATAATCGTAAAGACTCGTATAGATGTGTTCCTTGTTTCCGGTGATCTCTCTCTTTTCCATGTAGACGCCGATTTCATCAAGCGCCAGATGATCCTTGACCCATTCCAAGCTCTTTCCAGCCGTCTCCATTTCCGCAAAGTAATTGTAGAGTCCCGGCTGTGCGCCGACGATCGCCGCCATCATGCTCGATGTGTCGACCATCTGTTTTTCCGTAATCGTCGCGACCCATCCTGATGTGCCGCAGTAGATATGCGTATCGCCAGGCTTAACGCATCCCGCACCGATACCGATGAGCGACGCGTCACCGCCGCCGCCGTATACCGGTGTCCCTTCTGTGAGACCGAGTTCTTCCGCCTGCTGCCTGCGCAGACCGCCGATCAGGTCTGTGGTCCGAACGATTTCCGCAAGGTGCGCTGTATCCACGCCGAACATATGGCAAAGCTCTTCGCTCCATGTTCTTGTCCCGCCCCTTGTATCGCAGAGCATCGTGGAAAAGGCGCTGTCTTCCGTCATCACCATCCTGCCGGTGCACCGGCAAATTAGATACTCCTTTACATCGAGCCACTTATACACTCGTGCAAAAGCATCCGGTTCATTGTTTCTGACCCACAGGTATTTCCACATTGGATCTTTGACACTACCTGAGACAGCACCAGTGGCGTGCAGGGATTTCAACAGTTTCCCTGCATTCATGCCCGCGATTTTGACGCCTCTCCTGAGTCCTTCTTCGATTTCCCAATGTGCCCTCTGATCCATATAGCTCATAGGATGCCTTACCGGCTGTCCTTCTCGGTCGACGAGAACCAAGCCCTGCATCTGAGAACAGAAAGAGATCCCTTCGATCTGCGCAGGATCAACGCTGTTTTCTGTTATAAGCTGCTTCGTGCTAGCGCACATAGCCTGCCACCACTCATCCGCATGCTGCTCTGCTCCGCCATCCGGGAATGTATAGAGCTCATAACCGCATGAAGCGCTGCCTACCATGCGGATCTGCTGATCCACATCAAACAGACATGTCTTCACGCCGGTTGTTCCGATATCGTATGCGAGTAAAAGCACTTGTCTCACTCCTTCTCAATCAAATCAGTTATTCCTGATATCCCAGTCCGTTCAGTATGAAACGAACCATCTGATCATTCATCTTTTTCTCACTTGCCGCAAACCGTTTACCACAGTAGATGTTCATTCTCTCAGAATAGTATGTGCAGCTGTAAGAGTAATGGAGCATCATCATCAGGTTGTCAAAGAATAATGCTCCCGCGCCTGTATCCAGCCCCTCGTCAATCTCTCCTGCTTCGCGTGCTTTCTTCAAGACTGCCTTGTACGCCTTTGCAGAAGGCTCTTCGATAATCGCCGCCATGCTCCGCGCCTGTTCAGAATCGTCCTCCATCGTAATCTGGTGATACATGCGGAAGTACTCCGGATGCTCCCTGCAGGCAATCTGCGTCTGACCGATGAGGGATCGAATCATCTCCGGCAGATCGCTGCCTTCCTGTCCTGCGTTGCTCAGCACTTCATCAAGGTATGCGATGCTTTTGCCTACACAGGCCTGGAAGAGCTCTTCCTTGTCTTTGTAGTATTTATAGATGACTCCGACGCTGACGCCTGCACTCTTCGCGATGCGGTTGAGACCTGCGCCTTTGTAGCCTTTTTCTGCGAACTCACATGTGGCTTTCTCGATGATGGCGGCCTGCTGGTCTTCAGTCAATTTCTTCAGCATGCCCCTCGTCCTTTCGTTTTGAGTATTTGTTCACGTAGAATAAGTGCTCCAGATCCGCACTGGCATTATCCACTGGCTTGATGCCCTTCTTAAGGGCAATCATGGCGGCCTGGCAATTCTTTTCCAATACGATGGCCACTGCTTCCGCTTCATCCTTTGACTCCGCTATGATGAGCGCGCCGTCGTTTTTGAGCAGGACTGCGCCGCCCTCTCCTGCCAGTTCCCTCAGAGCCTCTTTATCTCCGGGCTCGATGCACTTCGTGCTGCGTCCGCCGATCTGCGCCTGATCATCCAGATAGGCTTTTACCGATTTGCCGCGTCTGCTCATGCGCATGATATACGGCGTTCTGACGTGCATCATGTAGCCTTTGTCGATATCACCTTCTATGCTTTCCCCTGATTCTGTCGGCATTTTGCATCCGCAGCGGATCTCGAAGATTCTCCCACAGACTTTTTCCAATGTGTACGCCGCTTTGAAAGCTTCCTCATAATCTGAACCGATGCAAAGGGCGCCGTGGTGTTTCATGAGAAATGTATTCGCTTCCGGATTCCTTCTGATCGCCCTCCTCACATTGGCTGCGAGAGGCTTCGTTGAAGATATACCGTACTTTGCAGTCGGAATGATCGTCCCGAGAATCTGACGTTCTTCTTCTGTTACGATTCGCTCTGCCCTGAGATTTCCGTTCGTCTCTGTCAGTGAAAAATCCTCACCGAGTACGCTCAACGCCGAAGCATTCGGCTGATGCGTGTGCACGACAAAATCCGCATCCTTTCTGAGTTTGTAGACGGATGCATGGATCTCTTTCTCGCTGGACGGTTTGATATCGCCTTCATAGGAAAGATCGCTGATTTTCACTGTTACCAGATCAGATGCCGTCAGTGTTTCGTATGCTCTGCCGCTCGGTGTGATGAGGAACAGATCCTTAGACAGGCGGATGCTGACGTTGCCCCAGGTGCGTGCGATCAGTCCGCTGTCCATAAGTTCCTTGCAGGCTTTCAGAAGGATCTGCTCTGCCTGCGTCTTCTGATATATCATGATTACCCCTCCAGTCTGCCGCACTTGGCAAATACGCGGTCGAACCTTCTGATGAGATCGTCGATCATCTCTTCATCATAAGCCGCGCTTGTATATAGTCTTGAACCTGCGAGAGTCACAATTCCTTCCGCCATATAAGCGGCTCCCATGTGTTCCATCTCTTTCTGACGTCTGCCGGTCTCCTTGAGAATCTTCGGCAGCTGCCAAGGTTTGCTCCAGTCGATTGCGTAGTGCATCGTTCCAACTGTATCAACATGGCAGATGGATCCCTGGTTGAAGATTACGAATGGGAGATTGTGCCTTGCCGCGGACTCCTTCAATCCTGCGATGAGCCTGTCGGCCATGCGGCCGGCCTTCTCACATGCATTTGTCTCAGCGATTTCTTTGATCGTATAGTAACCTGCGCAGCACGAGATCGGTGTTGCCGCCATGGTGCCGCCGCAGAGTGCTTTCTTGACTTTCTTTCCGGATGAATCGAGTCCTGCGCCCAGATGCTGCATGCAGTCGAGATGTCCGCCGATGCCGCCAGCACCCGGATATCCGCCTGCGATGACCTTACCGAATATGGTCAGATCCGGATCGATGCCGAAATACTCCTGCGCCCCGCCGGTTCCGATTCTGAATCCGGTCACGACTTCATCGACGATCAGCAGCGCGCCGTATGCATGCGCCAGCTCCTCGACGCCTCTGACGAATTCCTTTGTGATCGGTCTTGTTCCGCTTTCCGGTCCAACCGGCTCCAGATAAACGGCAGCGGTACCGCCGTCCAGTTTGTGCTTCTTCAGTTTCTTCTCCAGATCATCCAGATCTCCCGGGAAGAACTCATCGGTGTGACTGAATACATAGCTTGGAATTCCTCTGGACTGGATGCCCTTTGTGCCCGGAATTCTGATGCCGTATGCCAGCTGGTCCGACCATCCGTGATAAGCGCCTCCCATCTTGAGGATGTTCTTTTTCTTCGTCTTCAGTCTGGCGACTCTCGCCGCGCACATGGCTGCTTCTGTTCCGGACCCCAGCATCCTGAACATTTCAACAGATGGAACCAGATCCGAGATCAGCTTCGCCAGTTTGTATTCATATTCATGGAACAGTCCCGTTGATGGTCCGCACGTGTTCAGCAGTTCGATGACCTTCTCCCTGACGCTCGGCGGGTTCGATCCCAGTACAGTCGGGCCGCCAGCCTGCAGCAAGTCGTAGTATTCATTGCCGTCGATATCATAGAGCTTCGCGCCTTCTGCCTTTGTCATCACCATCGGGAACGGATAGTTGAACGCCAGGTTGTGCTGTACGCCGCCCGGTATGATCTGCTTCGCTTCTGCGATACGCGTTTTTGAACCTTGGCACTTCTTTTCAAAATACTCTTCCTCGTACTCTTTCAGCGCTTCCGGCTTCACTCCGTAGATCGGTCCGTCCTTCAGCACATCCAACTGCGCGCAAATCGCCTCCGCATCCAGATATTCATCGATTGCAAAACCATCATATGCCATATGTCATTTCCTCCTTAAAAGTTGCGTGCCTGATTCCTCTTCAAACGGATTCCGGAACACAATCGTATTACTGACTTACTCGATTCAACAATGAACTCGTGAATATATATTCACGAGTTCATTTTACGCCTGCCCTTCACCTTTGTCAACAACCACTATGATGTTTCCCGTCCTATGTTATTGATCGCGCATTACTATTACGCATTCATCATGAATGTGATAACCCCTAATTCTTTTTGATCGAGAAAACGGATTATCATTTTTCTTGCAAAATCACCCTCTATTATTCATTCATGAAAAAATGTGTTATCCAGCCTCATCGCGCAACATCTCCACCTATCATAGATAACCCTGTTTTCTTAAACAATAATAGTAAGTGCTATGCTGATATCAGCAGTTATGCGTGCAATAACCCCATATAACAATAAACGACTAAAATGTGTTATTTGCTTCCAAAATCAATAACCCCTTTTTATTGCTTTTGAAATAATAGTATTATCCTAAAGCAAAAGGCATCATGATGCCGAAGAAATATAAATGCTATATGCAAAACGCCTGTATCATCTGGTCAATCTGAGCCGTATTGAAAGGCTGTGTGGCGGTTTCAAATGTAATAATCAGATTTTTTCCGATAATAATATTGTGTTTTGCGTATCTGTTGAGTTTGAAAATATTATCTTCCAAATAGTCCAGTTCATCCATCATGCCTAAGTGTTCCCAATACAAAGTCTTGCGCTTTCGGAGGTTGAGTACACAAAAGTCCGGGTGATACTCGACGCCATTAAGGATGAGAGGTGTTTCATACTGATATATGACATTTCTAGTGAAAAGGCGGTCTGCGATAAGTATTTCTGCCCTTGATCTGACGGTGTCCCCTTTTATTGTTTCATATACAGTTTCCGGTTTCCCTGAAGATCGAGGCGGGTGTTCTTTCTTCCATTTTGCTATATATTGTTTATCTGTCAGAACCACTGGATGCACGAGACTTTGGCGAGCAGGAGAAAGCTTGCCATACCATTCTTCTACTGCCGGGTTACTGCTGTAGTAATTGCTTAATTTCTCAAGCGCCAGCAGTTCTGTTTTTGCAGCTCTGAGAATTTTTTTATCATAGGACTTCTGTGCTAAGCTTTGAATGAGTTCAACATTTTTCTGCGGCAAATAGATTTCACTATTATTGGTTACGCTGTAGTAACTGGTCCCGTTTTTTCGGTTGCGGATTTTAAGTGTTCCGCCTGGTGCCTCCTTGATGGCCGTTTCCACATTATCGATCAGTGTTGATAAAAAACGAAGTCTTTCCTGAATATCTTCATATAGTATGTTGTAATTTCCCATAACAATCCCTTTCTGCCCCTTATGTTTGAAATGTTAATTATTTGGTATTATTACATATATTGGAATTTCGGTCAACAGGTAGCAAACTGTCTAGATATATTAAAAACTTGGAACCTATAAAAAAGACGCGGCCTGCATAGGCCACGTCTTAAATACACATTGATTTGCTGAAATTAGTAGATCTTGGCTCCTGCCGGAATCTTGTCGTCCAGAATGATGAAGTTCAGCATTTCCTTCCCTTCTTCTTCGTGGATTGCTGACAGCAGCATGCCGCAGGAATCGATTCCCATCATCTTGCGTGTTGGCAGGTTCGTAATCGCGAGGACTGTCTTTCCTACCAGCTCTTCCGGCTCATACCATTCATGAATGCCGGACAGGATGACGCGGTCTTCGCCGGTTCCGTCGTCAACGACGAACTGGAGCAGCTTCTTGCTCTTTGGAACTGCTGAGCATTCCTTGATCTTGACAACGCGGAAGTCTGACTTGCTGAATGTTTCAAAGTCTACTTCTTCCTCGAAGAGCGGCTCGATAACGACCTTGGAGAAATCGATCTCGACCGATTCCGCCGGAACGGTATCTGCAATCTCCGGAGCCGGCGCTGAGGCCTTTGCCTTACCCGGCTCGTCAAGCGGCTTCATGGTCGGGAAGAGGATGACGTCTCTGATAGTTGGCGCATCCGTTACGAGCATGATGACTCTGTCGATGCCGATGCCCAGTCCGCCTGTTGGAGGAAGTCCAACTTCCAGCGCGTTTACGAAGTCCATATCCATTGGATGTGCCTCGTCGTCGATACCGCAGTCCAGCTCATGCTGCTGCTCTACGAATCTCTCGTATTGGTCGATCGGGTCGTTGAGCTCGGAGAATGCATTCGCAACTTCCCAGCCGTTGATGTATGCTTCAAATCTTCTTGTGATTCTCGGGTCCTTCGGGTCTCTCTTCGCGAGAGGTGAAATCTCGACCGGATGTCCGACGACGAAGATCGGTCCATCGAGGAATCCCGGATAATCTTCGCAGTACTCTTCAAACATCTCCGCGATGAGTTTGCCTCTGGACAGTCCTTCCACATCTTCCGCATCCATGCCGTAACCGATGGCTGCAGCGCGTGCGTCTTCATCATTGTCGATTTCATGGAAGTTGACGCCAGTGATCTCAGCTACCGCATCCGTCATGTCCACTGTCTTCCAAGGCGGAGTCAGATCGAACTCCTTGCCCTGATAGTTGATGATCATGTTGCCGGTTGCTGCCTTTGCGGCATTGGAGATAACTGCTTCGGTAACGCGCATGGTCGTCTCCATGTTGCCGTATGCATAATATGCTTCCATAGAAGTGAACTCAGGATTGTGGTTCTTGTCCATTCCTTCGTTTCTGAACATCTTGCCCATCTCATAGACTCTGTCCAGACCGCCGACAACCAGTCTCTTGAGGTAGAGTTCGTTGGCGATTCTCAGCTTCATCGGCAGATGCAGCGTGTTGTGGAATGTGTTGAACGGTCTTGCGTTTGCACCGCCTGCAATGGTTGTCAGGATCGGTGTGTCGACTTCGAGGTATCCGAAGTCTTCTTCCATGGTTCTCTTGATTTCCTTGATGATTGCAGCTCTCTTGATAAAGCTTTCCTTGACTTCAGGATTGACGATCAGGTCGACGTAACGCTGTCTGTATCTGATGTCCATGTCCTTCAGTCCGCTCCACTTGTCTGGGAGCACCTGCAGGGACTTGGAGAGCAGTACCATCTTGGTTACTTCTACGGTGATCTCTCCTCTGTTCGTCATGAACACATTACCGACGATGCCGAAGATGTCGCCGATATCTGAAGCCTTGAACCACTTGTATTCATCTGTGCCGAGAACGTCTCTCTTGACGTGGCACTGGATTCTGCCTTTGTAGTCCTGGATATCAATGAAGGATGCCTTGCCCATGACGCGCTTCGCCATCATTCTGCCGGCGATGGATACTTCCTTGCCGTCATACTCTTCGAAGTTATCCTTGATATCCTGTGAATAAGCTGTCTGTTCCCATGTCTCCTGAAGGAACGGGTTGCGGCCTGCGGCCTGCAGCTCAGCCAGCTTATCTCTTCTGATCTGTGACTGTTCGTTTCTTTCCTGTTCGGTGATTTCGAATTCTGTTCTTTCTTCGCTCATTGTATTGTCCTTTCCATCTCGCTTGTTGCTTTCGCTTACTTCTCGATCTTCATGATCTTGTAGTTGATGATTCCGTCCGGAACCTCGATTGCGACTGTTTCGCCTTTTTTCTTTCCAATGAGCGCTTTACCAACAGAGGATTCTGTAGAGATTTTGCCGTTGAATGGATCAGATTCAGTGGCGCCAACTATAGAGAATACCTCTTTGTCTCCTGTATCTATATCTTTGACTGTAACTTTAAGGCCGATGTTGACCTTATCGCCTTTTACATCATCTTCCTGAACGATCTTGGCTTTTCTGAGCATCTCTTCCAGCTGGTGGATACGCTCTTCCAGTTCGGCCTGCTCGTTCTTCGCTGAATCGTATTCAGCATTTTCGGAAATATCTCCGTACGAGATCGCTTCCTTGATTCTTGCTGCAACTTCTGCACGTTTGACTGAAACCAGCTCTTCGTGTTCGGCAACGATGTTATCGTAACCCTCTTGAGTTAACAGTAATTCTTCGTTCATGAATTCTTCCATTTTCTACTCCTTTTTCGCGCATAAAGAACGCTTTATTTACCCCGTTCGAACTGCTTTTTCGATGTGTGTTCAGCCATGCGTTTAGTGTCAAAAGTACACCAAAAAAAGCACTCGTCCTGCGAGTGCTTTCATTCTACATGAAATATGTAGGTGTGTCAACGAACGTCATCCAAGATAATATGTAGTAATCCATCAGAATCCGTTTTCGTAATCTGTCAGGATCCGGAAGAGATCACTCAGCACACCATAGGCAGTGTGATCGATCTCCGGTTCGAATGGTTCTTCGATGACTGTGGTGGCTCCCATGAGATCTGTGTCGATCGTCACATAGGAAGAGGTCGCATCCATGATTGCCGGCAGCGTGTGCTCGTCCACCCAGGTCGGCTTGACCGTCCCAACCGGTTTGCCGTCTTCCACTCTTCCGCGGCAGAGCAGTTTGATCCGTTTGCCCTGAGCTTTCGCTGCATCGATATCGTCTTTGGTGATCCCGCCGATGCCGGTTCTGTCGATGTCCAACGGCGTGATTTCCACATCCATCAGCACATTCATCAGCGCCGTCAGCTTGGCCGATGCATCCCATCCGTCGATGTCCATGCTTGCGTCCGCTTCTACAAAACCCTGTCGCCGTCCTTCTTCCACAGCGTCCTCGAAGCTGACGCCTTTTTCCATCTCCGTCAGGATGAAATTCGTCGTCGCGTTGAAGATGCCGCTGACTTCTGTGATCCGGCAGCCTTTGAGCGTTTCCTTCGTCAGGTTGTACACCGGCGTTCCGTCCATGACCGTCGCTTCATGACAAAACCCAACGCCCTGTTTCTTCGCCAGATCGCGCAGCTCACGATAATACCATGCGATCGGTCCTTTGTTTGCTGTAATGACGTGCTTTCCCAGTTGCAGCGCGCGCCGAATATGGTCCGTCGCAGGCTGTCCCGTCATGATGTTGATCGGCGTCAATTCGATCATGACATCATACTCGCCCGAATCGATTAATGCAAAATCATCAAGCTCTTTGTTGAACATGTCGTCCGTGAGTGTTTCTGTATCGATTCCATCGGGGCACAGACAAACGCCGCGGCTCTTTGTGCAGATCCCGGTGATGATCGCCTTTGCATCAAAGGCTTCACGGATGTAATCCTCTTTTCGCAAAAGCATCGCAGCGAATGCTTTTCCAACATTTCCATACCCGATGAGGGCGATGCGTACCGTCTTCATGGTTTTCCTCCTGTTTGAACCTGTTAGGGTCTCTTCAGTTTACCGCATTTTCCTGCCTTTGCATATCGAAATCTATGATATACTGATGATGCAGGCGAAGCTTTGCCGAAGCTGAAGCTATACTTCAACAGGAGGAACATAGAAATGTCATACATCAAACACGGCTACCCGAAGCTGGTAGTGGATCTGGGCAAACTCAGACATAACATAGAATATGTGAAGGATCTCTGCGCACGCGACGGCGTTGAAATCGCAGGGGTCATCAAGGGCTGCACAGGACTTGTTCCATGCGCCCGTGAATACGAGAAAGCAGGCGTGAAATTCATCGCTTCCTCAAGGCTGGAACAGTTGGCTGCGCTGAAAGAAGAAGGATTCAAAACTCCGCTGCTCATGGTCAGAATCCCGATGCTCAGCGAAGCAGAAGACATCGTAACCTACTGCGATTACAGTCTGAACAGCGAGATGGTCGTTCTGGAAGCGCTGAACAAGTGCGCCGGCGAGCAAGGCAAAATCCACAATGTCATCCTCATGGCTGACTGCGGTGATCTGCGTGAAGGCTGGTGGGATAAGGATGAAATGGCTGAAGCAGCTCTCGCCGTAGAAAATGACCTGAAGAACCTGCATCTGGCAGGTGTCGGTTTCAATGTTGGCTGCTATGGTTCCATCGTAGCCACACCGGAAAAGATCGGCGAACTCATCGAAATCGCTGAAAATATCGAAGCTAAAATCGGCCGTCCTCTCGAAATCATTTCCGGCGGAGCGACCAGTTCCTTCATGAGAGTCCTCGACGGCAACCTGCCGGAGCGCGTCAACATGCTGCGCATCGGTGAGGCGATCCTGCTGGCATACGACCTGCCGGTCCTCTATGGATACGACCTGAGCAAGATGCATCAGGACATTTTCACACTGCAGGCAGAAGTGATCGAAGTCAAAGACAAGCCGTCCCATCCGGTCGGCGAACGCGGCTTCGACGCTTTCGGTCACCAGATAGAATATGTGGACCGCGGTATCAGACGCCGTGCTCTGATCGCCCTGGGCAAGTGTGACTACGGTGATCCGGATGATCTCCTGCCACGCATGGAAGGTGTTGAAATTCTGGGAGCATCTTCCGACCACACCATTCTGGACATTCAGGACCTGGTAGATAACGGCGGCGATCTGAAAGTCGGTGATATCATTGAATTCGATCTGAAGTACTCGACTATGGTCTATCTCACCAACTCAGCGAACATTGAGAAGGTTTACTGCTAAACGGATTGCGAAATAAATTGCGGAACGATCGCTAATTAAAACGGCGCCCTGACGGGCGCCCTTTTGTTGTTTTTTATTACTCTTCCAGCTTATTTTCCTCGACCATTCTCATGAGCTTGGAAGAGGTGTTGTGTATGAAATCGGTTTTCCGGTGAATGACTCTCCTGATTTTTCTGTGCATAGGAGCTTCTGCATTGATCTTGTCGATTTCCTTCCAGATTTCCCGCTTGACGTCATCATCAGTATAATCCGGTCCAAGAAGCTCTGCCATTTCCCCATCATCAACTTTGACAGAAGCCACAAGCAAGGTGTCATCACCCTCATCTTCCGCAGCGCCAAACACATATGACTCCTCCACAAAAGGAATCAGATTGATCAGGTATTCAATCTCTTCCGGATAGATGTTCTTGCCTTTTCTCGTCACGATAACGTTCTTGGCGCGGCCTGTCAGATATGCATAACCATCTGTATCGACATAACCCAGATCACCCGTATGGAACCAGCCTTCCTCATCGAGGACCTTCGCTGTCTCTTCCGGATCATCAAAGTATCCAAGCATAATGTTCGGGCCTTTGATGCAGATTTCTCCGATGCCCTCCTCGTTGACATTGATCGTCTTGATATCCTGTCCCGGGAACGGCACACCGATGGACCTGGAGTTTGGCGCATCCTGCGGATTGAACGCACCCATAGGGGCCGCCTCTGTCAGGCCATAACCCTGAAGGGCATTGAACCCGAAATCCTGAAGTCCGTCCAGGATCTGCGGATCGATTTTGGCGCCGCCGCAGATGAGCGTTTTCATTCTGCCGCCGAACACATCGCGGATATCCTTAAAGAATTTATCTCCCAGGTCGATATGGAACTTCTTTGTGAAACGGTTGATCTTGATGACCTTCCGAAGTGTTGCATCTTTTCCCTGCTGACGCGCACTCTTCCATATTCTCTGGTACATCTTCTCATAGAGTGCCGGCACTGCCAGCATCATGGTCGGTCTGACTTCCTTCAGATTCTTCGTGATGTATGTAAGTCCCTGGCAAAATGCAACGGCTGATCCTTTGTACAGCGCCATCAGGAAGCAGCAAGTGCACTCGTAAGTATGGTGCAAAGGCAGGAAGGACAGATAGATGTCATCCTGTCTGAGTTCAAAGGTTGTCGGTGCGATCATCAGCTCGGCGCACACGTTTTTCTGGCTGAGCATGACGCCTTTTGGCTTGCCCATTGTGCCGGATGTGAATATCAGGATACTCATGACTTCATTATCCACTTCCGCATTCACGTAATCGGAATTGCCGGCTTCTATCAGCTTCTTGCCTTCTTCTTTGATCTGCTTCCAGGCATAGACGCCGTCCTTTTCCTCGTCAGCATCGAAAGCCACAAGCAGTTCAAGGTTTGTATCGCCATCTGCTTTGATCTTTTGGAATGTTTCCAGATGATCATCATCAAATACGACCGCAGATACTTCAGATCTTTGGATCTGGTTTTTTAACTCGTCGGCATTTAATTGTTTATCCAACGGAACGATACACCCGATGCCTCCGGTAACGGCCAGGTACGTGCTGCACCACTGGTAGCAGTTCGGTCCAATGACCGCAACTCTCTTTCCGGTCAGGCCCTTGTCCATCATCCACGTTCCGATGCCATTTACATCGGCGAGGACTTCCTTGTAGGTAATTGGTTCATATTCTCCTTTTCTGTCCCACTTCTGCAAATATGCAACGTTGTCCCCATACAGTTTTGTACTTGAAACCAGCAGATCCTTGATGTCGGTAATTGGTCTGGATTCCTTGCACTTGACAATAGGACGCGGGTCATTATCCACATAGGATACAACTTCTTCAGCCCAGGCAATTGCCTTCCTCCTCTTTTCACTCACGCCAGACATTACAGTTCTCCTTTTCGCTTTCCTTTACTTTGCTTTATTACGTATTATTTCTTAAAGTTCCCCTCTTAAATACCGTTCAATGATTTCCGTTGCGTCCTCCACGCAGCCGTCGCAGCTGCGGAGAACTTTTTTCGTTTCAACACCTTTGATCACACTGCAGATTGTAGAACCGTTCTTTTCTTCAAAGGCCTTCAGCATCGCCTTGGAGGCTTTGTAGCTTGCCTTCTTGGAAGCAGGCGACTGCAGGTTGCCGTCCGACTCCTTCAGTCCTGCCACTGCTGCCATCGCAGAGACAGCCCCGCATTCATGCATCGAGCCCATGCCAAAGCCGAACCCTTCCATCATTCTGAACACGGTCTGTTCATCCATTCCCAGGTCTTCTGCAAAAGCGCACGCCACCGACTGTGCGCAGTTGTATTTGTTGTGATGATTTGTAACGGCTTTCACAACCTTGTCGCTCTTTCCGACCAACTGCTCTTTCCATGCGTTTGGATCAGGTTTGGCAGGTGCAGGTGCAGTGTTTTCCGTTTTTACTGTTTCGCTCATGGATATCTCCTTCTCAATACTCTGTTTTCTCTCAATACTTCTCCGCCAGAATTCTCGCTACGTATACTCCGCTGGCGGAAGCCTGTGACAGTGAGTGGGTCACGCCGGAACCATCTCCCAGCGCATACATGTGCGGCACTGCCGTTTCCAGATTTCCATCAACTTTGACGACAGAATTGTAGAACTTGACTTCCACACCATAGAGCAGTGTATCTTCATTGGCTGTTCCCGGCGCGATTTTATCGAGGGCATAGATCATCTCGATGATATCGTCCAGCTGTCTCTTCGGAATAACCAGAGACAAGTCACCAGGAGTCGCCTGCAGCGTCGGCTGCGTGAAACACTTGCGCATTCTGCGTTCGCTGGAACGGCGTCCCTTCACCAGGTCTCCGAATCTCTGGAGCAGAACACCGCCGCCCAGCATGTTGGACAGCTTGGCGATGGACTCACCGTACTCATTGCTGTCGTCGAACGGTTCCGTGAAGTGATTCGATACGAGCAGTGCGAAGTTGGTGTTCTGTGTATGCAGGGACGGATCGTCGTAGCTGTGTCCATTCACTGTGACGATACCGTTCGTGTTCTCTGATACGACCTCGCCGTACGGGTTCATGCAAAACGTTCTGACCAGATCATTGTATTTATCTGTCTGATAGATGATCTTGCTTTCATAAACATCATCTGTGATATGCTTGAATACTTCCGCCGGAAGCTCTACCCTGACGCCGATGTCCACGCGGTTCTTCTTCTGCTCGACGCCCATCTTGTCGCAGATCTGTGAAATCCACTTAGAACCGGAACGACCCGTTGCCAGCACCAGATCCTTACAGGAGAATACTTCACCTTTGTCCGTCTTCACGATGAAGGTGCCGTCTTCCTGACGTTCCACATCCTCAATTACTGTGTGGAACTCCATGTCGATCTTGTCTTTGCAGTAGTCGAACATTTTGCCCAGGATTCTGACGTTTCTGTCCGTTCCCAGATGTCTGACCTTCGCCTCTAAAAGGTGCAGGTCGTGTTTGAGACACTCTGTCTTCAGTTCGGAATTGCCCGTTGAATACAGCTTCGCATCAGCGCCGCCCATGCTGCAAAGCACTTCGTCCACGTACTCCATCAGTTCCATGGCCTTGTCCAGACCTACATAGTTGTGCAGGTCGCCGCCAAACTGAGTTGTGATGTTGTATTTTCCGTCGGACAGTGTTCCGGCACCGCCGTATCCATTCATGATATGGCACGGATTGCACTTGACGCAGGTCTTAGTCTTACCTGCCTTGATCGGGCAGACTCTGCCGTCCAGATCGCTGCCTTTATCGAGCACAAGCACACGCGCGCTGGTATTCAGCTTTGCCAGTTCGTAGCTCATGAATACGCCGCTTGCACCAGCACCTACTATAATGATGTCATATTCTTTCATTTCAGTTCCTCCAATATTTCCTTGATGAGAACGCGTTCGTCCATATCGTATTTCACGCCGTTGATTTCCTGATACGTTTCGTGGCCTTTGCCTGCGCAGATGATGATGTCGCCCGGCTCACCGTGCTCGATGGCGTACTTCATAGCGTCTTTGCGGTTGATGATTTCCACATATTTGCCGTCGGTCTTTCCGATGCCGACCTTGATGTCATCGATGATCGCCTGCGGATCTTCATTACGCGGATTGTCGCTTGTGATGATCGTCAGATCCGCCAGTCTTCCTGACACTTCTCCCATTTCGAACCGTCTGTCGCGGGCGCGGTTTCCGCCGCAGCCAAATACCGTTACAAGCCTGTGCGGATTGTACTCTCGCAGAGTCTCCAGCAGGCTTTGCAGCGCCATGGCGTTGTGTGCATAGTCGATCATCAGTGCAAAATCATCGCTGACTTTGATGAGTTCGACACGGCCCTTGACGTGGATGTCCTTCAGGGCTTCGGTGATCGCCTCAGGGCTGACGCCGAAGTGTCTGCAGATGGCGATGGCAGTCAGCGAGTTGTAAACGCTGAACTTGCCCGGGATGTCGATCTCAACAGGGAAATCCATCATGCCCTTCACGTGGTACTTGATGCCCAGATATCCCGGATGGGAGACGAGCTCCATATCCTCAGCTCTGAGGTCGTGCTCCGGATCTACCAGCTCCGCCGCGTTAGACGCGCTGCCCGGTTCGCTTCCGGGAGCACCGATTCCATAGGTTTCGATCTGACACCCTGCTCCCTCCAGAATCTGCGCCAGATGCTCGTCGTCTCTGTTGACGATTCCTACACGGCACTGATTGAGGAGCATCTTCTTGCATTCCAGATAGTGCTCGAAATCTCTATGTTCATTCGGACCAATGTGATCCGGTTCAATATTCGTGAAGATACCGTAGTCAAAGGTAAATCCCGCTGTTCTGTGGAGCATGAATCCTTGCGAGGATGCTTCCATGACCACGCTGTCGCATCCATTCTCCACCATCTCGGCGAAGTACTTCTGCACCAGATAGGACTCCGGTGTCGTGTTGGCTGCCGGTATCGTCCGGGAACCCGTGTCCGCCTCGATCGTACCAATCAGACCAACCTTGTGACCGATGTTTTCGAGTATGGCCTTGACCATGTATGTCGTAGTGGTTTTGCCCTTGGTACCCGTGATGCCGATGGTCGTCAGTTTCTCCGCCGGATGACCAAACCAAGCTGCACTCACACATGCCAGCGCATAACGGCTGTCCGGAACCTTTACGACGACTGGTGCTGTACCGGCAGGCAGATCGATCGCATCCTCTACGATGATTGCCCCTGCACCTGCCTTTGCAACGTCCGCCGCAAATTTATGGCCGTCGACGACTGCTCCTTTGACGCAGGTGAACAAGCATCCGTGCTCTGCTTTTCTCGAGTCCAGCACGATGTCCGTGACCTCCGTATCCAGGCCCGCCTTGCCCTCGCTCAGTATTTCGTATTTCAGATCTTCCAATAATTCTCTCAGCTTCATTGTATTTTCATTTGCCTCCATTGCAATAATAATCCATGATGATTATAACACAAAACATTACAATCTTTAAGAATCTTAGTTATTCAACATCTAGTGGTTTTGTTGTATAATATAAACGAAATCATGGGTTTCATGGTTTTGTACTGCAGACAATTATTTTTAGGAGGTATTGATATGGCAAGCAGCTTTGATATAAAAGGCTCAATGGTAGCCCTGATCACACCGTTCAACGAAGACAAGAGCATTAACTACGACAAGCTCGAAGAACTGCTCGAGTTCCACATTGCGAACAAGACGGACTGCGTTCTGATTCTCGGCACGACCAGTGAATCACCAACGTTCACCTGGGAAGAGGACTACGAAATCGTCAAGCGCAGCGTTGAGGTCTGCAAAGGCAGGATGCCGCTGATGGCAAATGCCGGCTCCAACGATACAAGGACTTCATTTGAAAAGGCCAAGAGATTCGCAGACGCTGGTGTTGATGCGTTGCTCTGCATCTCACCGTACTACAACAAAGCCAACAAGACGGGTCTCTACCACCATATCGCTGACGTAGCAGACTCTGTAGATATTCCGGTTGTCGTCTACAACATTCCGGGCAGAACCGGCATCAACATTCCGATCGATGTCATGACGGAACTCGCCAAGAAGGACAACATCGCAGGCGTCAAGGAAGCGACCGGCGACATGAGCTATGTAGCCAAACTTGCAAAGGCAACAAAGGACATGGACTTCAACATCTGGAGCGGCAACGATGATATCACCATCCCGATGATGGCGCTCGGCGGCGCAGGCTGCATCTCCGTATGGGCGAACCTGCAGCCGGATAAGACTGTGGAAATGACCCATGCATTCCTGGAAGGCAATACACAGAAAGCCATCGACATGCAGCTCGAATATATGACACTGATTAACGACTTCTTCATTGAAGTCAATCCGATTCCGATCAAGGAAGCCATGAACATGGCAGGCATGGGCGTCGGCGGATTCAGAATGCCGCTTTGCCCGATGAGCGATGCCAACAGAGAAATCCTGCGTGCTGAAATGCAGAAGCTGGGAATCATCTAAGGAGATACAAGAATGAAAGTTTTGATCACTGGTTACGGCCGCATGGGCCGGCTGATTGAAGATACCCTTGTAAAGGCAGGCGATGAAATCGCCGGATGGATCGACATCGAGAATGTTGAGAATCTGAATTCCGATAAAAAAATTGCAGATGTTATTATGGATTTCAGCAATCCGTCTCTGACTGATACAGTGGTAGCTTATGCCGCCCGCACAGAAACACCGCTGCTGAGCGGAACCACCAATATGACAGAAGAACAGCATCAGCTTCTGGCTGAGCTTGCGAAAAAGGTCCCTGTTATCTGGGCGTCAAATTATTCTCTGGGCATCAATCTGTTCATGCACATTCTGCCGCAGGTCAAGGCGGCTCTTCCTGACTGGGACATTGAAATCACAGAAACGCATCACAATAAAAAAGTAGACGCTCCAAGCGGCACTGCCAAATCCCTCGCTGATGTGATCGATCCGGAAGGCGAGTATGAACGCGTCTACGGAAGAAGCGGAAACTGCGGCGAACGCACCAGCCGTGAAATCGGCATGCACGCCCTGCGCGGCGGCACTGTTACGGGCGAACACCGCGTCGACTTCTTCGGAAATGATGAAGTTTTTGAGATTACCCACAAGGCGGGCAGCCGTCAGATTTTAGTAGACGGCGCCATCGCCGCAGCCAGGAAACTCATCGAAAAAGAACCTGGCCTCTACACGATGGAAACACTGCTGTTCGACTAATCAGATGTTCCATCAGAAAAAATGACTAACGCATGCAGTTGGTTGTCCGACTCCTGTCGGATCGCAACGATGTGGCGGTCGTCCTCAACTGAATATTCCAGCAGAACTTTACCCTGAGTGGTGATACCGTGTTTATAGAGTATCACCACTTCTTTAAATTTGTGGTGATACTGTTCTTCCGGCAGAATCTGCTGCGCCAGATCCAGATACACGCTGTTGTGTACATGGCCGTTGTAATCGAACATCATGCGGTTGATTTCCATCTCACCCCTGATCTGTACATTTGAATCAATGTGGCGCAGAGATGGGATCTCATAATCCGTAATCGTTTTGCTTTCCGGCTCCATCTCAAATGGCGCCACCAATTCCGGCGTGAGGCGCAGAAGTTTGCCAGTAGCAACATCCACCGCGACCCATTCCGAAATCGCTTCTGCCACAATATTATCTTCTTCATCGTAGATGATGTAGTCACGGGTCGCCCGTGTTCTCGTATAATCTCTCGCCCACGTCACTGCCCGCACCGTGCTGAACATGGTCGGTCTGCGATACACCTTCATGATCCAGTTCAACACAATCCAGGAAATGTCGCTCTTGCGGTCGGGCTTTGTGTGGCCTGCAACGACTCCGTGATACATGGACATGTCCGAAAGAATATGCAATAGAGCAGTATTTTTCACTCTCTTTTCAGCATCCACATCAAGTACGCCGATGAAAAACTCCTGTTCCACCTTCATGAAAACTACCTTCTTCCTTTATGAATGAATTCCTTTATAGAATCTCTCTTATAAAAGAAATAGACGCCCTTTGGCGCCTATTCATCTTTGTTGCTTTTGCTTGCTGCACTTACTGTTCAATGAGCTCAGCGTCAATCAGGCTTTCAAACTCTTTGATCGCTTTCTCGAATTCTTCGTCCGTAAGATCATCGATCAATTCGAAATCCTCTTCATACTCTTTGTATCCGTAGATGTATACCTCTCCGGTTCCCAGTGGATTCAGCGCGATGTAATCCTTGCCGTCCACATCGAATACGCCTACGATTCCGCACTCTTCTTCCTCACCGTTGTCATACTCCAGAGTGATGATATCGTCCTCTTCGTATCCGTATAATTCTTTGTCTTCTGCCATATTATATTTCTCCTTTCGGTTTTCGTCTTTTGTGATAGGGTTACTATACCATCAGTGAGTGTTTTTCACAACATTAAGTTTGTTCCTGGCTATTCCGCTCCCCTGTCGAATCTTCTTCCGCTTCACCTGTTCTTGAAAAATGCGATAACCTTTTCGGCCGCTCTCCGGTCCATGCCGTCCACGCGTGCGAGGCGTTCTACAGGGCCATCTGCAATCCCTGCGTCGCTGCCAGTTTTACTGCCCGTGGCAATCTTCTTGATCTCCTTTACGCTTCCAAAGGCAGCAAGCAGGGCTTTCCGGCGCTTTGGTCCGATGCCTTCGATTTCGTCCAGTACGGAGTGCTCCAGTTTTTTGCTCCGCAGTTTGCGGTGGTATGTGATCGCGAATCGATGCACTTCCTCCTGCATCGTACCGATATATTTATAGAGCAGCGGCTTATCTGCCAGTGTGATCTCGATCCATTCCTCTCCATCTGGTCGGCGCACGATCAGCCCGCGTGTTCTGTGGTGATCGTCCTTCACCATGCCGACGACAGGAATGTCGAAGCCTGTTGCCTCTGTCACTTCGAGCGCCGTGGTGACGTGACCTTTGCCGCCGTCCATGAAAATGATATCCGGCAGGACTGCGAACTTGTCGTCCCCGCTGAAGACCCGCAGGAATCTTCTCGACAACACTTCCCGCATGGAGGCGTAGTCGTCTTGTCCTTCCACTGTCCTAACGCGGAACTTACGATAACTCTGCTTATCCGCTTTCAGGCCTTCGTAAACGACCATCGCCCCGACGGTATCGATGCCGTTGGTGTTGGATATGTCATAAGCCTCTGCTCTGAACTGTCGGCCGTCGTATGGACCGGACTCCGCTCCCATGGCGCAGAGGACGTCCCAGATTTCTCTACCCAGTTCATCTCTTCTCTCCGCGGCTGCTTTTGCTTTTCTGTCAATGGTCTCCGCAAGAACTGCCGCATCATTTAACGCCAGTTTCAGAAGCGCCTTCTTCTCGCCGCGCTCCGGCTTCAAAATCTTCACGCTGTGAGCTGAGATTTCGGAAAGATACTGTTCCAGCACAGCGCTGCCCGATGGCAGCTGCGCTACGATGATCTCCCGCGGAACATCCGGCACTCTGCTGTAGTGCTGATTAATGAATGCCTCCAGAATGCTTTTGCTGTCGCTATCTATGGAGGAAGACATATCCATGCTGAAGGTTTCCCGCTCCACGAGTTTCCCTTCCCGCACGGAGAAGACCGCAAATGAATCGGTGGCTTTGTCGTCTTTTCCGACGCGCACGATGATATCCGCTTCATTGGAATGATGCAGGACGACACGCTGCGTTTCGTTGAGCGCTTCCGCTGCGGCGATGTAATCGCGGTATTCTGCCGCTTCCTCATAATCCAGTCTGTCCGAAGCTTCCTTCATGCGCTTTTTTATGGTGCTGATCAGAGGCGCTGAATGTCCGCGCAAAAAATCAACTGCACCTGCGACGGCTTCATCGTACTCCTCGCGGCTCACGCTTCCCGTGCAGATTCCCCTGCACTGGTTGATATGGTAATTGAGACATGGCCGAAATCCTTGCGGGAAAGCAACCGCGCTGCACCGTTTCAAGGCAAAACTGGAATTGAGCAGATCCACGATCCGGTTCACCGAACCTGCATCGCTGTAAGGTCCGAAGTAGCTGCCGCCGTCTTTGCGCACGTTCCGGGTCTTAATGACTCGCGGCCATTCTTCGTTTGTTACCTTTATATAAGGATAGGACTTGTCGTCCCGGAGCAGGATGTTGTACTTCGGCCGGTGTTTTTTGATGAGGTTGCATTCCAAAATCAACGCTTCCATCTCGCTGTCCACGGTGATGTATTCGAACTCGCTGATCTGGCTGACCATGCTCCGAACCTTCGGATCCATGTTCCGCGACGACTGGAAGTACTGCCGCACGCGGTTTCGCAGACTAATAGCCTTGCCAACGTAGATGACGTTGCCAAGGCTATCTTTGTGCATATAAACTCCCGGCGTATCCGGCAGTTGTTTGAGCGCTTCCTTAATGTTTTCCGGAACGTTCATTGTCTCTTCTTATTGTCTCTCTTTTTGGTTCTCTTTGTTCAGCTTCCCGCTTCTCGGCTTCTCTCCGTTCGGCGCGTCTGCGTCTTCTCGCTTTGTTCTTTTTTGATGTCTTGATCATATACCGTACGATGATCAGAACCACGATCGCCAGTCCGAGCAGGATGAAGAACTTCGGCACGTCTTCATCCGCGATGCCGATGTATGACAACGGTCCACCTTCCTCCGCCGTTTCGAGGGAAATCAGATCCTGACTGGAGACTTCCTCTCCATTTTCATATGCCACGAGTCTTCCAACGACAGCCCCCTTCTTCACAGGTGCCATCGGTTTCTCCTCAGTCAATTCCACTTCGGTGGTGACGGTTTCTTCCGGATTGTCCCTCTTCAGTGCTGTGACTTTGAGGTCATTCTTGATGCCCAGATCAACTTCTCTCAGCGACCCTCTCTTCACCTTCATCTGATACTTGAAATCATCAGAGCTCTGGGCGGTGTAGCTTTTGAAGTTAGCAAACGAATACTTCCAGAGTTTCTTCACATCCTGGAATTTGTTCTTCGCATGCGGTGCATTCATGACGACCGCAATGATTTCCATGTCGCCTTTTTTCGCAAAACCGGCAAAGCAGTCTCCGGCTGAGCTGGTGTATCCGGTCTTCACACCAATGCAAGGCTTGTACATCAGCTCTGCTCTTGCCTTTGCAGCATTCCGCACGATATCCGGCAGCTCCGCCTCGTCTTCCGGAACATAGTTGTCCGGGTTGCTCTTGTACTTCTCTATGTATTTCTTCAGAGCCTCTTTGTCGCCGTCAGCGACCTTCTGAATTTCTTCGCTGTAGAGGCACATGTTCGAATTGTGGAGTTTCCGCTTCTTCGACTTGTTCGTGGCGTCGATCGTATACTCTCTGGTGCCGACGATCTCTCTGAAGCGCTTGTCCTTCATGCCTTCTCTTACCATCAGGGCAAGGTCATAAGCCGTCGTGACGTTGTTCACTTTGTCCGGGTTCAGCCCATTCGGATTCTTGTAATCCGTGTCTGTCGCGCCGAGGGATTTTGCTTTTGCATCCATCATGTCGCAAAATGCATCGATATCTCCGTCTCCTGCCAGATATCCCAGATACTCAGCCGCATCGTTTGCAGAAGCCAGCATCATCCCGTAAGCGAGATTGCGTATGGTGATCTTCTCGCCCTTCTGAAGATTGATGTCTGTGCCCTCGCCCGTCGTATTTTTCTCCACTGTCACTTCCTGATCGAAGTCAAGGGTGTCCAGACACACGAGCAGATTCAGGATTTTCGTCATGCTCGCCGGGTCTCTCTTTTTGTGGGCGTCTTTCTCGTACAGCACTTCTCCGCTGCCGGCATCCATCACAATGACAGAAGTTGATGTCGTGTCAGGAAACTCTCCGGCCCCTTCGAAGGTTTTCTCTGCTGCAAAAGACGGCACTGTCCCTGTAAGAGCCAGTGCCGCCGCGAAAACAAATGCTGTCAGACTTTTAATTATCTTATGCTTTCTGTTCTCCATGTTCTTTCTTGATCTTTTATGCGTTTTCCGCTTTGAATTTCTCCATGAATTCGATCAGTGCATCGATACCTTCTTCCGGCATAGCGTTGTAGATCGAAGCTCTCATTCCGCCGATGGATCTGTGTCCGCCGAGATTGTGCAGACCTGCTGCCTTTGCGTCAGCAACAAATTTCTTCTCGATGTCCTTGTCGCCGATGACGAAGACAACGTTCATCAGAGATCTGTCTTCTTTTCTTACAGGGCACTTGTAGTAGCCGCTGCCGTCGATGTAATCGTAGAGTTTGGCTGCCTTTCTGACGTTCTTCTCATTCATGGCGGCCAGTCCGCCGTTTCTCTTCAGATACTTGAATACTTCGCCTGCTACATAGATTGAGAAGCAGTTCGGAGTGTTGTATGCGGAATCGTTCTCAGCATGGATCTGGTAATCGAGATAAGTAGGAATATCTGCTGCTGCTTTGCCGATCAGATCTTCTCTTACGATTGCAATCGCTACGCCTGATGGTGCGATGTTCTTCTGAACGCCTGCCCAGATGATGCCGAACTTCGTAACATCTACTTCCTCTGAGAGGATGCAGGATGACATGTCAGCTACGAGCGGAATGTCTCCCGTATCCGGGATGTATGGGAAGTGTGTTCCGTAAATTGTATTGTTGAAGCAGATGTGAACATAATCCGCATCTTCTCTGAAGTCACCCTTCTCGACCTTAGGAATATATGTGAAAGTATCTTCCTCTGATGATGCGACGACCTTTGCGTCGTATCCCATCTTAACTGCTTCTTTGTATGCTTTCTTCGCCCAGTTTCCTGTCAGAAGGAAGTCGATCTTCTTCGTATTTACAGCCAGATTCAGCGGAACCATCGCAAACTGCAGTGTTCCTCCGCCCTGGATGAACATGACCTTGTAGTTATCAGGAATGTTCATAATGTCTCTGAGGTTCGCTTCTGCATCAGCCAGGATCTCTTTGAATTCTGCTGATCTGTGTGACATTTCCATGACGGACTCACCACACTCATGGTAGTTCAGAAGATTGTCAGCGACGTCTCTGATAACTTCTTCCGGAAGCATGGATGGACCTGCCGAAAAGTTATAAGCTCTTTCTTTCATTATTGTTACCTCCGTGTATTAGATTATAAAAATTTATCTGTTTCTATTCATTATTATGATGCAAAATCATTATATCATGGAGCGCGATTCTTTTGTGCGTGTATTTTGTTTTTTATCCCATATTTCGCTTCATTTATGTTAGAATATCTTTCAGGTAATTAGAACCTCCGGCCTATGCCGGTGTATTTAAAATAAAGAGGTGACATAAATGTACAAAATCGGAACTTTCAACAAAATTTCCCCTGTAGGTCTGAACAATCTCACCGACGATTATGTAATCGTTGAGGATCAGAACGAGGCACACGGAATCATTCTCAGAAGCTATGACATGCATGAGATGGATTTCTCAGATGAACTCCTTGCCATCGGCAGAGCCGGTGCAGGCACAAACAACGTTCCTGTCGACAGATGCAGCGAACTCGGCATCGTTGTATTCAACGCTCCCGGCGCAAATGCAAACGCAGTCAAAGAGCTGTGCATCTGCGGAATGATCATGGCAGCTCGTAACGTACCTGACGGAATCGCATGGGCTAAGACGCTCAAAGGCAGCGAAGGCGTTGGCAAACAGATCGAAAAAGGCAAAGGCCAGTTTGCCGGTACAGAAATCATGGGCAAGACTCTGGGCATCATCGGCCTGGGCGCAATCGGCCGTCTCGTAGCAGACTCCGCATTGGCCCTCGGCATGAACGTCATCGGATATGATGCGTTTCTGACAGATGCAGTCAAGGCACAGCTCCCTGCTGAAGTGAAGGTCGTCGATGATCTGGCTCAGCTCTATCCGGAATGCGATTACGTCTCCATCCACGTACCTGCCAACGATGCTACAAAGGGTATGATGAACGCAGAAGCATTCGCGCAGATGAAGGACGGCGTGATCTTCCTGAACTTCGCACGTGACAAACTGATGAACGATGATGATCTTCTGGCTGCTCTCGCATCCGGTAAGATCGCTAAGTACGTGACAGACTTCGCAGATGATGCCGTGCTGAATTCAGATGAACCTGGAATCATCGTGCTGCCGCATCTGGGCGCTTCCTCCGCAGAAGCAGAAGACAACTGCGCAACAATGGCTGTCACACAGGTTATGGATTACATTGAAAACGGCAACATCAGAAACTCCGTCAACATGCCGGCTTTATCACTGGGACCGAAGAAGGACTGCCCTCGTCTCTCCGTCATCTGCAAAGCCAGCGCAGAGTCAGATGTTATGTTCAAGCTCAATGAGCTGCAACTTGCTAACGTCGTTTCTGCAACACGCGGTGAATACTCCTACATTCTGGCTGATCTGGAAGATAAGACGATTGATCTGCAGGTTGCAGGTGTGATTAGAGAAAGAATTATCTAATGAACGGTGGCGACAGTGCCTCTGCTTGGTCCTCGTCGCTGACAACCATAAACGCTCATTCATATGAAATAGAACCCCGAGAAAACTCGTGACTATGTCACTCAAACAATCTCGGGGTTTTGCTATTTCATTTATTCATTTCGCGAATGGTTGTACCAGCTCCTGCGGAATCCGCATCGGCACTGTCGCCACCGTTCATTCTATGTTCATCCTATAATCCGTTCTTCTTACAGAGGTGTGCGATCGGGCAGGTGTCGCACTTCGGATTTCGTGCGGTGCAGCATCTGCGGCCGTGCCAGATCAGGCTGTGATGGGCTTCTGTCCAGCGGTCGTCCGGCAGGATCTTCATGAGCTCTTTTTCTGTCTCCAAAACATTCTTTTCTCCGGCGTTTTTCGCGCTGACTTTCGTGTCGTTTTTGGTGCCGCTGCCTGAAGTTTTTTTGCCCTTTTGCTCTGCAGTTTTTTCTTCTTGGCCGGAGCTGTTTTCTGATGCCAGACCGATGCGGTGGGACACTCTGAAAACGTGTGTATCCACGGCGATTTTCTGATGTCCGAACCCTACTGCGAGGACGACGTTTGCGGTCTTCCTTCCAACACCCGGAAGGGCGACGAGCGCATCAAAATCTTCCGGTACCTGACCGCCGTGTTTTTCGCAAAGCGCCTTCGCCAAAGCGATGATATTCTTCGACTTGGTTTTGTACATTCCAATCGTTTTGATGATCTCTATCACGTCCTCCTGCTCAGCTGCCGCAAGGGCTGCCGCATCAGGATATGCTGCGAACAGCGCAGGGGAAACCTTGTTGACACTGGCGTCGGTTGTCTGTGCAGACAGCACGACACAGACGATCAGTTCAAACACATTTACATGCGCAAGGGCACACCCTGCTTCGGGATATTCTTCTCTCAAAAGATCTAATATTTCGACTGCTTTTTTCTTGGAAACGCGCGCCATCTGTGATCTATTTTCCTTTCGTTTTACGACTCGTTTTATTGCCTTTGCTGTGGTTCAATTATACCGCTTAGAAAAGTGATAATCTTGCGGTTATCGATGCGTTTTTCCAACAATTATGCGTATGTTTTTTGTAATCGGTTACAGTGTATTGTATACATGAATTCCTCGCCTTAAATTCCTTTAAAACTTATCAAAAAAGCGTTACTTTTTTCACACTTTGTAGTATAATCTTGTCGTAATAATATATTTCTAATTTTCAAATGGAGGTGTTTTATGGCAACTTACACTCAAGTTGAAACGAACGGCCTGTTTGAACTTTCAGAAGAAGCACGTGCGGAGCTGTCAAGTTCTTCGTATTATAACGAAGACCTGAAGCCAACCACAGTAGCTGAAAGAAAATGGACCACGTACAACATCACGATGCTGTGGGTTGGTATGTCGATTTGTATCCCATCCCTCTCACTGGCATCAGGACTTATCGGCATGGGCGTATCCCCATGGCTGTCAGTTCTGAACGTAGCGCTCGGAAACATCGCCATCCTTATTCCAATTCAGTTGAACTCCAACGTTGGTACTAAGTATGGTATTCCGTTCCCGCTCTTCGCGAGACTGACATTCGGCTCCATCGGAGCTCAGATCCCGGCACTGCTGAGGGCACTCACCGCTTGCGGATGGTGTTCTGTACAGGCTTGGGTAGGCGGCGGCGCTGTCGGCGCTATCATCGGTGTATTCATCAGCAAGTTCGCAGATCAGAACTGGATGATGAGCCTTCCTTCCTGGGGCGGCATGGCTCCTGTAATGGTAGGACAGTTCATCGGCTACATCATCTTCATGTTCTTCATCTGGTGGGTAGCTTACCACGGCATGGATAGAATCAAATTCATCCAGAACTGGGGCGGCCCTATCCTGATCGCTGTAATGATCGCACTGCTGGCATGGTCATACTCCCTCATCCACGGACAGATGGGATTCTGGGAAGTAATGAGCATGGGCAATGACGATGCTCTGATCGAAGCTAACGGCGGCTGGTGGATGGTATACATGGGAGGTCTCATGGGCAACATCGCATTCTGGGCTACACTGGCTCTGAATATTCCTGACTTCTCAAGATATGCAAGATCACAGAAAGACCAGTTCTGGGGCCAGATGCTTGGTATGCCTATCCCAATGGCGTTCTGCGCATTCGTTGGTGCATACTATGCTCAGGCTTCCAAGGTTGCGTTCGGCGAAGCAATGTTCGACCCGACCATGGTTCTGTACTATCTGGACAACAAGCTGATTGTACTGATTTCCGCTCTGGGTACTGTAGCTGCTACAATTACTACTTGCGTAGCTGCTAACGTAGTAGCTCCTGCAAACGGAATTGCTAACATCAACCCTAAGAAGATCAGCTACAAGATGGGCGTAGTTATTACTGTACTGTTCGCATTCTTCATCCTGCAGGCATGGTGGATCTATGGTTCCGGTGCTGCATACTTCACTTGGATGAACGCTTACGGAACAATCCTGTCACCTATCGCTGCTATCCTGATCGCTGACTACTGGATTGTTAAGAAGCAGAGAATCGACGTTAATGACCTGTTCAAGGGTCCTCAGGGCAGATACTGGTACTCCGGTGGTTGGAACTGGGCTGCTGTAATCTCATGGGTTTGCGCATTCATCCTGCCACTGCTGCTCTACTTCGGAGCATCCGGTCCGTTCTTCTCATTCGTTAACTCCATCAACTACGTATGGTCATTCTTCGTAGCCTTCATCCTCTACATCATCCTGATGAAGACGAGCCTGGCTGGAAATTCATTCGTAACTGAAGAAGAGCACGAAGCATTCACAAAGAGAGCTGCGTAAGCTCCCCTGTGACCAACAGAACATTTGAGGCTTTTGTCTCACGAGACTGATTAGTCTCACAACTGTATAAAGTCTATGTTAAAACTTTATATAAACTGCAAGGGCCTTTGAACATCAAAGGCCCTTTGTATTATCACTTTCTTGACTAAAGGAGGGACAATATTATGGATTTATTAATCAAAGGCGGAAAAGTCGTAACAGCGAAGAGCACATTCAAAGCTGACGTTGCTGTAACGAACGGCAAGATTTCCGCAATCGGAACTAATCTGAAACCAGAAGCTGGTGCAGAAGTTGTCGATGCTAAGGGCAAGCTGATTCTGCCGGGCGCAATTGATGGTCATACTCATATGGCAATGCCATTCGGCGGAACGATTTCAACGGATGATTACTTCACAGGCACCAGAGCTGCTGCCTGCGGCGGAACAACAACGATCATCAACTTTGAAACACAGCCTGTAGGCGTGAAGATGTCAAAGTTCCTGAAGGAAAAACTGGAACTCGCAGACTCACAGGGACCTGCTGTTGACTACTCCATCCACATGGGCGTAGGCGATGTAACGACACAGGAAATGCTGGACGACATGGAAAAGGTTGTCGACATGGGCGTAACCTCCTTCAAGGTGTTCATGGTTTATGACTTCGGCGTTGACGATGGTCAGTTCTATGCAACTCTCTGCAAGGCTAAGGAAATTGGCGCACTGGTAGGCGTACATGCTGAGAACAAGAACGTTAACGACTATCTCGTTAAGAAGTATCTGAGCGAAAAGAAGATTTCACCTTGGTATCACTACATGTCAAAGAACGAAGCTGTTGCTGGTGAAGCAGACGAAAGAGCTATCAACCTGGCTAAGATGGCAGGCGCTCCTCTCTACATCGTTCACCTGGACAACGCTCAGGGTGTTGCTGCAGTTGCAAAGGCAAGAGCAGAAGGTTATCCAATCTTCGCAGAAACTTGCCCACAGTATCTGTACTTCACTAAGGAAGTTTACAAGGATGGCAGACCTGAATTCAAGCTCCGTCCTCAGGACTTCGTATGCTCACCTCCAATGAAGGGCAAAGAATCAAAGGATGCTCTTTGGGATGGTATCAGAAACGGTGTTGTATCCACTCTGTCAACAGACCACTGTCCGTTCCTCAAGAAGGAAAAGGATTGGGGCAAGAAGACAAAGGATGGCAAGAAGGGCAACTTCACTACTATTCCTAATGGATGCGCTGGTGTTGAGAACATGTATCCATTCATCCTGTCCGAAGCAAACAAGGGCAAGATCTCATTCAACAAGGCAGTAGAAATCGCTTCCACTAACCAGGCTAAGCTGTTTGGTATGGACTACTGCAAGGGCGCTATCGAAGTTGGTCTCGATGCTGATATCGTTGTTTACGACCCTAAGAAGAAGGTTGTTATCAACAACAAGCAGAACCAGCATGGTGCTCTTGACCACACTGTTTGGGAAGGCGTTGAGTGCAAAGGATATCCTTGCGCAGTATTCAGCCACGGCAAACTGGTATTCGACGGCAAAGACTTCGTCGGCGAACAGGGCGCAGGCAAGTTCATCAAGCAGAAGAAAGTACACCACAAGGGCCCTACTTTCTAGGCTTCAAGAAAATGTATCAATGAAGAGCCGGCCGTTTGACCGGCTCTTTTATTGTTCTTATGTTATCTACATGTGTTATAATGGATGCGCATGTTTCATTCATGCAGAATTAATCAAACAAACATAATATAAGGAGCAATCAATGGACTACAACAAACTGGCGGAGCTGCTGTTTCCGCAGATCGATAAAACACCGGAAGATTATGAGGCGATGTTCCCGCAGCGTGCAAACGCAGAAGGCGGCGCAATCATCACACGTCTCGGACCAAGCCCAACCGGATTCATCCACCTAGGGAATCTCTATGGCGCATTCGTTGACGAGAGACTGGCACATCAGAGCAAGGCAGAGGATGGAACACCGGGCACATTCTACCTGAGAATCGAAGATACTGATGACAAGCGTTATGTAGAAGGCGCCGTTGATACAGTAATCAACTCACTGAAATTCTTTGACATCAACTTCGACGAAGGCGCAGGCTGCGGTCCTGCCGCTGAAGACGGCGAACCGACAGACTCCGGCGACTACGGCCCTTACTATCAGTCACAGCGCGGACCGATCTATCAGGCCTTCGTGAAGCATCTGGTCAGCCAGGGCAAAGCCTATCCTTGTTTCCTGACAGAAGAGGAACTGGCAGAAATCAGAGCGCAGCAGGAAGCGGCCAAAGAGACGACTGGCATCTATGGAAAATACGCTGAAAAGAGCCGCAATCTGTCCTATGAAGAAATCGAAGCAAACATCAATGCGGGCAAGCCGTACGTCGTCAGACTCAAATCCAAAGGCAA
This sequence comes from uncultured Eubacteriales bacterium, assembly GCA_902763505.1. Taxonomy (GTDB): domain Bacteria; phylum Bacillota; class Clostridia; order Peptostreptococcales; family Anaerovoracaceae; genus Lentihominibacter. The sequence goes on along the minus strand of CACWSO010000016.1, from coordinate 18,612 downwards.
CGCCATCAGCCCTGAGAACTGTTGCATGGAAAACGGCGCAACCTGCCAGGGTAACTCCGGCAATGTAACATATCAGAATCGTGACGGCGTCATGTACATCATCGTGAATGACGCAGTGCGCGGCGAAGTTGCCATGCCTTCCAATGACCAGGATGTGGTCATTCTGAAAGCGACCGGCATTCCGACGTATCACTTTGCCCACGTCATCGACGACCATCTGATGAGAACAACACATGTTGTCCGCGGAGAAGAATGGCTCATGTCACTCCCTATCCATGTGGAGCTGTTCGAAGCGCTGCGCTTCCAGCTTCCGACATACTGCCACACTGCAGTACTGATGAAGCTGGATGATGAAACAGGCAACAAGAGAAAACTCAGCAAGCGCAAAGACCCTGAGCTCTCTTTGGATTACTACCGTCAGGAAGGATATCATCCGCAGGCCGTCAAGGAATATCTCATGACCATTCTCAACTCTGATTTTGAGGAATGGCGCATGGCAAATCCTGACGCAGACCTGGATGAGTTCACCTTTACAACAGAGAAGATGAGCAGCGCAGGCGCACTGTTCGACCTGAATAAGCTCAATGATATTTCCAAGGATGTTCTGCTGAAGATTCCGGCAGACGAGCTGGCCGATTTCATGCTGGAATGGGCGCGTGAGTTCAAGCCTAAGGCGGTGCCGCTGCTTGAGGACAAGGAATATCTCACAAAGATCCTGAACATCGGCAGGGATGATGCAAAACCAAGAAAAGACCTCATCTATGCGAAGCAGATCTTCGACTTCATCAGCTACTTCTACGATGATTACTTCTTCATCGAAGAGCAGATTCCTGAGCAGGTCAGCGATGAAGACGCGAAGGAAATACTGAAGCGCTATCTGGAAACCTACGACCACAGTGACGACCAGTCCCAGTGGTTCGAAAAGATCAGAACAATTACCGCAGATCTCGGATATGCCGTCAAGCCGAAGGATTACAAGAAACATCCAGACGAATACAAAGGCTCCGTCGCTCATGTGAGCACCGTAATCCGTATCGCCGTCATGGGCAGAAGCCAGTCACCGGATGTCTGGACCATCCAGCAGATTCTTGGAGAGGATCGAGTCAGAGCCCGCATCAGCGAACTCATCGGCTAGAAGCAAAAAAGGAACTTGCCAAGCAAGTTCCTTTTATCATTCTATCTCATGACTGACATCCTTACAGCCGCCGTCTTGCGGCTTCCAGTGGTGCGGCTGCCAGTGCTGCAGTTGCTGCCCTACAGCTGCCAGCTGTTCAGATATGCTTCCTGTTCCGGTGTCAGTTTATCGATCTCAATGCCCCAGGCAGCCAGGCGCCGACGGGCGATGATGTCGTCGATCTCTTCAGAAACGTCGATGACTTTTGCCGGCTTGCCGGGTGCCGGTGCAATCTCGTCACGATGTTCCAGGATATACAGTGCGCTCATAGCCTGCACTGCGAAACTCAAATCCATGACCTCCGCAGGATGTCCGTTTCCGGCGGCGATATTGGCAAGCTTGCCTTCGCCGATCACGTTCACCATCTTGCCGTTTTCAAGAGTGTAACCTGTGATGTTCTCGCGGGTCTCCTTTTTTGAAACGGCGGCCTCTTCCAGTCCTGCCATATCAATTTCCACATTGAAGTGACCTGCATTGGCGAGGATCGCACGGTCTTTCATGGTAAGCATGTGCTCAACCGTAATCGTATGCTTGCAGCCTGTCGCCGTGATGAAGATATCTCCGAGCGGTGCTGCCTTTGCCATCGGCATGACATCGTAGCCGTCCATCTTAGCTTCCATGGCTTTGATTGGGTCGATCTCCGTTACGATCACTCTGCCTCCCAGTGCCGCCGCCCTCATAGCGATGCCGCGGGAACACCATCCATATCCAACTACGACGACGCACTTTCCGGCAACAATCAGATTGGTGTTGTGCATGATGCTGTCCCAGACGCTCTGTCCCGTTCCGTAACGGTTGTCGAAGAGGTGCTTGCAGTCCGCATCGTTTACAGCCAACATCGGGAACTTCAGCATGCCGTCGCGTTCCATCGCTCGGAGACGGATGATTCCAGTGGTCGTTTCTTCGCAGCCGCCCCACACTTCTTCCGCCAGATCCGGACGCGCTCCGTGCACAAGTCCTACCAGATCCCCGCCGTCATCGATGATGATGTTCGACTTCTGCTCCAGACACATCTCAATGTGCCTGTTGTATTCTTCTTCTGTTGCGCCGTGATAAGCAAACACACTGATGCCGTCTTCCACCAACGCCGCACAGATGTCATCCTGCGTGCTCAAGTTGTTGCTGCCTGTCGCCGCCATCTGGGCACCTCCGGCAGCAAGCACTTTGCATAGGTACGCTGTCTTTGCTTCCAGATGAATCGACAGACTGATTTTCACGCCCTCGAATGGCTTTGTCTTAAGAAACTCTTCCTCAAGACCATTCAGCAAAGGCATGTTGTTCCTGACCCATTCTATTTTTGTATGGCCGTAAGGTGCCAGGTTGATGTCGCGTATATCGTATCTCATAATTCTACTCCGCCCAGGAATATTCTCTGTGGTTTCAAGTCTTCCCTGCAGATGATGAAGTCTGCGAACTTACCTTCTGCAATCGATCCAATCTGATCATCTGCTCCGATCTCACGAGCCGGTGTAATGGTTGCCGCCGCTACTGCCGCCTCCTTCGGAACACCGTACTCGATGGCGTTCAGCATGCAAGTATAAACGTTGCTTGCTGATCCGGCAATGGTGCCGTCCTCAAGACGTGCAACCCCGCCCTTCAGGAATACGTCCTGTCCGCCAAGTTCATACTTTCCTTCCGGCATGCCGCAGCATCTAAGGGAGTCGCTGATCAGGCAAATACGTCCCGGGAATAATTTGAACGCCATTCTGATGGAACTTGGATGAATGTGATATCCATCGCAGATGAGTTCAGCTATGACATTATCTCTCTCTGAACCTGCTCCGATCACGCCCGGTTTGCGGTGATGGATCGGAGGCATCGCATTGTACAGGTGCGTCAGATGCTTAGCTCCTGCATCCAGTACCGCACATGCTTCCTCATAAGTCGCATCGGTGTGCGCGATGGAAACGGTCGTCAGTTCTGCTGCCTTTGCAGTGAATTCTGTTGCCCCCGGAAGTTCCGGAGCGACATCGACGATTCTGACGAGCCCATCGCATCCATCATAAAGCTCTTTGAACGCATCGAAATCCGGATCCCGCAGGTACGCCCCGTTCTGCGCACCCTTCTTCTTCTCTGAGAAGAACGGTCCTTCCATGTGAATACCCATGAGCCTTGCACAGCCCTCCGGGCACTCATCATGAAGTTTTTTACCAGTTGCAAAAGCAACCGCCAGCGTTTCGTAAGGCAAAGTCATCCCGGCAGGCGCGAAGGAAGTCACTCCCGATTTTGCAAGATACTCCGCCATGGATTTCAGACCTTCGTAGTCTCCATCGGAGAAGTCCGCATTCATGCTGCCGTGGGTGTGCACATCAACCAGACCCGGAATCACATAGTAACCGTCGAGATTTGTTTCTTCATCCCCTGCCGCTTCATTGATCGCCGGCAGATATGGATTTCCCAACGCCACGATCTTGTCGCCTTTGACCTCAAAGTCGCAGATTCGGAACTGTCCATCGATAAAAACTTCTGCGTTTCTGTAAATCATTCTATTCACCTCCGCCGTTATGGCGTGATATTTCCGCCGTTATGGCGTAACGACTTCCGGGAGGCTGGCAGCCGCAACGGACTGTCCCACCCTTCTCATCTTCTCATCCGGAAGCATAACTGTGATTTTGCTGTTCAGTTCAGGGTACTCATCAGCGAGCACTCTGTTGCATTCGCCTACAAGGATCTCACCGCCGCGTCCTGAAGCAACACGTCCGAGAATCAGGACGTACTTCAGATCGTAGAACAGTCCATAGAGCACCAGTGTATGCGCCAGGTAGCATCCGATTGTTCTGAAGATCGCTTCGGCTCCTTCCTTCTTCGGATTCTCTGCCGCGTCGGCGCCGTCCAGAATGTTCTGCACCACTTTGAGCTTTTCTGCCGGTGCGAGGGCTTCGTCCAGCTCGATGTCTGCCGCAGGCGCCAGCTTGATGACCGAATCCTGTGAGAAGTAGGTTGCGCCTACGCCGTTGTCTCCTGACCATGGATCCGCCATGGATTCCTGATTCAGATCCACCGGTGCAAAGGCAAGTTCGTTGAACCATCCGAGCACGTTTCTATCCGCATTGACGTATCCGCCCGCTTCACTGGTTCCCATGGCGATGCCCATCACCGGAGCGACATCCATGCTCATGGCTCCTGCCAAAGCCGTCACATCACCATCGTTGGCAACGACGATCGGAACATCTCCGATTTCACGCGCCGCTCTGTCGTAGACAGTCTTCACTTCATCCCAGTTGTCTCTGGAGATCTTCAGGAAGATGCTGGATACCATCGGCGCGTTGCCGATGAGAACGCCGGCTGTGGAAACGCCGATGCCATCGACGCGCGGCATCTTGGAAGCCGCTGTCTTGAAGGAATCAACAATGCCGTCGTACTGATATGAAATGTCCTCCGAAAGTTTCGGGTGCCATACGACCTCCTCAGAATAGATTGTCTCGCCGTCGATTACTGCGGAAACCTTTCTGTCGGAACCGCCTGCATCGAAGCCGATTCTGCATCCTTCCAGATGTCCGCCAACAGACTTGTCCGAATCATTGGCCGCAGGCAAATCCGCCGGGTCGCAAATCTCAAACTCAAACGGTCTCTCGTAGGTGTTCATCATGAAGTTTACATCGAAATCACGCGGTCCGCCTAGGACATAATCTTCTCTGACCTTCGCCGCTTCTTCATCGCAGCCGCAAATCGTGACCTTCCAGCCGCCTACACTCCAGAGACAGAACTTAATATATCTCTCCAGATATCTGAGGTTCGCTTCTTCGAAGCTTTTGTCTCTCAGCTTCGTCTCGAAAACAGAAACCTTACCATCTTCTCGTTCGATTGCGATGCCAATCGGTCTGGAAGCTTCTTTCTCATACTCGATCATCCAAGGTCCCATCGGGATAAACTCCTGATCGAGTTCCGGTATGTTCTTCATATTCAGATCAATGCCCAGATAATTCATTTACGATCTCCTTCATTTCTTCTCTCTTGCTCTCCATATCCAGGGCAAGGGCCAACTGCGATCTGCATCTGTCCAGATTGTGTCCCGGATATTTCGTTGCAAAGTATTTATCTCCATCAAGCCAGTCTGTGAGGAATCTGACTCCAAGTTCCAGTGTTATGGTTCTGGCTCCTACCGGAAGCATTTCTATCTCCAGATCCGTGAGTCCCTTGCAGCTTTCGATAAACCCTTTCGTGAACACTTCGAAAAGGTGAAGGTCGCAATGGACTTTCGACAGATCTTTTTCGTCCTCAGAAGCCGTCGCGGCACCGAAGCGAATGCAGTCACCGTAATCATAGAGGGACAGACCCGGCATGACTGTATCCAGGTCTATGACATAGAGCAGCTGCCTCGTGTCTTTGTCGAGGAGCACATTGTTGAGCTTAGTGTCGTTGTGTGTGACCCTCGTTGGAAGTTTTCCCGAATCCCTCATCTCCTGCAGTACGCCTGCGCTGTGCTCGCGCTCCAGTACAAAGGCAATCTCATCTTTCGCCGCCTCCACTCTCGGCGCAAGCTCCGGATCCTTCTTCGCCCTTTCCAGCGTCTCGTGGAAGATTCTATATCTGTCCACCGTGTTGTGGAAGTTCGGAATCGTCTCGTGCAGCGTTTCCGCAGGATAGTCTGCGAGCTCTGAGATGAATGTTCCAAAAGCAATCGCGCACTGATAAAAGTCCTCGTCGGATTCCGGCTTTTCCAGACAGATGGAGTTCTCTGCGAACGGGGTCACTCTGTAGTATCCGGAAAGGCTGGCCGCAGCATCATCCGCAGCAGCATCGGCAGCCTCTTCCGTGACATGAACGTATGTCTCCCCGTCTACCGTCTTGACCGGCGGCAGAACGTGGCAAGGCGTTCCTTCTGCTTTTGCCTTTACCTCAAGAAACTGGGCGATGCCGGATATGTTCTCCATCAGCTCGGGAACATTTTTGAACGCCTCTTCGCTCAGCCTCTGCAGTATGTATCTTGTACCCTTCTTTGTCTGTACCAGGAATGTACTGTTGATATGACCGTTGCCGTAAGGTTCACAGCTTACCGGATCACTGTCCAACAGAAATCTCCTGAGAATGTCCGTTGTATTCATTGACTACCCTCCAATGGTTTCCGAAGGTGGATCTTTATAACACGCGGCGGATGCTGTGATCCGCCGCCATAATTCGTTTTTATTCAACTGTTACCGACTTCGCCAGATTCTTCGGTTTATCGATATTGCATCCCTTTTCGAGCGCGACATAGTACGCGAATATCTGGAGCGGTACGACCGCCAGAACAGGCGCCACTTCGTCTGCGCACTGCGGAATGTAGATGACCTCGTCGCTGGTCTTTTCAATTTCCGTCTTGCCCTCCTTGGCGAGGCCTATGATACGGGCTCCTCTCGCCTGGACTTCAACGATATTCGAAACCATCTTTTCATAGAGCTTGTCCTGTGTGGCCAGTGAAATGACCAGAGTATCTGAATCCATCAGCGCAATGGTGCCGTGCTTCAGCTCTCCTGCTGCGATGGCAAATGAGTGAATATAGGAAATCTCTTTCAACTTCAGAGATCCCTCATATGCAACGCCGCTGTCCAAACCTCTTCCGATGAAGAAGACGTTGTCTTTGTAGTAATATCTCTCGGCCAGTTCCTTGAGAAGCGGTTCGTTTTCGATGACTTTGTTGACCTTCTCCGGAAGCGCCTTGAGTTCGTTCAGCATGTAATCATAATACTCTTTGTCAATGGTGCCTTTGGTGCTGCCCATGTAGAGACCGATGAGATACATGCAGATGAGCTGCGTGGTGTAAGCCTTCGTAGAAGCAACGGCCACCTCAGGTCCTGCCAGCGTATAGAAGACATCGTGGGACTCTCTCGCGATGGAACTTCCGACTGCATTGACAACGCTCAGGATGCGGGCGCCCCTGTCCTTGGCGTCACGAAGAGCCGCCAATGTATCCAGCGTCTCACCGGACTGGGAGATCGCGATGAACAAAGTCTTGTCATCGATAAACGTATCCCTGTATCTGAATTCTGATGCCACATCGATTTCAACAGGAATGTGCGCCATCTTCTCGATGACCATCTTACCGACCAGTCCTGCATGGTATGCTGTTCCGCAGGCGACGATGTAGATCTTGTTGATGTTTTCGATGTCTTCCTTTGTGAGGCTGATATCATCCAGTCTGATGGAGTCGTCAGGATTCAGTCTGCTCATGAGTGTCTCACTGATGACTGCTGGCTGCTCATGGATTTCCTTGAGCATGAAGTGATCGTAATCTGCCTTGTCTGCAGCATCTGCTTTCCAGTCGACGACGTAAACTTCCCTATCGACTTCATTGCCGTCCTCATCATAGATGACGATATCATCTTTCGTCAGGACAACAGTCTCGTTGTTCTCAATGAGATAAACGTCCCTGACATACTTGAGCACTGCAGGGATATCGGAAGCAACGAAGTTGAAGCCCTTGCCAATGCCCGCTACAAGCGGCGCATCCTTTCTGACGGCAACGATCTTATCTGGTTCGTCTGCTGCGATGGCAGCGATTGCATAGGCGCCGCGCATTTCCGCAACAGCCTTGTTGACTGCATCCAGCAGATCTCCATCATAGAAGAGTCCGATCAGATGTGCGATGACTTCCGTATCCGTTTCTGATTTGAAGACGATACCGTACTCAGTTATGAGCCACTCGCGGATCTCCTGATAGTTCTCGATGATGCCGTTGTGGACGATAGCGATGGTTTCTTCCATGTTCAAATGCGGATGCGCATTGATTTCAGTCGGTTCTCCATGGGTCGCCCATCTGGTGTGTCCGATACCGACCGGCGCATCGAAGTCCGGGGATGCGATTTTCGCTTCCAGGTTTTTGATCTCGCCTACGGCTTTCTGCACCTGAATCTTTCCGTCGATTGGAAGGGCGATTCCCGCCGAATCATATCCTCTATATTCCAGACGTTTCAGTCCATCGATGATTTTTTCTTTGGCATGGTCAGTGCCTACATATCCTACTATTCCGCACATACTGCCCTCCTTAACTGAAGCGTTTTGTAATGAGTCTGGCGAGTTTCTGAGCCTTGGCTGTAATATCTTCGATATCCTGCCCCTCGATCATCACTCTCACAAGCGGCTCTGTGCTGGACGGCCTGATGAGTACTCTTCCGTCCTCTCCCAGTTCTTCGCATATTTCTTCAACAGCTTTGTTGACTTCCTCATCTCTGCTGTACTTGAACCTATTCTCGATTTTGACTCTCGCGTTCTTCAGTACCTGAGGATAAACTGTTATTTCTTCGTTTACTTCGCTGGCTGTCTTTCCTGTATGGATGATTGCCTGAAGAAGCTGCAGGCTGCTCAGGATTCCATCCCCTGTCGTCGCATGATTCAGGAAGATGATGTGACCCGACTGTTCGCCGCCGAAGACGGCTCCTTCTTCGAGCATCTTATCCAGAACATATCTGTCACCGACCTCTGTAATCTCCAGCTGGAATCCTTCCTCTTTCATAAACCTGTGGAAACCTATGTTGCTCATCAATGTGGAAACGACTTTATTATCCGGAAGTTCTTCTTTCTCCTTGAGCATGCGTGCACAAATGCACATCAGTTTGTCTCCATCGATGAGGTTGCCCTTTTCATCACAAGCAATCAGTCTGTCCGCATCCCCGTCATAGGCAAAGCCCATGAACGCGCCGCGCTCCACAACTTCCTTCTGGATCAGTTCCGGATGCGTGCTTCCGCACTTGGCGTTGATGTTAAGTCCGTCAGGCTGGTTCCCGATAAGGGTAACATCCGCCCCGAGATCCGTGAAGACCTTCTCCGCCACCTCATATGCGGAACCGTTGGCGCAGTCGATGACCAGCTTCATCCCCTTAATATCCGTGTCAATCGTAGATTCAAGATAATCAGCGTACTTCGTTTCCGCCTCGTCATCTGCTTCGAGACATCTTCCTACCCCTGCGCCTGACACATGGCTGTCCATATGAATGTTTCTGAGAAGGATCGTCTCAACTTCATCTTCAAAGGAATCGTCCATCTTGAAGCCCTCGCTGTTGTAGAATTTGATTCCGTTGAATTCGAAAGAATTGTGAGATGCCGATACGATAACTCCAGCATCTGCTCCATACGCCTTGACTAGATACGCGACTGCAGGCGTCGGAAGAACGCCTACTTTGATGACACTCGCTCCTGTTGACATGAAGCCTGCGCTCAGCGCGTCTTCCAGCATATCGCCGGATATTCTAGTGTCCTTACCGATCAGAAAAACTGGCTTCTCCTTGGTCTTGCCCAGGACATAACCTGTTGCCTTGCCAAGCTTAAACGCCAGATCCGGTGTCAGCTCTGTATTTGCAACGCCCCTGACATCTCCGTTTCCGAATAAGCTTCCCATCTTTTTCCTCCTTATTGGCTATATCGATTGACTGTATCGCTATCTTACCGTAAATACCGCGGTCTCTGATGATATATCTTCTACTGATACTCCACTTGCACCGTCAGGAATTCTGACATAAATCTCTGCTTCGTTCTTGCCATAGTCACAGGTCGAAACATCGATATAAGCCTTGATGCCCTTTTTCTTGGCTTTGATTACCTGTGAACGTTTTCCTTCTATGGTTACATTGACGACTTTCGGTTTATTGATTGTCGCAGTGAGATCCTGATCCGCCAGTGTGTCGGTACCTTCCATTTCGACCTTTACACCTGAAACTCTTTCGCTGATCTGCGGGTCTACATTTCCCATGACGAACATCCACAGACCGATGGCAACCAGAAGGGATATGAGCATGAGGACTTTATTACTTTTCATCGTCGTCCTCCTTTCCCCGGCTGCTGTTTGACTTTCCGTAAACCAATTCGTTTCTCTTGGTCATGTCATCGGCTGTTTTGTCCAGTCTTGAACGAACCTTTGAAATATTAGATATCTTTCCTCCGATTGCTCTGTTGTTCAGGTAAATATCCAACAGCCTCTTCTCGACAGTCTTGGTATCGAGAAAGCGCTCCAGCTTTCCGTCTTCTGCCATGCTGATGATCCCGGTCTCTTCAGAAACAATCAGTGTCACTGCATCGGAGTTTTCAGTGATTCCGAGGCCCGCTCTGTGGCGTGTGCCGAGTTCCTTGCTGATGTTTCTGTTTGTGGATAGAGGAAGGACGCATCCTGCCGCATAGATCTTTGTCCCGGAAATTATCACAGCACCGTCATGGAGCGGTGATCCCTCATAGAAGATATTGCCGAGAAGCTGTGAAGATATGAAGGCGTCCAGCACCGTTCCTGTCTCTGCATAATCCTCCAGCATCGTCTGTCTTTCGAATACGATGAGCGCCCCGGTCTTCTCACTGCTGAACTTCTCCACAGCATCGGTGATTGCTTCGACCGCTCTCTTGCTGCTCTCCTTGTTTCCGCTTCCGATGCCGCTGACGATACGGCCTCGTCCCATGAATTCCAACGCCCTTCTAAGCTCCGGTTGCAGCACAATCAGCACCGCAACGGCTCCCAAAGTCAGTGCCCCCTTGCACATCCAGTTCAGGGTATGCAGTTCCAAAACATCAGAAACAAAGGTCGCTCCCACCAGCACAAGAATTCCCTTGATAATCTGCTGGGCACGGGTCTCCAAAATGAGTTTGAGCAGATAATACACAACAAAAGTAACGATAATAATATCTACCGCGTCTGATATCTCAAAATCCGAGAAAATATTCACAAAAAACTGAATAATATCGTTCATTTCGTCTCCCTGCTGTGTATAATTCGTCACTATATTGTACTATATTTAGTGGTGTGTTTTCAACTGAATACCTATCGATTGTTAATGAATATTAATGATTTTAATGCCTCTTGCCAAATCCCCTGACCCTGTCGTATAATCCAAAGGCAACAAATACAAAGCAGAAATGCTCTGCATATGATCCAGGTCTGTGATTGAAAGGCCAGGCCAGCTACGGGCAAAAGGTCCCACGTAAACCGCTGAAGAAGAGTAAGCGGCAATCATGGCGTAGTTTAGAAGTAAGTCCTCGGGAAAATCCCGGCCAAGGCGAGTGTGGGGGCAAAGATCAGGTCAGCTGGGTCATATGCAGAGCGTTTTTTATTGCTGGACTAATCGTAAAACGTATCACAAGACTTAAAAGGAGACCCTTTCGGGTCTCCTGTTGTTCCGTTTGTTCGGCTTGCGAATTAATAGGTTGTTTCCAGCAATCCGTAATTTCCGTCTTTTCTCTTATAAACGACGTTTACGGAATCTGTTTCCATGTTGAGGTATACGAAGAAGTCGTGGTTCAGCATTTCCATCTGCATGATCGCCTCTTCTACGTTCATCGGCTCAAGCTGGAACTTCTTGGATCTTACGACGTTGATCTCTTCCTGCTCTTCTTCGAACTCAGGCAGTTCCTCAAAACCAAAGTCCTTCTGGCCTTTGTACTTTTTCTGGAGCTTTGTCTTGAACTTGCTCATCTGAGTGGAGAGTTTCTCGATGCAGCGGTCTACGCAGTCATACGGATCCCCTGAGATGGTTTCTGCTCTGAAGATCGTACCCTTCGTATTGATCGTTGCTTCGACCTTATACCTGCTCTTCTCTTTAATTGTCATTACGTTTGCCGTGATTTCATCTGAGAAGTACTTGTCCAGCTTCGCGAACTTCTTCTCGATGGTTTCCTTAAGTTTCTCGCTAGGAGCATAATTCTTGCCGGTTATAACAGTTTTCATAATAACAACCTCCTTCAGACACAATACCTTGTGTCGCTTTTTATTCATTGTACCACAGTTAGCCAAACCTTACAATGTGAAACAATAGGGTAATTGTATCCATTTCGCAAGAACCTGCAGTCCTCTTACTCATCCTTTGGTTTCCGATTACCTCCTGAGCAAAGTGTGAGCAGGTAGACCGCCGCAGCGCCTTCTTCCAGCAACACCTTGCTGCATGCGTCTGCTGTGGCGCCAGTCGTATATATATCGTCTATCAGCAATATGTTTTTGCCCTCGATTCGTCCGCGCAAATCCGGATTGACTGCAAAAGCATCATGCAGCGCAAGTCTCCGTTCCTCCGGATTTAGGCTGCGCAGCATCACCGTTGCTTTCTGCCGCACGAGCACATGGGGCTCGAGTCTCGGTACAGAGATACCCGGCGCATCCCCAGTCGCATAGTTATGCAGATGCTGTTTCCACCTGCGCAGAAACTGCCGTGCCATGAGCTCCGACTGGTTGTATCCTCTCTTGACCATCCGCTTCCCACTCACTGGAACCGGAATAATCACATCAATAGACGGAAAGGCGCTGGAATCCCCTTCTCGAGCCGCGTCGATGAGTGTCTCCATTCGGTCGAACATGACATCTCCCATCTTGCTGGCGATGTAGCCTTTGCCGTTGTACTTGATGTCCATCATGAGTTCACGTTCGTGAAGACCGTAACTCAGGCAGCTCCAACCCTTCGTGAAAGAATGATCACGCATCATGCAATCGTAACAAAGTCGCCTGCCGTCCGGGCCTACACCACGGTAAGTATCCGGCAGCGCTTTGCCGCAGCAGTCGCAGGTGCCCCCGGTAATCCAATGCATCTCCCTGACGCATCGATCGCAGAGTGCATAAATGCGGCTCCTGTCGATCAGGCTGCCGCATTTGATACAATAAATATTAGACGGAAAAACCGCCTCGGATATCTCTTCAAATATCCGGGCAACAACATCTCTGATTCCCATTATGATCCCCTTATTTATTCCGTATTCTGATTTTCTTTATCTCTTTACCACCTCACGCCCAGGTAGCTGCATACCCCCATTGCCAGCCCTTTGCCGTAGGCGTCATACTGCTTGCGCAGAATCTTGTTGTCTTTTCGAATATTGCCGGTTTCAAACAGGCACGATGTGCAGTAACTGTGCGTCTGGTTCAGACAAGCGAGATTTTTGCGCGCTTTCAGTCCCCTGTTCCTGATCTTCACCGTTTTGTGTACACCTGTGTTAAGACACTGCGCCAGTCTCTTCTGGTCTGCATACCGATACAAAGGCAGGGTTCCCCGCGGCGCCTTTTTGTAGTCACAATGCACATTGACCAAAACGCTGACATTGTATCCTTTCAGGTTTCTCATCAGCCATTTCAAGTTGGTCCGGTTGCCGTTGAAGGCATCCGTATATACATACACGCCCTTTGCGCGCAGGTATTTGGTCATAGACTGACAGATCGGGATCATCAGCTTTGCTTCCTGATATTTCTTCCATTTGCATCCCGGATCCCATCTCCCTCTGGCATCGATTCCATGTCCCGTTTCGATATACACCCGGTAGATAACATCGGACACCGCCCCTGAATAACCGGTAAAGGTACCGTCGGTCTTATGTGCGCGCACCTGATAATACGCCCGCTTCCCGGATGCTACCGCATTGTCTGTATACGCCGTACTTCCGGTGACCTTTTTGATCAAACTTCCTCTGGAACTACTGATGTAGCTTCTGTACACTTCATAGTAATCCGCACCTTGTATCGAACCCCAGGAAACGAAGAGCCCCGGGCCTTTTTTCGTGACGGCTGCTTTCGGAACGACCGGCTGCGGAGCTGTCGTAGGCTCCGTTGTCGGTTCCGTGGTTGGTTCCGATTCCGTCGAAGAGGTCGGCTCTGTCGTCGGTTCTGTGGAAGATCCCGGCTCTGTCGAAGAAGTCGGATCCTCCGGGCCATTTGTATCCATTGCCTTGTAGGATCCCGCAGGGTAGGTCGGTTCTTCCGCTGTGTTCTCTCCTGCAAAAGCAGTCATCTGCGTCATGGCCAACGCCATAACAGGAATCAGTATTGCTGCAATCAGTTTTTTCGTATTTGCCATTTCCTTACCTCATTCCTTAAAAATATCAAAAAACTTCTTCAGTCTCCACGCCAGTCCTGAATATCGCTGGCTGATGCGGTTGTTGTCAACCATGCCGTTCATCTTGTCCTCGGAGCCGACGAGTACGACGACTTCCTTGCCTCTTGTCACTCCGGTGTAGAGGAGGTTGCGAGTCGCAAGGACCGGCGGGAACCAACTCATCGGCATAACGACGATCGGGAATTCGCTTCCCTGACTCTTGTGCACGGTTACTGCATAGGCGAGTTCTATTTCATCCAGCTGGCTGAAGTTGTATTTCACGAAACGGATGTCATCGAACACCACTGTCATCTCGTTGAACTCCGGGTCGATAGTCTGTACGAAGCCCACATCACCATTGAAGATACCTTCTCCGTCGGTGAAGTCTTCCCGATTTTTCCACTCCAGTTCGTAGTTATTTCTGATCTGCATGACCTTGTCACCTTCACGGAAGAGTTTATCACCGTAAGTCTTTTCGGCTTTCTCCGGATCGCCAAAGTCGTCGAATGTCTGCGGATTCAATATCTGCTGCAGTTCTTTGTTCAGATTGATGCAGCCAAGGGTTCCCTTTCTGACCGGCGTCAGCACCTGGATGTCCCGAACCGGTTTCAGCCCGCCGGGAACAAGATCTCCGTAGTACTCCGGCAATCTGCGGAGGCACAGGTCCTTAATCGTTTCAAGCATCTCCTTCTCGCTTTTGCGGCGGAGGAGGAAGAAGTCCTTGCCTTTGCTGTTGCAATCAGGGTATTCCCCGTGATTGATCCTATGAGCGTTGACGACGATCATACTCTCCCCTGCCTGCCGGAAGATTTCGCTAAGCTTGGTGCAGTGCACATACTCACTTGCGATGATATCCCGCAGAACATTGCCCGCTCCTACAGAAGGAAGCTGGTCATCATCGCCTACTATGATGAATCTGCTGCCCGGCAAGATAGCGTTCACGAGTGCATTCATGAGCATCAGATCAATCATCGATGCCTCATCGATGACGATTGCATCATACTCCAGCGGATTCTCTGCGTTTCTCCCGAAAGATCCCTTCTCACCTTCATAGAAGGAATACTCCAGAAGTCTGTGTATGGTCGAAGCTTCGTGCCCACTGGTCTCTGTAATGCGCTTTGCTGCTCTTCCTGTCGGCGCAGCGATGGCTGTCTTCAGACCGCTGTCCTCCAGGATGTTGATGATGGTGTTGATAATGGTCGTTTTTCCTGTGCCCGGTCCGCCGGTGATGACGGAAACGCCTTCTCCAAGGCAGTTCATAACAGCGCGTTTCTGCTGCTCGCTGAGCATAATCCCCGTCGCCTTCTCGGTTCTCTCGATGAGCGCCTCAGGACTGCCCTGTATCGGCTTCAAATCTGCGTTTACAAGGCTCCGCAGCCTTCCGGCAACATTCTGTTCCGCCATGTAGTAAGCAGCCAGATAAACGACTCTCTGACCCTCAATCAAATCAATATGTACATCCCCGAAAAAAGCCATCTGCTCCAGATGACTGGCGATGAGGTCACGGGGCTGATCCAGGAGACTTCCCGCTTTTTCGCAGAGTTCTGCCTCTGGCAGATAGGTGTTTCCTTCTCCCGCAAACCAGCTCAATGTGAATTGAATGCCGCCTCTGATGCGGAAGGCATCATCCGGCGCGATTCCTATCTTGGACGCGATGGCATCCGCCTTCTTGAATCCGATTCCGAAAATGTCATCGGCCAGACGGTACGGATTCTCCAGTACCGTTTCCACCGTGTCTGCACCGTAAGCCTCGTACAGTTTCAACGTCTGCGCGGCGGTGATTCCGTACTGCTGCAGCGTCATGCTGACTCTGGCGAACTCTCTGTGAAGCGCAAAGGCTTCAGAAATTCTGAGGGCAACTTTATCGCCGATTCCTGATATTTCCTTGAGCCTCTCCGGATGGTTTTCAATGATATCAAAAGTATCTTCACCAAATTTTGCTACAATCGCAGATGCGGTCTTCCTCCCGACGCCCTTGATGGTCCCTGAGGAGAGGAACTCCTTGATGCCTTCTTTTGTCGACGGCATGATCTCCTCAAAGGTGCTCACACGGAACTGTTCCCCGTACCTTGGATCTTCAACGAACTCTCCCTGCACGCGGTAGCTTTTGCCCGGAGCTGCACCCGGCATATTGCCTACGATCGTGAAGTAATCTTCCTCCATCTCAAAAACGGCTACTGTGTAGCCGTTTTCACTGTTATGAAATATCATCTCGGCGATTGCGCCTTCGTACTCTTTTATCTCAGCCATGTTACATCTCTGAACGTTCTGCGGATGCGGCTCTTGTTGAACGCCCTCGCAAACTTGAGAAGTTTGTCTCTTTCATTGTTACTCATATCCCTATGCACTGGAGTGAGCAACAGATCCAGCAGATAATCCGCTCTTTCCGGATCGTCTGTAATGCCTGCTTCTATGATATCGTCCGCATCGATGACCATATCTTCCTTGAAGATCGGCTGGTGCTGTTCGAGAATCAGTTTGATGATCGCATCACGGGCGACCTGCTGCTGGTTATCCAGTTCAAAGACAATATTCTGCGCTTTGAGCAGCTTGTCGTAGAAATTGTACTTCTTCCATCCGAACTGGCAGATGAAGTCCTTGAGCGCTTCATCATTTCTGCAGAAATGCAGTTTCGGGCAAAGCCTCTTCGCATCCTCCAGAAAGTCCAGGCTGTCCTCTTCCTGCGGCAAGTAATGCAGTGCCTTGGCATAGTTCTTATCAAATACAAGGTAAAAGAGTCCAAGTCTTCTGATTGGAATCTTCTTCGTCCTGTCGATGTTGTCGCAAAGCTTATCGTAGTCTTTGGCTTCTCTCGGGAAGGAGGATTTGCCTTCCGGACCTATGACTGCCTCGAGGAGTCCCAGTCCCTTGAGCATCTTCAACATCTTTCCCGCGTAATCCCCTGTGATTGCTGTGGTGAACTCACTCAGGATAATATCTTTATCCACCATCGTCACCAGTTCTCTGTGGGACTGAATCGCTTCGTAGATATCCCTGTTCAGGTCGAATCCATAAAGTCCGACATAACGCAGGACCTTCCACGCAGTCTCCGGGCGTTTCTTCATCTTAGCCCTGATATCGCCGACCGGTTTCAGCAGCTTCTGCTTGATGTCTTTGCGTCCGCCGAACGGATCAATGAGGGAGCCGTTTGCGTGCTCGCCCATTGCTTCGCATGTGAAATCGTAAATTTCAAGCTGTTCCTCGATCGGTCCCTGCAGCGTGATAATATCTGCGATAACACCGTCGAATCTATCTGCAACATTGACATGCTGTGATTCCACAAAATACGAGTAGTCCAGGCGTGTTGTACGCTTGCCGATGGCTTCTCCTTCCGGGAACATCTCGCGGATTATCTCCTGCGAAACTTCTGTATAGAGATCCCAGTCCAGAGGTACTTCTCCGATGATGGATCCGGTCATGCATTGGCCGGCGCAGATAATGTCCTTGCCTTCTTTCTCGAACTTTTTGACGATTTCGTTTATCTCTTTTGGTCGCTTGATCATCTACCTATTATCCTTTCCGCAGTGTTCTCATTTCCTGCGATAAATTGTTCTGTTATCCAGGGTCCAAACTCTGTCGCTGAACTCGCCCGGCTCAGTCTTGCTGACCGCTTCCTCCATGTCGAACATCTTGGCGTCGATCATATCAAGGTAATGCAGCATCTCCGCTTCCGGGAAGAGCGGTTTCTTCGGGCTTCCGAACTCCGGCTCGTAGTGATGGGAAATAATCATGTGTTCCAGCATGACTTTCTTCTCTGTATCGATTCCCATCTCCTCGCAGACGCGGTCGAGTTCCCGCACGCCGAGCACCAGATGTCCCAGCATCTTGCCTTCAAAGGAATACCCGGAGGAAATACCCAACTCATTCGATAGTATCTCGGTCATCTTCTCTGTGTCGTGGAGAATCACGCCTGTCAGAAGAAGATCTCTGTCGAGATTTGTATAGACCTGACACGCCTTGTCACCCAGCATAAGCATACGTTTAATATGCCAGAGAAGACCCGCCATCTCAGCATGGTGGTTCTTCGAGGCGGCTGGGTAGTACATCAGTTTCTCTTTATGGTCCGTCAGTACTTTTTTGCAAAGATCAGACAGCTGGTGATCAGTCAGACTTTCAGCAATGCTATAGATGTATTCATACATATCTTCCGGCTTTTCCGGAGCTGCTTTGACGAAATCTGAAATATCCAGCTCATCCTCAGCGCCTGTCAGTCTGATGCGGGAGATCCGCAGCTGTTTCATGCCGTTCCACTCAGTGACCAGAGCGCGTACCTTAATGATGTTCCCTTCCTTGATACGCTCAAGTCCAGGAATCTCTTCATCGGCGATGTCCCATTTCTTCCCATTGATTTCTCCGCTGCTGTCACCCAGAACCAGATCCAGATAGGTCTTTCTGTTTGACCCCACCTTCAGTGCAATGGCCTTCACCATCAAGTAGGTCGTGATCTCTTCATCAGTCTTAAGATTGCTTACAAAAATATCTTTCATTTATCTTCACCTTTCTCAGCTCCCTTTACCCCATAGGTATTGATATTTTACCATAAAAAAGACGACCTATAAAGGTCGTCTTTGGAATATTTTGGATTTTGTCCGTGATTACTCGATAACTTCAGTTACAACGCCGGATCCTACTGTTCTGCCGCCTTCTCTGATAGCGAATCTCAGTCCTTCTTCGATCGCGATCGGTGTGATCAGCTTG